>CAYXHZ010000039.1:0-29009 GCA_964465065.1 uncultured Clostridia bacterium
GTTTTGGTGGAAGGCGGCGAATTCGAGATGGGTTCGGCCGACGGCGGCCTGGACGAGAAACCCGTTCACCTGGTGCAGCTGGATCCGTTCTACCTGTGCAAGTACGAACTCACCGTTTCCGAATACGTGCAGTTCCTCAACGAAAGCGGCGCAGTGTATGAAAATACCAGCGCCGTGCACGCCCACATTTACGGCAACAAGGGCAATTATTACGTGCGCAAAGGGGAGGAGAAATATCCTGCGGTCTACGTCAGCTGGGATGACGCTCAAGCCTACATCGACTGGCTCAACCGGAGAACAGGCTTGCGCTTCCGTCTGCCCAGCGAGGCCGAATGGGAGTATGCGGCCCGTGGCGGCGCGAAATCCAAGGGCTATTTATACTGCGGCGCCAACAACCTGGATCGGGTGGCCTGGTTTATCGACAATTCCGATGGTTCCACCAAGCCGGTGGGCAAGAAGACGGCCAACGAGCTGGGGCTGCGGGATATGAACGGCAATGTCTGGGAATGGTGCGGCGACGGCTATGGCGCCGATTACTACGGGATTGCTCCGCGCAAGAATCCAAAAGGGGTCGAGAACGTGAGCAGCCGGGTGAATCGAGGCGGCTGCTGGAACGGTAACGCCGACGGGATGAGGCTTTCATACCGGCTATACAACGAACAGAGCGACCGTCTGTTCATCCTGGGGTTCCGGCTGGCACGGGACATTTAGGAATCAGCCTGCCTAGACCGGCCCTGGCTTGACAGTGGCGGAAATTTCCGCGACAATGCCCCCTCACAGGAGAATGAACATGTGCAAGTGCAGCCGTCTGTTTCTCGTTTTGTTGATGATATCGGCTATATCGGCCGGCGCCGCAGTCCGCCGGACTGTGCAGTTCGCCAAAGGAAGCGATTCGGTCGCCATCAACGGCAGTGTCATTCGAGGTGAAGTCGATCGTTACCTGCTGACGGCCAGACAGGGTCAGACCATGACGGTGACGATCTCGGCCGAGGAAGACAACGCCGCTTTCACCATCTACCGGCCGGGTTGGCAGGAGAAAACCGAGGACGAGATGACCTTTCTGGAAGGGGCGACAATGCCGGGCGCCGGCGAGGGCGAGGATGCCATGAACTGGCAGGGGATCTTGCCGGCCTACGGCTGCTATGTCATCGAGGTTGGCGGCACCCGCGGCAACGCCACTTACAAGTTGCTGGTCGGCATACGCTGATGTTCCGGTCGACGCTTCTGCCGATATTGGTCGTCCTGGCCGCTGTCTACCTTCCGCTTGGCGCCCAGAGCGTGGCTTTTACCTTCGATGACGGTCCAAAACTGGCCGACACGCCGCTCTTGAGTCCGCAACAGCGTAATCAGGCTTTTTTGGCCGTTCTGCAGAAGCACCGGGTCCGGAGCGCACTGTTCGTCATCTGGGATCGCTGCGTCAGCACTGAGCAGGGGCTGGCTATGGCCAAGGCCTGGGGGAGCGCCGGTCACGCCCTGGCCAACCACACCCTGAGCCATCCGGATTTGAACGACGCCAGCGTCGGCCTGCAACAGTATCAGCGGGAGGTGCTCGAGTGCGACGAGCGGCTACGCAGTCTCCCGGGGTATCGGCCCTGGTTCCGCTACCCATACCTGCGCCAGGGCAACACGCCCGAAAAAATCGACGGCATGCGCGACTGCCTGCGGACGCATGGCTTGAGGAACGCCTATGTGAGCCTGGATACTTCGGACTGGCGTCTGGATCAGGCTTTGTGCGAGACTTTGCAACGGGATCCCGGCGCGGACCTCGAGCCGTTCAAACTCGTGTACCTGGCCCATTTGCGGCAGCGTGCCCAAGCCTATAGGGAACTGGCACAGCGCCTGTTCGGGCGTGACATCCCGCAGATCCTGCTGCTGCACCACAATCTGATCAACGCCCTTTTCCTGGAGGATGTCATCGTTATGTTCAAGGACATGGGCTGGACGATCACCGATCCGCAAACGGCGTATGAGGATTTCGTCTACACCCTCGATCCGCAGCGACCGTCGACCGGACAGAGCCTGCTCATTTCGGCGGCCCGAAGTCTGGGGTATCGCCCGGACGGCTGGGAACGCCTGCTCGACGACGGCGACGCCGATATCGCCGAACTGCAGCGTCTGGGAGTCCTGGAATGCGATCCGAAAACAACAACGGGAGGCTGATGATGTGCAAACGCGTTTCATGGTTACTGCTGCTCACCCTGGTGGTCTGGTCCTGCAAACCGCTGGACCAGAACGATGAGGAGAGCAACGAGTACCTGGTATCCTACAATCTGTTGACAGCGACGCCGATATCGGCGGCCACGCTGGCCTCGATTCTCGATCTCCTGGATGTGGAAGGCGCGCAGGGATTGGCTTCATCGCTCGTCAGCGATGTCAACATCTACAAAGTGGTCTACAGGACCAGCTTCCAGAACAAGAGTGTGGAGGCTTCCGGCGCCTGTCTGATCCCGGTGTCCGCCAAGGCCGGAGGACTGAGTGTCCTCAGTTACCAGCACGGCACCGTTTTTCGCGATGCCGACGTTCCTTCCGCCTACACGAGCCTGTGGACCATGAACCAGGAAACCATGCTCAACCTGTTCTTCGCCTCGGCAGGCTGGTTTTGCGTCATGCCCGACTACATCGGCTACGGTGTTTCCCGGGATATCCTCCATCCCTATATCAACGCCGAGGCCAGTTCCCGGGCCTGTCTCGACATGCTGCACGCCGCCAAGGAACTGGCCGCCGAAATCGGTGTCGATCTGGAGAACCGCTATTACCTGAACGGATACTCCGAAGGCGCCTACGCCACGCTGGCGCTCCTGAAGCGGATTCAGCAACTTCCGGCCGGTCAATTCCAGGTGGCGGCCACATCGGCTGGCGCAGGTCCTTACGACATCCTGAAGACCGCCCAGGTGCTGCTCGGCCAGTCCGTGCTGACTTCACCCGGATTTGCGGCCTTCGTCGTGTATTCCTACCATAAAACCATGGGCTGGGATCGGGATCTGGGCGAGGTTTTCCGCAGTCCCTACCGCGAGTTGATCGAAGGCGGACTCTTCAAAGGGCAGTACGATTCGCAGGCAATCAACGCACAGCTGACGACCGACAAGAAAAAATTGTTCAGCGAATCTTTCCTGTCCGGAATGAGCGGTCAGGGGGAAACCGCTTTGAAAGAGGCCTTTGTCAGCAACAGTCTCGTTTCGGGCTGGTTACCCGCTTCACCGTTGCGGCTCTTCCATGGTTCGGCCGATCTGACCGTTCCCTTCGTCAATTCATCGCTCGCATACCAGCAGTTTTCCCAGGCCGGAGCCGTCGATCTGCAACTGGTTCCTTTAGCCGGTTTGGATCACGGCACAGCCATCATACCCTGGGCTCTGGCCACCTTCGCCTGGTTCCAGGGCTACTGACGGACAGAAATCGTTGCAAGAGGAGTACCGGAAATGCCGCATTTGCATATCTATAACGTGGACGAAGCGCTGCTGCTTTCCGCCAGCAAACGACTGACCGACCGTTTGCAGCAGGCCATCGGCTGCGAACGTTCCTGGATCACTCTCGATCTGGTCGCGAGTCGCCAGGTCGCCGATGGGCAGTGGCGGTCGGGCAATCCCTTCGTCGAGGTACTGTGGTTTTCCAGACCGGAGGCGGTCCGGGAGGCGGTATCGGCTATCCTGAGCGAAGAGCTGAAAGGCGCTGCCGCCTTTGTAACCACCGTTTTCCGCGAGCTGGATCCGACACTCTATTACGAGGATGGAAAGAACTTTGCTTAAACAGGCTCGAACAAGCGGTCACAAAAAATAACCTCCCGTCATCACCGGATTGCACTTTTGACGGCAGATTGTTGACAATCGCACTCTGTTCGGCAACAATCGGCGCATAATGTTTTTCAAACGTAGTTTACGTACTGTCGTGTCGATCGTGTGCCTGCTTTTCCCGCTGCTTCTGTCAACCAGAACTCCCGCCGCCCAGGACGCCGTACCCCAGCGGCGCAGTCTGAATGCCCTGCGTGTCGCCATGCCGCCTCATATCGATGGCCGTCTGGACGAAGAGTGCTGGCTGAACAGCGAACCGGCCGACGGTTTTTTCCAGTATGAGCCCAACAACGACCGGCGGCCGGCCAGTCTGGCCACCGAGGTACGGGTGCTCTACGACGATCACAACCTGTACATCGGCGCCCGACTGCACGATTCAGAACCCGAAAAGATCCTCAAGGAATTGGGCCTGCGCGACGAGAACAACCTCAACGCCGACAGCTTCTGGATCGAGATCAACCCTTTTGACGACGGAATCTACGGATTCTCCTTCAAGGTTTCCTGCTCCGGAGTGCAGGGGGATTCCAACATCTCGCTGGGTGCCGGAAGTGCCCAGAACGGCCAGTTCGGTCACGGCGAAGACCGCAACTGGGACGCCGTCTGGAACAGCGCCGTCGTTCTGACTCAGGACGGTTGGCAGGCGGAGATCCGCATACCCTATTCGGCCCTGCGCTTTCCCAAGCGGGAGCTGCAGAGCTGGGGCATCAACTTCTGGCGCGAGATCCGCCGCAGCCGCGAAACGTCCAGTTGGAATTTCGTCGACCGCAGCCAGAACAACAAGACAGGCTCGATGGGGCTGTTGACCGGGATCCACGGCGTAAAACCGCACCTGCGCCTGGCTTTTTTCCCTTACGTCTCCGGTTATCTGGAGAACGACGGCGCCGTCGGCGACTGGGACGGTACCTTCAACGGCGGAATGGACATCAAATACGGTCTGAACGAGAGCTTTACCCTGGACACCATTCTGATTCCCGATTTCGGGCAGGTTCAATCCGACGAGCTGGAACTCAACCTGACACCGTATGAAATCAAATACGACGAAAAACGGCAGTTTTTCACGGAAAGCACGGAACTGTTCAACAAGGCCGACCTGTTCTATTCGCGACGCGTCGGCGGCCGACCCTACGGTTACAGTTCGGTGACGGCGCAATTGGGCGAGCACGAGGTTCTGCTGGCCAATCCGCAGGAAACGAGACTGCTCAACGCAGTCAAATTCTCCGGGCGTACCTCGGGTGGTCTGGGCATCGGCGTATTCAATGCGCTGACCGGAGAAGCCCGGGCCCGGGTCTTGGACAACGATACCGGGCTGGAACGCGAGATCGTCACCCAGCCGCTCAGCAATTACACTCTTCTGGTGCTGGATCAGAGCCTCAAGAACAATTCCTTCATCAGCCTGGTCAACGCCAGCGTGCTCGGTCTGGCCGAAGGCTACACCTCCAATGTCACCGGCGCCGAGTTTCGTTTCCTGGACCGTACCCGCAGTTACCGCATCAGCGGTACGGCTGCGCTGAGTCAGCGCTACAACCGGGACGGGGACAATATCTTCGGTTACAAGTACAGCCTGGATCTGGGCCGTTACGCCGGTACCTGGCAGTATGCCTACAGCCGGTCCCTGGTCAGCGACGACTACCACCAGAACGACCTGGGCTACCTGCGCCGCAGCGACGAATACAGCGACACCATCAGCCTGAGCCACAACACCTTCTCTCCATTCTGGATTTTCAATACCATGACCCACGAGCTCAGCCTGAGCCGCAACGCCGTTTTCAGCAGCAATCAACTGGCTTCCCTCACCCTGGCTTACTCTCTGAGATTGCTGTTCCGAGACCGATTCATGATTTCGGCCGGTCTGAACTTTTATCCGGGAAAACAGCGCGATTTCTACGAACCGCGGGTCGCCGGACGCTTTTTCGACACCCGGACGGCTTTCAATGCCACATTGATGCTTTCCAGCAACTACCGCAACCCGATCTACATCGACGGCAATCTGTCCTACACCCGCAGTCGGGCCGTGCCAGGCCAGTCTTCCTACACGCTGACTTTCACCCCGGCTTTCCGCATCAGCGACCGCATCAAGCTGTCGGCCGGGGTGGAATGGGGCGCGGATTACAACAGTGTCGGTTACGTTCGCGACCAGGACGACGGCAGCATCCACTTCGGGCAGCGCGAAGGCCGGACCCTGGTACCCAGCCTCAAGGGCACGGTCATGTTCAGCAACGCCTTGTCCTTGGAAATGAACCTTCGTCACTACTGGTCGCGGGTCGAATACAGCGGGCAGTATTTCCTGCTCGGGCCCGAAGGCGAACTGATCCGCAGCCAGGACATCGCCCCGGCCCAGAACATCAATTACAATTCCTTCAACCTGGATCTGCAGCTGACCTGGAACTTCGCTCCGGGCAGCCAGTTGTCCCTGGTTTGGAAGAACGCCATCGAGGACTACAACGACAGCCTGGTCCGCAACTATTTCGACAACTGTCGCTACTTTTTCGACCGGCCCCAGGTCAACAGCCTGTCGGTCAAAATCCTGTATTACCTTGATCACCGGGCATTCGTGAAGAAGGGGAGCTGATTTCAGACTGAGTGGCTTTTCGGCTGCATTCCGTCCGGACAGTCAGCTTGGGATTTTGCTGCGTAAAATGTTGCAGAAACGGGTGGCGCTGATGGGGTGGTGAGCGAGGACGACGCCATCGACAACGACGCAGAAGGTACCGAAGGGGGAAGGACAGGCCTGGGCATCCAAAGGGCTGTCTATGGAGACGACTTGCGGGACGATGGAGAATTCTTTTTGGGCTCTTTCGCACATTTCCCGGACATTTTTGATGGTGTAAGGGCACTGGCTGGCGCGCAGGATGAAGACGCCGCGGCCGTATTTTTGCAATGTGTCTTGCATCGCCTGGTGCCTGAACACCGGCTTGCGGGCATTTTCGGTCAGCGGGTGGAACAGCAGCAGAAAATCGGGCTGGGCCTGGTCGACGGCATAAAAACCGGCTTTCTCGAAAATGCGACGGTCCGCCATGAACGAACCGTCGCGGCAGACTGCCGCCACGCCGGCTTTGTCCAGTGTCTGCGCATGACGGATGCAGGCCTGGATCATCATCGAAGCGTATCCCAGACCTTTGTATTGCTTTTTGAAGCCGACGAACAGGCAGTGGATGAACAGGCAGTCCGGCGCGTTGACCGGTCGCCAGGCCTGTTCGGCCGGGGTGAATTCGATCATGCCCTGAGCGCCGTCCTGTTCGCTGAGCAGGACCTTGATGCCCAGGCCCAGGGGAAACTGGCCGATCAGCCAGTTTGCCTTTTCCGGAAAACCTTCCTTCTGGGGATTCTTATAACCACATAAGCCAAACTGGCGAATGTTGTCGGGATTGGCGTCGACGATGCTGATTTTTGCATGCATGGCGATCTCCGTTCATCCTGTTAAGGGTTTGATTGCGGCCAGCCCAGGGATGGTGTCGCAAAAACTGTCCAGAAAGCACCGGGCCAGATCGGGACGAGGCGAACTGCCCTTCCACAGCGGCGGTCTGCCGCCGCCCTTGGCGGCAAACGGCGTCAGGAGCCGCTCGCGCAGGCCATTGAAATCGAACTCGATATCGGCCGAACAGCCGATGCTCCAGGTGAATTGCTTTTCGGTCCGATTGACGATGCAAAAGACCAGGCGCTCATGGCTGAGTAAGGCCTTGACCAGTTGACCGAGCAGGCTTTCCGGCTCGGAAAAAAGTCCTGAAACGATCCGCAGACCGGCGGCGCCGGCTGGCTGGTCGGCCAGCAGCCGATCCGCCAGCAGGGCGGCGAGGCGGGTTTCCAGGGCGGACAGTTCCCGGTGCAGGCGCCGGTTTTCCTCCTGCAGTCCCGATATTTGCCCGGGCAATTCGTCGAGCTTGCAGGACATTACGCTTTTCAGCTGCTGGATTGTGTGGTGTTTGTTGCGGTAATCCAGTGTCGCCGTCCGGCCGATCAGCCAGCTGGTTCGGGCGTGATTGCGTATTTTTTCGCTGTCCAGATACTTGATCAATCCGACTTCTCCGCTGGATATCAGGTGCAGGCCGCAGCAAACCGAGCAGTCGAAGCGACCGACGCTTACCAGATTGATCGGGCCCTCGAGCGGCGGCGGTTTTCGCAGCGGGAATGAACCGGCCTGTTCGGAATGGCTGGCGATGACCTCGATCGGCAGATTCTGACGGACGATGTCGTTGGCCAGGTCTTCCACCCGGAATATGAGCTCCGGGCCGATCTCGGCTGCGTCGGTCTCGATGGTGGTGAGTTCTTCCCCCAGGTGAACCGACAGGGTCTGGATGCGAGCGGTCTGCCATAGGGCGCCGGAAATGATGTGCTGGCCGCTGTGCTGATGCATGAAATGGCTACGCCAGGCCTCATCGATGACACAGTCGGCCTGCCCCGAGCCCGGGTCTTGGGCGGTGACATGCCAGATTTGTCCGTCCCGGTTGATGACATCGACGACCGCTATGCCGTTGATGCTGCCCCGGTCGGCCGGTTGACCGCCGCCGGCGGGAAAGAAGTAGGACTCATCGAGGCGAACCTGATATGCGCGACCGTCAGGCAGGGGGATGGATTCGCGGATGACGGCGCTGAAATTCAGGATATCCCGCCGCTGGTGACAGGGCAGCAGGGTCGCATGGCTCATGGCTACAATCTACCATGCCGGGCTATCGGCGGCAAGGCTCGGCTCAGCGTCGCAGGATCTGTTTCAGGCAGAAGGGGTCGCCGAGGATGTTCAGACAGTAATAGCGGGCAATCTCGATGCTCGGACAATCTTTTTTCAACCAGGTGATGATTATTTTCCGACCTTCTTTCCGCCATTCCCGTTCCAGATCGGCGTGACAGATCTTGCCCTGGCCACGGCGCAGGTGGTGGCAGAAACGGCATTCCAGGGGCTGCCATGCACTGCCGTGCAGTTCGCAAGCCGTGCCGTTCAGAAAGGTGCAGCCGTTATTCGAAAATTCCTGCAGGGCGAAGCCGCCCTCAGCCTGGCGGAAGGCCGGCGCCAGGACGGCGAAGGTTTTTTCCGGAGCCACTTCCAGCATCATGCGCGGACCCAGACCCGCTTCCAGGGCCAGCAGGGCCTGAGGCGGTGTCCACCAGCCGGGGCGTACGCAATAACTGCGACAGATCTCGCAGGCGCATGGATCGGAGGGTGGATATTTTTTCAGCCAGGCCGCTTGGCTGTTTTTAATTTTGTTCATCGCTTTGGATGATAACCGAAGGCGCTGGAAAAAAAAACTGTCGGGCGGGCGGGGAACGTGCTAAGATGTGTCCTTTGGAAATGAAAAGAGCGAGGCTGCCGTGACGAAAGCATTGAAACGGACTCTGCGCGATTCCGCGCCCATGCGCTGGATCGTTTTGGTGATGGTCAGTCTGCTGATGTTTGCCACCTATTGGTTTTCCGATTTCCTGTCGGGGCTGAAACCCCTGATGGAAAGCCAGATGGGCATCAGCTCCAGTCAGTTCGGCACCCTTCTGGGCATGACGACCATCGCCAACGCCTTCGGCATGATCATCATCGGCGGTATCATCCTCGATAAATGGGGTATCCGTCTCAACGCCATTGTCTTTGGTATCGTGACCGTCCTGGGCGGTGTGCTCACGGCTTTGGGCTCGGCCGGCACTTTTTCTGCGGATCCGGATTCCAGGCTGACTCTCATGATCGTCGGCCGGGTCATCTTCGGCGTCGGACTGGAGACGACCTGCGTACTGATAACCCGTACCATCGTCAAATGGTTCAAAGGCTACGAGCTGGCTCTGGCCCTGGCCATCAGCCTGGGTATCGGCCGGCTGGGCACGGCCCTGGGGACGGCCATATCCCCAGACATCGCCGGAGACAATCCGGCGACGGCCATTACCTTCGCCGCCGGGTTGTTGGTTTTGGGCGTTCTTTTTTTCTTTGTCTACCTGATCTTCGATGTCCGCATCGACAAACAGCAGCAAACGGCAGCCGATGAGATCGATGAAGAGAAGTTCCATCTGTCCGATCTGGCAAAACTGGCCGGCGACCGTTCCTTCTGGGCCATCACCCTGCTCTGCGTCGCCTTCTATTCGGCGGTTTTCCCCTTCATGCAATACGCACCGGATCTGCTGATCAACAAGTTCGGTTTCAGTTACAACACTCCGGAAGCGGCCCGGATCGTTCTGCTGGGCAGTGCGACGCTGGGTGACATTTCGATTTATCTTCTCTTTTTCGTTTTCAGCATACTGTTTTCGTTTTTACCGGACATGGTCGGCAAGCGGTCCGCCAGACTGTCGGTCATGCTCTGCCTGCTTGCCGGACTGTCGGCCATTCTGTACGCGTTGCGCGCTCCCTTGACCATCTGGCTGCACAACGGCCCCAAGGCCGCTGGGCTGATTCCACTGGGCACCATCCTGTTCACACCGATATTCGGCCGTCTGGTCGATCGCAAAGGCCGGGCCGCCTCGCTGATGATGCTCGGTTCTCTGCTGCTCATCTTTGCCCACCTGGCTTTGTCGGTGTTGAGCTCCACCCTGCTCTGCTACATGGGACTGCTGGCACTGGGCATCGCCTTTTCGTTGGTGCCGGCGGCCATGTGGCCTGCCGTGGCCAAAATCGTTCCCGAACAGCGCATCGGGACGGCCTATGCGCTGATGTTCACCGTTCAGAACTGGGGTCTGGGCATTTTTTACAAGGGTATTGGCTGGCTGTTGGAGAAGGTCAACCCCGACACGGTGGCGAAGATCCAGCAGACCCGCGACGAGATGGCCGCCCGTGGCATCGAAAGCGATCAGATCGGCGAACAGATCCAGGCCATGCAACTGTCCGGTCAGTTGCCGAGCTACGATTACACGGTTCCCATTCTGACGCTGGTGGCCTGCGGGCTGGTGTCCATCATCCTGGCCCTGTATTTGAAAAAAACCAGCCAGCGGCAGGGGTACGGCCTGGAGACGCCCTGATATCGAGAGCCGGGGCATGACCGCTTTCTGCGAATTCAGTTACGACGAACTGGTCGGCTGGTTGCGCGACCACGATCTGAAGACCGGTCATGCCCAGACGCTGTGGCGGAATTTCTACCGTCATGGACAGAGCGGGTCGGGATCCGAATCGTCCGTTCCGGAGCGGGTTCGCTCTTGCCTGGACAGTCAACTGGACTGGACGCCCGCATTGCAGGTGGAAAAGGTTCTCGAGAGCCGTGATGGCAGCAGAAAATTTCTTTTGCGCAGCCACGACGAACAGTTGGTCGAAACCGTTTTCATCCCCCAGGGGAATCGGCGCACGCTTTGCCTGTCCAGTCAACTGGGCTGCCCCTGGGCCTGCCGCTTCTGCGCCACCGGGGCGATGGGCTTGAGACGCAACCTGAGCGCCGGCGAAATCGTCGCCCAGGTGCTGGCGGTGCAGACCGTTCTGGGGGAAAAAATCACCAACCTGGTCTTCATGGGTATGGGGGAACCGCTGTCCAACCTGGACAATCTGTACAAAAGCCTGTCCATCCTGAGCCATCCCCTGGGAATGGCCGTTCCGCCCCGGCGGATCACCATCTCGACCATCGGTATCCTGCCGGGCTTGGAGACCTTCATCCGCAATCGCCTGCCGTACCCGCTGGCGGTTTCGCTGCACCACCACGATTCCGGGCTCAGACAGGAACTGATGCCCGGGACCGCGGCCCACCCCCTGCCCGCATTGCTGGAAACCCTGCAACGCTATACCTTGGAAATGAAACGGCCGGTTTTTCTCGAATACCTGCTGATCGGCGCTGTCAACGATTCGGCACATGACGCCCGGGCCTTGCTCGAACTGGTCGGTCAGCTGAACTGCCGGATCAACCTGATCCACTTTCATCCCCATGGCGATGCGCCTTTCATCGCCTCGACCCGGCAACAGGAAAACGAATTCTACCGTTTGATTCAGGAGAGCGGAATCCCGGTGATCTTCCGCAAGAGTCGCGGTCTGGACATTCAGGCAGCCTGCGGGCAGCTGGCCGGCCGCCGGGTTTGATTTTTTCGAGTCGAGTATTGTTGCCGGAACATGTATAATCAGTAATCGGTTTGTACACGGAGGCAAACACATGACCGTATCGGCCGGTTTAACCATGATCCTTTGCTGGAGCGCCATCATCGCTCTGACTCTGTACTGCTTCGTGAAAATTATCCATGCCAAGAAAAAGATGACTGCGGCCGGCAGTTCCGACGGTCAGGGACGGGAAGTCTGGGCTTCCCGTTTCGGTCTGATCATGGCCATGGCCGGCAACGCCATCGGTTTGGGCAATTTCCTGCGTTTCCCGGTCAAGGCGGCCCAGAACGGAGGCGGCGCCTTCATGATTCCCTATTTCTGCGCCTTGCTGCTGCTGGGGGTGCCGATGATGTGGGTCGAATGGACCATCGGTCGCTACGGCGGCCGCTACGGCCACGGCTCCACGCCGGGAATGCTGCATGTGCTGTGGAAGAATCGCCTCGCCAAGTATCTGGGCGCTCTGGGCATATTTCTGCCGTTTTCCATCGCCGTGTATTACATATTCATCGAATCCTGGACACTGGCCTACACCTTCTTTTCCGGGACCGGCCGTTATTGGGGGCTCGGCTCGCAGGACGCAATGGCCCGGTTTCTGGCCGGTTACCAGGGGCGGGAGAGCAACGAATTTTTTTCTACCATCCTGCTGGCGGTCATCTTTTTGCTGATCACGGTGGCCTGCAATTATTATTTTCTGTACAAGGGCATTTCCAAAGGCATCGAGCTGCTCGGCAAAATCGGCATGCCGCTGCTGTTCATTTTCGCCGTTATGCTGGTGATCCGCATTCTGACGCTCGGCGCTCCGGATCCGGCCTTACCGGAGAACAATGTCTGGCGAGGTATGGCTTATATCTGGCAACCCGATTTCAGTCTGCTGAAAAACGCCAATGTCTGGCTGGCGGCCGCCGGGCAGATCTTCTTCACGCTCAGCCTCGGGCAGGGCATGCTCAACACCTACGCTTCCTACCTCAAGGAGAAGGACGATGTGGCTCTGAACGGTCTGTCCACCGCCGCCACCAACGAATTCGCCGAGGTGATCCTGGGTGGAACCATCGCCATCCCGGTGGCCGTGGCTTTCTTCGGCTTGTCGCAAACCAGGCTGATCGCCGCTGGCGGGTCGTTCAACCTCGGCTTCGTGTCTATGCCGGTGATCTTCCAGAAACTGCCCCTGGGCCAGCTGTTCGGCTCGATGTGGTTCATGCTGCTGTTCATCGCCGGCATCACTTCGTCGGTGGCCCTGAGTTCGCCGCTGGTGGCCTTCTTGCAGGACGAACTCGGCTGGAGCCGTAAAAAGGCGGTCAACCGGGTCATCGCTTTCATGGTCCTGGCCACTTCGCTGGTGGTGGCCTTCTTCAGATTCGGTTTTCTGGACGAGATGGATTTCTGGCTGGGCACCTTCGGCATCTGTGTCTTCGCCGCCATCGAAATCGTGGTGTTTTCCTGGGTGTTCGGGGTCAAACGCGGCTGGGAGGAACTTCACAAGGGCGCCGACATCCGGGTTCCGGGGATTTTCAAGTTCGTGCTGCGCTACGTCACGCCGGTCTACCTGCTGGTGCTGCTGGGGGCATGGACCTACCAGGAAGCCATCGGCAAGTTCTTCATGCGCGGGGAAGCGACCCAAAACAAGCCGTACCTGTGGGGAGCCCGCGCTCTGATGGCGATCATATTGCTGACCACGCTCTGGCTGGTTCACTACGCCTGGAAGCGGAAAAAGACTCCCGTTCAGGAGTGAATCCGGAATTTTTCTTTCCTCTTCATGGCGCGGCGGATAGGCAGATAATCCATAACGGAGTACAGGGCCAGGCAGGCGCCGATGTTGAGCGTCAATTCTCCCAGACCCTGGACGATGTCCGAACCGGAGACATGGGGCGAGATCAGCAGCAGGGCGATGCCCAGCCACTGGCAATCGGTTTTGATCTTGGCGCTCACGGAAGCCGAAAACGACATGCCCTGCTGCAGGGCCTGCCAGCGCCAGACCGAGATCAGCAGCTCACGGAAGACGATGATCAGCACGGCCGCCAGCGGAGCGCGGCCACGGGCACTCAGTACCAGCAGAGTGGACAGGGCCAGCAGTTTGTCGGCCAGAGGATCGAGAAATTTGCCCAGATCGCTGACCTGATTGAAACGGCGGGCCACGTAGCCGTCGACGGCGTCGGTCAGCACGGCCAGGGTCAGCAGCACGAGGGTGAACAATCCTCCGCCGCGCCGGTTGAACAGCAGGGGCAGGAGGACGAACGGCGTCAGCAGGAAGCGGCTGATGGTGATCCAGGTGGCCGGGGTGATGTCGGAAAACCGGTGTTTCATTTGGTGCTGGAGCGGGGTCTATGCCAAAAAGATGGTCTTTTTGTCCGGCCGCGGCGCCTTGATGATCATGAAGACCAGATCGGTCCGAGCTTCGTTATACCAGCAATGGAGGATGTCCTTGGGACTTTCGACCAGGGTGCGGGGACCGACTTCCGCTTTTTCGTCGCCGATCTGAACGATTCCGGTTCCTTCCAGCACAAAAAAGGCCACGTCCACCGGCGTGATGTGCTTTTTCAGCGCCTGACCCGGTTTCAAGGTGATCACGCTCACGACCGCCTGCGCCGTGTTGTACAGGTTGCGGGCGTCCACGTGGTGGGCCGTCTCCATAATCGCTTGTTCGGACAATTTCTTGAGTACGATCATCGGCTTCTCCTTGTTTATAGTATTGGTTTGAATCGATATTTTTTCATCTGCGGATGAGGCGGCGGAAACTCAGGGCCGACAGACTCAGGATCACGGTGGCGATCAGGGCCAGGATGGCCAGTTCGTCCTTTATCTGCTCCCAGCCGTTGCCCTTGAGCAGGATATCGCGGATGGTCTGGATGAGGTGGCGCAGAGGGTTGATCACGGACAGCCTTTCGACGAATGGGGCCATGGACTCGATCGGAGTGAACAGGCCGGACAGGAGGATGAAGGTGATCATCGAGAACCAGGAGAAAAACAGGGCCTGCTGCTGGGTACGCGCCAGGGTCGAGATGAGCAGGGCGTAGGCCAGGATGGCGCACAGAAACAGTACAGCGGCCGTGAACAGCCAGATCAGCGAGCCACGGAACGGGATGCCGAACCACAGTTTTACGACCAGCAGGCCCAGGCTCATCTGCACCATGCCGACAATGCCCATGGGCAGGGCCTTGCCCAGGTAGATCTCCAGCGGGGACAGGGGGGAAATCAGCAGGGTGTCGATCGTCTGCTGCTCCCGTTCCCGGACCAGGGATACCGAAGTCAGAAACAGGCTGAGAATGGTCAGCAGCAGGGCGACGATTCCCGGCCCCATAGTGTTGATGCTGAGCAGGTCGGGATTGAAGCGGATCAGGGTGGTCGCCGATACTTGCCCGGCGCCGGTTTTGGGCAGGAGCGCTTCGATGCGGCTGCGGATGATGCCGCTCAGGTAGCCGGCGGATACGGCCGAGGTGTTGGCGTCCACGCCATCGACCTCGATGAGGATACGCGGCAGGCCCAGGCTGTTTTTGTCCAGGCCGAATGGCCTTTTCAGGCGCAACACCGCCATGGCGCGGTTCGTCTTGAACAGCAGGTCGGCCGAGAAGGGTTCGGGGGACAATTTGGTGATGGAAAACAAGGGCGAGGCCTTGATCCGCGAGATCAGTTCCCGGCTGAACTCGTTACGGACCTCGTCCTGGACGGCCAGGCTGATGTGGTTGATGTCGGTGCGCACGACGTAGCCGAGCATGATGATCTGTATCAGCGGGGCGATGAACAGCAGCGGCAGGAGTTCACGCTGCCGGAAAATTTCAATCAGTTCCTTGCGGACCAGGTAAAAGAGCTTCATGATTGGATCTCCCTTTTCCGGGTGAAGATGAGTATCGCCAGAACCTGCAGAATCAATGCGAACAGGAACATGGCCAGGCCCTGCCAGAGGAAATGGCCGACGCTGGCGCCCTTGAGGGCCACACCGCGGATGATCTGCAGAAAGTAGGTGGCCGGAACCAGTTTGGACAGGCCCTGGAGGATGGGGTGCAGCGAACTGAGCGGGAAGATGAACCCCGACAGCATGATCGACGGCAGGAGCGTGGCCAGGAGGGTGGCGAACATGGCGGTTTTCTGGTTGGAAGCGGCAGTGGAGATGAGAATGCCCAGGGCCAGGCCGGAAAAAACGAACAGCAGGGAAAAGGGGAACAGGACCAGGAGCGATCCGCGGAAGGGAATCTCGAACCACAAGACGGCCGCGGCCAGAATGAGCGCTTCGACCACCAGCGAAACCAGGATGTAGGGCAGAGTCTTACCGAAGATGATCTCCCAGGAACGCAAGGGCGAGATGAACAGCAGGTCGATCGAGCCGTTCTCCTTTTCGCGCGATATGCTGAGTGAAGTCAGCAGGGCCGATATCATCACCAGCAGGATGGCGACCAGGCCGGGAACGAAAAAATCGGCGCTTTTCAGGCCGGGATTGTAGTGAATGTGGGTGGTGACAGCCGCCAGAATGTTTGCCGGTGTGCGGTCCTGATTGAACTCGCTCAGAAAGCGGGAATTGGTCTGATGGATGCGGGTGGCCATGTTGGTGTTGCTGCCGTCCAGGATGAAACTCAGGCGGTTCCGGCTGGATTCGCTGGCGTCAGGATCAAAATCCCGGGGAATGATGAGCGCCTGGTGATACTTACCGTCGCGGATGCCCGATTCGGCCATGATCGTGCCCGAGGCGCTGTCGGTCGCAACGATGCGGCAGCGGTAGACATCGCCGCTGGCCAGATGACGGATCAAGTCCCGGCTCAGTTCGTTGCGGGCGTCATCGACGATGAGTGTCCGGACATTGGTCAGATCGAAGCTCAATGCGTAACTGTACAGCAGGACCATGACCAGCGGCAGCAGGAAGACGATGGTCAGGCTGGCGGGGTCGCGCAGGATATGGGCGAATTCCTTTCTGGATACGGCCAGCATGCGTTTCATGCTCTCACCTCCGCGCGCGCATAATCGCAGCGCTCGATAGCCGATATGAAAAGCTTTTCAGTCGTGTCGACCTGCCAGTCCCGTAGCAAACAATCGAGCTTGCCGTCCAGGATCAGCCGGCCGTGATGCATCAGGATCAGCCGGTCGGTGTAGGCTACCTCGTCCAGGTTGTGGGTGCTGACGATCAGGGTTTTGCCCTGTTCCTTGAGACTGTATATGTCCTGCCAGAAATCCCGGCGCACCTGAGGGTCGACTCCCGAGGTCGGTTCGTCGAGAAAGATCAGCTCCGGATCGGTCATCAGGCAGAGTTTGAGGGCCACGACCTGGCGCAACCCGGGGGGCAGCCCGCCGACCGGTACGGAATCGAGCCCGCTGCCGAGCCTGGCCGTCAATTCTTCACTCTGACGGTTGAGAGTCCGCTTGTCCAGGCCGAAGATGCCCCCGAAGAAACGCAGGTTCTCGGCGGCGGTCAGTAACGGGTACAGAGAGAATTTCTGGGACATATAGCCAAGACGACGTTTCAGTGCCCGGCGGTTTTTTTCGGCGTCGTGTCCGAAAAGCAGCACCCGGCCGGAACTGGCCAGGGTCAGTCCGTTGATGATTTTGAGGGTGGTGGTCTTGCCGGCGCCGTTGGGACCGAGCATGCCGAGTATCTCGCCCCGCTGCATGGAGAAGCTCAGATCGTCGACGGCCTTGAACTGACCGAAGAGCTTGTTGAGAGAACGAACTTCCAGTACCGTTTCAGTCATGGCTGTACTCCGTGGCGGCAAAGCGGTCCTGGTAGAGGTAGATGTCTTCCAGGCTGGGTTGCGATGGATGAAAGCCCCGGTTGGGAATGCCTTCCGGTCCGCGACTTGGATCGGTCTGCAGGTATTTGACGACATGCCCGCGTTGGTAGAGGCGGGGCCGGTAGTGCTCGTCTCCCTGCAGGCCGCGCAGCAACTCGAATCCGCTGACGCTGGGAACGATGTCCCAGAGACGGGCCGGCGAATTTTTCTTGAGTTCGTCGATGGCTCCTTCCAGCAGTTTTTTCCCCTTCTTCATGAAGATGACCCGGTCGCCCCGTTCGGCCTCGTCCAGGTAGGGCGTGGCCAGCAGGATGGTTTTGCCTTCGTCCCGCAGCGATTCGATGATCGAGAAGAATTCGATGCGCGACAAGGGATCGACACCGGTGGTGGGTTCATCCAGCAGAATCAGTTCCGGAGCGGCCAAGAGGATGCAGGACAGGGCCAGCTTCTGCTTCATGCCACCGGACAGTTGCCCGGCCCGGCGGGCGGTGAAGGGCAGCATGCCGGTGCGATCGAGCATTTCGCGGCTGCGCTGATCGATCTGAGTTGCAGTCAGGCCGTGAATCCGCCCGAAAAACTGCAGGTTTTCGGCCACTGTCAGGTCGCTGTACAGGGAGAAGCGTTCCGGCATGTAGCCGACCTGGCGGGTGATCGGTCGATAATCGCGGCGGATGGGTTGATCGTGCCAGCTCAGTTCTCCCTGACTGCGGGCGACCAGGCCGATCAGCATGCGGATCAGGGTCGATTTGCCGGCTCCGTCGGGACCGGCCAGGATGGTGATGCGGCGCTCCGCAAGGGTCGTGGAAAAATGATCCAGGGCGACCAGTTTGCCGTACTGGACACTGACACCGTCGAGCCTGAGCATGGCGGCCTCTACTGCGCCGCCTGGAGACGGACCGTGACCGGCTGGCCGATTTTCAGGGCCGGATCGGGGGCAACGCTCAGTGTCACCTTGTAGAGCAGGCTCTGCCGTTCCTTCTCGGATATGATGTACTTGGAACTGAACTCGGCGTTGCGGCTGACGGTGCGGACGACGGCCGAAAGAGCCGAGGCTTTCCCGTCGACGAGCACTTCGGCTTTGTTGCCGATGGCGATATCGGCCAGTTCCCGTTCCTCGAGGAAAATGTCGATGTTCAGGTCGCTTCTGACCAGCAGATCGACGACCGCGCTGCCCGGGAAGACGGTTTCACCGCTCTCGGCATAGCTTTCCAGAATCCAGCCGTCGTGTGCGCTGAGCAGCTGGTGATCGGCCAGTTGCAGCTTAAGCTGCGTTTCCCGGACCGTGATCTTTTGCTCCGTCAGGTCCAGCTGGGCAAGTTTCTGCTGCTGGTCGAAGAGCTGGGTTTCCGAGCGCAGACGTTCCAGCTCGATGCTTTCCTTCTTTTCCCTGGGCAGAGAATCGCTCTCCACCAACCGGGCGAAGCGGGCTTCCTGCCGTTTGAAGTAGGCCAGCTGGCGCTCGATCAGTTTGATCGAGGTCTGCAGGGTGCGGCGGTTGAGCAGCAGTTCGCTCTTCTCCAGTTGCAGGGCCTCCAGCTGGGTTTCGAGTTTGCGGGAATCGATGCGGGCCAGCAGCGTGCCGGCTTTTACCTCCTGGCCGGCTTGCACCGCCAGATCGATCGTGCCGGTGACCTGGCTCTTGATGGTCACGACGGTTCCGTCGACGACGCCCTGGGCCTCGATCCGTTCGGAATGGCTTTTATGACATGCAGTAAACAGAAGCGAGACGACGAAGACTAGGAAGGTCAGTTTTTTCATGATTGCTTCTCCTGTTTTATTGGGCCAGTGTGAACATGATTTCGCTTTTCAGGCGCTCGATCTGCCAAGCGGTCTGATCCGGACGGCAGCGCTGTTGAGAAAGGTGTTCGAGCGCGGTCAGGTAGTCGCTGTGACTGGCCTGGTTTTCTCGCCACAACCGTTCCTGGTGTACCAGGAACTGTTCGGCCAGTTCGATCAGACGGAGATTGCCGGCCTGCTGAAGCTCGAGGGACTCGATCTGGTGGCAGAGGGTAGAGACGGCGGCCTCGAGCTGTTCTTTCTGGCGTTTCTGCTCGAACTGCCACTGCTTCTGCTGCAGCCGGTGAATGGCCGTAAGCTCCGCTTTTTTATCGAAATCGAACAGGGTCAGCCGCAGACTGATGCCGGCCACGCCGTACACAGACCATTGATCGTCGAGCATGTTGACACCCGGGCTGCCGCCGTGCAATTCCGTGAACAGGGTAGCCTGCGGCCGGTAATCGGCCTTGGCGATGTCCTCCTGGGTACGGCTGCGTTGTTCTTCGATCCGCTTGATTTCCAGACCGGGATGGGAATCGATCAGAGTGGCAAGTTCTTGCGGATCGGGCAGGGTCTGCTGCAGGGCGGGGGCGATATCGTCCAGTTTCATGCCGGTCAAATCGTAAAAGCGGTCGGCCAGCAGCAAGCGGTTGCGGGCGATTTCCAGCAACGACAGCTCGATTTCACCGCTTTTCTCCTGGCTCTGAATCCGATCGGCCATGCTGCTGAGACCGGCCTGGTAGAGCTCGTCGAGACGGCGCTGGTGGATATCGAGACTGTTTTTCAGGGCCTTGGTCGATTGTTCCTGCACCTGCAGCAGGCGGTCGGCGATGAAGAGCTGCTTGACTTCCCAGGCCAGTTGCGAACGTACCAGCCTTGTTTGCTGACCGCTGGCGCTGACGGCCAGACGACCGAGACGGACCGCGTTCTGCAGCCTGCCGCCGCTCAGCAGGGGGTACTGCAGGCCCAGATTGAAATCGACGATGTAATGGGGCCCAGAGATCTGCGGCAACTGGATCGGCAGACCCGACAGAGCGCTAAGGTCCATGCTGATGGCGTCGCTCTGGTAGCGGGCGCTGCCGGAAATGGCGGCGCTGGGCAGGCGGTTCTTTTCGGCCAGGGTCAGTTGCCGGCCGGCCTGCTCCTGCTGACTGGCCGCCTGCTGCAGGGTCGTGAAACGCAGACAGGCCTGATCGATGGCACTCTGCAGGGGAACATCGCTGACCGTCTGACTGGCGGTCAGGGAGAAAATGACGCTCAAAATGGTCAGGGCGATCATGGCAACATGCCTCCTTTGAGAAGCTGGACGACGCTGTCCGTCCGTTTTTCCAGAAAATCCGGGACGCTGTCGAAGGGAATATCGCTGATGGTTTCCAGCAGGGGACGGGCCAGAAAGCAGAACAGGTTGAGGGAAAGGACGTTGATGATGAATTGGTAGGGATCCTCGGCCCGGATCTGCCCGGACTGGATCCAGCCCTGTATTTTCTGGAAGAAAGGCTCCTTGATCCTGCCGATTCTGTTCTTGAATATTTTGGCCACTTCGGGACTGAGACCGGCGGGACGACCGATGAAATGCCCGATACCGATGCGGATCAGCTTCTGGTTGCGGGCCGCGAAGCTCATGTGCAGCCTGGGAAATCCTTCGATGAATTCCTCGGCGGTCTGCACCTGTTCCATGAATTCGATCAGTGGGCCCAGGATCCGGCTCATGACGGCCTCCAGGACCGCGCCGTAAAGTTTCTCCTTGGAACGGTAATAGTAGAAGAGCAGAGCCTTGTTGACGCCGGCCTTGTCGGCGATCCGGGCCACACGGGCTCCGCCGAAGCCCTCTTGACTGAACTCCTCCATGGCGGCCTCGACGATGCGTTGGCTGGTATCATCGGCCATTTTTCGCTCCTGACTGTCCGGTTTAAACGTCTGGTTTAACCAAACAGTTAAAGTATGCGGTTAAAATAAACTATTTTTTGAAAGCTGTCAAGAAAAATAATTATTTTTGAAAAATTCCTCATTCTCTCGGAACTATAAATCAAAGCATACTGGTGTAATATCCCAATAATTCTGGAAATTAACTAATTTCAAGTGCCAGTTTTTTTGTGTTTATCATCATTGAATAGAGGCCGCGAGCTGAACCGGGTAGTGCAAACCATACGCTTGAGTATGAATTATGAAAACAATTGATTGTTTCTGAATCCAGTTGCAAGATTCAAAAAAAATACTCAGGGAAGTGAAACGCTAAATCATCAGGAAATATTTTCTTTCAGGACGTTATCTGATGTGTTACGGGAGCCATGGGGCGCAACTCAAACCCAATGAATCTGAGAGATCGTAATAAATCAAAAGAAAAAAACTGGCTCTCAATGCCAATTCATCCGATTTATCGATAATTCGATGGGGATGTAGGGCCATGGTCTCGGTAATCTCATTATTATGTAGAGATCGGAGTAATTCGCATTGAAGCGAGTATTCTTGGAATTGTGTGATATACGGAGAATTTTACTAAGCTGTCAGGAACTAAAAACGCAGGGATAAACAGCTGAGACCGCCGTCGAGCTTGCGGAATTCCGACATGTCCAGGACAATGGTCGGATAACCGGCGCTCTCGATCCGGCGGCGGGTCTGTGGGAAACCGGCGGCGACCAGAACCCGGCCGTTGATCCAGACGCAGTTGGCGGCGTACGCTTCGTCGTCGGGGACATGAATGCGGCGAAAGGTGGAGAATTCCGGCTTGTCAACGAACTCGCCGGCAGTGGCCATGGTGTTGTTCTCCAGGTAGACAATACCGGTCTTGAGGTGCAGGACATGCTCCAGGCCGACTGTGGAAGCGCTCATACCGTATTTGCCCAGAATCGCCGTCATCTGCTCCGCTCCGGACGGGTTGGTCCGCTGCGACAGGCCGATGTAGAAATGATTGCCGACCATCATGATGTCGCCGGCCTCGATGGTCCCCGGGGCCTGGATGGTTTCGATATGGTCGTAAAAGCGGCGGATCGGTTCGATGACGGATGCGGTCTCGCCGCGACGGCTCGGCGCGCCGGGTCGGGTGATGACGGCGCAGCGTGGGGTCAGCAGGGCGGTATCTTCGATGAACACGGAATCCGGATAATCTTCGTCGGCCGGCAGTACGGCGATCTCCAGGCCGCAGGCGACCAGAGCGGAACAGTAGGCCTCGTGCTGCTCGAGAGCCAGCTGGTAATCCGGTTGGCCCAGATCGGCTTGACTTAAACCCTTGATCAGGCTCTGGCCGGGTCTTCTGACTATGGCATGTCCAAACATCGCTACCTCCGCTTCATGGCTGCGCCGATCGTTTGTCAGAGAATGAAATCCGTGCTCAGAAAGCTGGATTTGTCCTCGCGCAGGATGGTTTGAAGAATCTGTTTGTTGGCCGGATTGCCCTTAGCGGCTACCAGGGTGCGGATGGAAAAGACGCGCAGAGCGTCGCTGACCGACAGAGTGCCCTCGGCCGAGTCCTTGCGACCGGTGAACGGGAAGGCATCCGGGCCGCGCTGGCATTGGCTGTTGATGTTGACGCGGCAGACCTGGTTGACCAGGGGGTCGATGAGTCTGGACAACTGATCCGGATCGCTGCCGAACAGACTGATCTGCTGACCGTAGTTCGACTGACGGATATAGTCCAGCGGTTCGGCGATATCGCTGAAGGTGACGACCGGCACCAGGGGACCGAACTGCTCCTCGTGGTAGAGCCTCATCCGGGTATCGACCGGGTACAGCAGCGCCGGGAAGAACAGGGTCTGAAAAAACGTGGCTCCGCCGTCGTTGACGATGCGGGCACCATAGCTGACGGCGTCGTCGACATAGGCCTTCATCACGGAACATTTGTCGTCTTCGGGCAGCGGCGTGATGCGGACTCCAGCCTGCCAGGGCAGTCCGGCGGGCAGGGCGTCGACCTGGGCGGCCAGGCGTTTGAGAAAATCGTCGGCGATACGGCTGTGGACGAAGAGGATTTTCAGGGCCGTGCAGCGCTGGCCGTTGAACGACAGGGCGCCCAGGACGCATTCGTTGACCGTCATGTCCAGATCGGCGTCGGCCATGACGATGGCCGCGTTTTTGGCTCCCAAACCGAGGACGGAGCGCAGACGGTGCGGTCGGGGGTGCTGGTGCTTGAGCTGGTCGGCGACCTTGTCCGAGCCGATGAAGGCCAGAGAGTCAATCTGGCCGGATTCCATCAGCGGTCCGACTACAGTCCGTCCGTCGCCGTAAACGGTGTTGATCACTCCGGGCGGGAAAGAATCCCGGAAGGCTTCGAGAAGGGGCTCAAACAGGAGAACGCCAAGTTTCGGAGGTTTGAAGAGAACGGTGTTGCCCATGATCAGAGCCGGGATCAGGGTGGTGAAGGTCTCGTTGAGCGGATAGTTGAACGGCCCCATGCACAGGACCACGCCCAGTGGGGCGCGGCGGATCTGGGCGATGATTCCCTGCTCGATGGCCAGGCGGGAAGAGGTGCGGTCAAGTTCTTTCAAGGCCTGGACAGTATCGCGGATGTAATCTACGGTACGGTCGAATTCTTTCTCGGCGTCGGCCTGCGACTTGCAGATTTCCCACATCAACAGACGGATCACCTCGGCGCGGCGGCTGAGCATGCGCACGGCGAAATCCTCGACGTGGCGGATACGACCTTCCACGCCCATGGTCGGCCAGAGACCGCGGCCGTGGTCATAGGCGGCGACGGCCGATTCGAGCATGGCCAGAGCCTCGGCGCGGCCCAGCAGCGGGAAGGAGCCGATGACCGTGCGTTCGATGCCGCGGTCGGTTTTGCGGCAGACGGGGGATGTGACCTGTTTGACCGGTCCCGTCCATTCCAGCAGCCGGCCGTTGTGCAGGTATACCCTCTGATCCAGCGGGGTGTCGAGTCGGGAAGCCTCCGGGATCGTATCGGGCCGGGCGACGACCTGTTGCAGCTGTTCGCTGATATTCATGTTCTCCTCCGAAATCTGTTGAACATATTATGCCGCTTCAAAGAGAAAAGTAAAGCGCGCTGCAAACGTTTTCCGGTCGCCGTCTCTTGACAATTCGCCGAACGGACAATACATTAGCCCCATGGATAAAAACGAAATTTCCGACAAAGCGTCTGCCTATACTCTGAGCGTCCAGGAAGCCTTGGCCCTGTTCGCTGTCGATGCGGGAACCGGTCTGAGCGGCGAACAGGCCGCCAGGAGACTGGCCGAACACGGCTACAACGAACTGGTTTCCAGGCAGAGAAAGAGTTTTGCACAGATGCTGCTGGCCCAGTTTAAAAGTTTCATGATTCTAGTTCTGCTGGCAGCGGCCGCCATATCCGGCTTTGTCGGTGTCATGGAGGGGGAAGGTCTGCTGGATGCGCTGGTGATTCTGGGGATCCTGATCCTGAACGCCCTGGTCGGCGCCTTTCAGGAACGCAAAGCCGAGACCGCCCTGGCTGCCCTGAAAAACCTGGCGGCACCGATCACCAAGGTGCTTCGCAACGGAGCTGTGACCGAGCTTTTGACCCGGGAATTGGTCCCGGGCGACATCGTCATTCTGGAAACCGGGGCCGTGGTGCCGGCGGACCTGAGGCTGATCGAAGCGGTCAACCTGAAAATCCAGGAATCGGCGCTGACAGGCGAATCCGTTGCGGTCGACAAACAGAGCGAAAGGACGGTCGAGCGCGACGCCGCTCTGGGAGATCGCACCAATATGGCTTTTTCCAGCGCCATGGTCACCTACGGCCGGGGCCGGGGGCTTGTCGTGGCCACGGGAATGGAAACGGAAGTCGGAAAAATCGCCGACCTGCTTCAGCACACGGAAGACACGGACACGCCCATGAGTCGCCGCCTGGAACAACTGGGCAAGGTACTGGGCATCGCCGCGCTGAGCATCTGTGCCGTCATTTTTCTGGTCGGCACCCTGTACGGCAATTCGGCGCTGTCCATGTTCATGACGGCGGTCAGTCTGGCGGTTGCCGCCATCCCCGAGGGCCTTCCGGCCATTTCCACCATCGTTTTGGCTATCGGCGTGCAGCGTATGGTGAAACGGAACGCCGTCATCCGCACCTTGCCTTCGGTGGAAACCCTGGGCAGCGCGACGGTGATCTGTTCCGACAAGACCGGAACCCTCACCCAGAACAAGATGACGGTTGTCCAGGCCTATGTCAACCACCGGCACGACCTGATCAACCGCAGCGCGCCCGCCAGCGTCCTCAACGACGAGGAAAACCGGCTCCTGTCCATTTCGGTGCTGTGCGTCGACGCGCAACCCCGGGTCGGTGCGGATGGAAAAACCGAATACAGCGGCGATCCGACCGAAACCGCCCTCCTGGATTTCGGCGCCCTGTACGGTATGCATAAGAATGAAATCGAGAAAAGCTTTCCCCGCGTGGCCGAGATTCCGTTCGATTCCGAGCGCAAACGGATGACCACGGTCAACAGAATTTCCGAAAAAGAGACCCGTGTCAATGTAAAAGGCGGTCTGGACGAGGTACTGGCGGTTTGCGACAAAATTGTCGTTCAGGGGCAGATCAGGCCCTTGACCGCGGCAGACACGGAGCGGATCCGTCAGGCCAACGAAAACATGGCCGCTTCGGCTCTGCGGGTCTTGGCCATGGCCTATCGGGACCTGGCCGAGGCTCCGCGCAACGTGACGATCGGAGCACTGGAAACCGGTCTCGTTTTTGTCGGTTTACTGGGCATGATCGATCCGGCCCGGCCAGAGGTGCTGCTTGCCGTTGCCAAGTGCAACACGGCCGGTATCCGGCCGATCATGATCACCGGCGACCACAAGAGCACGGCCATGGCCATCGCCCGGGAAATCGGCATTTTTCGGGAAGGGGATTTGGCCATCACCGGCACGGAACTGGCCAGGCTGTCCGACGAGGAGTTCACAGGACGGGTCAGCCGTTATTCGGTCTACGCCAGGGTGGCCCCCGAACACAAGGTGCGGATCGTGAAAACCTGGCAGAAACACGGCGAGGTCGTGGCCATGACCGGCGATGGCGTCAACGACGCCCCCGCCCTCAAACAGGCCGATATCGGCGCCGCCATGGGCATAGTCGGCACGGATGTGGCCAAAGGCGCGGCGGATATGGTGCTGACCGACGACAACTTCGCAACCATCGTGGCCGCCATCGAGGAAGGGCGGCGGATCTACGACAACATTCTCAAGGCAGTCCAGTTTCTGCTGTCGACCAACGTGGGGGAAATATTCCTGTTGCTGATTACCTCCGTTTTCAACCTGGGTGTGCCGCTGCTGCCGATCCAGATCCTGTGGGTCAACCTGGTGACCGACAGTCTGCCGGCACTCGCCCTGAGCGTCGATCCGGCGGAGCAGAACATCATGAACCGCCGGCCGCGCAACTCCAGGAAAGGGTTCATGACCCGGGGCATGGCCTGGCGGATCGTGTACCAGGGTATCATGATCGGTGCCATTCCGCTGGCGGCCTATCTCATGGGACGTCGCGACGGAGGCGAGGCGCTGGGGCAGACCATGGCCTTTGCCACGCTGATCTTCGCCCAACTGGTGCATGTACGCAACCTGCATTCCAATACCCGCTCGTCGCTGGCGATCAGCCCTCTGCGCAACAAGCCGCTCATCGGCGCAGTCATGGCCTCGGCCGTTCTGGCGCTGCTGGTGCTGTTGCTTCCTTCCTTGCGGACGGTGTTCAGCCTCAGCGAAATGGATGGCCGTCACTGGCTGACCGTGGGACTGATGTCCTTGATTCCGATCCTGATCGTCGACCTTTTCAAATTGTTGCGTATCAACGGCGCCGACAGCGATTCGCTGCCTGATGAAGGCTGAAAGACGACGCCGAGCGGTTTTGCGCTTTTTCCATGACGGGCTTGTAGGGGGAAAGCCGGCAGTCCATCGAAACACTGGATCGGAATAACTCGAAATGAGCGCAGCGCCGCTCGGAAAAGCGAAAGTGATAGCCATTTTTTCAAAACGATAATATTGTATTGTATCTGGCGATTTGAGGCATAAAAGCCGGGCATTCGTAAGAGTCATTCAGGTTGAGGAGGGAAAAATGGAATGGTACAAGAATCTGATGATCGGGAAGAAATTCATCGTCGCCTTCCTGATCATGATTTTGTTCATCGTCGCGGTCGGATTGCTGGGGATCCGCAGCACCAAGGAGATACACAGTTATGTCCAGGATATGGTCGCCGTGCGGATTCCGGCCATGGACTACCTGATCCAGGCCGATCGGGACCTGCAGCAGCTGCTGGTGGCCGAGCGCTCGATGATGTTCCGCGAAACCGATCCGGCCTTGTTCAGCAAACTGGCCGGAGACTACGACGAAAATCTCAGTCAGTCCAAGGATCGCTGGGAAAAGTACAAGCTGCTGGCTTCGACTGACGAAGAGAAACAGGTCTTCGCCAGCTACGAATCGGCCCGTGCCGATTGGCAGGCTGTCAGCCAACGGATCGTCGACAACCGCAAAAGCGGCGACGAGGCGGCCCGCCAGAGTTCCCGGGAGCTCAGCCTGGGACAAGCCAGCGAAAAATTCGAAACCATGCGCGAATACCTCAATGTCCTCCAGGAGATCAACGATAAAATCGTGACCCGGACGCAAGAGGCCTCGGTGCGCGCCTACTCCCGGGTGCTGATTTTCATCCTGCTGATCACGGGCCTGGCCATTCTGGCCGCCGTGTCGTTCTGGCTGCTGTTCAACCGCACCATATCCAATCCGGTCCGGGAGATGGTCACCCGGGCCCGCGACCTGGCCGAAGGCGAAGGCGACCTGACCAAGCGCATCAGCACGGCCAACCAGGACGAACTGGGAGAATTGAGCGGCTGGTTCAACCGCTTCATCCAGCAGATCCACGAAATCGTCAGCCGGGTCAAGGGCCGCAGTCTGGCCCTGATCGATTCCACCGCCAAGGTTTCCAGCGGCGGCGAGACCCTGGCCACCCGGACCAGCGAGCAGGCAGCGTCCATCACCGAGACTTCGACCACCCTGGAAGAATTCACCTCGGTCCTGAAGATGAACAAGGAGAATTCGGACGAGGTCAACCGCTTGCTGGAACAGTTCAACGCCGAGCTCCGGGCCAAACGCGCCCTGGTGGAGAACGTGACCGGAACCATGCAGGAGATATCCGAATCCGGTAAAAAAATCGATGTCATCGTCAACGTGATCAACGATATCAGTTTCCAGACCAACCTGCTGGCCCTCAACGCCGCCGTCGAAGCGGCCCGGGCCGGAGACGCCGGCCGCGGTTTCGCCGTCGTCGCCTCCGAGGTCAGGAGTCTGGCGCAAAAGACTGCCGAATCGTCGCGAAACATCCAGGCCATCGTCAGCAACAACATCCAGACGACCCGGAAGGGAACCGAGCTGGTCAACCAGACTTCCGTCTTCTTCTCGGGAATCGCCAAAATCGTCGAGGAGATCTCGACCAAGATGCAGGTGATCGCCAACTCCTCCCGGGAGCAGTTCACCGGTATCGAACAGATCAACCTGGCTGTTTCGCAGCTGGAGGAGGTCATCAACCAGAACGCCTCGCTTGTTGAGGACTTTTCCATGACCGCCAAGGAAATGCTGGCCAGTTCCAGCGAGCTCAAGGAACTGGTCGAACGCTTCAGAACCGAATAAGACCCGAAAAAAAGTGTCCCTCCCGGCAGGGAGCCGGGAGGGACCAGGGGGGATAAGGAGGGTTTTATATGAAAAGCTTTTCGCCCGAGCTTTCCGATGAAGGAGCGATCTTGATTTCGGACACTTGTTCGTACTCGTGATCGTCGAGGGAGATCTGCATCAGCCGGCGCAGGTCGCGCTGGAGCCATTGTTCGACCAGCCAG
>CAYXHZ010000040.1:0-28833 GCA_964465065.1 uncultured Clostridia bacterium
TTTTGTGGAACATATCCACCGCCTGCGGCGTATATGAGTTGAAACGTGGATCGCGCCGGGATACGGCGTACGCTCAAATCCACGTACCGAGCGGATCAGCATGTCGCTTGAGGAGAACAGGCTCATGGCCAACGGAAAAAAAGGCAAATCGCGGAAAAAAATGTTCTGGATCGGTATCGGCGGACTTATACTGCTGACTGTTTTAATCATGGCTTTCTCCGGGGGAGGTGACCCCGGCATCACGGTGCAGACCGAGAAGGCTGTCCGTCGCGACATCACCCAGCTGGTGACGGCGACCGGGATCATCAACCCCGTCTACCAGGTGGTCATCACCCCCGAGGTGACCGGCGAAATCGTCGAACTGCCGGTCCAGGAAGGGAATCAGGTCAAGAAGAACCAACTACTGATCCGTATCAAGCCGGATTCCTACATCGCCCAGCGCGACCGCGCCAAAGCCAACCTGGATTCGGCCCAGGCCACGCTGCGCATCAAGCAGATCGAGGCCAATCGGCTCGAAGCGGATGTCAGGCGTACCCGCCAGCTGTTCCAGAACGATATCTCCAACAAGCAGGAACTGGACCGGATGGAATCGGACCTGTCCGCGGCCACAGTCGAACTGGATGCCCAGAAGGCCTACGTGCAGCAGGCCCAGGCCAGCCTGACCGAGGCCGTCGAGAGCCTCAACAAGACCGCCATCTATTCACCGATGGACGGTACGGTCAGCAAACTCAACGTCGAGCTCGGAGAACGCGTCCTGGGCAGCGGCTTCAGCCAGGGTACCGACTTGATGACCGTGGCCGACCTGGGCAAGATGGAGGCCATCGTCGACGTCGACGAAAATGATGTCGTCCTGGTCTCGATCGGCGACACGGCCAAGATCGAGCTGGACGCCTTCAAAAACGTCGTCTACAACGGCGTGGTCACCCAGATCGCCAATTCCGCCGTCACCAGCGCCGCCGGCACTCAGGAAGAAGTGGTCAACTTCGCCATCCGCATCGCCCTCAACGACTTCAACGACCAGGTGCGGCCGGGCATGTCCTGCAACGCCGACATCGAGGTCGAGACCAAGGCCGGCGTGCTGACCATCCCCATCCAGAGCGTGACCGCCCGGTCGCAGGAGGAAGCCGAACCGGAAGAGACGGGGGCCGGCGGCGAGGTCAGCTATGGCAAGATCAGTAAAAAGAAGCAGACCAAGCCCCAGGAAGTGGTCTTTGTCAGGGCTCAGGATACCGTGACCATGACCGAGGTCAAGATCGGCATCAGCGATAACGAATACATCGAAGTCGTTTCCGGCCTCAAGGAAGGCGACGAGGTGGTCAGCGGACCTTACCGGGCCATTTCCAGCGAACTCAAAGATCAGAGCCGGGTGAAACTGGAAGAGAAGAAGAAAGATACCAAGGACAAGAAGCGGAACTGACGGCTTACCGGGAACAAGACCATGAACATCATCAATCTGGAAAAAATCACCATGTTGTACCAGGTGGGCTCCGAAGAGGTGCACGCCCTGAACGAGGTGTCGCTGCGCATCGAGCGCAACGAGTACGTGGCCATCATGGGCCCGTCCGGTTCCGGGAAATCGACCCTGATGAACATCCTGGGCTGTCTGGACACGCCGACTTCGGGCAAGTACGATCTCAAGGGGCTGGATGTCAGCGACATGAGCGACAACGAACTGGCCGATGTGCGCAACCGCGAGATCGGCTTCGTTTTTCAGACTTTCAACCTGCTGCCTCGGGCCAGCGCTTTCCATAACGTGGAGCTGCCGTTGATCTACGCCGGTATCGGCGCCTCCCGACGCCGGGAAATGGCCGAGGAGGCGCTGGGCAGCGTCGGTCTGCAGGACCGCATGCTGCACAGACCCAACGAGCTGTCCGGCGGTCAGCGGCAACGGGTGGCCGTCGCCCGGGCGCTGGTCACCGGTCCGTCGATCATCCTGGCCGACGAACCCACCGGCAATCTGGACTCGAAAACCGGCGAGGACATCATGGGCCTGTTCGACGAAATTCACCGCCGCGGCAACACCATCATCCTGGTCACTCACGAGGAGGAGATCGCCGGGCACGCCGGGCGCGTCATCCGCCTCCTCGACGGCCGCATCGCCAGCGACACCCTGGTGCAGCGGCAGCGGTCACCGAAGCGGGAGAATTAGTCATGGGGCATCAGCTGTTCGAGTGGAAGGAGGGTTTGCTGATCGCCCTGGCCGCCATCCGCGCCAACAAGGCCCGCTCGATCCTGACCACGCTGGGCATCGTCATCGGCATCTGCTCGGTGGCCCTGATGGCCACGGCCATCAACGGCATCGACAAGGCCTTCGTCAACGGCATCAGCGCCCTGGGTGCCGACAACATGTACATCGACAAGTGGCCTTGGTTCAGCAACGAGGATTTTTACCTGATCCGCAACCGTAAAAATGTGGATATGGAGGTTTACGAACGGTTCAGGAAACTGGCCAAACTGCCGCTGGCCGTGGCTCCGACCATATTGACGGTCCACAAGGTGCTGCGGGGGGATACCTACATCGACGGCACCCTGATGACCGGTACCACCGACGAATACATCCGCACCACCAACTTCAATTTTTCCGCCGGCCGCTTCTTCACGGCGCTGGAAAGCAGCGGCGCCCGCAACGTGGCCGTGCTGGGCAGCGAAGTGGCCGCGCACCTGTTTGCCAGGCAGAGCCCGCTCGGCGAAGAGATCAAGATCGACAACATCCCGTTCCGGGTCGTCGGTGTCCTGGACAAGCAGGGCAGCAACATGCTGGGCAATTTCAACCCCGACAATCAGGTCTACATGCCCATCGGAACGGTATTCAAATACTTCAGCCGACCCTGGGACACGGTAACCATCGTGGTCCGGGCGCGGGGGACCGAGATGCTCGAAGCCACCCGCGAGGAGGCCATCGGTATGATGCGCCGCGTACGCGGGCTGATGTACGACGAAAAGGACGATTTCTCGGTCAACACCCAGGAAGGCCTGACTTCCAGCTACAATCAGGTGGTGGGGGTCATCAAGATCGCCGGCCTGTTCATCACCGGGCTTTCCCTGCTGGTCGGCGCCATCGGAATCATGAACATCATGTTCGTCTCGGTCAAGGAGCGCACCCGCGAGATCGGCATCCGCAAAGCCATCGGCGCCAAGAAGCGCACCATCCTGGGCCAGTTCCTCACCGAGGCCGCCCTGCTGTGCCTGATCGGCGGCCTGATCGGACTGCTGCTGGCCGTGTTGCTGAGTATGGCCGTCAACAAGTTTCTGCCCACCAGCGTGCAGATGGACACGGTGCTGCTGGCCATCTTCATCTCGCTGCTCACCGGTGTCGTCTCCGGTATGGCGCCGGCCTGGACCGCGGCCAAGATGGATCCGGTCGAGGCCCTGAGGTACGAATAATGAAAATCTGGGAAATCCTGAAAGTCGCCTTCGCCTCGCTGCGGGCCAACAAACTGCGTTCCTCGCTGACGATTCTGGGCATCGTCATCGGCATCTTCTCCATCATTTCCATCAGTACCGTCATCGCCATGCTGCAGAATTCCATCAGCGAAGGACTGTCGGCTCTGGGCAAAAACACCTTCCAGATCCAGAAGTTTCCGGCCATGCAGATGGGACGGCTGAGCGACAAGATCCGCAACCGCAAGAACCTGACCATCGAGGATTACGAACGGCTGAAGAAGATGCTGACTGAAGCCCGTCTGGTCGGTGCCGAACAGTGGCGTTTCGGCAAGCTGTTCAAGTCGCAGTGGGGGGAAACCAATCCCAACATCCAGCTGGTCGGCGCCACGCCGGAAGCCATGGCCACCAACGACTGGGTCATCGCCGAAGGCCGGACCATCAACCAGGCCGACCTGGACCACGGCAACCGCGTCTGTGTTCTGGGCAGCGACCTTATCCAGAAGCTGTTTCCCCATATCGACCCGGTCGGGCAGGAGGTCAAGGTCGACGGTCTGCGTCTGACCGTCATCGGGACCTTCACGGCCAAGGGCGAGATGTTCGGGGAATCGCGCGACAGTTTCGTGGCCATTCCCTTGTCGGCCTTTCAGGCCAAGTACGGCAAGACCAGTCGCAGCATCAACATCACCGTCATGGCCCACAGCGCCGTCACCTACAACCGCACCATCGACGCGGCCATCGGCTACATGCGCACCATCCGCAAGGTTCCGCCCGGAGAAGACAACGATTTCGACGTCTATTCCAACGAATCGCTGATCGCTCAGGTGGGTTCGATCACCCGCTACGTGCGCCTGGGAGCCATCGTCATCGCCTTCATTGCCCTGCTGGCCGCCGGTATCGGCATCATGAACATCATGCTGGTCTCGGTGACCGAACGGACGCGTGAAATCGGCATCCGCAAGGCGATCGGGGCCAAGAAGCGCAACATCCTCTGGCAGTTCATCATCGAGGCCGTCACCCTGTGTCAACTGGGTGGCGTGCTCGGTATCGGTCTGGGGCTGGCCGCCGGCAACCTGGCCGGAAAATTTCTCAAGGCCGCCCCCGCCCTGCCCTGGGACTGGATCCTGGCCGGAATCGGTCTCTGCATCCTGGTCGGAGTGGGTTTTGGCACCTATCCGGCCTGGAAGGCCGCCAACCTGGATCCCATCGAAGCCCTGCGCTACGAGTGAGCGATCCCGACACCCATAAATTTCTCTATACCTCAGGGGAGGCCCGAGACATGGGCCTCCCCGTGATCGCTACCATCCCCTGACTTTTCCGGGTGAGCTGCCGATCTGCCGCCGCTGTCATTGTATTCCAGAGATCAGGGTGATAAAATTGTATGAACTGTGAGATGAGGAAACATTCATGAAACCGTTGGCCGATCATCGGAAAGGCAAACAGATCCGATTGCGGATCATGCTGATCCCGCCTCTGGCTGCACTCTTTGCGTACCTGTTGTGCATGGGGCTGTACGGGTCGGAGCCATTCTACCGCATTCTGGCTTTGATCTGCTCCTGTACGGCCCTGGGCTGGACGACGGCGGTGATTCACCCGGTGGGTTTTCGTCATTTGCTGATGTACATCTGGTACTTCATCGGTCTGGTCTTTCCGATCCTTCTCGCAGAACTGCTTCTGGAACCGATCGGCGGGCGCTGGTACGGCCGTACCGTGGCCGTGATTTCGGTGTTCGGCGTGGGTGCGATACGCGGCTATTTCATACTGTTCGATTCGGAATCCGATATCGTCAAGGGTTAGGCGGAACGGAGTGTGCGGCTAAACCATGCAGCGCCCTGAATTCAACATTCCGGACAAGGCCCAGTTCAGACCGGACGAGGTCGTCAGGCTGACGCATCTGGACAACCGGGTTCTGGCGTATTGGGCCAGGGAATTCGAAGGTGTCGGCCCGCGCGGCGGCGAGACCGGCGAGCCGCGGTTTTCCAGACAAGCCGTGGAGCGGATCCTGATCATCAAGAAGCTGCTGGTCGAGGAACGCCTCGACAAGGAAACCGTTCGGCAGCGGCTCCGGCAGACTGCTCCGGTCCAGGATGACGCAGCGACCGAAACGCCCCGGAACAAGGCGGTCGTTCCGGATGGCACCCTCAAGCAAATAAAGCAAGGACTGAAGGAAATCTTGACAATACTGGACAGGGGTGCTAAAATCTGAACGATCGGGACGTAGCGCAGTCTGGTAGCGTACTCGCTTGGGGTGCGAGTGGTCGGTGGTTCGAATCCACTCGTCCCGACCAGTTCCCTCTCCTCCCGGGCCTGACCAATCATGAAAAAAACGATATTGCTGAGCAATGACGACGGTCTTTTTTCACCAGGACTGACCACCCTGGCCGATGCTCTGCGCGAGCACTACCAGGTGTTTGTCGTCGCCCCCGATCGCGAGCGCAGTGCGGTCAGCATGGCGCTGACGCTGCATCAGCCGCTGCGGGCCACCGCCCATGGTCCGGGGGTGTGGTCGGTGAACGGCACACCGTCGGATTGCATCAACCTGGCGGTCCGGCAGCTGCTGGATTCAGAGCCGGATTGGGTAGTTTCGGGGATGAACCTCGGTGAAAACCTGTCGGAGGATTTGTTCTATTCCGGGACTGTCGCCGCCGCCTTCACCGCTTACCTGTACGGTCTGCCTGCCCTGGCCGTTTCCCTGGTCTCCGAACAGCAGAGCTACAGCAAAGGACAATACGATTTTGCGGGCGGTGCCGCCGTGACCGGGCGTGTGCTGCAGAAACTGATCCAGGGCGGACGAAGCGGTCTGATCTACAATCTCAACATTCCCTTTCAAAACGACGGCCGTGTCCATGTCACCCGCATCGGCCGCAAGCGCTACATACCGGATGTCGAGAAACGTCTCGACCCGCGTGGCCGGGCCTATTACTGGATGGGCACCGGCGGCCCGCAGTACGAGGAAACCCCCGGCACCGATGTCTGGGCCATCCGCAATCATAAAATCGCCCTGGCGCCGTTCAACTTCACCTTCGGCGGACAGGATCATGTCGACGAACTGCAGGGACTATTCGTCTGAGCGGCTATCCGGCCCGGCCGTGACCATTCTGGGCCCGGCCGATTTCCGGTCGCTGCCCTGGCGCAACGGTCGCGGTCAAAGTCTGGAATTGCACCGTGAACCCGATGCCGACGATTTCCTGTGGCGTCTGACCCGTTCCGCCATCGTCGAGGACGGACCGTTTTCCGATTTCAGCGGCTACGATCGGCACCTGCTGGTGCTGAGCGGGGCCGGGGTGGTTCTGGAGCACAGCAGCGGCCAGATCGACACCCTGATTCGGCCTCTGGATATGGCCCGCTTCAGCGGCGACTGGTCGACGCAGGCCCGGCTCGTGTCCGGACCGGTAGAGGACTTCAACCTCATGGTGCGTCGGGATTACGCCCGGGCGGAAGTCGAGGTCATCGGCGGGTCGGGGAAACAGGTGCAGTCGACCGGTCGGATCGTCCTGGTCTACGCCGTCGGCGCTCCGTGCCGGATTCAGGCGCAGAACGGGGCGGTCTGGCGTTTGTCACCGGGACAATTGCTGCTCGACAAGTCGTGCCGTCCAAAGGCCTGGGAACTGACGGCCCAGGCCGCCGTCCTGATCCTCATCAAACCTCATCAGTCATCCTGATCCGCCTCTGCGGGCGGGGCGATCCGGCCGTTGTCGCTGTGGGTGAACAGGGTGATCAATTCGAAACGGCTTTTGACGTTGGCCTTCTTGTAGATATTGTAAATGTGCGATTTGACCGTCTTGATGGAGATGAACAGCGCCTCTTCGATCTCCTTGTTGCTTTTGCCTGCCAGAATCAGGTTGATGATCTCGATTTCCCGCTCGGACATGTTGTGCCGGCTGGCCCATTGATTCATGTTGGTGGCACTGACGGGGTGGAATTCCGCGGTGCCGAGCTCGGGTCGGGAACGATATTTGACGATCAGCCAGAAGGCCCCGCCGGTGATGAGCAGGACGATGCCCAGGAGCGACAGCCAGAACAACGGGCGTCTGAGCAGGGGGACATGCAGATCGAAGTACAGGATCAAGCCGCTGCTGCCGCTCTGGCGATGGGCGTTGAGGCCGTTGACGTACAAAGTGTAGGCGCCGGGCTTGAGGTCCCGGTAGCGAATCCGGCGTTCGCCTTCCCCGGCCAGTCGCCAGTCGCTGTCCAGTCCGAACAGGCGGTAACTGATGCGGTTTTTTTCCGGAGCGAAATAATCGAGCACCGCGAAGGTCAGCTCGAGGGTGCTGAACTGGCTGGGAATACGAATAGTCGAATCGTCGCTGTTGTTGAGGGGCATCCTCTCGCGGCTGTCCGGTTCGACCGCCTGTATGCTGATCAGACTGATGTCGCTGGGGGTGGGCAGGATCAGACCGTTCAGGTTGATCTGCAGCAGCCCCTGCGCCGAAGTCAGGAAAAATTGTCCGGTCGGAGAATCCAGCAAGCCGCCGCCGCTCAGGGGCAGCGGGATGCGGTCGGCTTCGGCGAAGAAAGTCCATTCGTCGTAGGCTTTGGCCGAAGAGGAAAGCAGGTACAGGCCTTCCTGTGCGCAAACCCAGACCTGCAGAAGGTCGTCCTCGAAGATGGCCTTGATGCCGGTCGAGGGGCCCAGGTTGGGCAGCGGAATGCGGATCGGTTCGATTTTTCCGTCGCTGATCCGGAGCAGGCCGTCGTGGTCGCTGCCCAGCAGCACATGACCGTTGTAGCGGCACAGAATGGAGCGTATATCCGGTGCGGCATTGAGTTTGCCCAAAGCGATCGGCTCGGGTTTGCCGTTCGGGTCCGGATGGCTCAGATGGAACAGACCCTGGCGGCTCACCAGGTACAAACCGCCCTGGTTGTCGTTTTGCAGTAGGGTGATGTCCAGGTTACGGCAGGCGGGAAAGGATTCCAGGTCCGCCGGAGCCGTCCGGTCCGGGTGGTAGAGGTGCAGGCCCTCGGCGTTGCCGATGAAAACGGCTCCGGTCGACATGGAGGTCAGGATGCAGTTTGGTCTGGATTGCAGGGCGCCCGGCTTGAGGGGGGTGATTCGTTTTGCCGGGCTCGAATACAGCCACAAACCGTGCTCCCGGGTCAGAATGACGGTATCCGTATCCGTGCCATTGAGCCGGGCAAACTGGTCGATGGCCGACGGCAGCGCGGAATCGAGCGCGGTGAAGCCGACCTGCCGGCTGGTCGGGATGTCGACGAGCGTCAGCGTCCCGTCCTCGCTTCCCATCAGCAGTCGGGAGGGATCGTGGCTGAGCCGGCAAATGGCTGTTCCATGGTTCTGACTCAAAGAATCGGTCGAGGTCCCGGCTTTGTGGGTGATGAAATACTGGCTGCGCAGGTCCACCCGGTCGAATTTTCCCGAGGAGATACCGATCCAGAGCATGCCGCCCTTGTCTTCCATCATGGACAGGACGCAATTCCCGCCCAGCGAGTCGGAGCACTGGCTGTGGAAGGTGTGCCGGGCCAGACCGGTCTCGCGGTTCAGCAGGAAGAGTCCGTTGTTGGTGCCGATCCAGACCTGATTGGGCAGGTAGGGTGATTCGTGGAGGGCGTTGATTTCCCAGCGGAAGCCCGGGGCCTGGAAAAACTGGGTGACCAGCGGGATGAACTTGATGCGGCGGTCATGGCTCCAGGGACCGTCGAGGAGGTAGAGGCCGCGTTCTTTGGTGCCGATCCACAGAATGTCCCGTTCGTCGACGAACAGGGTTTTGATGGACAGGTTGCGGATCAGGGCGCTGTCGTTGGAGGTCAGGGGCACGAATTCCTGCCGTTTGACGGGCAGGCAGAATATGCCGTGTCCCTGGCTGCCGACGAACAGGTTGCCGCTCTTGTCGGCTACGACAGGGCCGATTTCCAGGGTCGGCAGGCGGTGGGAAGGAGGGGATTGCGGGGTGTAGCGGGTAAAGGTGTTGGTCGAGAAGAGGTACTGGCACAGACCGGCGTCCGCCGTGCTGATCCAGAGGCGGTGATTGCGGTCCAGGTAGAGCTGGTTGATGCGGTTGCTGGGCAGGCTGTCCGGATTGGCCGGGTCGTGCTGGAACAGGGTGTAGGCATGGGTGGTCGGATCGAGACGGAACAGCCCGTGCTTGGCCGTACCGATCCAGATGTAATGGTCTTTGTCCTGACTCAGGGCGTTGATCTGGGTGTCCCCGTGCTGACCCGGGGCGGAGAAGACGAGCCGGTAATATGGTCCTTCGACCCGATACAGACCGGTTTCCGTGCCGATCCAGATGAAACCTTGATGGTCCTGGAGCAGGCAGTGGGCGCTGAGCGCCGTCAGGGATTCCGGATTGACGGGATGTTTGAAGTGGAATGGAAAATCCGCGCCCGGTTCGGCCGCCCGCAGCGAAACGGATAGGCACAGAAACAGTATCCATATCCGCCCCGTCAGCTTGGCAAGAGTGAGGATCTGCTTCGGGGCCGACTGGTCGGGAATGCCGGTGGTCAGTGTGTCCGCTTTAAACAGCTGTATCTCCTTGACTGAAAACGCTGCAATGAATAGTGTACCATAAAATGCAAATTGTATGTCGGCGGCTGTCGGGACAGACGATCCGTTTTCCTAGAGCGGGCGTTTCTCGGCGTTGACGATCCGGCCTTTCACCTCGGAACTGCCGTCGATGTATACGATGACTGTCCGGTTGTCGTTTTTGACGATGAGATCGCCTTCGATGACCGAATGCTGGCGGATGTACACTTCGAGCGGCTTCTGGCGGCGCCGGTTGCTGCGGAAAAGACCGAAAAAGCTGCTGAAGCTGGATTTGGACGGGTTGATGACGATGTTGCCGCCGATCCGGCTTTTCCGGCCGATGTCCAGCTGGCCGTTGCTCAGGTAGATATCCTCCTTCAAGTCCACGCCGTTGATTTCGATGTCGCCGTTGGTCGTTCTCAGACTGCCGCCGAGTACGCAGCCTTCGCTGGCGATCAGTCGGCCGTTGGTGGTCCGGACATCGCCGCGGATTTGACAGTTTTTACCGATTTCGATACGTCCGTTGGTGGTTTGGGCATCATCGAGCCGGCAACTGTCGGCGATGACGATCGAGCCGTTGACGGTTTCGCAGCTGCCGTCGATCTGGACGTGGTCCGCCAGGGTGATCGAGCCGTTGACGGTTCGGCAATCGCCGCCGATTTCGGCATCCGCGTCGACCCGGATCGAGCCGTTGACGGATTTGAGACTGTGATCGATTTTTTCGCCTTCGTCGATATGTATCGATTTGTTGACGCTGGGGGTCCCCAACAGGTTCAGTCCGGTCCACAGCAGCAGGGCGGCGATGAGGGTTGTCTTGTTCATGATACGGCCTCCATTGAGTCGCTTGGTTATCTATATCGTTTAGACGGATAAAATCGGGAATTGTTCCAGCAATTTTTAAAAAAAGAGGGCATGAATGGGAACTCTTTCGGCTGGTGCTTTGCTGCAAAAGCGAGTATGATAAGGGGCATGGACAGTATCAGACAGATCATCGCTAAACGGGTGCTGGTGATCGCCGAAATCGGCATCAACCATAACGGTAGCGTCGACCAGGCCTACGCCCTGCTCGAGAAGGCGGCCGCTTGCGGAGCCGATGCGGTCAAGTGGCAGATGTTCTCGGCCCGGGAGATGGTTTCGCGCCGGGCTCCCGGGGTCAGTCACGCCCAGGCCAAGGGGATGCTGGACCTGTTCGGTTCCCTGCAGCTTCCGGTGGATTGCTGGCCTGGATTGCGGCAGCGCGCCCGGGAGCTGGCGGTGAACTTCGGTTGTTCCCTGTTCGATTTCGAGGCTTTGTCCTGGGCCAAAGACCTGGAACTCGATTTTTTGAAAATCGCATCCGGAGAGCTGACCGACCGGCCGCTGCTGCAGGCTTCGTTTCCGCTGACGGACAACTGGATCGTATCCACGGGAGCCTCGACCGCTTCCGAGATCGCCGCCCTGTTGGAATGGCTGCACGCTCAAGGGCGTCAGGACCCGATCCTGCTGGAATGCACTTCCGCCTACCCGGCCAAGGCCGGGCAGATTCACCTGGGCAACATCGCCTGGATGCGGGATTGTTTTTCGGTCTGCTGCGGCTTTTCCGATCACAGCCTGGGCATGCACATCCCGCTGGCGGCCGTGGCGGCCGGAGCCAGGGTGATCGAGAAACATTTCACCCTGGACCGGAATCAAGCCGGTCCGGATCACCTTCTGTCCATGGACCCGTCCGGTTTTGCGGCGATGACGGCTTCGATCCGCGAAGTCGAGACCGCGCTGACCACGACCCGCAAGGCCTTCGTGCCGAGCTGGGAGGAGGAAACCCGGCAAAAGGGCCGCAAGAGCGTGGTGGCCGCCCGTGAACTGCCGGCGGGTACCGTTCTCCATGCTTCCGACCTCAACCTGAAACGGCCGGGCGTCGGAATATCGCCGCTGCATTACCATGAATTGCCGGGTAGAAAACTGAAAAACGCCGTGGAGACCGATCAGACGATTACCTGGGACATGTTGGAGTGACTATGGCCAAGACCTGGCTCGAAATTTCCGCACAGAATTTTCTACACAATCTCAAATCGTTTTACGAATTGCGCAAATGCCCGCTGATGGTGGTGGTCAAGGGCAACGCCTACGGGCACGGTCTGCGCGAGATCGTCACCATTCTCAGGGACAGTCCCTACGTCGGCGCATTGGCAGTCGACGCCATCGAAGAGGCCGATCAGGCGCGCGCGGCCGGTTGGAAGGGGGAGATTCTGGTCATCGGCTGGCTGGACGATAGCGGCCTGAAACAGGCGATCGCCGGCGATTACGCCCTCGTGCTGCCGTCGCTGGCCGACCTGCAGCGCTTCAGCGAGCAGGCGCAGGCCCAGAAGAGGACCCTGCGCATCCACATCAAAGTGGAGACCGGAACCCGGCGTCTGGGTATGCCGGTCCAGGATGCCGTCTCGATTCTGGGCAATGGTCTCGACTGCCGTCCGGGCATCCGCATCTCCGGCATCTATTCCCATTACGCCAACATCGAGGATACGACCGATCACCGTTTCGCCCGGGAACAGCTGGACAGTTTCCGTCAGGTTCTGGAACGGATCGATCCGCAGACGCGTTCCCGCCTGCAGGTGCACTTTTCCTGTTCGGCTTCCGCCCTGGTATTTCCGGAGAGCCTGTTCGACCTGGTTCGCCTGGGCATATCGGCGTACGGCTACTGGCCTTCCAAACCGGTCATCGTCTCTTTCCGTCAGCATCCGGCGCAGGCCGATTTTTCGCTGCGACCGGTTCTGAGCTGGTACAGTCGCGTCGCTCAGGTCAAGGAAATGCCGTCGGGAACTTCAATCGGTTACGGTTTGAGTTACCGCACCCTGACCAGTACCAGGCTGGCGGTGATTCCCGTCGGTTATTACGACGGCTACGACCGGCAGCTGTCCAACCAGGGGCTGGTGATCATCCGTGGTCAGGCGGCGCCGATCCGCGGCCGGATCTGCATGAACATGTTCATGGCCGATGTCGGACATATCGGGGGCGTCGTGGCCGGCGACCGGGTGACTCTGATCGGCCAGGAAGGGGACAACTGCGTGGACGCCGGATCTCTGGCCGATTGGGCCGGGACCATCCACTACGAAATCCTGTCCCGGATCAATCCGGAACTGCCCAGAATCGTCGTCTGAACTTCCGTTTTCGACCAAGCGCCCCGGAGAGGGAGTCTCAAAAGGGGTCGGAGTCTCAAAAGGGGTCAGTCCCTTGATTGGCATTTAATGGAAATTTCTACCGAGTACATTCCCAGTGTGTTCATTTCATGACGCTTTTTTCTCGATCTGTCTATGGATTGAATGTTGTTTTTTACGTTTTGAAGTTTGTAAATCAGGCTTTTTTAATGATGGTTACACTTCTACCCATACATTTCTTGCCTCATGCAAAACAAAAGTGTATCGGTCAGACAAGAACTCGGGGACAGTATAGTTCCATACTTTTGTGAACCCGTCGGGCTTTCGGTGAGGGGCTCTGTATCTTGGTTTGGATCCTGGTGATAAATTCAAAACTGCCCAGAGCAATTCCTTCGCTGAAATTTCGGATCCGATGACCTGCCAAATCCAGGAGCCCGATGCGTCCGCAGAGGGCATCCACTTGAGCAACTATGGTCGGGTCAATTGAGCATTCTCCCGAAATGGGTTTATTGCCGTAGTGGTAGACGAACAACCGGTAACTCGCTGCATCGAGGGGCGTTTGACCGGGTTGGACCGGCATAGGGGACAGCAGGTTTCGGGCCCTTTTCCGATTTCGGGCCCATAGGCCCAGACCGCACCATCGGTATTCGTCCGGTGTTTTCACCAAATTGGCTCGCACCGGGTTAAGGTTGAGGTAGCTACCTGTGACCATGGCTGCATCACCTCGCTCTACCAACGATGAACCGAACCGTCCACCCCAGAAGTACCCTTTTCGTTTGTTTTCTTTATTATACCAAAGTGAAAAACGCTGTTTGAGTTCCTGGACAAAGGCGGATACTGATCCCAATCGCCGACGCAGACGTTCAATGCCTTCGTCCTCATCGGGGATGAATCGTCCATTGGGTAATTGGCGACCGATCGGTGGATCTGAATTGTCACCGTAGATCCGCCTATATCGTTGGATCAATTCCTCCTTGGATGCGGCGGCAGCATCCTGGCGACCTTCGCTGATGACCAGGTGGAAATGGTTGGACATGATTGCAAACTCATGGATGGTCACCAAAAATCCGGAACTGAATCGTTCCAGCATTCTGAGTAATTGTTCCTTTTCTTTCGGTCCCAACAGGAATTCACCACCGGCTACCTTTGAATAAATGTGCATCACTCCCAAATCACGCGACAAAATGATCCTTTCTTTGCGCGGCATGAAATGAGCCCCCTGCAGTGCCTGTACGTCATTGGACTGCTTGTGTGTTATTGTTTATGCCACATGTGAAATAGAAATGCAAGAATGCAATGAAAAAGGCAATGAAAAAGGGACTGACCCCGAATGCGCCGGAAATGCCCAGAATCATCGTCTGAACTTCCGTTTTCGACGGAGCGCCTCCGGAAAGTGTATCCCGGGAGAAATCTAGTCGATCTCGAACAGGAGGTGGTTGGCCAGAATGTTGTCGCCCTCTTCCACGCCCAGGCGCTTGATCTGTCCTTTCTTGGGCGCGCGGATCTCGTTCTCCATCTTCATGGCCTCGTGGATGAGGATCAGGTCCCCTTCCTCGACCGCTTCGCCTTCCCGGAAGAAGACCTTCTTGATGCTGCCGGGGATGAAGCTCTTGACGATACCCGACTTGGACGATGGCACCGATTTTTCCTTGAAGTAGAACAGCTTGTCGATCTTGAGCAGTCCGGCCGAGAAGTATTCGCCGTCGACGTAGATGCCCTTGGGGTAACCGTCGTCGTCCTTGACGATTTCGATCTGGTAATACTTGTTGTTGAGCATCATGGCCCGCGCGTCTCCGTTGTGGCTCTCGGCGACGAACAGGCGGTAGTTGCTCTTGTCGATACGGATCTCGCTTTCGGTATGGAAGGTGACGCTGCTGGGGATCTCCGCCTCGTACTGGCGTCCTTCAAGTTGGAATTTGTATTTCATAGTCGGGTCACCTCTCAGAGTCCGGAAAACAGTCGTTTGAAAAAGCCCGGTTGCTTCATCCGCTCCAGTTGCGCCTTGTAGTTTTTCTGGCGGTTTTCGATGTGAAACTGGGCGGCCAGCAGGGCGGCGGCGATTTCCTGGGCCGATTCCTTGTGAAGTCGGCTGGCGAACTGGCAGTGGCGGTTGAGAAAATCGATACCGGTGTCGCCTTTGACCAGCTGCGGATTCTCCAGCAGGTGCTTGAGGAAGACCAGGTTGGTGTGGATGCCGCGCAGGTTGATGTTGTCCAGGAACTGACGCATGGTCTGCAGCGAGGTTTCCCGCCGGGAGGAGAAGGTGGCGATTTTGCCGATGAAGGGGTCGTAGAGCGAGGAGATGTGGCAGCCGGTGAAGATGGAGGTCTTGAACATGGTGCGGAAACTGGCGTAATAGGAGAACTCCTCGACGATGCCGGCAGACGGCTGAAAATGATCGTAGGGGTTCTCGGCCATCAGCGAAACCATCACGACATGGTGTTTGGGACTGACGACTTTCATGCCCTGGACCTGGTTGAGGGTTTCGCCTTTGGATATGGCGAACTGTTTCTTGATGAAATTGGAGTTGGTGTGGATCTCCGAGATCAGGGTGTTGATCTGCACCGAGGGGTTGAGCTCGGAAAAGACGGCCTGACTGTCGCGGACGAAGAATTCGGCCGAACCCAGACCGATGTAATCGAGCATCTCGCTGATTTTGCGGGTGTAGGCGATCAGCTGGTCGCGCATGTCCTGGCGCAGGTTGGGTGAGGGCGATTCCTGGAATATTTTCTGAAAACGGCGCTGCACGGAGGATTCGATTTCCGGCAGGATGAGGATGTTGCCCTGTTTGTCCCGGATGAAGGGGATTTCGATCAGGTGGGCATCGGCCAGGTACGGTTCGATGAACAGTCCCATCTGCTGGTATTCATCGCGTTTGAGCTGCTGATTGATGATGCCGTTGGCCTCCCGGTCAGACTGGACCAGGCGGATGCCTTTGCCGCCGCAGCCGCCCACCGGTTTGATCAGTTGCGGGAAAGGGATCTTGCGGCTCTGGTCGCTGTAATCCAGGGGGCTGGTGATGATCTGCGAGGATTCCTGCACCGGGATGCCGGTCTTGGCCACTTCCTTGCGCAGGGCGATCTTGTTCTGGATGGCGCGCAGGGTTTTGGAATCCGGACCGATGGTCTTGATGCTGTGATCCTCGCAGAGTTTGCAGAAGTTGGGGTCTTCGCTGAGAAAACCGTAGCCGGGGTGGATGTAGTCGACGTTCCGCTCCAGGGCCTTTTCGATGATGGCCTCGTGGTCGTGGTAGCTGTCGGACAGTTTGGAGGAGTAGAACTTCTGGTTCTCGTCGGCCAGACGCACGGCCAGCGAGTTGCTGTCTTCGGGGGAGTGGTAGAGGATGGTGTGCAGGCCGATGCTGCGCAGCGAATCGATGATGTCCAGGGCGATCACGCCGCGGTTGGGAATCAGGACAGACTGTTTATGCGTGCTCATTTCTGTCCCTCACAACGGGATATTGCCGTGCTTGCGCCGGGGCCTGTCCATGGTCTTGTTCTGCAGGGACTCCAGGGCCTTGATCAGCAGCGGCCGGGTTTCGGTCGGCAAAATGATGTCGTCGATGTAGCCGTAGGCGGCCGGTTGTTTGGGGTTGGCGAACTTATCTTTGTAATCTTGGATCAGCTTCTCGCGCAGGGTTTCCGGCTCTTCGGCGCTGGCGATGTCCTTCTTGAAAATGACGTTGATGGCTCCTTGAGGACCCATGACGGCGATTTCGGCGGTGGGCCAGGCGTAGACGATGTCGGCGCCCAGGTGCTTGGAACTCATGACGATGTAAGCCCCGCCGTAGGATTTGCGGGTGATGACCGTCAGCTTGGGCACAGTGGCTTCGGAATAGGCGTAGAGCATCTTGGCGCCGTGCTTGATGATGCCCAGCTGTTCCTGGTCGCGGCCGGGCAAAAAGCCGGGCACGTCGACGAAACTGACCAAGGGGATGTTGAAGGCGTCGCAGAAGCGGATGAAACGGGCGCCCTTGAGCGAGGCGTTGACGTCCAGGGTGCCGGCGTAGACATCCGGGTTGTTGGCGACGATGCCGACGGTGCGGCCGCCCAGGCGGGAAAAGCCCACCACCAGGTTCTGGGCGTAGTTTTTGTGCACTTCCAGAAACTTGCCGTGATCGACCACCAGGGTGATCAGTTCCTTGATGTTGTATGGCTTGTTGGGGTTGACGGGCACGATTTCGTACAGCTTTTCGTCCATGCGGTCGTAGGGGTCGTCGCTGGCTTCCTGCGGTGCGCTTTCCATGTTGGAGGAGGGCAGGTAGCTGAGCAGTTCGCGCACCATATCCAGGGTGTTTCTCTCGTCGCTGCCGACGAAATGGGTGACTCCGGATATCGAAGAGTGGCTGGTGGCGCCGCCCAGTTCGTCGAAGCTGACTTCTTCCTTGTTGACCGCCTTGATGACTTCCGGGCCGGTGACGAACATGTGCGATTCGCCGTTGACCATGAAAATGAAATCGGTGATGCCAGGGGAGTAAACGGCGCCGCCGGCGCAGGGACCCATGATCAGCGAGATCTGGGGGATGACGCCGGAGGAGAGGGTGTTGCGGTAGAAGATGTCGCCGTAACCGGCCAGGCTGTTGATGCCCTCCTGGATACGGGCGCCGCCGGAGTCGTTGATGCCGATGATCGGGGCGCCGGCCTTGACGGCCAGGTCCTGGACGTTGACGATTTTCTTGGCGTGCATCTCGCCGAGCGAGCCGCCCAATACCGTGAAGTCCTGGGAGTAGATGTAGACGGTACGGTCGTTGACCTTGCCGTAGCCGGTGATGACGCCGTCGCCGTAATAGTACTTCTTGTCCAGACCGAAATTGCTGGAACGATGCATCATGTAACCCTGCAGCTCCACGAAGGTGCCTGGATCGAACAAATATTCTATGCGTTCCAGTGCGGTCATTTTTCCGGAGGCACGTCGCTTTTCCAGCTTATCGATGCCACCGGCCGCGTTTTTTTCGGCCCTGAGATTCAATAGGTTCTTTACGATGTTCTTCATGTTTATCCTCAGCGTTTCGGCCATTTTAAACTGATTGCCAGCATTTTGCAAATTTCCGGAACCCGGGTGCCGACAAGGCCAACCGTGCTATACTTTCATGACAAGGCAATCAAGGAGCTGAAGATGAGCGATGAGCTGGTATGGATGAAATGGGTCAGGTCGCTGCAGGCCGTAAGTCAGACCGGGCTGCACTACTGCCTCAATCCCTACGACCGGGAACGGTTCGAAACGGTCGCCGCTGTCGCCGCCGAGATGCTGGCCCGGGGCAGTACGCTGGGACTGGACCGGATGCTGAATTTGCAGGGTTGCGACCTGGGCTACGCCACCCCCAAGGTGGACGTGCGCGGGGTGGTTTTTCAAAACGATCGCATCCTGCTGGTCAGCGAACGGGCCGACGACGGCCGCTGGACCCTGCCCGGCGGCTGGGCGGACGTCAACGAGACGCCCAGTCAGGCGATCGAGCGCGAGGTCGGCGAAGAGTCCGGTTTCTCCGTCCGTGCCGAAAAGCTGCTGGCCGTCTACGACCGGGACAAACAGGGTCATGTTCCGACCTTCCCCTATACGGTTTACAAAATGTTTTTCCTGTGCCGGATCGTTTCCGGACAGGCGAAACTGAACCACGAAATCGGCGCCATCGACTTTTTCGAGATGCAAAATCTGCCCGAACTATCCGCCTCCCGGGTCAACGAGCGGCAGCTGCGGCGATTTTACCAGCATCTTCATCATCCGCAATGGCCGACGGAGTTTGATTGATGCGGGTGGAAAAACGATTCGGGACAGTGTATTAATAGGACGCACGATTCATCGCGAGTTTCCGACGAGGTGACATGGCGCCAATCGATTTCCCCCTGCTGATCGGGGCGGTTCTGCTGCTGGTCAGCATCCTGTCCGCCAAACTGTTCGGCAACAGCCGCATCCCGACCATGCTGCTGTTCATCCTGGTCGGCGTCCTGGCCGGTTCCGAGGGGCTGGGGGGCATCTACTTCGACGACGCCCGTCTGGCCCAGTCCATCGGCATCGTCTCGCTGATCTTCATCCTGTTTTCCGGCGGTCTGGACACCAACTGGTCCGAATCCAGACCGATTCTGAAGCCGGCCTTGTGGTTGTCTTCGCTGGGGGTACTGCTGACGGCGCTGGCCGTGGCTGTCATGGTCACGATCCTCTTTCATACCCCCTTCCTGTGGAGCCTGCTGGTCGGTTCCATCACTTCGTCCACTGACGCCTCGGCGGTTTTTTCCATTTTGCGGGCCGGCAATCTGGAATTGAAGGGCAAGCTGAAACCCTTGCTGGAACTCGAATCGGCCAGCAACGACCCGATGGCGGTTTTTTTGACCATCGGTACCATGGAGCTGCTGATGAGCCCGCAGCGGTCCGTCCTGCATACCGGGATCGTTTTCCTCGTGCAATTCGCCGCCGGCGTCCTGATCGGCTGGCTCGGCGGCAAAGGCATGATCTGGCTGATCAACCGGGTCACCTTCGGCTATGAAGGCTATTACCCGGTTTTTTCGCTGGCCATGATCATCTTCATCTATGGCCTCAGCGCCGCCATCGGCGGCAGCGGCGTGCTGGCGGTCTACATCGCCGGCGTGCTGGTCGGCAACTCCAGCCTCGCCCACAAAAGAACCCTGATCCGCTTCTTCGACGGCCTGTCCATCCTGGGGCATATCACCCTGTTTCTGACCCTGGGTCTGCTGGTCTTCCCCTCGGACCTGGTCGTGGTCATGGGCACGGGCCTGCTGCTGAGCGCCGTTCTGATGTGTCTGGCCCGCCCGCTGGCCGTTTTCCTGATCCTGCTCCCTTTCCGGTTCCGCTTCCGGGAGATCGTATTCACGTCCTGGGTGGGTCTGCGGGGCGCCGTACCGATCGTTCTGGCCGTTTTCCCCTTGTCGGCGGGGGTCGAAAATTCCCGTCTGATTTTCAACCTGGTTTTTTTCATCGTCCTGACCTCGGCCGTGCTGCAGGGCTGGTCGATCAGCGTTGCGGCCAAACTGCTGCATCTGGCCAAACCCCTGAGCAAAAAAAGGGTCCGGCCGCTGGAATTCACGGCCAAACAGGGCAGCGACACGGAATTGATCGACGTCATCATCCCCTACGATTCTCCGGTCGACGGCAAGAAAATCGTGGATCTGAATTTTCCCGACAACTGCATCGTCGTACTGATCATCCGCGAGGAGGAGCACATCATTCCCAAAGGCGGGACGACGCTTCTCGGCGGGGATGTCCTGTCGCTGCTGGTCAACAAGGCGGATATCGGGTCAATCCAGGGGATGTTCTAGACGCTTGCGGTTCTGCCGGCGCGTCTCCCTCTGGCGCAGCGGATGCGGCCGGCGCTGCAGGAACCTTTCCAGACGGTTCATCTGCTCCGGGCTGAGAACCGTCGCCAATTCCTCCTTGAGGGCCTGGAACTGGGCCAGCTGCTTTTCGTGATTGTCGCGCCGGGTCTCGAGAACGGCGCGGCCGTGTTTGTCGAGAATATTGCGAATTTCCTGCCGCTGCTGCGGGCCGGGTTCGATCACCCTCTCCACGAAACGGAAAACCTGCTGCGGCGAGCGCTGTGACAGGATACGGTTGACCCGGTAGCGGAACAGCAGCTGGCTGCCCAGCCCACCGATCGCCAGGCCCAGGATGAAGGTGACGGCGATGATCAGAACGGTTTTGGTGTTGGTTTTCATGGCGATTCTCCTTAAAACACCGACAGTTCCAGCAATTCCTCGATGGACAGGTCGGGAAGCAGCCAGCTGTTCTCCAGGGCCAGGGCGTCGCTGCCCAGCAGCTGGATCGCGATCATGACCGCGACGGCCAGTCCGCCGGCCCAGGCCAGTCTGCGGAAGGCGCCCATCAGCGAGCCGTAGAACAGCTCGGCGTCCGTCTGCTGCAGCTCCGACAGGCCGAGAATCCGGCTCATGACCTGGCGGTTGAACGCGGCCTGGAAGGGACCGTAGGCGGCAGCGGCGATCTGCCGGCGCATGCCGAGCAACAGCTCCCGTTCGTCGCCGAGTTCGGGATCGGTTTGCAGGGCGCTGTCGAGCCGCTTTTGTTCAGCGGGCGAAAGCGCGGTATCCAGCGATTTGTACAACAGTTTTTCATCTTTCTTTGTCATCGTAATCTCCCTGGCGACGGCGCCAGCCGTTCTTTCAGCTTCTGCTGGGCACGGGCCAGACGCGACTGGACCGTACCCAGCGGCAGGCCCAGGATGGCGGCGGTTTCCTGTGTGGAGTATTCCTGAAGCAAACGCAGCACGACCACGGCCCGGAACCGTTCCGGCAGGGCGCGGACGGCTGCCCGGACCATTTCCTTGCGCAGGTTCTGCTCCGGGTTTTCTCCGGGGTCGGCCTGCCGGGCCAGTTCCTGGTCCGCAGCGTCGCCGCTCCGTCCGAACCAGCGTTTGCGCCGCTTGATCTCGTTGAGGCTGAGGTTGATGGCGATGCGGGTCAGGTAGGTGGCCAGCGAGGACTCGCCCCGGAAGCGCTCCAGGGAACGGTAGAAGCTGATGAACACCTCCTGACCGACGTCTTCGGCCTGGGCGCCATCGCCTAGCATGCCCTTGACGGTGGCGGCGACGCGTCCGGAAAAGGCGTTGACGATGCGCTCGAAGGCGCTGTGGTCGCCTTTTCTGGCGGCTTCCAGCCATTGGGCTTCTTCGCTACGGGTCACCATCTGGGTCTGCATTTTTTTCCAGTATACATTGGACAAACTGAATTATGCATCGGTTCCCGGGGGGAGGGAAGAAAGTTTTGAAGGTTGAGAGGGTGAGAGGCATACATGAGCGGCTTTTCCGTTCGTGCGGATCCCGATATTTTGCCGGTCTCCTTGACTTTGACAGCGATCTTGCACTAATATTCTCTTTATTTCAAATTTATGGCCGAAAACCTGTCCTGTCAAATAAAACGGGTTGTTTAATCGGTTCAGGAGGAATGAATGAGCGCCAGTGAATTGCTTCGCAACGTCGCGGTTGTCGGACATGGGCAGACCGGCAAAACCAGTCTGGTTTCCGCCTTCCTATTCGATACAAAAATGGTCAACCGTCTGGGAAAGGTTGATCAGGGCAATACGGTGACCGATTACGAAGAGGACGAGATCGAAAAGAAGATTTCCGTCCAGGCGGCCCTGGCCCATGCCGTTCACCGCAAACACCGCCTGAACCTGATCGACACGCCCGGATTCGCCAACTTCATCTGGGAGGCCCGGGTGGCCATCAGCGCCGCCGATCTGGGACTGATCGTCGTCTGCGCCCAGGAAGGCGTGGGCGTGCAGACCGAGAAGGTGTTCGATTACGCCGAAGAGGCCAAAAAGCCGGTCATCTTCGTGATCAACCGTCTGGGCAAGGAACTGGCCGATTACGACAAGGCCCTCAAATCCATCGTCAGCTCCTTCGGCAAGAACGCCGTTCCGCTCTTTCTGCCCGTCGGCGTCGGCAAGGATTTCAAGGGCGTGGTCGACCTGCTCAAGCAGAAGGCTTTCCTGTACGGCGATGACGAGAAGGGCGAGTTCAAGGAAGGACCCGTTCCGGCCGAACTGGCCGACGATCTGGCCGCCTACCGCGAGGAGCTGATCGAAAAGATCGCCGAAAGCGACGAAACGCTGATGGAAAAGTACCTCGAAGAGGGCTCACTGAGCGACGAGGAGCTGCAGAAGGGCCTGCGGATCGGCATCCTGAACCGCGGCATCTTCCCGGTGCTGATCGCCGACGCCCTGAGCAACAAGGCCGTGGCCCAGGTGCTCGATTTCATCGTCGATTTCGCGCCTTCACCCATGGACATGCCGGCCGTGGCCACTCTGGACGGCAGCGTCAAGTTCGATGCCGCCGCCCCGTTCTCCGGCTTCGTCTTCAAGACCATTTCCGACCCCTACACCGGCAAGATCACCATCATCCGCGTGGTTTCCGGCTCCATGAAGCCCGACTCCTCCTACTTCAACCCCAACAAGGACACCGAGGAACGGGTGGGTTCCCTGTTCCTGCTGCAGGGCAAGCAGCAGGTCAACGCCAGCGAAGCGGTCAGCGGCGACATCGTCGCCGTGGCCAAACTCAAGGAGACCCAGACCGGAGACACCCTGACTCTCAAGGGGCAGAAGATGCAGTATCCGCCGTTCAAGTTCCCCATTCCGTCCATCTCGTTCGCCATCGAGCCCAAGGCCCGCGGCGACGAAGGCAAGATCTCCAACGCCTTCGCCCGCATCATGGAAGAGGACCCGACCGTCAAGACCAACCGCGACATCCAGACCCACGAGCTGGTCATCTCCGGCAACGGCCAGCTGCACGTGGAGCTGGTGGTGGCCAAACTCAAGAAGAAGTACGGCGTCGAAGTGGACATGAAACCGCCCAAGATCCCGTACCTGGAAACCATCAAGGGCAAATCCGACATCAACTACAAGCATAAAAAGCAGAGCGGCGGCCGCGGCCAGTACGGCCACGTGCTGATCAAGTTCGAGCCTCTGCCCCGCGGCGGGGATTTCGTCTTCGAGGACACCATCTTCGGCGGCTCCATCCCCAAGAACTACGTGCCGGCCATCGAGAAGGGCATCCAGGAGTCCCGGGTGAACGGCGTCATCGCCGGTTACCCCATGGTCGATTTCAAGGCCAATGTCTACGACGGCAGCTACCACGACGTGGATTCGTCCGACATGGCCTTCAAGATCGCCGCCACCATGGCCTTCAAGAAGGGCATGAAAGCCGCCAACCCGACCATCCTGGAACCGGTCATGAAGGTCGACGTGGTCATTCCCGAGGAGTTCATGGGCGACATCAACGGCACCCTCAGCGGCCGGCGCGGCCGGATCCAGGGCATGGAATCCAAGGGCAAGAACCATGTGGTCAAGGCTACGGTGCCCATGTCGGAAATGCTGGATTTCGAGCCCATCCTGACCTCGATCACCGGCGGCCGCGGTTCGTACACCATGGAACTGTCCCATTACGAGGAAGTGCCCGGCCACCTGCAGAAAAAAATCATCGAGGAGTCGATCCGCGAGGGACGTATCCGCGAAGAAGAAGAGTAGAACCTTTGTCATCGCAAGCGCAGGCGAAACGGGAATGGCTGGTGGAGGCGGCAGGGATCCGGCGCGGATTCCTGCAGCCCGACGGCTCGACCCTGTCCGTTCTGCACGACCTGGATTTCCGGGTGGCCCGGGGCGAACTCGTGGCGGTCACCGGAGCGTCGGGATCGGGCAAGAGCACTCTGCTGCACATCCTGGGCGGACTGGATCGGACCGACGGCGGGCAAGTCCTGTTCGCCGGACGCGACATCGGCGCCCTGGCGCCGGACGAAGCGAACCGCTACCGCAACCGCTGCGTCGGCTTCGTCTACCAGTTTCATCACCTGCTGCCGGAGCTGCTGGTCTGGGAGAATGTCGCCTTTCCCTTTCTGATCCGTAAGTTCGACAAGGCCGAGGCCAGAAAAAAGGCTCTGGCTCTGCTCGACCGGGTCGGTCTGGCAGCCAAGGCGCTCAACCTGCCTCAGGACCTGTCCGGCGGCGAGCGGCAACGGGTGGCCATCGCCCGCAGCCTGGTCAACGGGCCCGAACTGCTGCTGGCCGACGAGCCGACCGGCAATCTGGACCTGGGCACCGGCCGGACCGTTTTCGCCTTGTTCAAGGAACTGGTGCGCCAGGACGGCCTGACCGCCGTCATGGTCACCCACAATCTGGAATTGGCTCAGGCGGCCGACCGCCATCTCGACCTGGTCGACGGCCGGCTGCGCAACGGAGGTTCCCAACCATGAAGACACTGCGAATCCTGCCCATCGTCTGCCTGCTGATGCTGCTGTCCGGATGCGCCGTCGACAGCGCCGGGTCCGCCCATCTGCTGGTCAGCAACCTGAGTTCGTACCGGGTGCGCTGCCTGGTCGACGACGGCGGCCTGGCGGCCGATTTCTGGCTGGAGAGCAAGGCCGAGAAAAGCGTGCTGCTGGAGATGGGCGAATACCGGGTCAAGCTGGAGCTCTATCAGGGCGGCCAGGCCGTGGCCGGGCGCCTGTACACCCTGAGTCTGACCAAGGTTGCCCGGGTGCACCAGATCGCCATCGACGACAGCTGGCTGGATTGAGGAGGCCGAACATGAAAAAAACGCTGCTGACGCTGCTCGTGATGTCCCTTCTGCTGCCTGCGGCCGCTTCCGAGGCCCGCTCGCTGTTCTCCTACACCCAGATCAAGTTCGGTCTGCAGCTGGCTCCGCAGCACGATTCGCTGGGGCAGAAGTGGCTGCTGGGAGTGGAGTTCCATCGCCGCATCAATCCGTATCTGGCCGTCTCCTTCGAACTGATGCCCTTCTACCGCAACTGCGAGGAGCTGGAATCGACCCTGCTGGCCGCCTACGGTTTCCTCAACCTCAAGGCCGGCTACAAGCCGGTCGATGTCTTCGGCTTTTACGGCGGTTTCGGGGCCGGCGGGCGCATCGCCAACAGCTGGGTCGACAGCGCCGGCCAGACCTTCACCCACCTGTCCCTGGACTGGGGCTGGCAAGTCTACGGCGGCCTGACCTTCCAGTTCAAATCGTTCTCGCTGCTGCTGGAATACCATCGCCTGGTCGAAAGCCTGGACGGTCTGAACGAACCCAATATCCGGCATTTCCTCATGCTGGGTTTCGGCATATAGCTTAGTGCGGCCTGGGTAGAAAAAGTTGCGGTCCGCGCTGCCGCCTGATTTGAAAACGGGCCTGTATCGGCGTTTTCGCCATTCATTTCGTCTTGACACCCAGAGGAAATGGTGCTATCTATAACCCGGTTCGCGAAAGTGGCGGAATTGGCAGACGCGCCAGACTTAGGATCTGGTGGGGCAACCCGTGGGGGTTCGATTCCCCCCTTTCGCAATCCATCATCTCAAAAAGGGACTGTCCACTTTTCTCTTTTTTATACCTTCACCTTTTCAGGAACTCCTTGATCAGAGTGAAATAGTCTCTTTCCTTTTCAACGTGAACGAAATGGCCGCAGTCTTTGATGATGTGCAGTTCCGCTGCGGGTACGGCGAGCTTCATTTTTTCGATGGACTCGTTGGGCACCACATCGTATTCTCCATGGATGATCAGCATGGGACAGCGGATTGCCTTCATCTCATTGTACAGGTCAAAATTGAGGAGGTAGGGGGTGAACATCACCGAGCTGGCGTGGAATTTTCTCAGCCAGTCGCCATCCATATAATCCGTATCGCTGTTGTCCATTTTTTTCGGGTCGAAATAATAAGTCTTAAACCAGATCGATCTGTACCTTTTATACAGCTGCGGGTCGATGGAAAAGGCTGGATTGGTCGATATGTTGCGGAGCTCCTCTTTATCTTCTTGACTAAGTCTAGCGGCGATTCTTTTCTGAAATTCGGGTATGTACTCGCTGCTTCCGGGGGCTGGTTCCAATAGCATCAGTTTTTTCACATGCTGCGGGTATTTGGCGATATAGGAAATGGCAATCACAGCTCCCCATGACTGCCCGGCCAGGAAGAAATCTTCATCTGCGGCAAATTCCTTTCTGACTGCCTCAAGTTCTTCAACCAAGTTCTGAACCGTGACGGTTTGTCCTTTTATGAACTCATCTGAAAGCCCGTTGCCGTGTTGATCGTAAAAAATCAGCCGATAATCCTTTGCCAGCTGAGAGAAGGGTCTGAACAGGTAATTATGTGCCAGACCCGGGCCTCCGTGCACCACGATGAGTGGGGTTCCCGTTCCCAAAACTTTGCAATATATACCTGTTCCATTTATCTGCTTGATACCGGAAAAATTTTGGGCTATGCAATACGGATATGCTACGGCGCTTGAGACTACTTCCAGGCTCAAGATCAGTGACAACAAAAAAGGGACTGTCCCCTTTTTGATTCTTCCTGTTTTCTTCACGTCTTACCTCCGTTCTGGGTACAGGATACATCATGGATGATCCATACATCAATAACAAAAAGGGACTGTCCCCATTCGTTCTCTTTAAATTTTAGCGGATGCCCTTTTTTTGTGTTTTATGGATTCTCCGTTCTTTTTAACTTTTGCAGCTGTGAGACCGCATTGGGATTGTCGGGATGCATCTTCAGCGTCTTTTCGTAGAAGCGGATGGCCTGTTTTTTGTCACCGGCCTTCATGTACGCCTCCGCCAGGCTGTCGCAGGCATTCCAGGACTGCGGGAAGCGTTCGTAACAGAAACTGAATGCAGCCACCGCCTCCCGGACCATTTCGGACCGTAACAGTATGTATCCCAAATCGTTCAGGGTGTTTTCTCCGACCTGAGCCGGGAATTGAATCCGGAGCCGGTCAAATTCATGGGCAAATCCCGTATTTCCCTCCAGAATCATTCCGATCAGCAGGCGTTCGGTCAGATATTCACCGAAAGAGATGGCCAAGGGAGACATGCCCGAGGGACGAAGAGATAGCGCGTTCTGCAGTGCCGAGGCGGCTTCTTTTTTCATGCCGGTCTTCCAGTGTTCCAGGCCGATCAGGCGATATGCCTGCGCTGATTTCGGAAAGAGTTGTCCCACCAGTGCGAACACCCGTTCCCCTTTTCCAAATTCCCGAGCTGCAAACAGGCGCCTTCCCAGCCCGATCAATTCTTCCTGATCGCAGTAGAATCCATTCTGTTCCGCCGCAGTGGCGCGTTGTCCGGCCAAATCCAGGGCTGCTTTCAGGTCCAGCTTTTCGAGATCACGCGCCAAGGCATCGGTCAGTGATTCGCAGCGCTGTAGACCGGCCTGGGGGTCCTGGGGACCCAACTGCCCACGAACGAGGAAAGCCAGGGCCGTTTCCAGAACCTTGTCCTGGCTTCTGACGGCGGTGGAGTAATCGTCGGTAATCTTGAGATCGGGCGGCACACCGATCCCTTCCCAGCAGAAGCCGGTATAATCCAGAAAATAATTTTTGGATAAGGATAGGTTCCAACCGTTGGGCAGGCGCAGGTTGTAGTTGTCGGCGAAACAGCCCGATGTGAAATCCCCGATCAGGGTCACGTGCGGCAGGATGCGCATGGCCAGGGAGAAGCCCTCGGCGGCACTGATGGAGAGTCGGTTGATCAGCAGGACAATGGGTTTGGTGAACTGTCGGGGTCCTTGGGGTTCGACAAAGAAGTGCCGGGGGGGATCGAAATCGTCGTAACGGGCACCGTTGCGTTCCCGGGTGGTCATGTAGAGACGCTTGCGGTCGGCGAACCGGCAGGCCAGCATTTTGCCGATCTGGTCATCGCCGCCGCCGTTGCGCCGCACGTCGACGATCAAGCCGCGGGCATCCTGGAACTCTGAGATGATCTGGTCGATGGCCTTTTCGCTGCCTTCATTGTCGGTGAAATTCCTGAAATGCAGATAGCCGATCCCGTTTTCCAGCCAACCGTAGGCAAAGATTTTGTTTTCCGATTCCTTCAGTTCCTGCTTGAAATAAACGGCCGGAACCGGTCGTTCCCTCATCAGCGATCGTCTCAGTTCCTGGCCTGCGCTACCGAAATAATCCTGTAAGAATCCGGTGCTGAAATATCGGGTGGGTTCCATCGACAGAAGGCGGACATGGTTGTCGTTCAAAAAGCCGATGGCTTTGCACATGATGTCGAACAGCTCGTCATCCGTCGTCCGGGCCGTGACCATGGGGCGAAACACCCGGTAAACGGCCGGCCAATCGATGTGTTTGGCATGAAACAGAGCGTAATTGACATCCAGGGCCTGCCAGAGGTATTCAAAATTCGCCTCGGGCGAGCTCAGAGCCGTTACATCGGCGGCAGGAGCCGTCAGAATCGAACCGACCAGAATCAGACCCAACCACATCTTTTTCATGTATCCTCCCGATATCGCCATGAATCAGGTTTGTTCATTGAAACGGAATGACCAGTAGAAATGTTCAGAATTATCATTTTTCTTCCCTTCCCCAGCGTCCTGAGTTGAAAAAGGGACTGTCCCCATTAGCTC
>CAYXHZ010000041.1:0-28115 GCA_964465065.1 uncultured Clostridia bacterium
ATTGGCTGTTAAAATCGCCATTATATCATCATGATAGCGGCAGGGAAAGTGGTTGGCCGCAAGAAAGGGCAATCAGGAAGGATATTTCAGGCGAATCGATAAAAATACAGGGTGAATCTCCATGAAGATGTCGGTCAACTCGGGGTCGAACTGTTTGCCGCGTTGGCTGCAGATGTATTGGATCACTTCGTCTTCCGGCCATGATTTCTTGTAAGACCTGGGGGAAGTCAGGGCATCGTACACGTCGGCCAGAGAAACGATCCGGGCGGCCAAGGGGATCATGTCGCCCCGCTTGCCTTCGCCGAAGTGCAGAGGGTTGGCCGCGTAATCGGCGATGAAGCCCGGGTAACCGGAACCGTCCCAATGCTCGTGGTGGTTGAGGGCGATTTCGGCGGCCATCTGGTCCCAATCGGAGCTGCCCTTGAGAAAGAGCTGGGCACCCAGAACCGTATGCCATTTCATACGGTCGAACTCCTCGTCGTTGAGGCTCTTTTTCTTCTTTAAAATCGAGTCGCTTATGGCCAGCTTGCCGATATCGTGCAGCATGGCGGCGATGCGCAGGATGTCGAGTTTGTGGGTGGTTTCGCTTTCGGGGACCTGGTGGCGTTCGGCCCAGCGGTGAAACAGCTCGACCGAGTAGGCGCCAACCCGCTTGACGTGTTGTCCGGTTTCTTCGGGATCGCGCAATTCGGCCATCTGGATCATGCGCAGGATCAATTCTCTGGTCATGCGCGCCCGTTCGATGGCGGCACTGGCCTGATTGGCGAACAGGCTGATGATGAGCTGGTCGTCGCGGCTGAAAGGGATGATGAGGCCGCGGTCGTCCTGAGCGTTGATGATCTGCAGAATGCCGATGACGCTGCTGCCGCCGGAAACCAGCGGCACGGTGAGGATGGAGCGGGTACGGTAACCGGATGCCTCGTCGAAAGACTTGTTGAACGAAAAGGGCAGACGGGACGGCAGATCGTAGGCGTCGTCGATGCGCAGTGCTTTGCGGGTCAGGGCCACATAGCCGGCGATCGAGCGGGTGTCGATGGCCAGGATCTGCTTGAAATATTCAAAGCGGGATTTGCGGCTCTGGCGATTGCGCAGGGTGTCGTTCTGGACGTATTCGATGGCCAGACTGGGACCGTCGACCAGATAGATGGAACCGGCATCGGCACCGGCGATCCGCCGGGCCTCTAAAAGGATGTGGTTGAGCAGGGTGTCCAGATCGCGGATGCGGCTGATGTTCTCGTTGATGTCGAGAATCAGCTCGAGGTTCTTCTTGACTAAAGAGTGCTGCATCGTTATGCATTATATGCTTGAGTTTTCGGCTGCTGTCAAGCCCCGGCCCAACAATAATTTTCTTGACACACCGGGCGTAAAGGCCATATAATGCCCACATGGTTTTCCCCGGTTTCAAAGATCCTGCCAGTCTGGATATCCGACTGCGCGAAATGCTGGAACAGCTCGATCCGTACAAGATGCCCAGGCATGTGGCCGTGATCATGGATGGCAACGGCCGCTGGGCCAAGGCCCGCAACAAAAGCCGTCTGGAAGGGCACCGTCAGGGTGTCAAAACGGCCCGGGAAATCACCGAGACGGCGGTCCGCCTGGGTCTGTCGGCGCTGACGCTCTATTCTTTCTCCAGCGAAAACTGGCGTCGGCCCAAGGAAGAAATCGACGCCCTGATGGCGATCTTTTCCCGGCAGCTCAGCGCCCAGCGCGCCCTGCTGATGGACAACGGCTTGCGTTTCCATGTCATCGGCGACCTGAGCCGCCTGGACGGCAAGTTGCGCAAAAAGATCGAGAAACTGAGCCAGGAGACATCCGCTCATCCGGGAATGCTGGTACAACTGGCCATCAATTACGGCGCCCGGGACGAACTGGTGCGGGCGGTGCGGCGTCTGGCCGCCACCGATCCGGATTGGCGGCAACTCAGTCCGGAGACACTGGCCGGATACCTCGATACCGCCGGTCAGGCCGATCCCGATCTGCTGATCCGTACCTCGGGGGAGTTGCGACTCTCCAATTTCATGCTGTATCAGCTGGCGTACACGGAACTGTACTTCAGTCCGCTGATGTGGCCCGATTTCAAATCCTGCGAATTTGTGACCGCGCTGCTGGCGTATCAGCAGCGCTCACGCCGGTATGGTGCCCTATGAAAGAATTTCTGATCCGGACCGCGTCGGCGGCTGTTTTGATTGTCATCGTGTATTCGGCGGTGCGTTTTCTGCCCGACCTGTTTTTCTTTTCGTTCATCTTCCTTTTGGCCGCCCTGGCTTCGCTGGAGCTCGGCGCCTTGCTGGCCGCTCCCCGCTGGCAGCAGATCTGGACGATACCGGCCGGTGGTCTGATCGGCCTGTCCCTGTGGCGTGGTCAGCCCAACCTGGCCCAGCTGGTGTTCGTCTGCCTGCTGCTGGGCGGCGTGAGCATGGTTTTCTGGGTGCGTAAACCGGAACGTCTGCCGCAGTTTCCGCAGGTGTTCGCGCAACAGTTTTTAGTGCTGCTGTACGTTTTTTTCCCTCTGTTCCATCTCTTTTTGCTGCGCGGGTTGGGCAATGGCTGGCTGTTTTTTTTGATCTGGTCGGTGGCCATCGGTGATTCCGGCGCTTACTTCGTCGGCAAGGCCATCGGCAAACACAAAATCTATCCGGTCGCTTCCCCAAAAAAATCGCTGGAGGGATTCATCGCCGCCCTGGTCAGCGCCGCCCTGTTCGCCATACCGGGCTATTACCTGTTCTCGCTGACCCGCTTCAGCCTGGCCGTGGTCATGGCCTGCGGATTTCTGCTGGCCCTGCTCTCGCAGCTGGCCGATCCGCTCGAGTCGCTCTTCAAACGTTTTGCCGGGGTCAAGGATTCGGGACGGATCATTCCCGGACACGGCGGAGTGCTCGACCGCATCGACAGTTACCTGTTGTGTGCGCCGGCCTTCTATTACCTGCTGCAGTGGATTTCATGAGTCGTGCAAACGGGCAGCGCCGGATCGCCCTGTTGGGCTGCACCGGCTCCATCGGCCGCAGTACGCTCGACGTGGTACGCCGGCATCCGGAGCTCTACCGGATCGTCAGCCTGGTGGCCGGTCGGAACATCGAGCTGCTGACGCAGCAGATCCGGGAATTTCAACCGCAGCTGGTGGTGACCGGACATGCCGAACAGGCGCAATTTCTGGCAGGACTTTTCCCGGGATTAACCGTCGTCTCCGGACCGTCCGGGGTCGTAGCCGCCGTGGAAAGCGACGATGTCGATACCGTGGTCTCGGCCATCACCGGCACCGTGGCCCTCAAAGCCACTTTCCGGGCCATCGAACGCGGGCTGCGCATCTGCCTGGCCAACAAGGAGACCCTGGTGGCCGCCGGCGATCTCATCAACCAGGCGCTGGCTGCAAGCAAGGCGCAACTCATCCCCATCGACAGCGAGCAGAGCGCCATCTTCCAGGCCCTGAACGGACAGGAGGCGCAGGCCGTCAGACGCTTGATCCTGACGGCTTCCGGCGGGCCCTTTCTGGGAAAAAAACACGACGAACTGCGTGATGTCGGACCCGAACAGGCACTGGCCCACCCGCGCTGGAGCATGGGCCGTAAAATCAGTATCGATTCGGCGACCCTGATGAACAAAGGGCTGGAAATGATCGAGGCCCGGTATCTGTTCCGGGTGCCGGCCGAACGGATCGATGTCTGGATCCATCCGCAGAGTCTGGTCCATTCCCTGGTGGAATTCAAGGATGGTTCCCTGCTCGCCCAGCTCGGTGTGACCGATATGCGTCTGCCCATACAGTACGCCCTGAGCCATCCGCAGCGGATCGATTCCGATTTTCCCCGACTCGACCTGACCCGTTCGGAAGCCCTGACCTTTCAGGCCGTCGACGACCGGGTCTTCCCCGCGGTGCAGCTGGCCAGGCAGGTCATGAACCAGGGCGGCTGCGCCGGAGCGGTGTTCAACGCAGCCAACGAAGTCGCCGTCGAGGCCTTCCTCGAGCGGCGTCTGCGCTTTCACGACATCGTCGCTGTAGTGGCCGAAACCATGGATCGATGCACATTTCCGGCGGTCAAAACCCCCGATGAACTGGAAACGGTCATCGAGACCAGCAAACGGACGGCTGCCGGGCTGATCCCAAACAGGAGTGAGTAAGGCATGTCCCAAGTGATCGGATTCTTTCAGACTGTATTGTCGCTGGCCCTGGTACTGGGCATCGTGGTGCTCGTCCACGAATTCGGCCATTTCATCGCCGCCCGGCTGATGAAGGTCCGTGTCGAGGTTTTTTCCTTCGGTTTCGGGCCCAGACTGTTCGGCCGCAAGTCGGGGGACACCGATTTCCGTCTGAGCCTGGTGCCGCTCGGAGGGTACGTGCGCATGGCCGGCGAGGAAGAGATCGATGTCGACAACCCCAAACCCGACGAGTTTCTGGCCAAGAACCGTGGTCAGAAGATCTTCATCCTGGTGATGGGTCCGATCATGAACCTGCTGCTGGCCCTGGGTCTGATCACGGCCATCAACCTGAACCGGGAGGATCTGGAGGCCTATCGCTTCCAGGCTCCGGTCATCGGCTATGTGGAACCGGCCGGGGCCGCCGAAAAAGCCGGGATTCTCGCCGGGGACCTGATCCGGACCATAGACGGGCAGGAGATCGCCAACTGGGAACAGCTGGAGCGCGCCGTACGCACCCGGGCCAACAAAACGGTCGCAATCGGGCTGGAACGCGCCGGACAGGAACAGAAACTGACCATGACCATCGCTGCCGACGACAAGGGGATCATCGGCGAATGCGGAATCCAGTACGGTTTTTTGCCGGAGATCAAGGGCTACAACCCCGATTTCCCCGATCCGCCGCAGCTGCTCAAGGCCGGAGACATTATCGAGAAGGTCAACGGCCGGCCGGTTACGGTTTTTTCGTTGGCTCAGGTGATGGAGCAAACCCCGGAAGGGGAGGTGAAGTTGTCGGTCCTTCGCGACAAAGTGCCCATGGAAATTCCGGTCATGACCAAACTTTTTCAGGGCAAGCGCATGATCGGCGTCATCCATACCATCCATTACCCCAAACTGACCAACAGCCTGGGCTACGCCATCAGGGCCAGTTTCAGCCAGATCGGAGAACTGGCCTTCTTCACCCTGGACGCCTTCAAGAAAATGGTGGTCGGCAAGCTGTCGCCGCAGAACTTGTCCGGACCGATCGAGATCGCCAAGGTGTCCAGGCGGATGATCGAGCGCGGCCTGTACGATTTCATGTTTCTCATCGCCTTCATCTCCCTGCAATTGGGAATCTTCAACCTGTTTCCTATTCCGGCCCTGGACGGAGGGCACCTGCTGATCTACAGCCTGGAAGCCCTGGTTCGTCGGGATTTTTCCAGCAAGGTCAAGACGGCCCTGATGAATGCCGGCTTTGTTTTGTTGATAAGTGTGATGATCTTCGTTATATTAAATGATGTGGCCAAGGAACTGCCCAACGGTTGGCGTTCTCTGGTTCCGTTTGTCTGATTTCTGTTTACAGAAAGGAGGCTTTCGATGACGAAGAGAACTTGTGATCAGGGCTTCACGCTGATCGAAATGGTTGTGGTGCTGGCGGTTATCGGTATTCTGGCGGCCATTCTGACACCGACGATCGCCAAGAATATCAACGATTCCAAGGTTGCCCGGGCCACCAACGAAGTGCAGGTGATCGCTGCGGCCGTCGCCTCCTTCTACAAGGATCTCGGCCGCTGGCCGACCTCCGACGGCAACGACGGCAATCCGGACTACCTTTACCTGCTCTACGGCCCCGGCGATACGTTCAGCGGAGCCGGTGCCGCCGCCAACTGGGTGCCCGGCACCAACGCCCGGCCCGACACTTTTTTGAACCACCTGATCGAAAACGATCCGCTGGACGGTGGCACCAATTACGCCGTCACCGGACCGGTCAAGTGGGACGGCCCTTACATCACCGAGATCAAGGCCGATCCCTGGGGCAGCCCTTACGTCTGCAACATCCGTTACTGCTGGAACCTGCTGACCAATGCCAGCGCCGTTTTCAGCGCCGGTCCCAACCGAGTCGCCAACATCGCCTATACCCAGGCCCTGTCCACCTTCACGGTGGGCACCAGCGACGACATCGTGCATCGTCTGCGCTGATCCGATTCCGGGGTAGGGTATGTACGGGATTCAAGGGCAAGGGAAAAGATCATGTCGCTGATTCGCTTCGGCACCGACGGCTGGCGGGCCAAGATGGGCACCGAATTCACCTTCGACCGGGTCCGTCTGTTCGCCACCGCCTACGCCCGTGTGCTGAAACGTTCCCACCCCGGGCAGAAACTCCGGGTTCTGGTCAATTACGACACCCGTTTCCTGTCCGACCGTTTCGCTCAGGAAACCGCCAAAATTTTGTACAGCTGTGGAATTCACGTCCTGTTGACCGAACGGGATTCGCCGCTGGCGGCGGTCGGTCTGGCCGTGATCCAGAAGAATCTGCACGGGGCCGTCATTTTCACGGCCAGCTTCAACGAACCCATCTACAACGGCATCAAACTCATCAATTTTCACGGCCGGCCGGCCATGCCGTCCGAGACGACCATCCTGGAAAAGGAAATCGACCGTCTGGCCGCCACCTTTCACCATCAGCCGCTGTTCATTCCGGCCGATTTTGCAGAAAGCGTCGATCTGCGTGAGGATTATTTCCACCACCTCAGCGAACTGGTCGATTTCAACGTCATTCGCAAGGCCGGACTCAAAATCATCGTCGACAATCTGTACGGCACTTCGCGCGACTACCTGGACCATATCCTCGAACTCAACGGCATCAGCGTGGTCAGCATGCACGGTTTTCCCTACTCCTCTTTCGGCGAGGTGGTACCGTACTGCACTGCGGCCAATCTGGGCGAACTGGCCCGGGAGGTGGTCCGGCAATCGGCCCAGGTCGGACTGGCCACCGACATCGACGGCGACCGTTTCGGCATCGTCGACAACCGGGGGCGGTTTCTGCCGGCCAACACGGTCATGCCTCTGCTGATCGAGTACCTGATCCGGGTGCGCGGCTTTGCCGGCGGCGTGGTCAAGTCCATCGCCACTACCGATCTGATCGACAAGGTCTGTGAGGCCTACCAGCGTCCCCTGTACACCACGCCGGTGGGTTTCAAGCACGTGGCCCAGATGATGGCGGTCCGCAAGGCCTTTGTCGGTGTGGAAAGCACCAACGGCGCCGCCCTCAACCAGGGGGCTTTGATCAAGGACGGCATCCTGTTCAGCCTGCTCTTTTCTGAAATGCTGGCCTATTACGGTCGTGAATTCCGGGAACTGCTGCGGGATTTTTATCGCCGCTACCCGCGTCTGGTCCAGAAGGAAGTGTCGCTCAAGGTTTCGATGAATCGCCTAAGTCAGCTGGAACGCCTCGGTGAAAACGGTGAACTCGGCCGTCTGGGGGTCAAGCCGGACAAGGTGCTGCTGACCGACGGACTCAAGTTGATCTTTCCGCAATCCTGGCTGATGATCCGCTCGTCCGGAACCCACGGCGTTCTGCGCATATATTCCGAGGCATCGAGCCAGAGCGAGGCGGTGCGCCTGACGGCTCTGGGCAGGAGGCTGCTTGAGCAATAACCGCGCGGAAGGGTTCTTCGCCTCCAAAGGTTTCCTGCTGCTGATGGTGCTGATCTCGTTCATCCTGATTCTGTCGTTCTTTTTCGGTGACAGCGGTTACCTGGACATCCGGGGCAAACAGAACGAGATCCGCAGAATTCAGTCCGATATCGACCGTCTCAAAGAAACCCGTGACCAGTTGGCCCAGGAGGTCAAAGAGCTGGAAAACGATCCGCTCTCCCTGGAGCGGACCGCCCGTGAACGGCTGTGGCTGATGAAGAAGAACGAGAAGGTCATCGTCATCATCAAGCCCGACGAACAGAAGAAAAAGGATCAGGAAGCCCCTAAAAACCGAGACGACCGCAAGCAAGAGGACAAACAGTGAATCAGGCAGACAGTACGACCGGTTTGCCCGAAGGCGCCCGGTTGATCAACCAGCGTTTTGAAATCAAGAAAAGACTCGGCGTGGGGGGCATGGGCGAGGTTTACCTGTGTTTTGACGGACGACTCAGCCGCAATGTCGCCCTGAAAAGGGTTGCGGCAGAAAAAGACGACAACGAGAACCGGGCTCGTTTCCTGCGTGAAGCCCGGGTGGCTTCGCAGCTCGATCACGCCAACATCTGCCCGATCTACGAGATCTACGAAGAAGACGACAACCAGTACATCGTCATGCAGTATGTCGATGGGGTAACCCTGGAAACCATCCGCAAGCATCAGAAACTCAACGAAAACCAGATCATCGATATCGCTCTGCAGGTCTGCCAGGGTATGCAGGCCGCTCACGAAAAAGGCGTGGTACACCGGGACATCAAGGCGGCCAACATCATGATCGACCGCCAGGGGCGGGTCAAAATCCTCGATTTCGGTCTGGCCAAACTGCATCATTCCCGGTTGATCAAGAGCGGTGGCGAGACGGTGCCCATGACCGAAAAAGGCATGGTCATCGGCACGGTGACCCACATGTCTCCGGAGCAGGCCAGGGGCGAGGAACTGGACGAACGAACCGACATCTTTTCTTTCGGCGTGGTGCTCTTCGAACTGTTCGAAGGGCGCAACCCATTCTGGAACCGGGACGCCATCACCACCCTCTACAACATCTGCAATTCCGATCCGGTCTACTCCGACAGCCTGCCCGAAGCCATCCGCCAGGTGATCGCCGCCTGCCTGGAGAAGAACCGCCGGCAGCGTATCGCTTCGTTTTCCGAACTGGCCGAACGGCTGTCCGCCTGCCAGATGTCCCTGCTGCATAACGAGCCCCATCCGGCCCGTACGGAAATTCTCAGCGGCAACGAAGTCGAGGTCATCAAGAAAGCCGTCAGCTCTTCGGACGGCAATCAGGATCTCAAGGACATCGTCTACCGGATCAACCGTTTCAAGGCCACCACCAGTCCGGTGTCCCGGATGCGCAGGCGCGGATTCGGGTTGACGCTGATCGCCGCCCTGCCCGTGCTGGGTCTGATCCTGTGGCTGACCGGGGTCTTGCGCATCGGCCATCGGGAGCAGCCGGTCAAGCCCGACCTGCCCAAACCGACGGCCATCGTCGTGCACCCGTTCCAGATCGACGGCGCCGTTTCCGAACGGGGCGGCATCTTTGCCGAACTGGTGGCTTATGTCCTGAACCAGTACCCGGGACTGGCCGCGGTCATGCCGGAATGGTTCGGGTCGGCCTCTCCGCTTCTCGCGGAATTGACCGGCGGCGACGCCGTCAAGCCGGACAGCGTCAATGGCTGCCGCGCTCTGTTCGAATTGAACGGCCGGATTTCGGCTCAGGCGGATTTCATGAATCTGGACGCCCAGCTCCAGGAACGGGGACATGGCGGTCAAGCCATGGGGGTGACCCTGACCGGGGCCGGTACGGCCTCGTTGATCGACCATCAGGTCAAATCGCTTTGCGAACGGGTGGCCCGGCGCATTCTGGGCGATTCCTCGAATGCGCTCGTCATCCATATCGATCTGCCGATGCTGTTCGGCAGCGACTGGGAGGGGATCAGCCGGTTTTTTCAGGCCCAGAAGCTGTACCGCCGCCTCGAGTACGCCCGGGCCGAGGAAATCTTGAAAACGGTTGCCTTCATGCCGCCGGCCCGCTACCTGTTGGCCGAGATCGCCTTCTTCAACGGAGACCGCGCCCGGGCGCTGGAGATCGTCGAAAAGGAACGGCCCGCTTTCAGCCAGTATCCCCCGCAACTCGGCCTCCTCTTCCGCTCCCTGGACCACCGGCTCCGGGCGGAGACCGATCTGGAGGTGGCACTGCTCCAGGACCTGGTGGCCCGTTACCCCCTGGACAAGTCCTTCCAGTACCGACTGGGCGAGGCCTACTTCCACACCGGCAACGCCGGACAGGCCATCCCGTTCTATCTGGCAGCGCTCCGGCTCGACGAGGTCTTCCCGCCGGCACTCAACCACCTGGCCTATTGTTACGCCTACCAGGGGCTTCACGACCAGGCCTTCGCCCATTTCGAGAAGTACCATCAGCTGGACCGCTCGGTCAACTCGTTCGATTCCTTCGGCGACGGATATTTCTACGCCGGCGATCTGGAGACGGCCCGGGCCTTCAAGGAGTCGGCCCTGAACGGTAAACCGCAGGATATCGCCTGGGCCTTGTTGACCCTGGCCGACATCTACATCCTCAAGGGCGATTACGCTTCGGCTGACGAGGCGGCCGACCGCTACGCCGCGTTGTTCCCGATGGACCGCAAGATCGTCGGCGAGTCCCTGGTCAAGAAGGCCTGGATCCAGCTGATCCTGGACCGCCAGGAGGCAGGCCTGCAGCTTCTGGACGAAGCCATGCAGCTCTACCGGCTCGAGCTCGATCGGGTTCGGGGGGACGACCGGGGCCAGATTTTGGGCAGCTTGATGGATTTGGGCGATCCCTGGCGGGAGATCCATTGGCTGCGCGGCTGGGTGCTGACCCGCTTGGGACGGCTCGATCAGGCCGCTCAGGAGCTTGCCTGGCTGGACCGTCTGGTGGAACGGCACAAGCTGAGCCGCGAGCGTTTCGCCGTTCCGCTCAAATACCGCCATCACCTCAAGGCCATGATCGATCTGGCCCGGGGCGATGAAACGGCGGCCGAGCAGGAGCTCAGAAATACCCTGGACTTCGGCGAACGGCTCAATTACTGGATCACCTATTACAACCAGTCCTTCTTCAGCTGCGAACTGATCCGGTTTTTGATCCGGCGGCAGCGCTTTGAACAGGCCGGAGCCGAGATCGAACAGGCGGCCCGTTTCAACCCCCGCTACCCGCCGCTGTTGTGGCTGCGGCTGCGACTGGCCGAGAAAACCGGACAGGATACGCAGCCCGCCCGCCGTCTGCTGCAGGAAGTGCTGGGCAGCAACGATCTGCATATTCCGCCGCTGCTCGAAGAATGAGATTCATTCTCCTGCCGGTGTCCAGGCAGCTCGAGCGGCGACTGGGTGAACGGGAAAGCTGAAAGGAGGTGACGGCGATGAAGGTCATTCTGATCAACGGCAGCCCCCATGAACAGGGGTGCACGTATACCGCCCTGGCGGAAGTGGCCCGGACTTTGCGGGACGAGGGCGTCGACAGCGAATTTTTTCATATCGGCACCAGACCCATATCCGGCTGTTTGGCCTGTTACCGATGCCGGCAGCTGGGCCAGTGCGTGATTGAGGACCGGGTCAACGAATTCCTGGTCGGCGCCGAGGGCGCCGACGGCTTCATCTTCGGCTCGCCGGTGCATTACGCTTCGGCGGGCGGGGCCGTCACCGCTTTCCTGGACCGGGTGTTTTTCGCCGACGCGCTGACCGGCCGACATTGTTTCTATCTCAAACCGGCCGCGGCCGTCGTCTCGGCGCGCAGAGCCGGAACCAGCGCCGCTTTGGACCAGCTCAACAAGTATTTCATGATCTCGCAGATGCCGGTGATCTCTTCGCAGTACTGGAACATGGTGCACGGCCACAGTCCGGAGGATGTGAGCAAGGATCTGGAAGGACTGCAGATCATGCGCACCCTGGCGCGCAACATGGCCTGGTTTCTGCGTTGCAAGCAGGCGGGCTGTCAGTCTGGCGTTCCTTGGCCCCGACGCGAGGAGCCGCTGGTCACCAATTTCATCCGCTGAAGCGCACGGCAACGGCCACCATGGAAAAAAACGGTATGCTGAAAATCAAAGACAACGGACAGGGCAACGTCCACGATTTCCATGAAGTGAACCGGCTCGCCGAAAGCGGTACGCGCTGGGTCATGGCCATCACCGCGTTCATGATGGTCGTCGAGATCGCCGCCGGCCTGTACTTCAATTCCATGGCCCTGCTGGCCGATGGCTGGCATATGAGCTCGCATACCATGGCCATCGGTCTGAGCGTTCTGGCCTATGCCGCTTCGCGCCGCTACGCCCGTGACGGGCGCTTTGCCTTCGGCACCTGGAAGATCGAGATCCTAGGCGGTTTCGCCAGCGCCATCTTTCTGATCGGAGTGGCGGCGTTCATGGTCTATCACTCGCTGGAGCGGATCCTGGCTCCGCAGGCGATTCATTACCGGGAGGCGGTCGTCGTGGCCGTCATCGGTCTCCTGGTCAACCTGGCCTGCGCGCTGATCCTGGGAAAACCGCACCGGCATGAGCGGCATGGCCATGACGACCTCAACCTGAAATCGGCCTACACCCATGTACTGGCCGATGCGGCCACTTCGCTGCTGGCCATCGCCGCCCTGGCCGGCGGCTGGAGTTTCGGCTGGGTTTGGCTGGACCCGTTGATGGGCATTGTCGGGGCCGTTCTCATCGGCGTTTGGGCCAAAAAACTGCTGGTCGAAACCGGGTCGGTGTTGCTCGACCGCGAGATGGATCACCCGATCGTCGCCGAAATCCGCGAGATCATCGAAGGCGGTGCCAACCGGGGAGTCAACCGCATCACCGACTTGCATGTCTGGCGGGCCGGCAGCAACGCCTATTACTGTGTCGTCAGTCTGGACAGCCGCGATGCCGCTCTCACCCCGGACGAGATCCGCCGCCAGCTGGCAATGCACGGGGAGATCGTGCACACCACCATCGAACTGCATCTGGTGTAGACACGGTCCGGAACCGGGCCGGTATTCCCGGCTGAGCCGAACGGTTCAGTAAAAAAAATTAAAAATTAACCTCAATCTTATTGACTAAAACCGCCAATTCGAGGTAATAAAAATGATCAAAATTCTTCGAGAGGAAATGTGACAAGAGGATGACTATTTCGACTCAACAGTGGATCATTTCGGGTGTGGCTCTGTACATGCTGGCCATGATCGCCATCGGCTGGTGGGCCAGCCGCAAAGTCAAGAACACCAAGGATTTCATCGTCGCCGGCGGCCAGATCGGCTGGCTGCTGTCCTTCGGCTCGATCTTCGCCACCTGGTTCGGTGCCGAGACCTGCATGGGCGCTTCGGCCACCGCCCACAACAAGGGGATTTTGGGGGTCATGTCCGATCCTTTCGGCGCCGGACTGTGCCTGATCATCTTCGGTTTGTTCTTCGCCAAGTTTTTCCGCAGGCTGGGCATCGAGACCGTTGTCGACTTCTTCGAGATCCGCTACGGCCGGAAAGTGGCCGTCTGGCTCAGCTTCGTCTATATCCCGGTGTACATCGGCTGGATCGGCGCCCAGCTGCTGGCCTTCGGCATCATTCTCAATTCCCTGACCGGTCTGCCCATCATGCCGTCGGTGATCATCTCCACGGCTGTGGTCCTGGCTTACACCTTTCTGGGCGGCATGCTGGCCGATATCTGGGCCGATTTCTTCAACATGATTGTCCTGGCCGCAGGCTTGTTGTTCATTTTTCCTTTTTTCATGAAGGATATCGGCGGTTTTGCCGCCGCCCGAGCCGCCGTACCCGATCATTTCTTCCACTTCTACCCTCATGACGGCGGTCCCCTGGCCTGGCTCAACTACTTTCAGGCCCTGATGATCGTCGGCATCGGCTCGCTGCCGGCCCAGGACCTGTTCCAGCGCACCATGTCCACCCGCAGCCCGGAAATCTCCAAGTGGACTTCGATAGCCGCCGGTTTCAGCTACGTGGTCATGGGCATGATCCCGGTGCTGATGGGCATTTTCGGCAAACTGGTTCTGCCGGAATCCGCCGGTGAATCCATCCTGATCGATCTGGCCATGAAATACCTGCCCGGACCGATGATCGCCCTGATGATCGGCGGCCTGCTGGCGGCCATCATGAGCTCCGCCGACAGCGCCATCCTGGCCCCCTCCAGCATCATCGGCCACAACATAGTCCACTACCTCAAGCCCAAGGCCAGCGAACGGTTCATGCTCCTCTTCTGTCGCGGCAGCGTCATCGTGGTCGGGCTGATCTCGCTGGCTCTGGCCCTGTACTTCCAGAACATCTACCGCCTTTGCCAGGAATCCTGGGGCATTCTGCTGACCGGAGTGGCCGCGCCGATGATCGCCGGGGTCTACTGGAAACGGGCCACCACTTCCGGGGCGCTGGCTTCGGCCGGATTCGGAGTGGCCAGCTGGATCGCCAGCAAACTGGTCTGTCCGGACGACTACCCCCACAACCTGATCGGTTTTTCGGTATCGGTATTGGCCCTGATCGTGGTCAGCCTGCTGACCCGGACCGAGTTGCAGACCGCCGAAACCGAGACCGTGGTCCCAACGGCGGGGATGCCCTCGTGAAGCTGGTCAGCGAGTATCTCGAGCTGACGGCGGCGACCTTGCCGCTTGTCTGCGCCGAGCTCGACTCTCCCGGTGCTCTGGAAAAATTGCTGCAGGTACCGCGGGAACCCGACTGGCCACCCGGCGAGTACGACCGGTCGGCCCAGGAGTATTTCCGGGAGCGTCTGCAGGCCGGTGGCGCGGAGATCATCGGCTGGCTCGGCTGGTACGCGGTGCGGATGGAAGCGGACCGGGCCTCGGCGCTGGTCGGGGCGGCCGGATTCTTCGGTCCGCCCGATCAGTCCGGACTGGTCGAAATCGGCTTTTCCGTCCTGCCGGCCTGGCGCGGGCGCGGTTACGCGCTGGAAATGGTCCGGGTGCTGGTGAACTTTGCCTTTCGCGATCGGCGGGTGGATAAAGTCATCGCCCATACGGCAGTGGAAAACGCTGTTTCAGCCCGGGTGCTGCTCAAGTGCGGTTTCGTCCGCAGCGGACGGGATAGCGACAGCGGTCTGGACTGCTATGAACTGGCGCGTCCGGCCTCGACGGCACCGGATACTGTGTTATAATCTGCAGATCTGAATCCATGATCAGTCAATTCGTACAGGAGGAGCGGCCGATGATACAGTGAGGACACGCGCAGAGGATCAGGTCCTCTGAAGATTCGTGGAAGAACTCGTCATCCGGTCGATCGCCGGCCCGTCGTCGCGACGGTGCCGCTGATCCTATCCATTTGCTCAGGCATTGAGCCGAAAAGGAGAATTGTATGATTGCGTATTGTGGAGCCGATTGTTCGAAATGTGACAGTTACCTCGCCACCCAGACGGGAAACCCCGCAGAATTGATCCGAGTCGCCGCCAAACTGGCCGAATTGTACCACGCCGAGGTCAAACCGGAGTATGTGGTCTGCGACGGCTGCCGCGGCGACGGCCGGCATTCCTATTTTTGCGGTAACCTGTGCAAGATGCGGCGTTGCTGTGAATCCAGGGGCTTTCATTCCTGCATCGAGTGCGGAGAATACCCCTGTCCCGAGCTGCAGGATGAGCTGAACAAAATTCCGGGTGCCCGGGAGAACCTGGAAAAATTGAGAAAATAACCTGTTGATAAGGGGGCGGCCCTGTGCCGCCCCTCCAGTTCGGTTTTTCCTTTTTAGATTTTTAAAAAGGGTTTGTCCCCCAGGGATTCCTCCTCAGAATCAAGTTATTTTGTGATAAATTATGCATAGCAAGGTGCATAATAATAAAATATGCACTGCTGGTGCTGCGATTATCTCGGGAGGATGAGACAGGTCAAAAGGGCGAACAGGGTGCTGAACAGTGTGCCCATCAGGAAGTATTCGCCGAATTTCTGGTCTTTAACGATTTTGTCGTAGCGGGCGATGGACTTGGCCGTTAAGACAAAGCCAATGGCGGCGAATTGTTCCAACGAAATGAGAATCACCATCAGAAAACGTTCCAAAAAACCGATAACCGCTCCCGCTTTGAGGGTTCCTTCATCGCTCATCTCATTGCTTACCGGTTTCATGTGCCCCATCAATTTGACAAAGGAAATGTTGGCCGGTTTGCCAATAATCAGGATCATCAGGATCCAGCGTATAACGACAGAGTACGACAGGTTTAAGCCCGTCAGATATTTATTGATCGCCGATAGAGGCGCTATCCCGGCAGATTGACTTGTTAGCCATTCAGCGGCGAGTAGGATGAATGAAAGATGCAATGCCTGGGTTATGACAAAGAGGAAAACGATAGACAGCCTAGGGCTTTGTCTTTCTTGTAAACGCTTTACGGCGATTTCCAGAAGGGAATGGAGCAGAATCAGAATTATGGTGACGACCAAAAGCTTTGGGTGAAAAAAAGGGAGGGTCAAGATAATGCCGATAGCTCCGGAAACCAGGCTTCTTTTTACCCAGGCCCAAGCGCCTGGCTTCTCGTAACGAGGTAGAAAGAAGTAATCTAGTATGTAGACGAGAAGCAGGAAGTTTATGGTGTCTGGCATATCAATGCCCCATGAGGGTTTGGAGGTTCCGGGCCACAACTTCTCGAGCTGATAAATACAGGTAGAATCCTGAGTTTTTCAATCCCCGATGAACGCTGGACTGGTTGATTCCCAACCGTTCCGCCGCCAGGCGTTGATCGGTATAGAGACGATAGGTTTCGATAATTTCACGTTGACGCTTCGACCAATGCCGTTCCATCCATGAACAGGTCGCCAAAGCGGTATTGAGAAGCTCATCGAGTTCGGCGTTCGCAGTTTTTATCCGCAATTCGCTTTCCACAGACCATTTGGTCTGTTGCAGCTTGCGTATCGCTTCGATGCTATCCCGAGCGTTGTAAAAAGCCGGTCCGTCTGCACCGATGGATAAGGTGGGGTCGATGTCAGTCGTGATATCGCCAACGCCGATTCCGAATCGTATTCGAACCGGATGCATCGCTCTTTTTACTGTTTCCATCATGTTAAATAAAGATTCGGCTTGGCTGAGCAGACCTTGGAATTCATCCCCCAGGGTGATGGTGAATCTGGAGGCTATGATGGTTTGGTGCTCATCGTTGATTTTTTTCAGAACATCTTTCAAGGTTCGCTGAACGGCTTGGCGATCCGGTATTAAACGGGAACTGACCAGGTCGCCGATCATGGCAATATACACGGTTTCGCCTCTCTCTGGGTCCAGTGGGTCGACTGAAGGAGTACCATTCCCAACTGACTCTTTTACATCATATTCCATGATGGAAATGATGTAAAGCGGCATGCATAGTTTCGAGTTTTGCAGCGCTGAATGCATCAAAAAGGGGAATTGGCTCCTTGGGGGCTGGGGTTCTCCTTGTAGGTTTGAAGAAAAGGATCTGTCCCCCGGGTATTCTGAGAACAAAACAGGCCAATTGGCACTGATCTTCCGCTAGCCTAAACCAACGTTCCGTTCGTTTTTCGGTATTAAGAGCTGCTTTAACCAACCGCAAAAGGATCTTTAAGAGATCAAAGCGGCGGTTGAAGCAATATTAAAACTCCGCCAGATAACGATGAGCATACTTGTTGAAATCGAATGAATGATATGCTCCTACAATCGATGTCTTTACATTCCCCAAAACTGTGTTTACCCAGTTAAAGCACGTTATGTCCGTACTTTTGCGTCCTTGCCCAACGATTTCACGTTGCTGAAAGCAGCCTGCTAACTTTACTGAATGGAAGCGCAATAATCCGTCGGAAACGACGGTTGATTCCGGAATCAAGGATCTGGAAGTCCAGGTTTACATCGCCAAGATACGATTCATCAACCTCGATACAACCGTATAATTGGGTCGTTAGCTCACGCTCAAACATGATCTGCGCGAGCTTGTGCTTGATCCTCCAGGCTGTGGGATCACTGATTCCCAAGAGTCTCTTGGGCTCTAAAATCGAAATGTTGCTCTTGTTCCGACTCAAAAAATAATGTACATCGAGAAATGGACGATGGGCCGTCTCTTGCTTGCTCAGCCTTTACGCGCCTTCCAGAGCCGGTCCAGGAACGGCCGGTTCAGGAAGGAGCGTTCGTCGAGCTGCGCCAGGCGCCGGGCCATGGGCAGGTTGACGGAAAAAAGCAGTTTGTCCGGCGGCAGGAACTGGCGCATGGCGATATCGGTGGCGCCGATGACGGCGGCCGGATGGTCGAAACGGGCGGGGTAGGCCAGAATTTGCCCGCAGCCGGAGCCGAACGGGGCCGAGACCGGGTCCGGGTCGCCGGGCTGGGCGTGGTAGTTGGCGCCGGTGATGAGCAGGCTGAGCTGGTCGGGATCGACCAGGAAGCTGAGCGTGACCGCTTCGGCGAGGAGATCCGGTCGGAAGGGGCCGATCAGGATGTGGTCGTGACGCGGTGTGTAGGGAGTCTGGGCGTCGACCCAGGCGCCCATGGCCTGGTGGGAGTCTTTGAGCCCTTCCTCGTCGGCCAGAAAGCGGATGAACTTTTCCCGATCCGGCCTGGGCTGGCCGAGGCACCAGGTGCCGGCGCCGGCGCAGCCGAAATTGTCGGCGTTCAGAGCCAGGGTCTTGCCCTGGCGCCAGGCGTTGAGGTAGGCGAAGCAGCAGCTGTGCCGGCCGAAAGGGGGGTGGAGCAGCGGACTGTACGCCAGCGGAGCGTCGCTGTCGTAGACGGCGATGACCGGTTCCCGATAAGCGATGCGACTGAACAGGTAGGAAAAGTCCATGTTTCGACCTCCCGGATCCGTGCATCATTATGCGGAACCGTCAGGGATTGTCAAGACAGGGGAGCCGCCTCCGGGCCGGCCGCATCGCCATGATTGAAATTGACTCGATCGGTTTTTCCTAGTACCCAGATCATCACCGGACTCCGGTCAGCAACGAACAGGGAGCGATCGTAGCCTCCGTACAGCTCGAGAACCTGGAATCCGGCGTCATGCGCCATGGTTTCGAAGCGATCTCTTTCGATGAATTCGAACTCCATGGGCAATTGCCGTTTCGAGGTCAGCCGGCCGTTGCTGTCGAAGAATTCGAAAAACTGGAGTCGCTGCACCAGCGGCTGCCCACCCTGTTCGAATCCGGATACGACGAGGCTGCCGTCCCGCGTCGGAAACCGACCGACAAGGTGCAATTTTCCGTCCACCTGGGCGCGGCGGACGGCGGGATTGTGCATCGTGCAGATGAAGCGACCGCCCGGGAGCAAGCAGGCGAACACCGCCGAGAGCGCCTGGCGCTGACGCGACTCGCCCACGATCTCCATGAACGATTGGAACGGCAGCAGCGCGAGTTGAAAACGCGCGGCCAGTTCAAGTTCGCAGATGTCGCAACACAGGACCTCTGCGCTGAGTCTCCGCTCCGTCAATTTCCGGGACAGGACCGAAAGCATCCCGGCTGAGCCATCGACGCAGGTCAAGCGTACACCCGCCTGGATCAAGGCCATCGAGAGACGGCCAGTTCCTGCGGTCAATTCCAGGACCGGACCGTCGATCTTCGCCGTTTCCTGCAGAAAAAACGGGATGTCGTAATCCGCTGCGACGTACAGATCGTAGATCTCCGCGATGCTGTCGTAATCGATCGGTATACTGTTCATCATTTCCTCCGCGACGCTCGACTCATCTGCTGCCCGACGCGCTTCCGCGGTATGATCGCTGTGGAGTTCCCGGCAAAAGCCGAAGAAGAACGGTTGCCGCAAAAGTCCATCGTCGCCTTTCACAACCCGTTAGTTGATTCACTGGTGGAATCGCAGCTTCCGGGATCTATTCCGATCATCCGGCATAGCTCGGCAAACGCTTCCAGACGTTTGCGTGCGTTTTGATCTCCGAACCTGAAAATGATCTGTTGTTCCATGTCGAACGTGGAACTGGCCAGGCCGTACAAAAACAGGGCCATGGCGGCACAATGAATGCGGATATCGTCGTTGCCGTGAACGCAGCACCAGAGCAGTTTTTGTCTGACGGCTTGGCTGGGATAGTCTTTGGCTAAAGCGAGGGCATAGGTCAGCCCCTGACCGATTTTGGTGTCGGGCAGGGTGTCGACGACGATTTCATCGACGCGATCTTCTATGTTCATCTCTTTCAGGTATCGTACGGCGAACAGCCTGACATCGATGTTTTCGCTGTGCAAGCACTCTTTCAGGGCTTCGATGGCCGGTGCCGTATTCAAGCTGGCCAGCGCCTCCACCTCCCGCCAATCCAGGTCTTTTCTGGAAATCAGCAGCGATTCGATTTGCTTCAGCTCAGCGCCCTGCAAATTTCTCAGAGCGTCCAAATCGTAGCCGATCCCGTCATGCCACTCGATGTAGCCGATTTGCATGCTGCGGAGAAACTTTTCCAGTGCCGGGCTCGAGGTATTTTCGTTCATATGGATCCTTATCATAACGCCGTCCGGATCGCGAGCGCAAGCTGCCGGTAAAGGATAGAGAACATAGCGGATCTTGAAACGGGTTGACGTAACAATAATTTATATGGTATAAACATTTACGAACATAGCGGATCGGCCGGCGCTCGCTGATTTGCCCGTCCGTTTGTTTGCCATGTCGTGAAAGGGGGGTGAATATGAAAAAAGGTTCGTTTCTGCTTTTGTTTGCGTTTGTGTTCATGTTTTCCTGCAACGATCCCAGGAAAGCCTCGAAAGGAAATTTCGCGGCCATCATCGCGGCCTCCAAGGTACCGGTCATGTCGGTCATCAAGCTGAATCACCTCACCGAGAAACTGCTGGACCATCACAAAAAGATGATCGAGCATGGCCTGATCAGCGCCGAGGCAGGCGTGGTCAACGGCTTCAAACGCTATCGGATCACCATCGCCCCGGCTGGAAAGAAGCTTTCTTCATCAGGGCTCTTCGGCACAGCCAGTCGGTCGGAATGGCTCGTTTCGGAGCGTTTGCAAAATGTTACTGTCGATTCGTTCTCGGAACCGGCCGATTTCTGGGGCAAGAAGGTGTGTCGGGCCGAATTCAGCGCGGACCTCGTCCTGCTGGACTGGGTCGATCCCGAAGTGTTTCTGCCCGGGAAGAAGACCCGACGAAGCGGTACGGCGACCTTCGCCCTGTACGATGAGGGCTGGAAGCTGGAAAACTGTTCGTTCGGCGGAAATTCTCTGTTCATCAAGCTCGGCGGAATCGACCAGGAATACCGTCCCGCGCCGCCGACGCCGGCGGAAGTGAAGACGCTGGTTCTGGCGTGGTTGGACAAAAATCCTCATCAGGTGCAGATGCAGGGAATCTATCTGCCGATCCATGCCCTACGCCGCACCCGGATGAATCCGCCGGGCAGCAGCGAATGGAAAACGTTCTCGCCCCTGTGGGAGGCCAAGATTCTGAAAACCAGCCAGAAACAAGACTTGCCCTACTCGGGAAATACCAGCTTCACCTTCGATCTGGCCGACGACAAGAGCTTTTGCTACAACCGGGAAACCAGGTTGTGGCGGATTGCCGAATCCTGCGATATGAACGAATTGCCCAAATGCGAAGCCGATTACGACCTGGAGGGCGAAATGGCGGGTTACCGCATCGAGTTCAGCCTGAAATTCGTGAACATCTACCCCTGGATGCTGCAATACCCCGAGGTCTTCAAGACTGTGAACCAAATCGCCCAGAACAAAGGATGCATGGATTTCAAGGCCTATGCCGCCAAAAACGATTCCGGTTCCTATTACCTCAAATCCTTAGAGCGGAAAAATTACTGGTGAAGGCGCGACTCTTTTTGCGAACTGCAAAAAGGTCTATACTGTCCGTACAGAGAGCGTTGACGTCGGATGACGAACGTCTGGAGGTCATGACCATGAGATCACGTCTTTTGCCGCTTTGCATCGGCCTGCTGGCCGCCGTTTCCTGTCCGGCCCTGTGGCCGGAAGATCCCGATCTGGCCGCCCTGTTTTCGCAAAGAGGCCTGACCGGAACCCTGATCATCGAATCCCTGGACGGCCGGACCGGCTGGCTTCACGACGAGGCGCGCTGCGACACCCGATTCATACCGGCTTCCACCTTCAAGATCCCCAACACCCTGATCGCCCTGGAAACCGGGGCCATTCGCGACGAGAACGAAATCATCGCCTGGGACGGGCAAAAGAACTGGTCTGCCGCCTGGAACCGGGATCAGAACCTGACCAGCGCCTTCCAGGTCTCCTGCGTCTGGTTCTACCAGGCCCTGGCCCGGCGGGTCGGCGCGGCGGCCTACCTGCAGTACCTGCAGCGGCTGCAGTACGGAAACATGCTCAGCAGTCCGGCCGTGGACAGCTTCTGGCTGGACGGGGACCTCCGCATATCGGCCCGGGAGCAGATCGCCTTCCTGCGCCGTCTGGTGAACGGTCAGCTTCCTTTCCGCGCCGACCATGTCCGGCTGCTCAAGAAGATCATGATCAACGAGGAGACGCCGGACCATGTCCTGCGGGCCAAGACCGGCTGGGCCGTGCGTACGGACAGCCAGATCGGTTGGTTCGTGGGTTGGCTGGAGCGCAAAAACGGCGAAACCTGGCTGTTCGCCCTGAATTTCGACGGTGAATTCACCAAGGACAACGGCGCCCGCCAGGAGATCGCCCGGGCCGCGCTGGCCCTGAAAGGGCTGCTGCCCTGAGCTTTTTGTCCACCGTTTGCGCATACGCCGAAACGGTAAGGCTGATTATATCTTTTGGAGGTCTGAAATGATCCGCTTCATCGAAAAACCGTCCATTATCGAGGCCGCCGGCAACAAGCCCAAGCGCATCGAGGAGTACGTCGGCCGGGTGAACTCCAACACCGGGGCGCTCAGCATCGCCCGCATGGTCAGTCCCCAGGGCTGGGTCGAACCCGCTCAGACGCCGGAGTTCGACGAATACACCCTGGTCCTGAAAGGCACCCTGATTGTGACACTGGCCGAGACCCGGCTCGAGGTCCGGGCCGGTCAGGCGGTGCTGGTCGGTGCCGGCGAAACGGTCCGCTACAGTACGCCCGACGAGGGCGGGGCCGAGTACATTGCCGTCTGCCTGCCGGCTTTTTCGCCGCAGCTGGTGCACCGGGAAGCGGACTGACTGCCAACGATTTGAGCGATATGGGGCAATGCTCCGTATTTCAGATACGAATAAAGCTTGGAATTACTGTACCTGAGGTCAAAGCTGATTGGTTTAATATGGCAAAATTAAAACTTGACTTTAAAAATAACCATGATATTATTGAAGTATGTTTGAAAGATGGCTGCCAATCAATTTTAAGCTGACCTCCAGTATACTGATTCTCGGCCCGCGCCGATCCGGGAAAACGACTCTATTACGGAATCGCTTCCCCGATTTCCATTACTGCACTTTGGATGATCTCGATGCCCTGTCTTGGGCCGAGAAAGACCCCAAGGGGCTCGTGAGTTCTCTGGGAAAAAATTTTATTATTGACGAGATCCAGCGTTGTCCCAGGTTGACAGTGGCCGTCAAGTATGCCATCGACAACCTGGGGGCCCGGGCTCTGCTGACCGGTTCCAGTTCCATCGGTCTGCTTGATACCGCCGCCGATTCCCTGGCGGGACGCATTGAGATTTTATATCTGCCGGCAGCCTGTTGGGGAGAGGATGCCGGCCCGCCGCAGCATGGTCTGGTACAATCGCAGGCTTCGGTTCCGGTATTGACGGCAGGACGTCGAATGCTGGAAGAGGCCGTCGAATTTGGCGGATTCCCGGAAGTCATCGGTCAGCAGGATAAGGGTCTGAAACGGGATATACTCAATAATTATCGCAACACGTATTTCACCCGTGACCTGATGCAATTGGCCAATATCGAGAATCTCGACGCGCTGACGGTTGTTTTTTATCACTTGGCCCGTTCAATCGGTTCCACCCTCGATGTATCGAATTTCGCCAGAGAGGCCGGAGTCAGTTTTCCGACCGCCAAGAAATATCTCGCAACTCTGGCGCAGTCTCAGCTCAGCTTCAAGCTTCTCGGGTATCACGGAGGACCGGCAAAGCGCTTCCTGAAATCGGCCAAGACCTATTTCGCGGACAACGGCATTCTGCGAAGTATTTCCATAAAACTTTCAGAAGGCCAAACACTTGAGAATTTCGTTTTGGCCGAATTGGAAAAAAGGCGTAGAATCGGGCTCATTCCCTGTGAACGATTCTTCCATTACCGAAGTTCGGGCGGCAACGAGGTCGATCTGGTCTTTGAAATCGGAGATACCGTATACGCTGTGGAGATCAAATCGACCGTCAATCCTGGCCTTCGTGATATCCGCAATCTCCGCGATTTTGCCAGGCAGATCGGTAAACAATGCCACATGCTGCTGTTTTACCGGGGTGACGAGTACCGCTGGCTTCAAGACGTGCAACTGGTTCCGGTGGCCGCCCTGTATCGCTGCGGGGGACTGTAGTGAAAGAAAGAGATTGTCGCCAAAGTACTGTGAAGATTCTGCAGGCGAAAGTTTTTGACGGGCCGATATGGCCATGAAGATGGATCATGACCATGGCACTACAGCCCGCTGAGGTTCCTGATAGGACTCGGAAAATGTCTTGAGTGCCGGCGATATTTGCAGTATATTCAGAATCGGGCCATGCCGGGTGGCGGAAATGATCCGGACATGGCGGCAACCGGTACTAGGAGTCGGAAAGATGAATCCACTGGGTCCCGAGATCAAGGACGGATTGGCAAGGATCGATGCCCGGTTCATCTGGCACGAGATCCGGCATGTGTTTCATTTTGAAAAAGGATTCCCGTTCACCGTCAAGGAACTCCTGTTGCGGCCCGGAAAGGCTGTTCGGGAATACCTGTTCTGCGACAGAACGAGGTTGGTCAAACCGGTCGTTTTCCTCATCTTCACTTCTCTGCTGTTTACCTTGTTGGCCCATGCCTTTCATCTCAGATACAGCTTTTTCGACATCTCCGGGATCGGGCCCTTGCAGGGTATGGTCAAAGCCGGAGAAATCAGTGACTGGTCGAACGGTCATCTGGGGTATACCAACCTGTTTCTGGGAGTGTTCGTCGCCCTGTGGGTCAGGATTCTGTACCGAAGGCAGGGCCTGAATCTCTTCGAAATCATCGTGCTCCTCTGTTATGTCTTGGGAGAGGCCATACTGTTTTTGGGGATCATCATGCTTTTCACTTTCTTTGTGGTGAAAACAATTCTGCTGGCCGCCATCATGACTTCGACCATCGCCGTCCTGGTTTACTTTTTCTATCCGATCTGGGCCATCGGTCAATTTTTTGCCGAGAAAAAGATTCTGGCCTATCTCAGACCCGCTGCCGTCTATGTCCTGGGTATAGCCTCTTATCAGATTTTTCTCGTCGCTCTCGCCTATTTTCTGACCTTCGCCGCGACTTGACCCGGGGTCGGTGCCGGCCTGCCAGGTTTTCTCTTATCGGGCGGAAATACGATGATTTATGGCCTGAAATCCTTGCAATTTGCTCTCCGGCGCCTTATAACCGTAACGGAACCATGTTCCAGACACGGTGGCTTGCATCGTCCCCGGGTTCGGTGGCAGTATCGTCGATGAATCGGCTGTGGGGGCCTTTTTCCGTGTCGGCCGGCGCTGGCGGTGCAGTTGGGATTTCCGACCCGGCACCGTGCGGCGGTAGCCTGTATCGAGAGGGCTATGGAGCCCGGGAACGTTTTTGGCGCCGCATCTTCCCTTACAAATGGCAACTGGAAAAATCATTTGGAGCTTTCAGAATGCTGGTGAAGTTGGTAGAGCAAGACTCATCCCAGCAGTTTCCGGCCTTGTTCTCTGTATTGCTTTCATCCTATATGGGTACAAAAAACCAGAAAAAAAACAAACCATCGCCTAACAGCCCGCTACACACCGACCATGCTCCGCGTGGCGGGTGAGCGGAGGCGTTGGGCAAATAAATTAGGAAGAAAAAACAAATGATGGTAACATTGAGAAATGGGTAAGCTTGAGAAAATATACCAACATATTTTACTAAAGATATCCGATTCAAACGTTTCTTTTGAAGCATTATGTGCATTGTTGATCAAGTTGGGCTTTCAAGAACGAAACAAAGGCGATCACTTTATTTTTACAAAAAACTGAATCGAAGAAATTCTCAATTTCCAACTCAAGAATGGAAAAGGGAAACCGTATCAAGTTAAACAAGTCAGAGAGATTATTTTGAAATATAATATTAACATCGGAGAAGAAGGATGAATAAAAAATATGAAGTCATCATCTTCTGGAGCAATGAGGATGAGTCGTTTATTGCCGAAGTCCCAGAGCTTCCCGGCTGTAAAGCAGATGGTGCGACCTATCAAGAAGCCATAAAAAATGCTGAACAAATTATTGATGAATGGATTGAAACGGCTATTGAGTCAGGCAGACCTATCCCGCAACCAAAAGGACGTCTTGCTTACGCATAGTCATAATGAAGGTAAATAAAAGGGGGATTGCCTAAAAAAGGGCTGCACAGCGGCCACGCTGTGCGCCGCAGTTGAGTGGAAACGTCCGGCATAAATTCTGAAGAGGAGAATCAAATGGATCCGATAATTGAAGCGGTACCCGATAAAAAATTGATCGGGAAACGGATGAGGATGTCTCTTGCCAACAATAAAACCGGAGAATTATGGCGCAGTTTCATGCCAAGGCGGAGAGAAATCACCAACACTCTGAATTCGAACTTGTTTTCGCTGCAGGTGTACGATCAAGCTGCTGAACCTGGCAATCCTGTTCAGGAATTTGACAAATGGGCAGCTGTCGAAGTGAAAGATTTCGACTCGCTTCCAGAAGGAATGGAATCTTTCGTATTGCCCGGTGGCTTGTACGCCGTGTTTCATTACAAAGGATCAAGCACGGATACCCGCATATTCCAGTATATTTTCGGATCCTGGTTGGCAAATTCTGCATATTGCCTCGACAACAGGCCACAGTATGAAGTGTTGGGAGAAAAGTATAAGAATGCAGATCCGGATTCTGAAGAAGATATTTACATACCGGTCAAATTGAAATGTCAGTCCAATCTATCAAATCTGGCAGAGAAATTATTATGAACACATCATATGGAGGCGATGAAGAATGGATACCTTTTTTGATGAAGCCATTGAAGAGGCGCGAAAAGGGGCGAGCGAAGGGGGAATACCGATCGGATCGGTGCTGGTTATAGACGGCAGAATTGTCGGGCGTGGCCACAACCGGAGAGTACAAAAGAGAAGCGCGGTTCTGCATGCGGAGATGGATTGTCTGGAAAATGCCGGAAGAATAAAGGCGAATGATTATCGACGGGCTGTATTGTATTCGACCTTGTCTCCCTGCGATATGTGCAGCGGTGCCGTGCTTTTATACGGCATACCGAAAGTGATTGTCGGGGAGAATCGAACCTTTCGCGGACCGGAGGAGTATCTGAAGTCCCGGGGTGTGGAGATTGTCGTCCTTGACAACCAGGAGTGCCGAAATCTTATGGAAACATTCATACAGAAAAACCCTGAACTGTGGAATGAAGATATTGGAGAATGAAGAGCCCGGACGACACGTTCAACTGGTTATAAACAGGAATTGTGACGATGACTTCCAGTTGTGGCATGCACTGCCCGGAAGAGTTGAACCGGAAAGTTGGCGGCCGGTAGACGAAGCTGGGGGACCAAGGGGAGGACCAAGGGGGACGGTGCTGTACTTCTTTACATTGTAGTGGTAATATTAAGGCATGAGACGTGCGAGATTGACCTATGAAGGGGCCATCCTTCATTGCATGAATCGGGGGTATGACGGTCAAGCCGTTTTTCAGGAAGAGGTCGACAAGCAGATGTTTGTCGAACTGATCAGCAAAGCTCAGGTGCTGTCTCGGGTGAGCGTCCTGGCCACCTGCGTCATGGACAACCATTATCATCTGATCGTTCAGGACGGCAGCGGACGCATGGCCGATTTCTTCAAACAACTCAACGGTCAGTACGGAAGTTATTACCGTCAGAGCCATGGCGGACGGGGCTATGTCTTTCAGGATCGCTACAAATCATACCTGATCCAGGATGAGGCCTACCTGATGCTCTGCCTGGCCTATGTGCTCAACAACCCGGTCAAGGCCGGAATATGCAAGGGATTCGAGAACTATCGCTGGTCCAGTGCCCAGTCCTACTTTTCAGATGAACCCCCAGAATGGCTGGACACGACGTTTATCGAAGAACTCTTCGGAGATGCCGATGCTTTGAAGCGCTTCGTGGATGCGCAGGCCGATCTGGACGAGCTGCCCCTGGTCAACACTCCGATGGGTCGAATGATCGGTGGAGAGGAGTTTGTGCCGGCAGCCCTCGAACGCTCGGATCGTCGCCAGGATCGACCCAGCCTGAAGCGGAAGCGGGTCAGGGACAGCGAGTTTGAACCGGTGGCAAAGGTTGTTCAGGAATTTGAGCGGATGCACAATATTAAATTGAATGAACTGGATACAGGGAGCTATGAAGGGAAGAGACTGAGAGTTGAGCTGCTGGTGAACCTCAAGGACCGCACCGGACTGAGATATCACGAGCTAGCCGAACTGGATCCGTTCGCCGATCTCAGCGTCAACAGCCTGGGGGTCATGTACCATCGGGCCCGCCGTATGGGGTAACAGTGGGCGACAATGTAAAGAAGTACAGCACTGATATCATATAAAAGCCCTGTTCTTTGACAGCTTTGTAAT
>CAYXHZ010000042.1:0-28021 GCA_964465065.1 uncultured Clostridia bacterium
GTTGATTTTTGTCCAGATGTCGGCGTTTTTGATTCCCAGGGCCCGGGGGTCAAAATGCAACGGGCTGTTTTGTCCGCGCTGGCGTTCGTAGTCCCGTAGGGTGGCCAGGCCGACCTTGCCCAGCAACAGGATGGCGATGATGTTGAGAATGGCCATCAGGGCCACGCCGATATCGCCGAGCGCCCAAGCGAGTTTTGCGGTCCGGATCGATCCGAAGAAAGTGGCCAGCAACATCAGCATTCGGGTAAGGTTGATCCCCAGCGTCGAGTTTTTCTTGAATATATAGGCGATGTTGGATTCGGCGTAAAATGCGTAGGCCATCAGGGTGGTGAAGGCGAAAAAGAAAAGGGCCACAGCTACGAAGGGGCCGCCGAAGCCGCTGATGAAGGTGTCGAGTGCTTTTTGTGTCCAGATCGGCCCATCCGGAATTCCCGGTATGTTGTTGGCCAGAAATCCCCCCTTGCCGTCGCTGGTGTTGTACATGCCGGTCATGAGCAGCATGAAGCCGGTGGCCGAGCAGACGAAAAGGGTGTCGACATAGACTGAAAAAGCTTGCACCAGACCCTGTTGTGCTGGGTGTCTAACCTCCGCCGCGGCGGCTGCCTGCGGACCGGTGCCCTGGCCGGCCTCATTGGAGAAAACGCCGCGTTTGACACCCCAGGATATGGCGGTTCCGAGGACACCGCCAAAGACTGGATGGGCTCCGAGCGCCGACGAAAATACAAGCGAGATCACATCTGGAAGCTTGCTGATGTTGATTACGACAATGATGACGGCCATTATAATGTAACCCAGTGCCATGAAGGGCACCATCAACTCGGCGGCCCGGCCGATACGCTTGACACCGCCGAATATGATCAGGCCCAGCAGAGCGGTGATGAACAGGCCGGAGATGACCGGCGTGATGGCAGGGAAAGCGTTTTCAAACGAAACCGAGATGCTGTTGGCCTGGATGCCCGGCAGCAGGATACCGCAGGAAATTACGGTGACGACGGCAAACAACAGAGAGTACCAGCGCATTCCCAGGCCTTTGTCGATGTAGTATGATGGCCCGCCGCGGTAAACACCGCCGATTTCTTCCTTCCAGACTTGGGCCAGTGCTGACTCGATGTAGGCTGAACCGGCGCCGAGGAAGGCAATGACCCACATCCAGAACAGTGCTCCGGGTCCGCCCATGGCGATGGCCGTGGCCACTCCGGCGATGTTGCCCGTACCGACCCGGCCGCCGAGAGCCATGGCGAAGCCTTGGAAGGATGACACACCGGAAGCCGACGACTGGCCATGCCAAAGCTGACTCACCATGTCTTTGATCAGGCGCACCTGGAGAAAACGGGTGCGGAAGGAAAAATAGATACCGGTACCCAGACAGAGCACAATCACCGGCGTACTCCATAAAAAACTGCTGATTTGATCGACTACATTCAAGAGATTCATAGAACGGCCTCCGGATTGCTCTCAACCCATTATCCGGGAACTGTGCTTTTTTCTCAAGCTGTCCAGTGAAAAGAAGGCCGGAAATGTGCTGGATGCAGAAAAATGCAGCTTCGGAAGGAAAATCAGGTTGCCGGGTGACAGCGGCAAAGCCGGTTTTACGCCGCGCCGATTTCGAGCTTGGGAATTCGAAGCCTGATTTGGTATAATAAAAAATGATTCAATGTGTGTCTCTGGCCAGCGGTTCCAAGGGTAATTCTTTTCTGGTGCAATTCGATGATCACAATTATCTGATCGACTTGGGGATCAGCTACCGGCAGTTGCGCCTGCGCTTGCAGGAATGTGCCCTGACACCGGCCGACATTCACGGTGTATTCATCACCCACGAGCACAGCGATCATATCGCCGGTCTGCCGTTGTTTCTCAAATACCACCCCGTTCCGGTTTTTCTGACTCCAGGCAGCGCCAGGGCCTTGTCCAGGCAAGGTATCGCTTCTCCGCTGTTTTTCATTTCCCCGCGTAATCACCGTTTCAGCTTGGCGGATGTCGAGATTACCGTCCTGCCGACGAATCACGATGCCCTGGAGCCTTGTGCATTTCAATTCGCTCATCACCTGGGGAATCTGTTGCATATGACCGATACCGGTACGGCCCCCGACCGTCTCTGCCGGGCGATCAACGAGTCCGATCTGCTGATCATCGAAAGCAACCATGACGAGACGATGCTGCAGAACGGTCCGTATCCGGCCTCTCTGAAAGCACGCATCGCCAGCCAATTCGGTCATCTGTCCAACCGCCAGACCTTCGATCTGCTCTCGTGTTACGCTTCCTCTCGTCTGCGGCATGTTTTTTTGGCTCACTTGTCGGAGCACAACAACACGCCTCATCTGGCTGAGTCCAGTATCGGCCGTCTGATCGATGCTGTCGATCATCGTTACAACTTTTCCTGCCACCTGACCTATCCAGGGCGACTCAGCCAGCGGGTGTCGATCGGCTGAATCGCATTGCATATCGGCCGAGAACTTGAAATTGTGCCGCTGACCGGATTATAATAGGCCGCCATCGCGAAGAGGTGTTTCATGGTCAAACAATTGTCAAAACATAAAGATAGACTGTGGCCCTGGCTGATGATCATTTTCGGATCCATCGTCAGTTCTCTGGGTTACGTCATCTTCATTCTGCCCTTGAATATGATCGAAGGCGGAGTCACCGGTATCGGCATCATAGTACAACATTTGACCCGATTGCCCATCGTCGGCATGAGTTCCCTTGCCTTGACGGCAGTGGTGTTTGTGGTAGCCACGAAAAAACTGGGCAAGAGTTTTGGTGCCAAATCGATTTTTGCCACCATTCTCATGAATCTTCTGATCGACTTTTTCACGATTTTGAAAATCAGACCGGTTACCGACGATATCCTGCTGGCCGCTTTTTATGGTGGGGCCATCGTCGGCTTGGGCCTCGGTCTGATCTATTATGCCGGTGCCTCGACCGGTGGAGCCGACGCCCTGGCCCAGATTTTCTGGCGTTTGCGGCGTATTCCCATCGGTCGTACCCTGCTGACCATCGACATCTTCGTCCTGAGCGCTGCGACGATCATTTTCATTCCCTTGGAAAAGATCATGTACTCCTTGATTTTCATCTATATCGAAATTCAGGTGATCGATATGGTGATCAGCGGCTTCCGTGCCAGTCAACGGGTCATGGTGGTCACCGACAAGCCCGATGAAATCAAGGAGGCGATCTTTGAGCGTTTGGGACGTGGATTGACCATCTTCCGGGGAGAGGGGGGCTATACCGGCGAAGAACGCCTGATGTTGACCACGGTGGTTCCCAAGAAGGATATACCGGAGGTGCGGCGGATCATTTCTCATCATGATCCGGATGCCTTTGTGATCATTCAGGATATCCACCAGGTCTACGGAGAAGGGTTCGACCGGCTTCCTAAGCGGGGACCGGTGACGGATCAAAAGTCCTGATCGGGCGGAATATCTGGGGGTATGGTCGGGATCGAGTTGATGGATTTGTTTTTTCACGCAATCTATAATGATGGAAAAACATGAATGCAGATCCGTCTGTTTCTGATCAGGTTTTGGTATTGCCGGAGTCGCTGGATATCGATTCGGTGGCCGAAGTGTGGAATCGGCTGGCAAAACGACCGGTTCAACTGCCGTTGGCGATCGATTTGGGCCGGATTGAACGAATCGATTCGGCTGGCGCCAGCCTGATCGCTCTGATCATGCACCGCTTCCCATCCGTTCAAGCGCTCAACCGCACGGAACGGGTGGAAAGCATGCTGAAGATGTTCGGTACACCACCTGACAAGGCGGTCTCCACTCCGCGACGAAACAGGCCGGGTTTCGTCGCCGTCCTGGGCGATCATGTCTATCGCTTCGCTTCGTTGCTCGCAGCCATGATGATCCTGATCGCCGACAGCATTGCGCATATCGTCTCGTTTCTGATGCACCGCCGCGGAGTTCAGAGAGGTGATTTTACTCAGCAACTGTATTTGATGGGATATAAATCCCTGTCCATCACCAGCGTCATATCCCTGTTGGTTGGTTTGACCATATCGCTGACTACCGCGGCACAGTTGCGTTTGCTGGGCGGAGACATCTACCTGCCGACCATTGCCGGTTTTGCCATGATCAAGGAATTGGTGCCCCTGATGACCGGGATCATTCTGGCCGGTAAAATCGGCGCCGCCATCACCGCTGAGGTCGCCACCATGAAGGTGATGGAAGAAATCGACGCCCTGGTGACCATGGGGATTGATCCGCTTCGCTTTCTGATGGTGCCCCGGCTGACGGCCATCACGGTGGCGGTGCCGCTGCTGCTGATCTGTTCGGATTTCATCAGCGTTATCGGTTGCATTCTGGTCGGCGATCTGTACTCTTCCATCCCGGCCAAGGTTTTCGTCAAAGAAATGCTGGCAGTCATTGATCTGGGGGATTTTTTTCTGGCAGCGATCAAGACGCTGACTTTCGGCTGGGCGGTGGTGCTGATCAGCGGTTCGACCGGGCTCAAGGCTTCGGGCGGGGCTGAAGGGGTTGGTCTGGCCACCACCAACGCGGTTCTGTATTCCATATCGTCTATCATCGTCATCGACTGTGTTTTCGCCATGATCATCTATTTTTAGCATGACCGAAAAGCCTTGTATAGAAGTCTGCAACCTGGACGCCGGGTATGGCAACCCGATTCTGACGGATGTATCCTTCGCGATCCATCGGGCCTCGACTACCGTGGTGATCGGCCGGAGCGGCTGTGGGAAGTCGACGCTCCTTAAAACCATGATCGGATTGATTCCACCGTTGGCCGGTAAAATTCGATATTTCGGTGAAGATCTTGATCTTGCTGACGAATTGCAGCTCAGTTCGCTGTACAGGAGTCTGGGTGTGCTCTACCAGGGCAGCGCTCTGTTGAATTCGCTGACGGCCGCCGAAAACATCTCCCTGCCGGTCCGGCTCCACTACCCGGATACTCCCGGCGAACTTGTCTCCGAAATGGTCCGGTTGCGACTGGGTCAGGTCGGCTTGCCCGGTGTCCAAGACCATTACCCATCCCAATTGTCCGGAGGAATGCGCAAACGGGTCGGGTTGGCCAGAGCCCTGATTTTAGATCCGGAGATCATTTTCTGTGATGAGCCTTCGGCGGGACTGGACCCCGTCACAGCCGCCGGTATTGACCGCCTGATTCTGTCGCTCCGGGATCAGCTGGGTGTGACCTTTGTCGTGGTGACTCATGAGCTGGCCTCGATACGCGAGATTGCCGACCGGGTCGTTTTTCTACACCAGGGGCGGCTGATTTTTTACGGGGATCTGGCCGGCATGACTCGCTCCGAACTGCCGGCTGTCGCCGATTTTTTGGCAAGGAAGAAACAAGATGGTAACTCATGAACAGAAGAGACGTCTGGGTGTTTTTGTATTCATTTCCCTGCTTGCCCTGATTGTCACTCTGGCCTTGTTGTTAGGCCCGAAACTGCAGGATAAAGGCGACGAATACTTGGTGCGTTTCCGCGGATTGTCGGTGAACGGCTTGAATGTCGGTGGTTCGGTCAAATACCAGGGCGTCGAGATTGGACGGGTAACGGAGATTTCCGTCGATCCAGATGACATCAACGCCATTCTGGTGCGGATCAAGGTCAGAAAATTATTCCCCATGAAAGACAATATGGAGGTCAAGTTACAGTTTTTGGGGATCACCGGAATCCGCTACCTGGAAATCTCCGGTGGCACCAACGCGGCACCGCGTATCAAGAAGGGTAGCGAACTGCCCATCGGCAGAGGACTGGGGGAGCAGGCCGAAGATGTGGTCAGCAATGTCGACGAAGCGGTGAAAAACATCACCCATTTGCTGCGTACCGAAAATCTGGAGAAAGTTTCCCGTATCCTTACCAACCTCGAGAAGAGTACGCAGCAGCTCAACAACGCCATCGGTGAACGGATCGAGGGCGTCAAAACCACCCTGTCGGATCTGGCGGAAATCAGCGCCAACCTGAAACTGACCGCTCAGAACCTCAACAACATCAGCAGCGTGCTGCAGGAGGGGATGCGGGGGATTTCCTGGCCCGATCTTTTTAACAAGGCCGACAGCGTGGTCAGTAACCTGCAGCGGCGACTTTCCGATCAGGAGCTCGGTTTGGCGGTGAGCCGATTGAATAGACTGCTGGACTCTGCCGACAAGACAATGAAAAACATCGGGGACTTGTTTGGGTCTCAGCAGGATGGGGTTTCCGACACCCTGCGCAGTTTTCGGGAGGCTATCGAGAACTTTTCACAGCTGACCCGGGACTTGAGCGAGGACCCGTCCAGTCTGATCAAACCCAGAAAAGAGGCCAGGAGAAAGAAATGACCAGTACAAGCAGGTTTTTCCAGTCGTTGATCATCAGTGTCGTTCTCGTTGCCAGCACCGCCTGCCTCTCGCATCCGGTGCGGCATTATTACCAGATCAGCGTCGATGATCGGGTCACCACCCCCTCGGAGAAGGGGCTGGCTGTGGCGGCGGTTGAAATGGATGATTTCTACGACAGCTACCGGATTGTGTACCGCAATTCGCAGTATGAGGTCAATCGCTACCTGTACCATCTGTGGTACAAGAAGCCTAGCCAGATGATTCGTGAAAACATCGCGGCCTTTTTCAAAACCGGCGATCAATCCCAACCCATCTCGGAGCAGAGCGGCGGTTCGCAGGCCGGCTACATTCTTTTCTGCCGGGTTCTTTGTATCGAAGAGCAGATCGAGAACCGGCAGACTTGGGCCCGGCTCAGTATGGAATTGCAGTTGCGCGATGTCGGCGGAGAAAAAGGCGTACTAATGCACCGCTTTGACCGTCGCGAAGTGGTGACCGGACGTCGGGTCCGGGATCTGGTCAAAACCTTTTCGATTATACTCAACCAGGAGTTGATGAACTTCAACGGCTTGATCGGGAAGGCCCTGAGCCAAGCTGAGCGCTGAAAAAGTCCCCTTCGATGCGAGCTTTCAGTATTTCGAAAAAATGTTCCGCATCAAGTCCTGGCAGCTGTTCGGCCAGGGAGCTGATAAAATCGCTGTGGCTCCGGCCGCGGCGGTATTCGGGCTCCTGGGGAGGATGCAACAGGTAGCGGGATACGGTCAGGGCGGTTTCGGCCAGGTTCAGGACTCCGTGGTAGACGACACGGTTACGGCTGCGGAACATCGAGGAACCGAGAATCTTGCGCTCATCGGTAGTGGCCAAGTCCGAGACGCCCCGAAAAAACACGGTCAATCCGAGTTCCTTGGCGATCAATTCAGCCAAAAAGCCGTTGATGCGGGCGAAATGGTGTGACGGGTTGGTTAGTTTTTTTTCGAACAAGGCGATTGTTACCTGGGCTGTCCGCTGTGACAAGAGAACCGGTTGCCCTCCGGAAGGACGCCGGTAAACCTTGATTTTGTCTCTGGTCAGCGAGAACAGATTCAGTGAGTCCAAGACCTGATTCCCCTGTCCGACCACCACACAGGTCTGGTCGACGCGCCAGACCATTGCGCAATTCGAGCCGGCGTTCATCATGACCGAATCTGCTAGCGTGTACGGTTCTATCTCGACAAGCGCCTGGGGCATGGTTTCGACTCTCCGGGGTCAGCAATGAATCGGGGAACCCATTGCCAGATGTGCGGCCTCCAGCATCACTTCGGAGACTGTCGGGTGGGCATGAACCATTTTGGCCGCATCGGCTATCGTCGCTTCCAGTTCGATCAGCGAGACGGCCTCGGCAATCATGTCGGTTGCGTTGGCGGCGACAATAATTACCCCTAGGATTTCCCCGTAGCGGGGATCAAAGTGCAAGCGCAACATTCCGTCTCCATGGCCCTCAGCCATAGCTTTCCCGTTGGCCGACAAGGGAAACTCGACGGTTTTATACTCTTTGCCCAAGGCTTTGAGCTGGTGTTCACCGAGTCCGGCCTGAGCCATTTCCGGCCATGTATACAGATTGATGGGAACCGTATGGTGAGAATAAGGTATATCGATGCCGCTCAGATGGTTGGCGGCGGACAAGCCCTGGGCCGAAGCGGCATGGGCAAATTGGGACAAGCCGTTCAAATCTCCGACCGCGTAAATGTTCTCTTGTGAGGTCTGCATCTGGTCGTTGACAGCGACAAATCCCTCATTCAGGACCAGATCGAATCCATTTATCGGCGGCAGTACGGCCTGACGGTCGGACAGATTGATGATGGCGTCATACGCAACGCTTTCGTCACCGTGGTGGATGGTTTGGTCCACGCCGTTGAAACTCACTTCGCTGAGCGCCCAGCTGGGCACTTTCTTTTTGCGCAGTAATTGGCTGATAGCGGTGGATAAAAACGGGTCGGCCATGGGCAGCAACCGATCTTGGGTCGTCAGTAACACTGGCTCGGCGCCCAGAGACGAAAAAAACTGGGCCATTTCGATGGCGGGCGGTCCATTGCCGATAATGACCGGACGGTGTGGCAGGCGTTCCTGGCTGAGGATTTCCTGGAATGGAAACAGAGCCTGGTCATTCAATCCGTTCAAGACCGGCAGACCGGGCAGAGAGCCGGTGGCCAGAACGAGCTTCTGACCGGTGACGGTTCGTCCGTTGATCAGCACTTCCGTGGGGGAATTGAGACTGGCCAGACCGATCTCGATATCCACCTTGTTTTTTTTCAAGAGGTATTCGACACCTTTGCTCAGTCGTTTGACGATCCGTTCCGCCCTGGAGGCGGCTTTGCGAAAATCGAAACCGACGGAGCGCGCATCAATTCCAGTCACGCCGAATTCAACCACCTGAAGCGTTTCTTCCAGCTTTCTGGCGCTTTCCAGCAATGCCTTGGTGGGTATACAGCCCCAATTCAGACACATGCCGCCCAAGCGTTCCTTTTCTATCAGCAGTGTCTTCTTGCCCAATTGTCCGGTTCGGATGGCGGCCACGTATCCGGCCGGTCCGCCGCCTATGACGATGACATCGTAGTTCATGGTTCTTCTCCTAAATCAGTAGCAGCGTCTCGGGCTCGGCCAGAAATTCCATTACCTGGTGCAGGAAGCGAGTGGACTCGGCGCCATCGACCATGCGGTGGTCGACGGAAAGAGACAAGGGCAGGGTGTAGGCGATGGCCAGTTGATCGTTTTGAACCACAGGACTCTTCACGATGCGGCCGATACCGAGGATAGCCGCCTGAGGATAATTGATCACCGGGACTCCATAGCTGCCGCCGAAGGCTCCATAGTTGGTAACGGTAAAGGTTCCGCCCTGGAAATCTGTGAGTTGCAAGGTGCGTTCCCGGGCCTGCTGGGCCAGGCGGGCAATCTGGGTTGCCAGTCCGCTCAGGCTGCTTTTGTCCACGTTCCGCAGTACCGGAACCATCAGCCCGTCCGCGCTGTCCACGGCGATACCAATATGAATGTCCTGGTGGAGGACGAGTTGTTCCTTTTCCATATCCAGTTGCGAGTTGAGTACCGGGTAGCGGGCCAGGGATGCCGCCACCGCCTTCAGGACGAAGGGCAGGTAGGTCAGGTGAACATTCTGAGAAGCCAGTTTTTCATTGAAGCGGCGCCGCAGGTCCACCAGTCGGTCGACTTCCACTTGTTCGAATATGGTCATGTGGGCTGTCGATTGCTTGGACCGGAGCATGTTGCGGGCAATGGCCTTGCGGATTTGGGACAGGCTCTGGATGCTGACTCGGGACTGACTGTCAAGCCGTGGGCTCTCCGTTGTTCGGGACGTCTCGACCGATCTTGGACCTGCCTCGGCGGCTCTGATTATGTCCGCTTTCATGATGCGCCCGGCCGGCCCGCTGCCGGACAGGGTGTCAATGTTGAGGCCGTACTCTTTGGCCATGGCCCGGGCGACCGGAGTGGCCAGGACTTTTCTGCCTTTCCGTCCGGGTTGGATTTCCGGTGTCCGCCCTTCGTCTCCGGCCGGAAGGTAAGCGGCTTCGCCGGCGATTTCCAGGCTGCCGACCACCCCGAAGCCCTTCTCTTGGACCGCTTCGCTCCTCGGGCCGGCTTGCCCGGTCGGATCGACCGAATCTGCATCATCCAGTGCCATCTCCACCAGGGTCTCGCCCACATTGACCAGGTCGCCTTCGTTACCGAAGCGGGCCCATATTATGCCGTTTTTTGGTGAAGGGATATCGGTCACCACTTTGTCCGTCTCCATTTTTACCAGCGGCTCACCGCTGCGGATCCGCTGCCCCTTGCTGACGTACCACTTGACGATGCGACCCTCATGAATGCCTTCGCCTATATCCGGAAATTTGAAGATAAAATTCATCTGCCTCTCCTAGTAAGTCAACAACCGTTCCATCTCAAAGTAAATGCGATCCGGTCCATGAAAGTAGTGATGTTCGCCTTTCGGTAACGGCGGGACGGTATCAAAGCCCGACAGCCGGGTTGGCGGCGCCTCCAGGTACAGGAAGGCGTCTTCATTGACGGCTGCCATCAGCTCCGCGCCAACACCGAAACTGCTCGGGCCTTCGTTGACGAATAGGAAACGGCCGGTTTTCTTGACCGATTCCGCCACTGTGTCCCGATCAAAGGGGGAAATGGTTCGCAAATCGACGATCTCAACGGAATAACCGTTTTCCTTGGCTTTCATGGCAGCTCGCTGCACCTCACGCACCATGGCTCCATAACAGACGACCGTCAGCTGATCGCCCGGCTGCACAACCTTGGCTTTGCGCAAGGGGATGGTGTACTTTTCTTCGGGCACTTCCTGCTTGATCGCCCGATAAATCCGCTTGGGTTCCATGAAGATGACCGGGTCGCCGTACTCGATAGCCGAAAGCAGGAGCCCTTTGGCGTCATAGGGTGTCGACGGGATGACCACGGTCATACCCGGGATATGGGAGTAGAGGGCTTCCATGCTTTCCGAATGGTGTTCCAAAGCCCGAATATTACCGCCATAAGGCATACGGATCACCATGGGGACGGTGTATTTGCCGCGTGAACGGTTGCGCATACGGGCCACATGACAGACGATTTGATTGAAGGCCGGGAAAATGAACCCTGAGAATTGGATTTCAACCACCGGGCGCAAACCGGCCGCCGCCATACCGACGCCGGTTCCGACAATAGCCGATTCAGCCAGGGGGGTGTCAAAAACCCTGTCTTGACCGTATTTTTTCTGCAAACCCTGGGTAACCCGGAACACTCCTCCCTCGACGCCGACATCCTCGCCGTATACCACGACCTCTGCTGATTCGGCCAGGGCGATATCGAGGGCATTGTTGATGCTTTGCACCATCGTCATCACAGTCATTTCTTCACCTCCAGCCACTGGACAAACCGCCTTTGATCGTTCAGTTGCCGTTGCAAATTGACGGGCATGTCCCGAAAGTGGAATTGGAAGACATCCTCCAGCGGATACGGCGCATGGTTTTCGTACACGGCGAATTCGCGTTCGACGGTAGCTTGGAATTCCTCAACGAGTTTTTGCTCCGATTCATCCGACCAGAGTCCTTGGCGGCTGAGGTACAAGCGCAAACGGCGCAGAGGGTCTTTCAGCTCCCATTCTTTTTCTTCCTGCGGTTTTCGATACAGGGAAGGGTCGTCAGAGGTGGTATGGGCGCCGCGCCGGTAGGTCAGGGCTTCAACCAGGACGGGACCGTTGCCTGAGGCCGCATGGCGCTTTGCCTCCGAAAGGACTCTGTAAACCGCCAGGTAATCGTTGCCGTCCACTTTGATTCCCGGAATTCCGTAGGCCAGCGCTTTCATGGCCAGATTTTTGGACGCAGTCTGCTTGCTCACCGGTACCGAGATGGCAAACTGGTTGTTTTGAATGATGGTGATCAGTGGCGCTTTCCAAACGGAGGCGAAATTCAATGCCTCATGAAAATCTCCCTGCGAGGTGCCGCCGTCCCCGACGAATGCGAATACGGTACCGGGGTCTTTCTTCAACTTCATCGCGTAGGCGATGCCGGCACCGTGCTGCAGTTGGGAGGCGATGGGCACGCTGGACGGAAGAAACCGTGGCGCTTCCGAAAATCGGGAGCCTTCTTCGTAGCCGCCCCAGTAGAGAAATATGTCGCTGAGTTTGGCACCCTTCAACAACCAAGCGCCCATCTCTCGGAACGCCGGCACCAGCCAGTCCTGCTTGTCCATCAGCTTGCCGGCGGCAACGGCTATGGCCTCCTGTCCCAAATTGGGCGGCAAGGTGAACAAGCGTCCTTGTCGCTGGTATGAAACTGCCATCAGGTCGGCAGTACGGGCAAAAAGCATGAACTTGTAGGTTTCGGTCAATTCTGAGTCGGTTATGGGAGGTTTGTCCGCAGAGTTGACGATCTGACCGTCCGGGTCCATCACTTGAAACATCGTATCTTGTAAAGGATCGAATCTGTCCAGCATGCCTGCCTCCGCATTTTTTGTATCTTTCAAATAATGACTAATTTGCTGAAACTGTCAACAACATCAGAAAATCATGGGGCAGGCGGGTTGGCGATACGACAAGTGGACCGTAAGAATCTATTTCACGGGTTTGGAATAGAACGACAGAACCTGTTGTGCGAGACGGGTAGAGATGTCACGATCCAGCGGGATCATGGCTTCCATGATCTTTCCGGCCTTTTTGGGCGTCATCTTCCGCATCAACAAGACGGTCAAGGTCTCGTCTTCTTTGAACAAAGAGATGATCAAGGGCGCAGCCTGTTCGGGGTCGATGCTTTCGTATGACTCGATGATCGATTTGTTGACCGACTCGGCCTCCAGGCGTTGCTTGAATCCTTTTTCCCGTTCTTCCAGGTTTTTTTTGTCTTTCTCCAGAGAGAGAGCCCGCTGTTCCAATTCGAGTTGAAACGATTTCAAATCGGCCCACTGGCGTTGCAGGTCGGCACGTTCGGCTTCGATGGCGGCACGTTCCTTGGACGAGTCTGCGGCTGCGGCCGGTTTTTTTTCCGGAGTCTGGGCGGAAAGCGCGGCAAGGCACAGTCCCAGGGTTATGGCCAAGAGAATCGTTTTTTTCATGTCATCCTCTCCAGCTGGTCATCGCCTTTGCCTTTCATGAGGAACAGATCATCCATTTCCTGCTGTTCCTGCTGTTCAAGCGATTTCTGGTAAACAATCCAAGCTTTTTCGCGCAGACGGTGCAGTATTTTACTTTCGCGCTTCGAGTCCAGATACTTTTCCCGTTTATCTGCGGTAATCCGGCTCAGTTCTTCGAGCTGGAGCCGCTTTTGCCGAATCAGGTTGCTGATTTGTCGCTTGAATGCATCCAGACTCAACCGGATCGGACCGTCACTGCCTCCGAGGCCGATTTGGCAGGCATTTTGCAGGCTTTCCTGCAGGTCTCCCAACTCCCTGCCCGCACGGCGTTCTTCGGCCAGAGCGTTTTGAAAGGCAATCAGGGCCAGATCCTCCAACTGCTTGCGGTATTGCAACACCGTTTCCAGTCTGAATTGAAAGCGTTTCAAGCCAGCACCTCTTGCAACATTTTCAGGGATGCGGGAAATGTGGATTTTTCATCCCGTTTCTGCCGCAGAAACGAGTTCATCTTTTCAATACGGTCGATGGCGGCATCGATTCTGGGGTTGTTGCCTTTTCGGTAGGCGCCGATATTGATCAAGTCCTCGGCCTGCCGGTAAACGGCCAGCAGCTCCCGGAAACGGCCCGCGTCGTTGTGGTGATCGTTGTCCGTGACGTCAGTCATTAAACGAGAAATGCTGGACAATACGTCTATGGCCGGGAAATGGTTGCGGTGCGCCAAGTCTCGGGACAAAGCGATATGGCCGTCCAAAATCGACCTGGCATGGTCGGAAATCGGTTCCGACATGTCGTCGCCTTCGACCAGAATGGTATAGATTCCCGTCAGACTGCCACCCGTGTCAAAGCGACCCGCCCGTTCCAGCAATTTCGGCATCTGTGCGAATACGGATGGGGTGTACCCTTTGGAAGAAGGCGGTTCTCCGGCCGACAAACCCACTTCACGCTGGGCCATGGCCAGCCTGGTCAGTGAGTCCATCATCATCAGCACCGCCAATCCCTGGTCGGCGAAATATTCGGCAATAGCGGTGGCGGCGAAGGCGGCCTGAATCTTCAGCAGTGCGGGTTCATCGGAAGTGGCCACTACCACCACCGACCGGCTCAAACCCTCGGGGCCCAGGCTTTTGCTGATGAAATCCTTCAATTCACGGCCGCGTTCCCCAATCAGGGCGATCACATTCAATTCGGCGCTGGTGTTGCGGGCAATCATGCCCATCAGGGTGCTTTTACCCACACCGCTGCCGGAGAATATTCCCATGCGCTGACCGAGTCCCAGTGTAATCAGACCGTCGATGGCGCGAATACCGGTTTCCAGCGGCTGGTCGATCGGCTGGCGGTTCATGGCGTTGCGCGGACTTCGATCGATGCCGATCCATCTTGCGGCGGCGATGGGCGGGCCGCCGTCTATGGCTGCGCCCAGGGCGTTGATCACCCGGCCACGCAGTTCCGGGCCGACCGGTATCTGCAGGTTGCGCCCGGTTGAAAAAATCCGGTCGCCGTTCTGGATGCCCTTCAGATCGCCGAGCGGCATGGCGATTACCCTTCGGCCGTTGAAGCCCACAACCTGAAGCATCAATGCGTTCGCCTCGCTTTCCGTGACCAGGACCTCACCGACGGAACAGGGCGGACCTTCCGACTCCACGGTCAGGCCGATGATCTTGTCGATACGGCCGTACACGCGGAGCGGTCTGACATCGGCCATCTTTTTCAACAACGACTGGATGGCCGTCCCACTATTTTGCATGGCTCAGCTCTTTGATGATCACTTCCAGCTGCCGGCTGGGTTCGGTCGACACCTCTCCGCTGTCCGATACGATCCGGCAGCCGCCCTTCTCGACACTGCCATCCTGTACCATTTTATAACTGTTGCTGCTCAGAGGCAGGCCTTTGAGGGTTCCTTGCTGGGTCATCATCCATTCATAATCTTCGGGGTGAACATGGATCTCGTAGCGACTGGCGTCCTTGAGCTGATCGAAACCTTTTCTCAGCATGCGCAACACCGTCTCGGGGTCGGTTCGGACCTCGTCACCCATAATTTTGCGGGTGATGGTGAAAACCATGTTCAACAAATCGCTTTCCATGGCCACGACCATCCGTTCCCGAACGGTTGCCATCTCTGCCAGAGTCTCCTGAAGGCGCCGGCGCACCGGTTCCATTTCTTCGCTGATCTTCAGTTGGTATTCGCGTCCCAATCGGTCCCGCACCTCTTTTTCGATACGACCTTTCAGAACGGCGGCTTCCAACTCGGCCTCTTTCATTTTTTCCTGGGCCTCACGCAGGATCCGATGCGCTTCGTCACGGGCAGCTCGTACCGGGTCGTCCGGGTTGGCCTCGATGATCTGCTTGCGTTCGTTCTCGCGTTTTTTCCGCTCGACCAGCAGATTGATCTCGGCGCTGCTCAGGTAGTTGTACGGTCTTGCGTTTCCAGGTTCCAGCTCGGACGCCGGGATGATCTTAGACAACATACTCGTCACCCCCCGCGCCGCCGATGACGATGACACCCTCTTCTTCCAGGCTGCGAACGACCTCGACGATTTCATGCTGGGATTTTTCCACATCCTTGACCCGGATCGGTCCGAGATACTCCATTTCCTCCTTCATCATTTCCACCGCCCGCTGCGACATGTTGCGGAAGAATTTGGTCTTCAATTCCTCGTTGGCGCCTTTCATGGCGGTAGCCAGAGTCTTCTTGTCGGTCCGTTTCAGGATTTCCATGATGCCCTGATCGTCGATGAGCAGGATGTCCTCGAAGACGAACATCAGATCCCGAATGGAGGAAGCCAGTTCCGGATCCCGGGATTCGATCTGCTCGAGCACGTTGCGCGAGGCGCGGCGGTCCATGCGGTTGAACAATTCGGCCACTGCTTTGACTCCTCCGTACTCCTCCAGGCTGTAAGACCCGAGGGCCTCCAGTTTCTGATCCAAAACGCTGGAAATTTTCTTGACGATTTCCGGTGATATCTCTTCGAGGTTGGCCATGCGGATGATAATCTCGGATCGCATGTCATCGGGGAGAGAAGTGATCAGCTCGGCAGCTTGGGACGCGCTCAGATGGGCCAGAATCAGGGCGATTGTCTGCGGATGTTCGTTTTGAATGAATTTGGACAGTTGCTGCGGGTTGACCTTTTCGAGAGAGGAAAATCCGGTCGATTTCTCCATCATTTTCACCAGTCGGTCGATGATCCGCCGGGATTCATCGACTCCCAGTGATTTGATCAGCACCTTTTTGGCGTATTCGATGCCGCCGACCGTCATATATTCCTTGGCTACGGTCATGTTGAAGAATTCTTCGATGACCAGGTCGGATATATCGGTCGGAACCGCCCCGATTATCGACAATTCCCGGGAGATGTTCTGGACTTCATCCTCGTTGAGGCGCTTGAATATCTCGGCGGTCAAATCCTCGCCGAGGATGAGCATGATGATGGCTGCCTTCTGTTTTCCGTTCAGATGCTCCCGGTCGAGTGCCAATTTCATTCCTCCATCAGGTAGGTTTTGATCAACGAGGCGGCCTCATCGGGGTTGGCCGTGGCGAATTCTTTTACCCGGTCTTTTAATATAACCATTTTCTTGGTGCTCTTTGGCATCTTGTAGCGTTCGCGCAACTCCTGCTCGATTTCGATCTCATCCTTGGCCGACTGGATGGCGTCGAGCTTCTCGTTGTCGATTTGTGGAATTTTCAGTTCGGCTTCGACTGGAGACAAGGCCGATGAAAAAATCCGACTGACCCGGCGCAGAAGCGGTCGTATCAGCAGAAAGAAGACCAGCAGCCCGCCGATGACGATAGAGCCGTAACGGATCAGCTGATCGATGAGATTCTGGTTTTTCTGCTTTTCGAACAGGAAGTCGCCTTCGACTTGCCCTGAATTGTCGAATGGCAGGTTGGCGACTTCCACCAGGTCGCCCCGCTGGGCGTCGAAGCCGACCGCGGCCTGTACCAATTTTCGGATGCTTTCCAGCATTTCCGGTGTTTGCGGCTGTGACTGCTTGACCATTTCGCCTTCAGCGAGCTGGACCTGAGTGATATTGTCGAGAACGACGGCGGCGGAAACCCGTTGAATGATACCCTGCGGCCTGATCGTCTGCGTGGTTGTCTTGCTGATCTCGTAATTGGTTATGGTCGATTCGCTCTTGCTGCTGGCACCGTCAGCGCTTCCGGGCGCGGTTACTGCCGCAGCCGCTACGTTGCCGCCTACGCCGGGAACGCCGCCGCTTGCTCCCTGACTGTTCTTGGCCGATTCCGTCTTTTCCGATATTTTAACCGTCCGATCGGGATCCACTGTTTGTTCGGTAACCTGAACCTGACTGAAATCCAGTTGCAACTGGACGTTGGCCCTGACCTTGCCCGGCCCGACGATCGGTTCCAGCAGATCGATGATTTTCTGGGTAAAACTCTGCTCCATTGTCCGTTGATAGGCAAAGTGCCCCTCGTTTTGCACTTGCAAGGAGTTGAGGGGGTCTCTGGGCTTGGAGAGCAGCTGTCCGTTGACATCGATCACGGCGATATTTTCCGGTCGTAAGCCCTCGACCGATTGGGCAGTCAGATGAATGATCGCCGGAACCAGCGAGTTCGAAAGTACCGCCCCGGCCTTGGGACGGATGACGATGGATGCCTTGGCCAATTCCTGCTCTGAAACAAAGACCGATTTTTTGGGTAAAGTGATGTGTACTTTGGCCGATTGGATTTCACGTAGCTGGCTCAGGCTGCGTCCCAGTTCACCTTCTATCGCCCGGATATAGTTGATGTTTTGTACGAAATCGGTGGTGGACAGAGAGGTTTTGTCAAAGACCTCGAAACCAATCGCTCCGCCTTGGGGTATGCCTTCGGATGCCAGCTGAATCCGCAGCTCGGCCACTTGGGTGTCGGGGACGGAGATGACGGTGCCGGCACCGCTGAGTCGGAAGGGTATCTTCTGCTCCTTCAGTTTCTCGATGATTATCGCCGAATCTCTGGCATCCAGATTGGAGAACAGTACAGAATAAGTAAGCGTGTTGGCCAGGTTGGTCACGAGCCAGATGGTAGCAAAGGAAAGGATCGCGGCGCTGACCAAAAATATTTTCTGCGAAACCGTCAAGCGGGAGAAGAAGGATCTGATCTGCTCCCAATACTGTTTTCTGGATCCTTTTTCGTCTGCCATGAACACTGCACCTCGAACTAAACCTGGGTTCTCATGATTTCACTGTAAGCATCCATCAGTTTATTGCGGACCTGCATCATCATTCGGAAAGAAACATCGGCTTTCTCCAGCGAGATCAGCGTTTCATGCAGAGAAGGACCGTTGCCGGCGACGTACTGTTCAACCTTTTGTTCCGCTTCCTTCTGCTCGGAATTGACTTTCTTGACCGCTTCGGAGAGCACTTCGGTGAAACTTTTTTCCGGTTCGGGTTGCTGCGCCGGTTTGTCGATGCGGTTGATGTTCAGAAGCTGTCGGCGGATATCTTCAAGTTTTATTTCGTCCATTCTCAACTCCTGCCGATTTCAAAAGTTTTGGCGATCATGTTCTTGGTGGCCTGGATCACCGAGATGTTGGCTTCATAGGAACGCGACGCCTCGACCAGATTGACCATCTCGGCGACAACGTTGACGTTGGGCAAACGGACGTATCCATCCTGTCCGGCATCCGGGTGCTGAGGATCAAAGCGCAACAGAAAGGGCGAGCTGTCTTCGATCACTCTGGAAACCCGCACACCGCAACCGACTGCCTGCGAAGCCCGATCGAAGGCACCGGAAAAACCTTCCGTTACCTGCGGTTCAGACGTAAAAACCACTTCGCGGCGTCGGTATGGGCCGCCTTCCGGAGTACGGGTGGTGTTGACGTTGGCTACATTGGTGCCGATGACTTCCATCCTCAGCATCTGCGCGCTCATGGCCGAGCCATTGATGGAGAAAACATCACTGAGTTTCATGTCGCCTCGCTATTTGATGCTCTCAATAGTGCGCCGCACTCCGGACAGGTACTTGGATACAAATTGCACCAACACATTGTATTCTATGTTATTTTGTGTCAGCTTCAACATTTCTTCTTCCATCTGGACGTTGTTTCCGTCCGCCCGTCCGGTACTTCGGCTGCTGGTTACCGGAGCTTGAGCCTGTCCGTTGTCAGTCGGCATGTGCCGACCATCGGTTTGTCTCAGCCTCAGCCGATCCATTTCGCCGGCCATGATCTGAGCGAAATCGATGTCCTGCGCTTTGTAACCGGGGGTGTCCACATTGGCGACATTGGACGCTATCAGCTGGTTACGGGCAACCCGGATATCGATTTCCTTTTGCAAAGGGGCAAGGCGTTGGTCCAGTTTCAAAATATCCATACGTAAGCAGCAGCAAAAAGCATGCCATTTACGGGATGGAGTCCAATAGCATCCGTATACGGGCATTATCCGCTTTTTCCATGGTGCCTGGCAGTCGAAGGTTGGAAAAATTTTCCCGTCGATGTGTCATAAATTTGACTGTGGGCCGTTTCCTGCGCTGATCGTTTGGCGAAGCGTGTCGTGACGGAATTGTTGATGTCCGGCGGATTGCCTGATTGCATTTGTTTTTTTATAGTGATATTACATACATTGAATTTTAACGAACATGAAATCGATCGAACGAACGGATCATTGAGGTGGAAAGATGAAAAAAGCGAGTTTGTTTACGGTTTGCCTGATTTTTCTGGGCGCCTTTGCCTTGTCGGCCCTGGATGAGATCGCCATCGGCCGAGTCAGTATTCCCAGAGACTTCGTTCATGAGGGGAAGGACTTTGCCAAGGGTATATATCGGATCACCTTGGTTTCAAAGGAAGGAACGCCGGTTTTTCTGGTTAAAGACAACCAGGATGTTCTGCTGTTCGAAGAACTGGCTGTCGTCAAACCGTACGAAGGCCAATCCAAAAACTTCAAACCCCGGATCCGCAAGGAAGTTTTGAAAGACTATGAATACTACCGCGTCAAGGTCACCACGCCGGAATCGCTGTACATGGCGTACTTCCTGCTCAAGAAGAACGAGGTCGCCGTCCCCGGTGAAGATCAGTCGTCGCCTTCTTCCTCGGAACCAAAGTAATCCTTTATGGCCAGCTGATCCTCCTTGCGGGTGTATTCCTGCGGTTCAGTGCCGGACAGGAACGCTTCCTTGAAGGGGTACAGACAATCCGGGGTCAGCAGCTTTCCGGTTTTACGGTCGATGTCCAGCATGATCACACCGGGCGGCTTGATGAAGGCGGGGGGCTCCTGGTATTTCTGCAGGTATTTTTTCATGAAGGTCACAAAGATCGGACTGGCGGCTTGTCCGCCGGTTTCTCCGTTGCCCAGGCTCTTGTTGACTTCAAAACCGACCCATACCCCGACGCTGATGCTGGGGGAGAACCCGATGAACCAGGCATCGGTGTAGTCGTTGGTGGTGCCGGTTTTTCCGCCGATCGGGGCTTTGAGATCTCTGGCGCGATAGCCCGAACCGTACTTGACGACTCCCTGCATCATATAGTTGACCACAAAGGCCGTTTCGGGTGAAATGACCCGTTTCCGGTCGGGTTGGTTGCTTTCGATTTCCCGGTTGTCGATGTCGGCGATGGAGCGGATCAGGTAGGGCTTGACCCGAACGCCCAGATTGGGGAAAACGGTGAAAGCGCCGACCATCTCTTCCAGCGTGATGCCGAAAGCGCCCAAGGCGATCGACATGTAGGGCTTGAGATCCGATGTGATGCCGAAGCGGTTGGCGTATTCGACGATTTTTGCCGGTCCCAGGTATTCGACGATTCGGGCGGACACGACATTCCGCGACAGTTCGAACGCCCTGCGCACCGTCATCAGCCCTTTGTAATCGTCGGTGTGGTTGCGGGGTTGCCAGGTCTGATTGATGGAGGGATCAAAGTAGCTGAACGGTTCGTCCTCAACCAGTGTTGACGGAGTGTAACCGTTTTCCAGGGCGGCGGTATAGACGATCGGCTTGATGGTGGAGCCGGTTTGCCGTCGGGCCTGTGTCGCGTTGTTCCATTGGCTGTCGGAGAACGAATATCCTCCCACCATGGCCAGTACGGCGCCGGTTTCGTTGTCAACAACCATGATCGCACCTTGGACTTCAGGCTCCTGTTCCAGGGCAAGCTCCAGCAAGCCATTGTCTCCATCCTGGCGTTTCAGGATCCTGACCAGGATCTCGTCTCCCTGTTTAAGCAGGGCGGCCAGGGGTTTGCGCGTCCAGGCATAGCCGCTTTCGGCCAGGATGCCCTCGTAGGGGCCGAGTCGGATCCGGGCTTGTGTGCCTTCGCGCTGGATGACCACGCCGTCCACGATGCTGCCGTCGACGAAAGAGTTGCCTTTCCATGAAGGCAACTCGTAGGTGGCGATGTCGACTCCCTGACTCAAGAGGTTGCTGCGGTCTGTGTCCTTTCGCCAACCGCGGCGTTTGTCAAGGCTGCGTAAACCTTCCTTGAGCGACTCTTCAGCCCAACGTTGCATCTCGACGTCAAGGGTGGTGTAGACATTGAGGCCACCCTGGTACAAGATTTCTTGACCGTATTTCTCTTCCAATGTTTTGCGGACTTCTTCCATGAAATAATCGCCCAGCACGTTGGTCTCGTCTCGGTGAGGCACTTTGGGCAGCGGGACGAGCAATGCCGTCTTGTATTGGGCGTCGTTGATGAATCCGAGCGTTTTCATGCGGCCCAAGACCCGATTTCTTCTCCCCAGCGCCTGTTCCGGATACTTGAACACGTTGAATTTTCCGTTGGGAGCCGGCATGATGCCGGCGATCAGCGCCGCTTCCGCCAGGTTGAGTTCCTGAATGTCCTTGCCGAAGTAGTATTGGGCGGCAGCGCCCACACCGTAGACTTTGCCTCCGAAGAAAACCCGGTTGCAGTGGTAGGTCAGAATCTGGTCCTTGGAGTATCGTTTTTCAATCTGGATAGCCAGAAGCATTTCATGAAACTTGCGGGAATAGGTCCGTTCCGGGGTCAGGTACAGTTTTCTGGCCAGCTGTTGGGTGATGGAACTGCCACCGCCAAGCTCCAGCCCGAACATCTCGCTGAGCACGGCGCGGATAATGCCACGGAAATTGATGCCCCAGTGATCATAGAATGAGTCGTCCTCGGCCGCGAGCATGGCTTTGCGAAACACGACCGGGATGTCTTTGAAACGGACGATTTTACGCCGTTCCCTCGCAAATTCCCGCAAAGGGCGGTTGAAGCGGTCATAGACGGTGGTCATGACCTCCGGTTTGATGTCTTCTAGCCGTTCTATCTGCGGGAAGCCTTTCTGGTATACAAAGACGACCCCGACGGTGACACCGAGCAGGATCACCAGTACAACGGACAATGCCCAGCTTGTGAAACGTATGAGTTTTGGGGACATGTTGAATTATACAGCCTGGCGGCTGCCAGCCGCCGACAGCGATTGTCTTCCCGGGTACCCGCTGCCGTCTGCTGGTATTCCTCCGTGTCTGTAATTGTATCATATCGATTTTCACATTCTCAATTCAGAAGGAGTTAATTTCAACATTTTTAAAAATAGTGCCGTCAACTTGCCTTTTCTGCCTCCAGAGTTATAATAAAACCTATTTGTTTTCAAACAGGAGGTTGTATGCCTGCCAAAGGATATGTGGAAATTTCTCAGGAAGTGTGCAAGGGCTGCGGCCTGTGCGTAGTCAACTGCCCGGTCAAATGTCTGGAGATCAACACCAAGGACACCAACAGTTTCGGTTTGCATTATGCCGTGCAAACCCTGCCTGAAAAGTGTATCGCCTGCCAGAATTGCGCGGTAATGTGTCCGGATGCGGCCATCACCGTGTATAAAAAAGTGGAATAACTCGTCCGCTAGAGGAGATCGATATGCCCCAAGTAAAATTTATGAAAGGAAATGAAGCCCTGGCCGAAGCGGCGATCCGTGCCGGCCTGGAAGGGTATTTTGGCTATCCTATAACCCCTCAGTCCGAAGTCATCGAGTACCTGTCCGTCGAAGAACCCAAGCACAAGTACGTGCTTTTACAGGCAGAAAGCGAAGTGGCGTCCATCAATATGGTGTACGGTGCTGCCGGAACCGGTGCCCGGGTGATGACCACGACATCGTCGCCAGGGTACTCGCTGATGCAGGAGGGTATGTCCTACATTGCTTGCGCCGAGCTGCCCTGTGTGGTGGTGAACGTAGTGCGAGGCGGACCGGGCTTGGGCACCATTCAGCCCAGTCAGGGGGATTATTTTCAGGCGGTCAAGGGCGGTGGACACGGGGATTACCGCTTGATTACCCTGGCGCCCAATTCGGTACAGGAGATGATCGACTTTACCGTAAAGGCTTTCGATCTGGCCGATCAGTACCGGACTCCGGTCTTGATCCTTTCCGATGGCGCCATCGGGCAGATGATGGAAAAGGTGGTTCTCCCCGATCCGATTACACCGATAAAGAACAAGCCCTGGGCTACAACCGGTAAGCCGGCCAGCCGGGAACGCAATATCATCACCTCGCTGTACATCCAGTCCGAGGATATGGAAGCCAAAAACCTGCGTCTGCAGAAAAAGTATCAGGACATCGAAAATTCGGAAGTCATGGTGGAAGAGTACAACTTGAGCGATGCTGAAATAGTATTGGTCGCTTATGGGGTTACTTCCAGAACCTGCAAGAAAGTCGTCGATCTGGCCCGCGAACAGAATCTGAAATTCGGACTGTTGCGTCCCAAGACGCTGTGGCCTTTTCCGAAGCAGCGCATAGTTCAGTTGACGGACAATCCAAACGTGAAGCATTTCTTCTCCGTCGAAATGAGCTCCGGTCAGATGGTCGAAGATGTGATGCTGGCTGTCAACGGGCGCAAACCGGTAGGCTTCTTTGGCCGTAACGGCGGTATCATCCCGACTCCAGAGGAAATTCTTGCCTCGGTCAGATCGCAGCTGTAATCAGGAGGGAAACATCATGAAAGAAGGATATCAGGTTCTGTATAAAAAGCCCAAAACGCTCTTGGACAAGCGGATGCATTATTGCCCGGGATGTTTTCATGCCACCACGCATAAACTTTTAATGGAAGTGATCGAAGAGATGGGCATCCAGGAGAGGACTGTGGGCGTTTGTCCAGTCGGTTGTTCCGTTTTCGCCTACGATTACATGGACGTCGACATGCAGGAGGCCGCGCACGGACGCGCCGCCGCCTTGGCTACCGCCATCAAGCGCATGCTTCCCGATCGCTATGTGTTTTCGTATCAAGGCGATGGAGACTTGGCCGCCATCGGTACCGCCGAAACCATTCACGCCTGCAACCGTGGCGAACCGTTCACCTTCATCTTTGTCAACAACGGTATCTACGGCATGACCGGTGGTCAAATGGCGCCGACGACGCTGGAAGGGCAGAAGACCACCACCTCTCCGTACGGGCGGGATATCGGCAAGGTCGGATCGCCGCTGAAAATGTGCGAAATTGTCGCCCAGCTGCCCGGAGTCGCTTACGCCGAACGGGTTTCGTGCAATACCCCGGCCAATGTCAGAAAGGCCAAAAAAGCGTTGCGCAGAGCCTTTGAGATTCAGCAGCAGCGGATCGGCACCACCTTCATCGAGGTGTTGTCGAACTGCCCTTCGGGTTGGAAATGCACTCCTGTCCAGTCATTGGATTGGATCAAGGATAAAGCCTTGCCCTATTACCCACTGGGTGTTTTCAAAGAACCCGCCAAATAGGAGATGACCATGCTGTATGAAATGATTTTTGCCGGTTTCGGCGGCCAAGGTGTTCTGTCGATGGGCAAGCTGTTGGCTTATGCGGCCATGAAAGAGGGCAAAGAAGTCAGCTGGATGCCGTCGTATGGTCCGGAAATGCGTGGCGGTACCGCCAATTGTATGGTCAACGTCAGCGACCAGCCGATTTCCTCTCCGGTAGTCAACGCCTACGATGTGGGTGTTGTACTCAATCTGCCGTCCCTTAAACGGTTTGAGGACCGGATCAAGAAGGGCGGTATCCTGATTTGGGAGAGCAGCACCATAAAGGAAGCACCGACGCGCACGGATATCTCGGTATATGCGTTGCCGGCCATTGACAAGTCAGGCAGTGAATTGGGCAACGTCAAGGTCATGAACATGGTTATCCTGGGCGCATTGACCAAGGTGACCCACATTGTCGATCCGTCCACCCTGATTACCGCCTTGACGGAAACTCTGCCCAAGCGGCACCATGATCTGATCCCTCTCAACCAGAAAGCCATCGAACTGGGAATGTCCCTGGTTTGATCGTCGATGTCCCGTGGACCCCGTCTCCAGGATTTGGAGGCGGGGCCGGTTTTTCCACAAGTCAGGGAAGTACGCGCAGAAAGGTTCTGGCAGAGATTTCCACCAGCAGCAGCAACAACAAGGCAAAACTCAACAGGTATGCGGCCAGTTCTTGGCGGATGGTAATCTTGCGGCTGGCTACTTCGGACCGTTCCCAGCGGTCGATTTCCCGAAAAATCTGTGCGAAGGAGTCCGGGTCGGTAGCCCGGAAATAGAGCCCCCCCGTCTCGTTGGCGATCTTTTTTAGGATGTCTTCATCAATGATCACTTCTTGCATGAAGTACTCCATCCTCCCTGCCATAGTGTTGTAGATCGGCACGCGGGATTGGCCGCGCTTGCCCACCCCAATCGTGTAGACTTTGACCTTGTAATCCCTGGCGATGCGGATGGCGTCCAGCGGATCGATCTCGCCGGTGTTGTTGACACCGTCGGTCAGAAAGACGATCACCCGGCTGCGGGCTTTGGAATGACGGATGCGATTGACGGAGCCGGCCAGAGCCATTCCCAGGGCCGTACCGTCTTCCAGGCCGCCGGTCTGTGAGTCATCGAGGGCGAAGCGCAGTACATTGTAATCGATGGTCAGCGGACATTTGGTAAAAGAGTTGCCGGCGAAGAGAACCAAGCCGATGCGGTCGTGCAGCCGCTTGCTGATGAAATCGGCGATTACTTTTTTGGCGACGTCAAGTCGGGATAACGGTTCGAAATCGAGTGACCGCATCGATTCGGACACGTCCAGGCAGAGGAGGATATCGATGCCTTCCTGCCTGATGATGTCTTGGTGGTCGAGCAGGGCGGGGCGGCTCAGGGCCAAAATAAAGAAGAACAAGGCCAGTACTTTCAGCCAAGGCGAAACCCTGACGCATTTGATTCGCCAGCTCGTCGGCTCGCCTTTCAGCCAGTCCAGACTGGAGTAGCTCAGCTGTCGTCTGCCCCGTTTTTTCAAAAAGGTCCGCCAGTAAAAATAAAGCGGAAAGAAAAGCAGCAGTAGCAGGTACCAGGGAGAAATCAGTTCAAGCACTTTTTCCTCCCTGAGCGGCAAGGAGGGCGGCGGTCCTTCTACGTTCTTCCGACTGATAAGAAGCGACGATCAGTCCGATCCGGTCGCGGATTTCTGCGAACTCATCCTGTTTCATTTCATAGCGGGCAAATTTTACCAGGTCGGTGCCGCTCAGAATCTGGTTTAGAGCGGTCCAGGCTCCGGGGTCGGGCGTCAAGCCGTTCATTTTGACGCAGATCTCGTCTGTCGTCATCTCCTCGGCGTTGACCGCATGCCAGGCGTGCAAGAATTTTTTGAGGGATTGGGTCAGGCGCAACGAAAACAGAATCTGGAAGCCTTTTTCGAACAGTTGTTCGGCAAACAACCTTTGCAGTTCCAGTTCGAGTGTCTGCAAAGGCGAACGGGGAGCGGGAGCCGGAGATTGTTTACGCCTGCCCTTGCGCAATACCAGGAAAATGGCGCCGGCCAAAACGATCACGGTGAGGGGAAGCCAGATCAGACGGAGCAGGTACCAAGGGGAACCCGGCATTGACAGGGGCGGTTTCCCGGGCTCCAGTTCGGTCTGCTGATCTTTCAAAATGGTCCTGATGGTGATCGGCACCAAATTGCTCTTCAAGCCCGAAGGCTTGCCGGAGGGCGAATAAAGAGTCACCTGTGCCGGTCCGATGTCGAAATCGCCCAGTTCAAAAAAGGCCAACTCAAACCTCTGTTCGAAAACCACGCCTTCCGGGACCACTCTTTTCACGACGCTGTCCTGACCGAGCATTTCGCAGACCTGCTTGTTGATGGACAGTTCTGCAGAAATACGGTCAACTTCCGTATTGGCTTTGACCAGGAGGGTTATCCCGATACGGTCGCCGACAAAAGCCAGGTTGTGGCTTGCCGACAGGGAAATCTGAACTTCTTTGGCGCCGATGCGGGCGGTAAGCAGAAACAAAAGCATCCACAGAACACCGCAGCGCTTCATCTGCCCATCCGTTTCTTTCTTTCCGCAAAAAACTTGACCAGAGGCTTTTCATAGTCGCGGCCGACCAGAAATTCCATCTCGTCGATCCGGTAACGCTTGGTCAAAGTGTCCAGTCTGGATTCCCGATTGCGCAAGGATTGCTTGAACAAGGCCTGGCACTGTGGGTCGTACAGGTCTACGTAACGGATCTGGTCCGTTTCGCTGTCCTGGAGTCGGTACAGGCCGCCTGGAGGCATCTGAATCTCCCGGGGATCGGTGAAACGCATCAGGATCAGATCGTGCTTTTTGCCGGCCAACCGGAGGGCCCGCTCGTAACCGGTATCCAAAAAATCGGAAAAAAGCAGGACGATCGACTTTTTTTTCAACACCTTGCTGAGATAGGCCATGCCCAGATCCAGGGATGTTTTTTTTCCGCTAGGCGGATATTCCAGGATGTCTCGAATAATTCTCAAGATATGCTGCCGGCCTTTACGCGGCGGGACGTACTTTTCAACCTGGTCGCTGAACAGAAGCAGTCCGACCTTGTCGTTGTTGATGTTGGCGGCGAAGGCGATAATCGCCGAAATTTCGGCCATCAGTTCTCGTTTGGTGCGTTCCTGCGTGAAAAAGAACATGGATGCCGACAGGTCGAGGGCCAGAATTACCGTCAATTCGCGTTCTTCGACATACTGTTTGACGTGCAGGCGTCCTGTGCGCGAGGAAACGTTCCAGTCAATGAAACGGATGTCGTCGCCGGCGCAGTATTCGCGGACGCTGGCGAATTCCATGCCGCGGCCTTTGAATGTGGAGTGGTAGGCACCGGCGAAGACCTCCCGGGATATCTTGCGGGATATGATCTCAATTCGCTTTACTTTTTTCAGCAAATCCTCTGACAGCATGAATCTCCATCCATATCGCTTGGCTGATTAGCATTATACAGATTGGACAAGGGAAAAACAATCGCGTGACCGGTTGCCGGCCGTTTAGGGACATCCTCT
>CAYXHZ010000043.1:0-26922 GCA_964465065.1 uncultured Clostridia bacterium
CTTCAGCCGTACACCCGGTCCAGGACGAGCCGCCACAAGGGCAGGCTCAGCAGCGAGAACAGGGTGGAAACGGCGATGATCGAGCCCAGCAGGCGTTCGTCCATGCGACCGTAGGCGGCAAAGAACGGGCTCATGGTCGCCGTCGGCATGACCGCCTCCAGAAAGATGACTTTCATGGTCAGGGCATCGACCGCGAAAACCAGGCTGATCAGACTGACCGTCAGCCAACCGATCAGCCCGCCCAGGAGCAGGCGGTGGGCCGAGGCCAGTAACACCACCCGCAGATCGTGTCCGGGCATCTTGACCCGCAGGGTCAGACCCACGGCGAACAGGATCAGCGGCACGGTGAGGGCGGCAAACTGCTCGATGACCGTCCAGACCGGTTTGGGCGGCACGACGGCCATGAAATTGCAGGTCAGGGCCACCAGCACCGCCGCGATCGGCGCCGAGGCGTTCTGCAGCAGCAGCCGGGCCACCGGAACCCTGGCGCCGCCGTCCCCCGAGTTCAGGGTGCGCACCAGGAAAAAACCGATGACGATGAAACCCGGCCAGAAAAACATCGAAAAGAAAACCGCCCGGGTCAGTGCGGCCTCGCCCCAGAAAATCAGCACGACACTCCAGCCCAGGTAGGCGTAGTTGCCGACAAAGGTTCCGAACACGTAACTGGACCTGCGGCGCGGGTCGCCGAACAGACGCTTGCCCAGCCCCAGACCGCTGCCGGCGTACAGCAGGCTGACCAGCAGAAAGGCCGCGCTCACCGGCAGGGCCTGCGACACGGCGTTCAGATCGGCCCGGGAAAGATTCTTGAATATCAGAAACGGCACGGTGATCTTGATGGCCAGGGTGCGGAACAGCGCCGCCTGATCGGAACCGAACAACGACAACTTCCGGCTCAGGTAGCCGATGGCGATCGGGGCCACGATCGGAATCAGGGAAGCCAGCAGATCAACGATCAGTCGCATCGTTCATTGTAAACCAGATGCACCGGATTTCAAACCGGTCGACTGCCGCCAGGCTCGGGGTCCCAAGGTCCGGAACGCACCGCCTGCAGATCCAGGGCCAGCCAGCGGAAACCGACAGCCCGGCTGTGGGACAGGGCCGCAGCGCGCATGGCCAGGGCCCGGCCGAGGACACGCTCCGGCAGCTCCACCCGGCAACCGTCCTCGATGGCCCGGCAACGGACGTCGTGGATGCCCGCCCGGTGCCAGAAGGATTCCATGGCCTCGACCCGCCGCAGCAGTTCGTCCTGCAGCGGTCGACCGTAGGGCAGGCGCGTCGCCAGGCAACTCGACGAACTGAGCAGCCAGGCCGGCACCCGCCAGGCCCTCATGGCGGTCACGATCTCGGCCGAACCGATCCCGGCCAGCCGCAGCGGCGAGACGACCCCCAGTTCGACCATGGCCCGGGCCCCGGGTCGATACTGGTTCAGATCGGAGGCCGTACTGCCGTCCAGCAGACGCTGCGGCAGAGCACCGGTCTTCATGTGCTCCAGCAGAGCGCCGAACAGGAAGCGCTTGCAATGGTAACAGCGCTGCTGGCTGTTGGCCGCGATGTTTGCCTCGGCCAAGGGATCGGTCCGGACCACGCTTACCGGTATCCGGAGCCGTTTGCGGAAATACTCCAGTCGCTGCCGGTCGCGCTCGCCGATCAGCGGCGAATCGATGAACACGGCGACAAAACGGTCCCGGCCGACAGCCCGCACGGCTTCCCGGGCCAGGAAAGCGGAATCCTTGCCGGCCGAAAAGGCGATGACAAAGGGCGCCAATCCGGCCAACTCGGCGTGCAAACGGGCAATTTTCGCTTCATATTCCATCCCTTCCCTCCCCGGCCGAACAGTAATACCAGCGCGGCTCCAGCGGGCCCAGTTCGATCTGCACCCGGGCCGCGGCCTGAATGGGCGGTCCATCGAGCAGATCGCGCCACTCCCCCGGCGGCAATCTGTGCCGGGCGCAATCCGCGCTCCAGCGTACCCGCTTTTCGGACAGGTTGGCCAAACAGACAACGGTTTCCTTGCCGTCCGCCGAACTGCGCAGCAGTGAAAAAACGTTCGTCTGCAACTCCAGCATACGCTGTCTCGAGCGCAGACAGAAGGCGCCGCTTTGGCGGCGGATAGCCAGCAATCGGGCCAGAACGGCGGCACTCGCCGCCCGCTCGGGCTCGGCAGGCAGCAACTCGTCCAGTCGTACAGCGGGCACTCCGTCCACGGCCAGCGCGATAGTCCGGGCGAGAAAATGCCGCTCGGGCCGTAACGCCTCGTCGAGCGGAGGATGAAAATACGCCGCCGTCTCTCCCAGCGGCGGGCGCCCGGCCAACCAGGCGTTCAGCGCATTGGCCTTTGCGTCCGACAAGGCGTGCAACAAAGCCGGAGCCAGGCCGGTATCGGCAAGCAGCCGGAATATTCCGCTTTTCTCCCCAAGCTGAGCCGGCCTCGGGACCGATCGCTCGTGACAATGCACCAGCAGGCCGACTTCCGGGGCGGCGATGCCCAGAACCATCTCCAGCATGCCCAGGATGCCCCCGCAGTCGGCCCAGGCGGCCGCCGCTTGTCCCAGGTTGATCCAGGCAGCCCCCTGCCGCACCAGAGCCAGCAGGCGGCGAATCAGCTCCAGGAGCACGACCGGATTGTTGCCATTGAGTGCCAGACCGTGCGAACGGGCGTCCACCCGTAGCCAGCGTGCGCCGGCCAGCGAGTGAAACAGCCGGTAACGGTCCGAATCGGTTCCCCTGTCTTCCGCCGTATCGGGGCAGATGGTGAAGGCCTGGAAAAAATCTTTGTAATAGGGATGGCCGTTGAGGTATTGCCGGCACCATTCGTCCTGGTCGGTCACGCGCATGAAGGTTCCATCCCGCATCAGCCGACAACTGCGCAACCCGTCCGGCAGAACGAGCGGACCGTTATCCCCCCGACCGCCGTCACCGAGCCAGACGATCGCTTTCTCTCGCCCCACCAGAGTCTGCAGCTGGCGGCCGATAAGCCTTGCTTTTCTCTGGCTCAACAGCCTGGCTCCACCCTTTGAAAGGTCGAGGATCAGCGCTCCGTGCAAATCCCGCCCGGCCTGCCATTCGGCATCCCGGAGCGGCGGCGCGCCCGGTGAACGGTAAGCGGCATGGACCACGATCTCGCGGACCAGTTCATCGAAAATCTCGCTGGCTCCCGAGCGGCCGTACAGGTTGAACAGCTTTTCATAAAGGGCCTTGAGCTGTTTCTTGCTCAAAACGAACAACTGGCGGCTGTAATCAGGTTGCGGCAGGTAGAACGTTTCTGGTTTCAACTCATCCTCGGGCAGCGGACCGTCCGGGTCAGCACTTCAGCCATTGCCTCAAATACAATATTATCGGACTTCAGCTCATCCGACAAGCACTTTCCTGCTTTTTGCCGGCGGGCATGGTACAATTCGCCAATGCCCGAGACCGTGAACCACCCTGGTCAGTTCATCAAGCCGTGCCCCTGCTCGCCCCAGACCGTCTCCTGCGGCTACACCAACATCAATCTGCACACCGGTTGCCCCTTCGACTGCAGCTACTGCATCCTGCAGCTGTACCTGCCCGACAAGAGACCCGTCTTCTTTGGCAACACGGATCAGGCCGCCACCGAGCTGCGCCGCCTGGCCCGGACTCAGCCCGCCCTGCGAATCGGCAGCGGCGAGTTGGCCGATTCCCTGGCCGATCCGCAGACCGACCGTCTCGTCCCGTTTTTATTCGACCTGCTGACCGACCTGCCCGAAGTGGTTTTCGAGCTCAAGACCAAATCGGCCCGCATCCAGTCCCTGCTCGAGCGCCCTCCTCTGTCCAACCTGGTGGTCGCCTGGTCGCTCAACCCCAAGGAGATCATCGACCGCGAGGAGGCCGGCACCGCTTCCCTGCATCAACGACTGCTGGCCATCCAGGCGCTCATTGCCCATGGTTACAAGGTGGCCGTCCATTTCGACCCGCTGATCCTGACCCCTGACTGGCCGTCCCTGTACCGCGATCTGGTCGAGCGGCTCCTGGATGTGCTTCCGGAGTCGCGGCTGGCTTGGTGGAGCCTGGGCGCCCTGCGTTTTCCGGCCGGACTGCGCCGTCATATCTTCGCACACCGGGAATCACGGCTTTTCGATGGGGAACTGATCAGGGGCTACGACGAGAAATACCGCTACCTGCGCCCCTTGCGCCAGGAACTGTTTCTGACCCTGCGTTCGTTCATCCAGGCCCGCCTGGGCGGAATCGCCCCCCTCTACCTGTGCATGGAGGATCGGGCTATGTGGGGCAGCGTTTTCCCCGAGCTGCCTCCAGACAGCGAAGCCATCAACTACCGTCTTTACCGGAGGGTCGTCAGCGGACCGACAACCAGTTAAGAATCTCCTTGAGGGTCGGTTTCTTGCCGTACATCAGAATCCCCACCCGGAAGATGCGCGCCCCGGCGCGGATCAGAATCCAGATGGTCGCGAGCGAAGCGACGATGGACAGGGCGATCTGCCACAAGGGCGGCATGGCCATGCTGATGCGCATGAACATCAGCATCGGCGAAAAGAACGGCAACAGAGAGCTGACGACCACCACCGGGCTGTCGGCGTTCTGGGTGACCATGGTCACGCCGAGCAGAAACGGCACCAGCAGCAGGTACGATATGGGGGCGGAATACTGCTGGGCCTCTTCATCGGTGTTGACCGCCGCACCGACCAGCGAAAAGAGGATGGCGAACGAGAAGTACCCCAAGACGAAGAAGACGGCGAAATAGGCGGCCAGTGCCGGTGTCAGGAAAGACAGGTACTGCGCCGGAACGCCCCAGGGCGACAGGAAGAGGTAGGCGACAGTCAGGGCGATCCAGATACCGACCTGAGTGAGACCGACCAGGCCGATTCCCAGAATTTTCCCGAAGAAAACCGATTTGGGCGTGGTCGAAGAGATCAGCAGCTCGACGATTCGGCTGTTTTTTTCCTCGATGATGCCCCGCATGATCAACTGTCCGTAGGCCATGATCACCGACATCAGCATGGTCAGCATGAAAATCGCCATCAGAAATTCGGCCTGCGAGGAACTCTGGGTGATACCTTCTTTCTTGACCTTGAAGGTCTGCAGGGACTGCGTCCGCGTGGCCTGATCGATCAGCTGGTCGCTGATGTCGACCGCCAGCAGCTGGGTGCGGGTGAAGGCCCGCTGCAGGTGCTTTTCGATGAAACGCAGTCCGGACATATCGGAAATGTTGAGACCGTAATAGGCGATGCTGCCGGACTGGGGATCGGCGGGCCAGACCAGCAGACCGGCGACTTTCTTGTCCAGAATGAGCGGCCGGTAACGATCGACCAGCTCGGCCGGCGAGGCGCCGGCGTGATCGATGGCCTCCAGTACCAGGCCGTCGGGTCGGGCCTCGTCCTTGGCGACGGATTCGAGAAAAGCCGTCCGGTATTTCCCGCTCAAATCGACCAGATGAATGATCTTCTCGCCGTGGGCCGCCTGCGTCAACAGGGCCGGAATCACGAAGAAGGCCGCCATCAGAACCGGTGTCAGCACGGTCGAGATGATGAACGATTTCTTTTTGGCGATCTGCAGGAATTCCTTGGCCAGGATCGTCCACATTTTTCGGTTTTCGCCTTTCATGACGCCCCCCTGTTAACCCGGCTGAAGAAGATGTGGTTGAGCGAGGGTTCGCTGATTGCAAAACGGCTCAGGTCGAGCCGGGCGCGCAAGGAGTCCAGCAGTTCGTCCTTGTAGCGCAGGTCGGCCAGTTCGATTTCCATGGTATTGCCGTAATCCCGCCTCCCCTTGACAAACGGCAGTTCGGTCACGAAAGCGGCGTCGCCGCTGTAGGCGACTGTCACCAGGCTGGCGCCGAAAGTCTGCCTGGCTCCGGCCAGGGTTTCGTCGAGCACCTTGCAGCCACGGTCGATCATGATCACCCGGTCGACCAGTTTCTCGGCGAAATCCATCAGGTGCGTCGAGAACAGGATGGAGGTACCGCCGCGCTTCAGTTCCAGGATCAATTCCCGCACCAGCTCGATATTGACCGGATCCAGGCCGGAAAACGGCTCGTCCAGAATCAGCAGTTCGGGCGCGTGCAGGATGGTGACGATGAGCTGCACCTTCTGGGCCATGCCTTTGGAAAGTTCCTCGATGCGTTTGTGACGATGCTCGGTCAGCGACAACCGTTCCAGCCAGCCGGCCGCTCGGGATCCGATATCGGCCGCCGCCACACCCTTGAGCCGGGAAAAGAAGGCAATGGTGTCCATGACCGTCATTTTTCGGTACAGCCCCCGTTCTTCGGGCAGGTAGCCCAAACGGTTCTTCAGCTCTTCCCGGAACGGCTGGCCGAAAATCACCACCGATCCCGAATCCGGGGCGATGATGTTCATGATCATGCGGATTGTGGTCGTCTTCCCGGCACCGTTGGGACCGAGCAGACCGACAATCTGCCCCTTGGTCAGCGAAAAAGAAATGCGGTCGACTACGGTTTTATCGCCGTATACCTTGATCAGATCTTGCAATTCCAGTACAGTATCAGCCATTTGCACCCCAATTGCGGGCAGCGGCGCCGGACCCGGTCCGGACCTCGGTTTACAGGTCGTCGACGCCGGGAGCCTCGGTTTCGATTTCTCCCTGACGGATGGCGAACAGGCGGGTCAGGTGTCGCAGTTCCTCGTCGATGATCGTTTCCAGCAATGGTCTCTGCTCCGGGCCGATCTGGGCCTTGAGCGCACCGTAGAAAAGGATCGAATCCTTCTCCAGCTGGATGGCCACACCCAGCTGGGCATTGCGGTCAAAACCGTCCTGCAGGCCTTTTTCCAGCAGCTGGGCGCCGTACTGCTCCATATCGACCAGAAAGCGTTCCAGTATCGGATCGCAGGGCTTGTCGGACGTTGGCGGCTGCATGGCGCAGTCGCGCAACATTTTTTTGAAGGTCATCTCGTGCCGTTGCTCGTCTTCGGCGAACAGGAAAAAAAGGTCCATCAACCTTTTTTCCGGCATGGCTTTGGCCAGATGGATGTAAAATCGGTAACCGTCCTGCTCCACCTTGACGGCATGGCTCAACAAGGTTCGTTCATCGATCATGGTGCGATTCATCTCAATCTCCGGATTGTCACGTTTCCAGCCATCGGCAATGTTACCACCTTTTGGCGGCCGCTTCCAGTCCATGTAGGAGTCCATCCGTTTTGGGCAGTTGATCGAGCAGTTCGGAAGCGCCCGTTCCGCAGCCGATGATGGTGCGCATGGCCGTCTCGACCGACACGTCGATAAAGAAAATATCGCCGGCGGGTACATGCAGGAGGTAACCGGAAGTGGGATTCAGTCCGGAAGGAACAAAAACGGAATACAGACCGCTGGCCGAATGTTCGTTGGTGACAAAACCGGTGCTCAAGGCAGTCGTGCCGAACATCCTGACCAGCACCACCCGGGAAAATGGGCGGTTCTTCTGACCGAGCAGCTGGCGCACCGTCTCCTTGAAGAAGGTGTAACCCGGCGCCTCTTTCAGAATCCTCTGTTCCACACCTCTCAACAAGGCGTAGCCGAGGCGGGTTTTCACCACCAGTCCCAGGGTGAAACAAACGGTGATCACCGCGATGACGGCCAGCGAAAAGGCCAGTGCATGCCCCAAACCGGCATGCTCGGTGAAGATGACGGTCAACGGTTCGATCAGATCGGTGATCATGCCCACCAGCCAGCGCAGCAGAAACAGGGTCAGAACGACCGGCAGCAGCACGATGAAACCGCCCAGGAACGTCGTTTTCAGGAAAGCCGTGAATCGTTTCATGTTCACCTCCCGCCATGAGCCAGGCCCTCCCATCCTACCACACAAGGCTCCGATCCGTTCCCGTTAACGCAAACGACCCACAGATTTTTCGGCGATTTTTGTAACCATTGTTACATTTTTCATCCTTCATCCGCTTTATGATAGGGGAGTCAAGGAGTCAAAATGAAACGAAAGATCATCGAAATCGACGAAGGAAAATGTACCGGTTGCGGTCAATGCATTCCCAACTGCGCCGAAGGAGCGCTCAAGATCATCGACGGTAAAGCCCGACTGATCAGCGATCTGTTCTGCGACGGCCTGGGCGCCTGCCTGGGTCACTGCCCGGAACAGGCCATCGCCGTTGTCGAACGGGAAGCCGAAGATTACAACGAGGAACGGGTGTTGAGCGAGCGGATCATCCCGGCCGGAGTCAACACCCTCAAGGAGCACCTGCAACATCTTCGCGATCACGGTGCCGACCAATACCTCGCCGAAGCGCTGGCATACCTGCATCGTCACGGAATCGACAATCCGCTGCGGCCATCCCAGGTGGAAGCGGCGCCGGCCCACCACGGCGGCTGTCCGGGCAGTCAATCGCGCACGTTTGCCCAAAACAACGGCGCATTGATCCATCCGCTGGCGCAAACCGAGCCGTCAATCGTTTCCGAACTGAGTCACTGGCCGATCCAACTGCACCTCATCAATCCTGCGGCGCCCCACTTCCAGGCCGCCGATCTGCTCATCGCCGCCGATTGCGTGGCCTACGCCCGGGCCGATCTCCATTCGCGCTTTCTGCGGGGGAAAAAATTGCTCATCGCCTGCCCCAAGCTGGACCATCAGCAGGAGATCTACCTGGCGAAACTGATCGCCCTCATTGACGAGGCGCAGATCAATTCCATCACCGTCCTGCGCATGGAAGTGCCCTGCTGCGGCGGAATCGTCGCCCTGGCCAGACAGGCGGTCAGTCAATCGGCGCGGTCCATTCCCGTCAAGGAAGTGGTCATCGGCATTCAGGGAAACATCCGCAGCGAAAACTGGTTGCTGGACTGATCAGTCGGCGCTTACCGTGCAGTTGCGGCCGTGACGCTTGGCTTCGTTGACGGCCGCCTGACTGCGGCCCAGAAAATCCGCGGCGCTTTCCCCGCCGTGGTATTCGCAGACGCTGAAGCTGGCGCTGAGGTTTTTGACCGGATTTTCACCCTGGGGTTCGATCTGTACCGTGGGCAGGTACAGGCGGATCCGTTCAGCCAGAGTGAAGGCCTGGGTCAAAGTGGTCCGCGGCAACAGGACAAAGAAGGTCACGCTGCGGTAGCGGGCGGCCAAATCCTCGCGCCGCAAAAAACGCCGCAGCACATCGGCCAGTCGGACCAGCACCGCGTCGCCAACCTCCCGGCCGAAGGTTTCGTTGATGCTGCGGAAATAATCCATGTCGCAGCAGATCAGCGACAAAGGCGTCTCGTGACGCAGGGCCACTTTGATCTCCGTTTCCAGCACATCGACAAAGCGGCTCTCGTTGGCCAGGCCGGTCAGCGGATCGCTGCCCATCAGACGGGAAATCTGACCGCTCAAACTGCTGATCTCGCGATCCCGCTCTTCGATGGTCCGGCGCAGGTCGAAGGTCTCCATCATCAGCGAAGTGCCCAGAAACGGTTCGTCGTCGAGCAGGAAACGATAGCCCAGCAAAGTGCAGCCCTCATGCCCGGCCTGGATCAGCGACTCGTACAGCTGACCGTCCGCCTGCCAGCGGACGATCAAGGGCAGCGCATCGGCATCGGACTCGATACGATCGATGGGCAGGGCAATGTCACCGGGGAGATCGACGACCTGATCCACCCGGAGTCCGACCACCGGCTTGCCGTTGAGCATGTGGTTGCAGGATTTCACCCGTCCCTGCCGGTCGAATTCGAGGTACAGCCAATTCTGTCCGACAAACAGAAGCCGGGGCAATTGAGCAGAGAATTTCGTCAATCCCATCAATTCGATCAGATCGTCCATACCCTCCACCTCCCCGGCATCTCGGCGGCGCCGCCGCCAGGCCGGGATTCCGCAATCCTTCTACCAAAAGTATAATATTGAATCAGGCAAGGAAAAACAAGCCAATTCGCAAAGTTTACGCTGTAGAATCAAGCCGGAGGCTTGGCACCGTTGCAGGTGGAGCGGAATCCGCAATAGGAGCAACGGTAGGAGGGGTTGGGATAAAACGATTCGCTGCGGATGGCCTGGACTACATACGATATCACCTGGATCATCTGGGTGAAGTCCGCTTCCGCCGCCGGAAAGGCAATGACCTGGCTGCGCGCCGAACGGGTTGATTTCGAATAGATTACCCGAAACATGAGTTTGGCCGTGACCGGACCGAAGCGCTGTTCGAACAGGTAACGGTAAATAACCATCTGCAAAAAGGAACTGCGGGCCCTCTCTTTGGACCAACGGACGGTGGCCGTCTTGAAATCAGAGATATTGAAATCCTTCTCGACCAGATCGAGCACCCCACGCAGCTGGACACCGAGTTCGGGAATCGTCGCCGCCATTTCTTCTTCGACCAGCATGGGATCGATATCCCCGTCCAATTCCTTGAGGTAATGGCGCAGGAGGGCCTCTCCGCGCAAACGGACATCGTTCTTGGAGCTGTGCCAGTCGATCCGGTACTGTTCCTGTTCCTGTTTAAACAGGAGATTGAAGTGTTCGACGGTCTCCTTGGCCGATGTGAACAGACCGTTGATTCTCCGCTTCAGGTGCGCCTCCACCGAGGCGTGGAAGATGATACCCAGAAAAACCTTTTCATCCAGCGAAGACTCCAGACCTTCGATATACTTATGGAAATATTGCTTGGGGCACTGTTGGTACAGTTTTATCTGGTTGTACGAGATATAGCCCCGTGGAAGCTCCATCGGGTACAGGAAACAATCAGGAAATCAACAGTGACAGTCGTGATTTGTATCGCGATCCGGTGTTGTGGTGAATGGTGCCCTTGCCGACCGTCTTGTCGATGACAGATAGAACCGAAGGCAGCATGGTTTTGGCTTGTTCGACATTTCCGGCAGCGACCAGTTTCCTCAACGCTTTCACTTTATTGCGCATCTTGGATTTATTGATTTTATTGATCATTCTGCGCTTCTGATCCCGGCGATGCTTTCTCAATGCAGACTCGTGATTGGCCATAATATTGTTTCCTCCAAACGTTGCGAATTCTACACAAAAAAGCTTGGTCTGTCAATCCCGGTCTTCATCGGCACCCGAAAACTCCCGGTCGAGCAGGGATTGGATGGTCGTTTTCCGCAGAGTGTCACGGAGATTTTTTTCCAGGTGCATCCACAAAGGCCGGGTCAGGCAATCCGCCGCCAGGGCGCAGCAATCATCCGACTTGCAACCGATGATCTGGATCGGTTCGTCGAATGCGTTGAACAGATCGAGAACCGTGATTCCGGACGGTTTCCGGGTCAGCTGATACCCCCCGTACACGCCCTGGACGCTCCGGATCAGCCCGGCCTTCTCGATCGGTCCGGCCAGTTTGCGCAGGTATTTGGGCGAAACCAGCATCATCCTGCCGAGCTCGGCGGTGCTCATCAGTCTGGCCTGTGCGGCCAGAATCACCAGCATGCGCATTCCGTAGCGGATCTTGGTATTGACTTTCATTGTCCCATTCTACTGCAAATCCCGGCCTGTTTGTCAATCCTTTCCGGCCCGCTGCGGATTTTGGCCAATTTTCTCCCCGACTCAAAACTCGGGTTGACTTTTCCCGCTTATCCCATATTATTTAATATGTTGTTATCTCTAAAAACAGGTGCGCAATGGAATTGTCCACAATAATCGGCCTGGTCGTCGCATCGGCACTGGTGGTTTTGTCCTGCATCGATAATCTGGCGGCTTTCTACGACCTGCCCTCGATCCTGATCGTTTTCGGAGGCACGATCGGCGTGACCATCATCCGCTTCCCGTTCAAGCTGCTCAAGCAACTGCCCGTGGTCATCATGAAGACCGTCTTCAACACCCTGCCCAGTCCCCAAGATATGATCAAGACCATCCTGTCGCTGTCCGTAGAGGCCAAAAAGAACGGTATTTTAGGACTGGAAAAGGTCCCGCTGGAAAATCCATTCCTTAAAAAGGGGGTGCAGCTGGCCATCGACGGTGTCGAGCCCGACCTGATCGAATCGGTTCTCAATATCGACGTCGGCGCCACCACCCAGCGCCATGAAGGCTGCACAGTCATCCTGACTTCCTGCGGAGAGTCGGCCCCCGCCTTCGGCATGATCGGCACCCTGGTGGGTCTGATCCTGATGCTGGGCAACATGGACGACCCCAAATCGATCGGACCGTCCATGGCCGTCGCCCTGATCACTACCCTGTACGGCTCCATCCTGGCCAATATCTTCTTCATCCCCCTGGCCGACAAGTTGAAGTATTTCCACGAACAAGAAATGATTTTGAAAAAACTGATCATCAACGGCATCCTGTCCATCGCCAACGGCGACCATCCGGCCGTCGTCCAGGAGAAACTGGTCTCCTACCTGAGCCCGTCCCTGCGTCAGCACGTGGAAGCCCCGGGGAAAAAATAAAATGGCCGAACCGGAACAGGAATGCCCGAAATGCAAGGCCGGCGCACCCGGCTGGGTCGTCACTTACGGGGATTGCATGAGCCTGCTGTTGACCTTCTTCATCATGCTGGTCTCCTTCGCCAACATGGACATGCAGAAATACAAGGAAGTCACCGGTTCGGTCGAAAAGGCCTTCGGCGTCCAGAAAGAAGTCTTCGAGCTGGGTATCCCCGGCGGCCAACGCCAGCCGATCAAGCTGGCCAGCGACGCCCAGAGCGCGGCCGAATCCCGCAAAGACCTGCTGGTCCAGCTGCTGACGACCAGCACGACCGATGCCGAGCTGCAGAACAATGTCTTCATCGTCAAGGACAAGCTGGGGGTACGGATGGAGATCGCCGGCCACGTCATGTTCGAACCTGGCAAAACCGAGCTGCTGCCCACAGCCGTCCGCCTGTTCCGTAAAATGATCCCCATTCTGCAGGACACCTTGTACAAGGTCAATATCGAAGGGCATACCGACAATTCCCAACTGAGCGACAGCCCCATCTATCCGTCCAACTGGGAGCTGTCATCGGCCAGAGCCGGAACGGTGGTGCGCTTCTTCATCACCGAAGGTCAGCTCGACCCCCGCCGTTTCAGCGCGGTCGGCCGGGCCGACACCCAACCGCTGGTCGACAACGAGACGCCGGAGAACCGGGCGGCCAACCGCCGGGTCAGCATCATTTTCCTGGTTTTCTAGCATAAAAAAAAGGGCACGACCGGAGTCGTGCCCTGTGTTTGTATCGGAACGCGCGTTTACTCTTTGCCCAGTTGTTCCAGAGTCTTCTGATACTGTTCAGCCTTGACCTTTTTCTGGTACAGTTCAACGAACTTCTTGTTGTACTCTTCGTTTTTGGCGATCAGGGCGTCACGGTTCTGCGGCTCGACCTTGGTCATTTCGCGGTAGAGCAGCCCAACATAGGTGTAGGGGTTGGGGAAATCGGGGTTGAGGGAAATGGCCTTGTTGAGGATCTCGATTCCCTTGTTGATGATCGGACGTCTGTCCTCGGGAGCCAGCACCTCGACGGGTGTCTGGTAGCTCTTGTTCCACAGATCCTGTCCGTAAGCGTAGTAAGCCTCGGCCATGGCCAGCTTCTTGGCGTCGTCCATCGTGGCCAGGGCCTGTTCGGCTTCGGCCAGCATCTTGGCGACTACAGCCTCTTTTTCGGCGATCAGAGGCTCGATCTTGTCGCGGGTGCGGACACCCTCGGTCTCCAGACGCGCTTTTTCGGCGTTGAGCTTGGCTTCCAGATTCTGGTCGATCTTGTTGAGTGCGCCGGAGCCCTTCTTTTCCTGCAGCTTGGCCAGTTGCTCGGCGATCTTGGCCAGACCGTCGGTTTTCCGGTTCTCCAGGGATTCCTTGATCATCTGTTCGCGCATGGCCTTGTTGAGAGCCCGGTTCTTGTTGAGGTTCTCCACCAGCTTTTCAAACGGCTCCAAGCCTTTCAACTCCTCTTTGAGGACGTCGATTTCCTGGGTCACATCGAGAATGTCGGGGTTGAGCATGGCGTAGATGCGTTTCTGATGCATGTCGAAAGCCCGGTCGAACAGGCGGTTGTTGTGCAGAAAGCCGCTGAAGTAGTGGTAGCCTTCCGGATTTTTCGGATCCAGGCTGATACGCTGTTCGTAGGTCTGGATGGCCATTTCCGGACGGCCGTTGCTGGCGTAGAAATCGGCCAGGATGTACAGGTTCTTCGGATTGTCCGGATCCTTGGCCATGATCTTCTTGTAATAGGATTCGGCCTTGTCGATGTCGTTGAGTTTCTGATAGAACTCGCTGAGAGCGAAGGTGACTTCGTCGCGGTCGGGCTCGAAGGTCTCGGCCAGGTGCAGGTACTTGATGGCCTTTTCCCGGAAGAGTTCGTTGTCGTCGCTGCGGCGCAGGTAGGCGGTATTGGCGCCCAGCAGTCTCTTCTTGGCCTCGCCCTCGTCCTTTTTCACCAAGTAATCGTCGTAACCGGCAAAGCCTTTCAGCGCATCTTTGGTGCTGGCGATCTTGTTTTCGATATCCTTGATCGCGGCCAGAACGGGAACGGCCGGCGCCGAAGCGGTGAAGGCCTGGATCTGGGCGTTGCACTCGACGATCTTCTTTTCGGAAGCTTGGATGTCGTTCCTGATGGCAACGATCTCTTCGTCGCTGTCCTTGAGCTCTTCCTCGGTCTTCTTCTTTTCGATCTGCTGACGATCGTATTCGATCTTGCGGTTCAGCGAGTTCAAGTCACGGGCAGCCCGCTGGTAGACATTGAAGCCGTCGACGGCCTCGAGCTCGGTATTCTTTTTGCCCAGTTCGACTTCCAGGGCGGCGATTTCGTCCAACTTGGCCTTGGCGGCGGGGTCGGCTTCGAAACGTTCGACGGCCTGCTGGCAGTTGGCGATGATGGCTTCCAGCTGCTCCAGTTCGGCCTTGCGTTCGCCGTAGTTGGTGTCTTCTTCCGGTCGGGGAATGGCCGGTTTGTAGGCCGTGCTGCCGGCCAAGCCGATGTAAATGTAGAGTTTCTTGAGATCGGGGTTGATCTTCAACGCCTCTTCATATTCAAGAATGGCCTTTTTATATAATTCCTTGTTGTAATTCTCATTACCCTTTGAAAGGTGGTCATTCGCTTTAATATGATCGGGCGACAGCCTTGAACAGGCGGCGCCATTGAATAGCATGAGGAGAACGGCGCAGATGGCGAGTAACGCAAAGACGGTTTTTCTCATCAGAATCCTCCTAAAAAAGATATATATAAAAAAAGACGAGGTAAAAGTCAAGCTGTAGCCTGGCGAAAACCTCGGTTTCAGCGCACCCGGTAGAACCACATCAGGAACAGCCAGAGGTCCTGAATGAACGGTATTCTCTTGTTGTTCAGAAAAAGAACCGTCGATTCCTGCTCCTTGACCAATTCGAAAATTTCGTACAGCCGGTCGACATCCGCAGGCCGGAACGAGACGTAGTAGCGGACCGTTCCGGCGATCTCCTCTTCGAGGAAGCTGTCGCTCTGACGGGCCAGCGTCAGCGCCTCTTCGAATTTTCTGGAGAGATGCTTTTCGAAACGCACGGTAATCTTGAAACTGCGGTTGGCGCTCCTGGGGTTGAGGATGTTGTCCAGCTTTTCCTGATCGATCCGCGCAGCAGAATTCATGTCGTTATCGTCACCATATGTCGTCGTGATTCATTATAGCACAAAAAGAATTTTTTATTCGTACATGACCGGAACGATACCGGTGTCGATCACTTTTTCGCCCCGTTCCACGAATTGCACCACCAGCCGGTTCTTGCCCAGATCCTCGACAACCTTGCCCCGACCGAAGATCGGATGGGTCAGGTAGCGTTCCTCACGCTTTTCGGTCCGGCCGGAGACACCGCGCAGGCTGTCCTTCTTCCCGTACAGTTGTTCAAGCAGATCTTCGCTGCCATAGGCGCGACTGAACAGGGAACCGTTCATCTCGCCCACGAAAGCCGACTCCTTGCCGCCGCCCACAGACAGAATCAGCAGGGATATGGCCCGGGTGCTGCTGACATAGAACAGGCGGCGCTCCTCCTCGATCTCCTGTTGGCCTTTGCGCAGGAAAAACGGCAGGTAAGTGGAATTGACGCCGGAAACGACGGTCGTCGGGAACTCGAGTCCCTTGGCGTTGTGCATGGTCAGCAGGAAGACCGACACGTTGCCGCTTTCCTTCTCGCCGGGGTCCTGCAGGGTGATCTGATCGAACAGATCGCTGATCGTCCCGTCGGCGGGCCTGTCCTGTTCCCATTTGCGGATGAAGCCCAACAATTCCTGAATATTCAACAGGCGGTTGTCCTCGTCTTTTTCCTGCAGGATTTCCAGATAGCCCGACAGGTTGAGCAGGCGCTCCAGACCGGAGGCCTGCCCGCCTTCGGCGAACAGCTCGCCCGCCCGATCGAGCAGGCGCCAGAGCGGACGCGAGGACCATTTGTCGGGAAAGTGGTTCTTGAGAACCCAGTAATAGGATTTCTGATGATCCCGGGCCAGTTCGACAATCTGGCCGACCGTCTTCTCCCCGATCCCCAGCGGCAGGAAATCGATCACCCGCAGAAAACTGGCGTCGTCATCGGGCTGATTGGCCAGACGCAGCAGGGCGATGCTGTCCTTGACCTCCTTGCGGTCGAAAAACCGCAGGCCTTTGAGCACCCGGTAGGGGATGGCGCGGCGGTTCAACTCGTTTTCGAAGGCCAGCGACTGGGAGTTGATCCGGTATAAAATGGCCAGCGGCAGTTTGGCCGGATCCTGACGCAGAAAAGTCTCGGCCAGATCGACCACCCAGGCGGCCTCCTCTTCCTTGGAGCCCGATTGCAGCAAAAAAACCGGATCCCCTTGCTTCTTTTCGGTCCACATGGCCTTGTCCTTGCGCTGGCGGTTGCGGGTGATGACCTGATTGGCGAAAGCCAGTACATTGGGCGATGACCGGTAGTTCTGTTCCAGCTTGACCACCTTGGTGCCGCCGAAATCTTTTTCGAAGTTCAGCAAAAACCGGATGTCGGCCCCCCGCCAGCCGTAAATGGCCTGGTCGTCGTCGCCGACGATGCTGATGTTGCCGTGCCGCTGGGCGATCAGGCGCACCAGCTCGTACTGGTTGGGGTTGGTGTCCTGAAACTCGTCGACCACCACGTAGCGGAAGCGTTCCGAATACTGCCGGCACAGCTCGGCATCGCTCTGCAGCATCTTGACCGGCAGCGAGACCAGGTCCTCGTAATCCCAGCGTTTCTGCGACTGCTGCCAGTTGAAGTAGGCGGAGTAGTATTGATATTCCTCCTGGGTGAAGCCCTTCTGCAGCAGGTAATCCCGGTTGTTGGGGTACAGCAGGTTCATCTTGGCCATGCCGATCTTGCGACGCAGGGCGTCGCGCATGTCGTTGGTGAACGCGCTCCCGCTCTCCTTGGTCAGGGCGGTAAAGATCTTCTTCTGATCCTGTTCGTCGATCACCTGCCATTCACCTTCGTAGCCCATGCGTTTTCCGGCGGTCCGCAGCAGCCTCAGACCCAGAGAGTGGAAAGTGGACAGATTGAACAGGCGCAGGTCCTGGCCGGTCAGCGCCCCGATCCGCTCCTTCATCTCGTTGGCCGCCTTGTTGGTGAAGGTGACCCCGAGAATCTGGCCGGGAGCCAGGCCCTTCTCCAGAATCAGATAAGCGATCTTGTGGGTGATGACCCGCGTCTTGCCGGATCCGGCCCCGGCGATGATCATCAGGGGGCCGTCGAAGTACAGTACTGCCTGGCGTTGAATATCGTTTAAACCATTTAAAGCGTCAAAACTCATTTTGTCCTCGGAAAAGGGGTACGAAGGACGGCGGCACGATATTGGTCTTCTTCAGACTGCCGTCCGGTCTTTTTTCGATCAGGATCAGCTCTTCGACCTTGCTGGAAAAGCTGACCGGTATGACCATGCGACCGCCGACGGCCAGCTGCTGGATCAGCGCCTGCGGAACATGGTCGGGAGAACAGGTGACGATAATGCCGTCAAATGGGGCGAACTCGGCCCAGCCCAGGTAGCCGTCACCGATCTTGCTGCGAACATTGCGGTAGCCCAGGGAGCTCAGCCGCTGCTGGGCCTGTCTGCCGAGCTCGGGGATGATTTCGATGGTGTAGACTTCCTTGACCAGCAGCGACAGGATGGCCGCCTGGTACCCGTTGCCGGTGCCCACTTCCAACACCTTCTGGTCGTGCCGGGCGGCGATCACCGAACAGAGCATGGCCACCGTGTACGGAGAATTGATCTTCTCGCCGAATCCGATCGGCAGATCGATATCGGCATATGCGTTCGGCCAATACTTTTCGTCGACGAAACGGTGCCGTTCCACGGTAGAGAAAGCCTTGAGCAAGAGCGGATCGAGCAGTGAGCGTTCGATCAGCTGGGTCTGGACCATCTGCTTTCTGGCCGTTTCGAAATCCTGCACCTTTCCGTACAGACAGAATGCAGCCAGGACCATGATCACCGAGATGAAGAATCGTGAATTTTGCAGCATAGGTATTGGCAAGTGTAGCAAATGCGGTCCGGTTTGTAAACCGGAATGCGCAGGCCGTCCCCCGTCTCGCCGGCGGAGCCGGATACGGACCCGGAAAGCAACGAAAAATTGTTTTTTTGTCACAAAACGGTTCAGGCGATCAAACAATGGCCACAATATCCCTTGACAGGTCATGGACGTTTATATAAAATGCTGGATAGCTCAAGGAGGTTTTATGGGTGCTGAATTAGGTGCAGGAGCAAAGTCCGAGCCCAATGTTGTCCCGCTCTGCGACATTTTGCTCGTATTGTTAATCATTTTCATGGTCATCACGCCGGTTGCGCAGAAAGGCGTCGACATCAAGCTTCCCGAAACCGGTGGAGCCAGTGCCGATCCGACTCAGGGTCCTTCCAACGCCATCGTGCTGACTCTGGAAAGCGACCTTTCCGTCAAACTCAACCAGTCGCCGTTGACTCTGGACATGCTGGAAACCGGTCTGCGCGATCTCTTCCAGACCCGTCAGGATAAAACGATCTTCATCCGTGCCGATCAGTCGATCGCCTACGAGCAGGTGCTCCGCGTCATCGATATCGCCAAGGGAGCCGGGATCGACGTTCTGGCTGTCATTCCCGAGCGCTATCAGACTGGGCAGTAAAAAAACGGACTGTTTTTTAACACTGCCCAGGAGGCAAATCCCTTATGAGTTTATCTGAAGAAAAAGAAATCAAAGCGGCAACCGACTCCTTCGGCGAGGCGGTTGTTGTCTTCAACCATAAAGATTACAAAAAAGCGCTGGCGCTTTTTTCGGAAATCAACAAAAGCTATTGCGATTCCGAGTATTTTACGGTTCTCGAGATCGTCGGCAAGGCCCGCTCGTACGCCAGCATGGCCGAACAACAGCTGCGCACCGAGTCCGAGAAGCCGGAAGACCGGGAAGATTTTATCTCCGCCGCCTTGATCAATCTCAATTCAGGGCGGCTGCCGGAAGCCATGGAGCTGTTGCAGCAATGCCAGACGAAGTTTGGCCCGAACGCCAAAGTCCACTACATCCGTTCCCTGGTTTTCGCGCGTCAGGGCCATGACGACCAGGCCATCGCCGAACTCGGCGCCAGCATCAATATCGACAAAAATCTGAAAACCTTCGCGTACAACGAGCCGGATTTCGAAAGGTTGATCGACAACCAGGCTTTCCGCTCGCTGACGACATGATCGTTCATCATACCGCCTCTTCTCCAGATTCCTGCAAGCTGTTGTTTCGCGGCAGAAATCTGGATTTCTGGATTCCCCTGCTCTATGCGGACCTGAACCGCTCCAGCGGCTCGAAACCCGCCGCCGACGATCTGGCCGTCATCTGGAGCGACGCCGCCCTGCCCCGTTTCGACAACTTCCAGGACTGGTTCGACCGTCTGGATCTGCCCAGGCTCACCGACCGGACCTGGCTGAGTTTCCCCGGACAATGCCTGTGGATCACCCGACTGGCCAACGTCGTCCCTCTGCTGCGGCAGGGCCGCTTGAACAGCGCGGAATTCCCGACCGGCCCGGAACTGCATGCCATCACCCCGGCCGCAGCGGTCCCGCTTGTCAGCGACCCCTGCGAGGTGCACCGGATCATCGCCGCCTTCCAGTACCGGCATTACAGCGAGCAAAACGTGACCATCCTGGATCCCGACAGCGTGTACATCGAAGCGCTGCCCGCAATCGGGCCGCAAACCCGGATTCACTGCGGAACCGTGATCGAAGGGACGACTGTCGTCGCCGCCAATGTCTGTCTGGGGCCGAACGTGCACCTGAACAACGCCGATATCGGGGCCAACGCCGTCATTCTGGACGGTTCGCTCATTTTCGACTCTCAGGTCGCCGCCAACACCCAGATCGGCCCTTACGCCCATCTGCGCGCACAAAGCTCGATCATGGACAACGCCAAAGTCGGCAATTTCGTCGAAGTCAAAAACAGCCGGCTCGGCAAAGGCAGCAAGGCCATGCACCTCAGCTACCTGGGCGATGCCACCATCGGCGAACGGGTCAACATCGGCGCCGGCACCATCACCTGCAATTACGACGGCGTAAATAAAAACCCGACCCGGATCGGCGACGACGTTTTCATCGGTTCGGGTACCGAACTGGTTGCGCCCGTGACCGTCGAAGCCAATTCCTTCGTCGCCGCCGGTTCCACCATCACCGAAACAGTTCCTTCCCAGTCGCTGGCCGTCGCCCGCTGCAAACAACGCAACATCACCGGATGGGTTCAAAGACGCTCAGGAAAGACAAAGGATTGACAACGAATTGTAAATCCGCTAATATTTCTTCAATCTTAGCTTGAGCACGCGGCGCAAGGAGTCTTGGGCATGAACAGAAAACTCATCAAACCCGATTTGAAGGAACTGAAAAAGAACGCCAAAAAAGACAAGAAAAAGCCGCCGCCGCCGTACAAGACCCACGCCGAAAACTATTATTACATCAAGCAGATGAACAACCACACGCCGATGGTCATCACCCTGATGGATGGCACCGTCATGAAAGGGCGTATCGAGTGGTACGATGAGAAATGCATCAAGTTCAAGATCCAAGACGGCTCGCTCAGCTACATCATCTTCAAGCATATCGTCAAATACATGCACAAGGACCCGGAGGCCATCGAAGTCGAAGACGGCAATGCCGACTAGCGCTGTCAGACCTCTGCTGCTGACCACGGGCGACCCGGACGGAATCGGGCCCGACCTGATCGCCTACCTGGACAAGCAATCCCATCGCCACCCGCTGCTGGTAATCGGAGAAACCGAGCATATTCCGCTCTCCCTGCCGCAGGTCAGCATGGATGATCTGCATTCCAAAAGGCCGCTGCCGCAAATCGCCCTGCTGCAGCACCGCTTCGACGGCCTTTTCCCCGCTTCCTACGCCTACCTCGATCTGGCCCTGGACCTGCTCGACCAGAATCTGGGCGCAGCCCTGGTCACCGGACCGATCGACAAGAAAAAATGGCTGGACGCCGGCATCCCCTACAAGGGGCACACCGAACTGTTTCAGTCGCGCTACAATCCGGCGGCCATGATGTTTTTCTGGTCGGACACGCTCAAAGTCGCCCTGTACACCATTCATTGTCCCTTGTCGACACTTGCCGGGCAGATGTCGATCGAAAATATCTGCTCTTTTCTGGACCGTCTGATTCCGGCCCTGGCCCCCCTGTTCGACCGGCCCTGCCGCATCGTCCTGGCCGGTTTCAATCCCCACGCCGGTGAAGGCGGCATCATGGGTCAGGAAGAGGAACGTTTCATCAAACCCGCCATGGCCATCCTCAAAACCCGCCATGCCAACGAGATCGTCGGGCCCTACCCGGCCGATTCGCTCTTTTACGAGATCCGCGGGCAAAGGGAAACGGTGGTGGTCTGCTGGTACCACGACCAGGGACTGATCCCGTTCAAGATTCTGCATTTCCACGACGGCGTCAACGTCACTCTGGGCTTGCCCTTTTTACGGACCTCGCCGGATCACGGCACGGCCACGGCCCTGAAAGGAACCGACCGGATCGAACCGGGCAGTATGCTGGCCGCCGTGCACCTCGCCGACGACTGGGCGGACAGGGCGCGGGCCTCAGGACATTGAACCGCTGATCACTTCCCGCTGCCGTTCGATCACAAAGCGCAGCAACTGATTGCGGCATTTGTTCATGTCCGGATTCTGCCGCGGCTCGAGGAAGCGCACCCCCCAGGCATGTACACCCAGATTGTCCAGAAATCGCCCGTTACGGACCTCGGCCCACAGATGCAGCTCGTCGCCCCCCGGTTTGAGGGTAAAGAACATCTCGATGCGGTCGCCTTTGGCCAGCTCGCCGTTCAGCGCCTTGTCTTTGGAATACAGGCACAGTCCGGCCCCGGACAGGTCGTGCACCATCGCCTCGAACCTGTCGGGCTCCCCTTTCAGGATGGTGGACATGAGCGGTGTGGCCGAATCGCCCTTGTAGAGCAGGAAGCGGGCCGTGATCGGCTGTTTGAGCGACACTTCCACCCGAAAATACTCCCGGCGGTCGCCGTCGGTCAGCTTGTCCGGCAGTTTCAATTTCAAGGCGTGCAGTCTTTTGCCGTTCAGTGAAAACGGGCAATGGTCCAGAACCCGGGCCGCAAACAGGTAGCGGTAGACCTTGTATTCGAAAAAACATTCCAGATCCTGATTCTTCATGATCAGGGACGCGCCCTGATTCTCCGGTGATGGTTCGTCGATGATGATGAACTTTTGCGTAAAATCGACTTCCAGAAAACGGCTCTTGTAGACGTCGATCTGTGCGCCCGCCTTGGAGAAGACGGTCAGGTTCTCGTTGAAATCGCAGCAATTCTTCAATACCGTCTTGTCCAGGTCGTTCATGGTTTCCTCATTGTAGCATCGCCATGGCGGCTTTTCAAACATGAATGCGCAGACTGCCTTCACATAAACATTTTTTGGACGTTCCCAAACCGGTGACCCGCTATTCTCGACACTTTGAAACCGGAACGATTGAAAATTGATCCTATCTTGGCTACAATCATGAACATGAAAGCACAAAAAAACATTTCCGACTCAAGGCGCTGTTCAGGAGATCCCGATGGAACTTTATAAAAAGATCGAACCGCAAAACATCCTTTTCCTCGATTCCATCGCCACAACCGATTCATTATATGCCGAATACTCGGTGTTTCTCAAGCAACGCGGCCTGATTCAGACCGAAGACAAGATCAAACGCCTGTTCATCAAGCGCGAGAATGTCCAATCTACCGCCATCGGTCGCGGCACGGCCATCCCGCATATTTTTTCCGAGGAATTCCAGCGTTTTACCATCGGCCTGGCCATCATCCGCAACGGTTTGGAGTACAAAGCCCCCGACAATGAACCCGTTTTCGCGGTTTTTCTGATCATGAGCGACGAACGAAGTGTCGGCCAACATCTCAAAACCCTGGCCTACATCGCCAAACTGGCCCAGGACAGCGATTTCGCCGAACGCATCCGTCTGGCCGTCGACGCCGCGGACGCCCTGCACCGTCTCAAGGAATCCGAAGCGGCGCTGCACCGCTGAACGAGGCCCGCCCAGTCAACCGCCGCTGACCATGTGGATCATTTCCACCTGGTCACCCTCGCGAATCAGTGCGGAGGCGTAGGCGTCCCGCTTGATCAGCGAACCGTTGATGCGGACGATGATGTTGGGAAAGGAGTAGCGTTTGATGGCCAACAGGGCGGCGACCGTCAGGGGTTCGCAGGCTGACAGTTCTTCCTGACGATGGTTGAGCGTGATGCGCATGGACCGGCCGCTCCTTAGACGACGACCACCTGGCGGTCGCCGCGGCGCTGGTCCACCTGCCCGATCAGGTAATACGGTTCATCGCTCTCCTTGAGCACGGTTTCCAGGGCGCTCAGGTTCTTCTGATCGATGAACAGTACCATGCCGATCCCCATGTTGAAGACGCGGAAAGCCTCTTCATCCTTTACTTTCCCGGCCTGGCAGATGTAGGTGAACAGATCCGGAACCGGCCAGGTCCGCTGAATGTTGACCATCATGTTGTCGGGCAGAGTGCGGGGAATATTCTCGTAAAAGCCGCCGCCGGTGATGTGGGCCATGCCTTTGATCAACGATTGGTCCAGCAGTTTCTGCACCGGTTGCAGGTAGGAGCGGTGAACCGCCAGCAGGGCCTGGCCGACGCTGAGGTCCAAACCCGGCAGCAGGGAATCGACCTGGAGGTCCAGGTCCTGAAACAGGATTTTTCTGGCCAGACTGTAGCCGTTGGTGTGCAGCCCGGTGGACGGCAGGCCGATCAACAGATCGCCGGGACAAATCCCTTTGCCATCGACAATCCGATCCTCGTCGACCCAACCGACGATGAAACCGGCGACATCGTATTCGCGGTTGTTGTAGAAACCCGGCATCTCGGCGGTCTCCCCGCCCAACAGAATCAAACCGTTCTGCAGACAGGCCTCCAGCATTCCGGACACGATCTGCTCCACGATCAGCGGTTCCATCACGCCGCTGGCGATGTAATCCATGAAGAACAACGGTCTGGCACCGTGCACCAGGATATCGTCGACGCAGTGGTTGACCAGATCCTGACCGATGGTGTTGTGGCGGTCCATCATGAAAGCGATCTTGAGCTTGGTGCCCACTCCGTCAGCCGAGGAGACCAGGCCGCCCTTCTTGTCTCCGCTGAAAGGGAAATAGCCGCCGAACTTGCCGATCTGGTCGACGCCGTACTGAACGGCCATCTTGCGGATCCGGGCCACCGCTTCGTTACCTTTATCGATATCGACTCCAGCCGCTGCGTAATCTGAACTCACAGGTCCCTCCATTGCAACAGTGGCATTGTAGCGAAGATCGGCCAGGATGTCAAAAGCGGACGAAGCCCGACCGGGTCAGGATTCCGTCACGGTATTCACCGGGCTCGGGACGCAGCCCGTCGCAGACGATACAGTTTTCCAGCTGCAGTCCGGGGCCGATGAGCGAATCCGGCCAGAGAATGGTTTGCCGCGGCTCGAACGCACCGGCCTCCAGGCGGGCGGAGGGCGCCCACAGCTCGCGGGGACTGCGTTCGAAATGGCGCATATAGGCAATATTGGCGTCGAAATAACTGCGCGGATCTCCGAAATCGAGCCACAGGCCCGAGTAGGGACACAGGCCGAGATCGACCGGCCGGCTTTCGAAATCGTCAAAGAAATTCATCGACACAGTCCGGGCCACCGTCGCCCGGTTCAGCAGGCACAGGCCGGTGTACATCAGGCCATTGCCGGCCGTGTCTCCGCGTCTGCAGAAACGGCCGGACCGGCATTGCAGAGTCCGGTACTGCGCCTCGTCCCGGAATTCGCGGACCAGCAGCACACCGTCTCGTCCTCGACATCCCGCGATCATCTCCGCCAGAGGGATGTCACAGTAGACATCCCCGTTTACGACCAGCAGATGGCTCCAGGCCTCGTCCCGCAGCGCCTGACGCAGAATCGCCGTGCCGCTCAGCCGGGTCTCGTGGAGAATCGTCAGCGGCCAGTCCGGGCGCAGGCAGGCGGTCACCGACTCCGGCAGATGATGGACGTTGAGCCAGCCTTTGCAGCCGGCAGCGGTTTTATCGAGAATCTGCCCGACCATGCGCGTCAGCAATGGGACTCCCAGCAGCGGAAAAGCCGGTTTGGCCCGATGGTCGGACAGCGGTTTCGCCCGGGTGCCGTAGCCGCCGGCCAAAAGGAAATACTGCAGGTTCATGGCCTGAACAACATGTCTCCGCTCCGTCCGCTCTGCAGAAACAGAGAACGGTAATTGTGGCGGATAGCGTCGCTCTTTCGATAACCCAGCGCCACGACACAGCGGTCGATCAGCTCGGGGCGGCCTTCGAGTTCGCAAAAATAACCGATCGGGGTTTCGTCCAGAGTCAGGACAAGGCCTTCCGGACTTTCGTACTGGCTGCGGTACTTCTCGTAGCGGAAAACCGGCAGGTAACCCAAAACGGCCAGGATGTGCTCGGTTTTGGCGAAGTCATCGACGGCGATTTCCACTTCCCGACGTACTTTATACCCCGATCGCCGTTGTTCCGCCAGCGGCGGAGTCTTGAGGGTGATACTGCATTTCGTTCCCCAACGGCGCAAGCGCAACAAAGTGTTTTTACTGGCCAGTTCAGCGCCAGGCGAATCCAGAATGATATTGTATTCATGGGTTTTTGGCATCACGCAACGGAAAGACAGTTCAGCGATCCGGTCGATCAAGGCCTGCGGATCGGTCAGCCGCAGCTTGATCTCGATCTCGAGCCCTTGAGGGTCAGCGTTGGCGCTGGCAGACATAATCGATCAAACCGGTCAGAGCCCGGTCGGATGCCGGACCGGCATATTCGGCCAGACAGTTCAGAGTCCGCTGACGGTAGGTCTGCACCGTCTGGCGGCAGCGTTCCAAAATTCCACACTCGGTCAGGGCCGCATCGATCGACGCCGCCCTTTCCTCCCGAAAGGGGAAAATTTCCAAAGCAGGTGCGCACTCCCGCAGCAGCAGAGTCGGCAGGGTCCATTTCCCCTCGCGCAGGTCGTTCCAGCGATCCTTGCCGGTTTTATCGGAAAACATGTCCATCACATCGTCCTGCAGCTGGAACAGGACGCCGAAGGACAATCCGAAGCGTCGGCTGGCGGCCAAAATCTCTTCGGCCTGTCCCCGCAAGCGGGCGGCCATTTCAGCCGCCGCCGCAAACAAGGCGCCGGTTTTCCGCTCCAGAACGAAGATGTATTCCCTGAAAGCGTCCGCCGGCGACTGCGTGGGTCTCATATCGGCGATCTGGCCGAAAACCAGCTCCCTGCCCGCCGTCAGAACGGTCCGCATCAAGTCGTCACGTCCCAGCCGCTGCACCAATTCAAAGGCCCGCATGAAGATATAGTCGCCAACCAGCACCGCCAGGGTGTTGTCGACGACATGGTGCAGAGTCGGTTGATCCCGCCGGGTCTGCGCGTGATCCAGCACATCGTCGTGAATCAGGCTGGCCTGATGGATCATCTCGATGGCTGCCGCTATGTCGACCGCCGCATCCGCAGTCACCCCGGCCTCGGCCAGCAGCATGAACAGAAAAGTCGATCGGACTTTTTTACCGCCACGGATCGGCGCGGCCTCGATCAGGGCGGCCATCTCCGCATCGGTCCCGTTGCGCAGAGCAGACAGAATCCGCGCCTCCGTTTCTATTAACAATGCCCCATAGGGCTTTTGCAAATCCTGCAACCGCATGG
>CAYXHZ010000044.1:0-26670 GCA_964465065.1 uncultured Clostridia bacterium
CCTTCTTGATATCGGCGCCCCGATCGGCCGGTTTGCTGATCACCAGCCGGATCAGCCCGCCGGAGGCGGCATCGGCTGCGATTTCCGCCAAAAAACGATCCCTGGCGCCGGAGTTCAAGGCCTTGCCTCAGCCCGTTCATCCCCCGACTCGCCCGGTGCCTTTCCAGTATCGGACAGGGGAAACGGACCCGTAAACAGGCACAGGCCGGGATCCACCCGACCGCCCGGATCGAATTGCACGCCTTCGGCCCGCAGCATGGCCTCCTGTTCACCGTCCGGCAGCGACACCCGCCAGCCCGAGTTGATCACCCGCTGCCAGGGCAGACTGAAGCGTTCGGAACAGGAATGCAGGATGCGGGCCACCTGACGGGCACCCCGGGGATCGCCGGCAACGGCGGCGACCTGACCGTAGGTCATGATCTTCCCGGCCGGAATGCTGCCTACGACAGCGATGACCCGAGCAGTGAACGCCTCGGTCATTCGATGAAGACAGCAGTGCCGCTGACGGCCACCATCAGCATGCCGTTGGCCTGGCCGAGCACTTCGTAATCGAGATCGACGCCGATCACCGCGTTGGCTCCGAGCCGCTGCGCCGACTCTTCCATTTCGGTGAAGGCGATCTGGCGGGCCCGGCCCAGTTCCTGTTCGTAGGTGGCCGAACGTCCTCCGACCAGGTCACGGATGCCGGCGAAGATATCCTTGAACATGTTGGCGCCCAGAATGGCCTCGCCGGTGACGACGCCGTAATACCTCTTGATGGACTTACCCTCGACGCCGGGAGTGGTGGTGATGATCATGCAGCCTCCTTATATGTGAAAACCATTATAGGAGAAAAAACGGAAAAGTGAAACGGCAGGGCTTCAACCCGCCCAACCGAACAGTACCTGTGCCAGCAGTCCACGTAATTCCAATTTTTTCATATGAATACGCTATTGCTTTCCAATTCCGAGCTGGCATATCATGAATTTTATCCGCAGGGGATTCGGATACGACAAGGAGGAGGTATTAATCCGATGAAAAAACATCTTTTCTTGAATTGCTGCTTTCTGATGGTGACCATCGCTTTTTCAACCAGTCTGACGGCCCAGATCGGCTACAACGATACCGACCAGAACCTCAGACAAAACTACAAACGGGCCAACCCGCTCTACCTGAAGGCCGAAAAGGCCTTCGCCCAAAACGACCTGACCAAGGCCGAGGAGTTGGTCAATAAATGCCTGGCCCTGATGCCCGAACACGCCAACGCCACCTTTCTGCTCGCCCAGTTGCAGCTCAAACAGCAGAATTTTCCCCTGGCCCTGGAGACCATGATCCAGGCTAAAGAAAGATTCAAAGTCATGTCCCAGTTGGTCACCTTCACCCATCAGGAGTACATGAACTCGCTGCGCGAGAAAATCGAAGGTCTGGAGCAGTCCAGAGAAAACATGGAAAACGCTCTGTCCGCGCTTCCCGCCAACAGCACCAGCCGTGCCCAGTACGAAGGGCAGTTGGCAAAAGTCCGGGCGCAGATCGACAGCGTTCAGAATCAGCTGAAAGATCCCATTCCCCAGACCTACGACACCCCGGCCAACTACCATTACATACACGGCAACATCCTGTTCCGCCTGCGCCGGCTCAGCGAGGCCGAAGAACAGTACAACAATGCCATCAAGGCCGACCCGACTCACAGCAACGCCTACAACAACCTGTCGCTGGTGTTCTTCTCCCTCAACCGCTTCAACGACGCCATGGATTGCCTGATCCGCGCCGAAAGCGCCGGAGCCAAGATCAACCCCGATTTCAAGAAGGCCCTCCAGGAAAAAATCAAATAGCCTTGTCCCCAGGACCCGGAATCCGTTTCCGTTCCAGCTCGGCCGCGACGAGACGGATAAACTGGTCCAGGCAGGCGTAGCGGTCCGTCTGCAACGCCTCGGCGACGTAATCGCAGTTGAACTGCATGGCCGCCGCGATGCCGGAGACGGGCGCATAGGCCATGACTGCATTGTAGCCCGGGACGAACCCCGTATGGCCGTAGACCGGACCGGAAACGGACGACCAGATAATGGTAGCCAGGCCGTATCGGTAGGTCGTATCGGTTTTCACCCCCTGCAGCACCTCGCCGAGCCAGGCCACCGGGAAGGCCCGGCCCGAATACAGGATGCGGGCCCAGCGGGCCAGTTCCACGGCATTGCTCAACAGGCCGCCGCCGGTCCATTCCACTTGCGGATTGAACCGGTAGCGTCCCTGGGCATCGATTATCCGGCCCGAGAATGAGAACGGGGCGCCGAGCCGCGAATATCCGGGGATCAGACCGGGCAGGACCCTGCGATCGGCCGGAAGGGTCCGCTCGAGCCGGAACGGTTGCAGCAGCCGGCGCTGCAATTCCCGGTAATAGTCCTGGCCGGCCAGCTTTTCGATGACCATGCCCAGCAGGATGTAATGGCTGTCGGCGTAGCTCCAGCCCTTGCCGGCCTCGTGCAGCCCCGGCTTGTCGAGGATGTAGGCCAAGCGCTGCGCGCCGCTCCAGACCCGGTCCGGATGCGCCTTGACCTCGGCCCAGAAGCTCTCCTCCTGCACGTACTCGGGAAGACCGGCCGTATGGTTGAGCAGCATGCGCAAGCTGATCGAGTCCGCGTTGGCCAGTCTCGGAAACCAGCTCTCGGTGCCAAGGTACTTTTTCAGAGGATCGTCGAGCGCGAGCTTCTTCTCCTGGGCCAGCTGCATGACGAGGGCCATGACGTAGGTCTTGCCGATGCTGCCGGAGAACATGAGATCATCGGCCTTCATGGCCCGTCCGCTTTCGGTGTCGGCCAGTCCGGCGGCCAGACTGATGACGGTTTCATCGGGCAGGATGACGGCCAGGGTCACCCCCGGCACCCGACTGTCGGCAACGAGCCGGTTCAGCTCGGATTGCAGGCCAGCGGTCATCTCCCCGACAGCGGCGGCTCCTGCCAGCAGCGCCGGTCCGGCCAGCAGCGACAGCCATAACGCTTTTTTCATGTCGATCAGGTCTCCTGTTTTCGACATTGTAAAAACTCCAGTCAAATAATGCAACGGCTGCCAGATTCATAAAAATCACCGTTTCAGTCGCTGACATATACAAATCGGCCAGTTCAGGCATTACAATCGACTGCAGTACCACTTCGAGCAGGAGTCAGCCATGAATATCACGATCCGCGGGCTGGAACCGGGCGACTGGCCCGGTGTCACCGCCATTTTCAACCATTTCGCCCGAGAATCCTTCGCCGTCTACAGCGAACAGCCGGTTCCCGAGCACTTCTTCCGGGAACGCTTTTCGAGCCATGCCGATTACCCGTTCCTGATCGCCCAGGCAGGCGACCAGTTGATCGGTTTCGCCTACCTGGCCCCGCTGCACCCGGCGCAGACGATGAAACGTTCGGCGACGCTGACCTATTTCATCACCCCGCAATACACCGGACAGGGCATCGGTAAACGCTTCCTGGACCTCTTGCTCCAGGCCGGCGCCCAGATGGGGATCACCAATTACCTGGCCAACATATCGTCAAAAAATCCGGGCAGTCTGCGTTTCCACCTGCGCAACGGCTTTTGCGAATGCGGCCGTTTCCGTGAAGCGGGCTGCAAGCACGGGCAGCTGTTCGACATGGTCTGGGTGCAGAAGCAGATTCCATAGCGAAGTTCAAGTCCCGACCTTGCCGATCAGGTCGGCGACAGCCCGGGCCGTATCCACCAGGGTCGGACAGGCCACGATGTCCGGTTTGTCCTGCGGCGTATGGGTGAGGTGCTGATCGTACATGTGCTCCAGAAACCAGCGGGAGGATACGGCCACGGCCGGACAGCCCTGCTGGACGAAAATGCTGTGATCGCCCTGGACCCACTGCACCCCCTCGCTGAGTACCGGATGAGCGGCCATCACCTCACGGACGGCCCGCTCGAGCCGCGGCGGCAGATCGAACAGGGAAAAGCAGGAACCGCCTTCATAGTAGCCCGCCCCGTCGATGTTGATGTTGAGGACGATCGAAGCGAAGCGCTCCCGGTTCTGGGCCAGGTAAAGCATCTGTCCGGGAACGGCATAGTAATCCTCGCCGTTGAAGGCCGCCAGTTCGACCTGTCTGGCGCCCCGATAATCCCGCAGCATCTCGGCCAAAAGCAGCAGGATGATCACGCCGGTGGCGTTGTCGATGGCCCCGGGCGTCCCCTTCTTGGCGTCGATGTGGGCGCTGACGACGATACGCTCGCCGTCCGCCGGGCCCCGGTGGGCCAGGATGTTCTCGCCGTAGCCCGGAACGCGCCGGCACCGGGAACGCAGCTGCACCTTTTGCCCGGCATACGCCAGCAGCCGCTTGCCCTCCGTTTCGGTCATGAACAGCGAAGGAATGTCGAAATCGCCGTCCTCGAACAGCGGGAAGGGGTAGACCCCGCCGGCGGTCAGGGGATTGTAGCCGGTGGCGCAGACCAGGGCCCGGGCGCCGCTGCGCTCCAGCAGGTCAACGATGCGCCGGTGCTCCTCGGGGTTGTAAAAGACGAAGTTCTTGGGCATGATCTGTTCCTTGGCCAGTTCCCCGTGCAGCAGCAGGATCTTGCCGCGGACGTCGCTGGCCTCCAGTTCGGCCACCGTGGCGACTTCCCGCAGCTCGGCCTCCAGCTCGCAGCCCAGCGAATAGGGGCTGGCAAAAACCGAAAATTCCTGCCGGCCGCAACGCAGCGTCGCCCCGTCGTCATGCCAGTCCATGGCTGTAAAGCGGCTGGCCTGCACCGGCCAGTCCAGACCTTCCAGCTGCTGCGCCAGAAAGGCCGTCGCCCGCCGGTTGCCCTCCGTGCCCACCGCCCGGCTGTCGATATCCACGCAGAGAGTTTTCAAGTACCGTTCCGCCTTTTGAATCATTTCGTCACGCATCGTGTGTTTCCTCCGTTTTGGCCCATTTTAGCAACTGGCTGGAACCTGGGGACAATGTGGAGGGTTTGTTTTGACCTACCCGGTCGACTCGTCGCCTGCCGTCCCTGGCGGGATGATAAAAGAAAATGATGTGGACATATCCAGATTCCCGATTTATCTAAAGAAACATGGGCAACGAAAAGCGCAACTTTCCCCGCCTGTACTTTCTGGGCCCCGGCCGCCCCCGTATCAAGGTTCAGCTCGGCGACGATCCGGACATCCCCGCCGAACTGCTCAACATCAGTACCGGAGGGCTGTGCCTGCGCATCAGCGACAGTGACCGGCTCGCCCCGTACCGGGCCGACGACCTGACCCTGCTCGGCCTGATCGTCCAGAACGGTCTGGGAATCCGCAAGGCTCCGTTGAAGGTCTGCTACACCTTCCGTTCCAGCGATCTGCAGAAAGTGGTGGTCGGTCTCCATTTCTACTCCTCCGCAACCTGAGATGCGGCGGCCGCCTCCGCCTCCTGTCCCGGACGGGGGGATGATAAAACCATGGCGATGCAGTATGATGGCGCCATGAAAGAGAAAAACAACCGCCATCATCCCGGAAAAACCCGCGTCCGCCAGATCAGCGGCAAGGTAATCCATCCCCCCGGCGAAGGCCGTTACCAGGGCGAATCGCTCCGGACCGAATGCAGCGGACGGCTGATCCGCTACGACGAACGCGGGGTCAGCCAGCAGGATTTCGCCCTCCATTCTCCGCTGCCGCCAGCGGGCGAAACCGGCATCCACTGGCTGCAGATCAACGGCCTGGCCGCGGTCAAACCCATCGAAGCCCTCTGCCATCAGCTCCGGCTCCACCCCCTGTCGATCGAGGACATCTTCAATACCTACCACCCCGCCAAATTCGAGGAACTGCCGGAATACATCCTGTTCATCAGCAAATGTTTCCACTACGACCCGGTCGCCAAAACCATCGAGAGCCATCACATCGCCATCGTACTGCGGGACAACCTGCTCGTATCCTTTCAGGATGGACAGCCCGACCTGTTTTCCCCGATAGTCCAGCGCATCGAAAACGGTCAGGGCCGTATCCGGAAAATGCCTATCGATTATCTCTTCTACCGCCTGGTGGACCTGCTCATCGACCAGAATTTCCTGACCATCGACGCGATGTGGGAAACGGCCGACACCCTGGACCAGTCGATCATGAACCAGGCAGGCAAGCAGACCGCCGCCGATATCCAGCAGCTGAAAAGGGAGATGATCCTTTTCATGAAATCGCTGCGGCCCATCCGTCGTTCTGTCTTCTCCATCGCGCAGACAGTCAGTCCGCTGTTCAAACCGGAAACGCGCCTGTTCTTCCGGGACCTGCAGGATCACGTGGTCGAGATCGGCGAACTGACCGAAACCCTGTACGCTTACCTGATCGAGTCCCACAACCTGTACCTGTCCGTACTCGGTCAAAAAACCAACGAGGCCATGAAGATCCTCACGGCCATCGCCACCATTTTCATCCCCCTTACTTTCCTGGTCGGGGTATACGGCATGAACTTCCGGTTCATGCCCGAGCTCGACAGCCCGCTGGCCTATCCCCTGCTTTGGGGCGTCATGATCGTCATCGCCGCCCTCATGGTACGCTATTTCCGTCGCCACCGCTGGTTCTGATGCCGCCCTCCATTTTCGATAAAGACCGCTACCGCTGCAGCGAACTGGCCCGCCTGCTCGGCCGGCACCCCAACACCCTGCGCCGGTACCAGGAATGGGGCTTCATGTCCGCCGTACCCCGGCAAGCCAACGGCTACCGCGTTTTCAGCCGTCGGCACGCCCTGGAGGGACTTCTGGCCGTCACCGCCCTGCGCGGAAACTTCCAGGAATGGCGCGGACGCAGACTGATGCTGGAACTGATCCATGCGGCCGTGGCCGGAGACTACGATCGGGCTCGAGCGGCGCTGGCCCGCTACACCAGCCTCTTGCTGGATGCCCGGGAAAAACTCGATCGGGCCAGAGAGATCTTGCTGCGCTGGCGCAACGGCCGGCCCGGACCGGAACGGGAGATGGTCGGTCGCTGGCGGGCCGCCCAGGCCGTCGAGCTGGCCCCCGACACCTTGCGCGACTGGGAACGCAGCGGGCTGATCCGCCCGGGTCGCCTGGACAACGGCCGCCGCCGTTACACCGGCCAGGACCTGGACCGCCTGCTGGTCATCAAAGTCCTGCGGGACGGCGGTTACAGCCTGATGGGCATCCTGAGCCTGCTCAACGACCACAGCCGCAGCCAGGATCTCGGCTTCGCCCGCGACCGCTGGCACGACACCCTGCGCATACTTCTGGCCGACACGGATGAACTGCGAGACATCCTGGACGCCTTGCAGTCCAGGCCGACGGACGGCGCCGTCATGCCGCCTTGAATCCGAACCAACCGTTGCGGACACCGAGTTTGGCCAGTTCGACGACCGGAATGATGGTCAGGGCGGCCGGCACGACGACCAGCCAATCCTGTACCGTCAGGGCGAAGGTGCCGAACGGCCGGTGCATGAAGGACAGGTAGATGATGCCGTTCATCAGGCTCAATTCCCAGACCATGGCCAGGTTGAGCCATTTGTTGGCGAAGGGCCGACGGTGAATCGGGTTCAGACCGGTGCGGAAGATGAACGCCTTGCAGAATTCGATCAGGATCAAGGTGACGAAGGTCATGGTCATGGCTTCGTCGATCGTCCGGCCGGACATGCGGGCCCATTGGAACAGAGCGAGGTTGACAAAGGTCGACCATAGGCCGCCGGTCAGCATCAGCAGGGTCAAGGCCGGGGTGAAGATTCCCTTGCGGGGATCGTTCGGTTTTTTGCGCATGATGCTCGCACTGGGCGGGTCCACCGACAAAGCCAGGGCGGGCAGACCGTCGGTGGCCAGGTTGACGTAGAGAATCTGGGTGGCCGAGAGCGGCAGCGGCATGCCCAGCAGCGAGGCCCCGGCCATCAGACCGATCTCACCCATGTTGGCCGACAGCAGGTAGCCCAGGTATTTTTTGATGTTTTCGAAAATACCCCGGCCCTCTTCGACAGCGGCCACGATGGAGGCGAAATTGTCGTCGGTCAACATCATCTCCGAGGCCTCCTTGGTCACATCGGTGCCGGTGACGCCCATGGAAATGCCGATGTTGGCCTTTTTCAGAGCCGGGGCGTCGTTGACGCCGTCACCGGTCATGGCCACGATGTGTCCGTTGTGCTGCAGGGCCTGAACGATGCGCAGCTTGTGCTCGGGGGCCACCCGGGCGAAGACCTGGATGGCGTCGATTTCCTGCCGCAAAGTCTCGTCGCTCATCGCTTGCAGATCCGTTCCGACGACCACCCGGCCGTCGGTCAGGATGCCCAGCTCGCGAGCGATGGCCCGGGCGGTGATCGGGTGATCGCCGGTGATCATCACCGGCCGGATACCGGCCCCCAGGCACTTGCGGACCGCCTCTTCGGCCTCGATCCGGGGCGGATCGATCATGCCCATCAGACCGAGAAAGGTTGTCCTGCTGCCGGCGTCACGCAGCGAGGTGTCGGGTTTGCAGGCGATGGCCAGAACCCGCAAGGCCTTTTCAGCCATACGGCCGGCCTGGTCCAGTATCTGGCTGCGTCCGATCGGATCCAGAGGCACGATCCCGGCATCGGTCCGCTCGAAGGCGCAGTCGGCCAGCACCACTTCCGGCGCACCTTTGATGAAAGCCAGGTTCCGCTCGCCGTCGGCGTGCAGAGTGATCATCCGTTTCGTTTCCGAAGAGAAGGGTTGTTCGTCGATACGCGGCAGGCGGGCGTCCAGCAGCCCGGCGTCGATTCCGGCCTTCAGGGCGACGACCCGCAACGCGCCTTCGGTCGGGTCCCCTTTGATAGCCCACTGGCCGTCCCCGTCCTGAATCAACCGGGAATCGTTGCACTGCAGGGCACCCTCCAGAAGTGCCGGCAACATGGCCGGAACGGCTTGCCCGGCAGTGACCGGGCGGATGTCTCCCTGCGGGATATAGCCGGTACCTTCGACTTCCAGGCAGGTCCGCGACACATAGATCGACCGGACCGTCATCTCGTCGCGGGTCAGGGTCCCGGTCTTGTCCGAGCAGATGACAGTGGTACTGCCCAAGGTCTCGACGGCCGGCAGGTGACGCATCAGGGCATGGCGCTTGACCATACGTTTGACGCCCAGAGCCAGGGAGATGGTGACCACGGCCGGCAGGGCCTCGGGAACCACGGCCACGGCCAAGGCGATGGCGAATATCAGCATCTCGATGAACTCCTGCCCCCGCAGCAACCCCAGCACCATGATGACCAAAACAATGACGAAGGCCGCCCGGGCCAGTACGCTGCCGACACGATCCAGATTGCGCTGCAACGGAGTCCTTTCCGTTTCCACCTGCTGCAGCATGCTGGCGATCTTGCCGAATTCGCTGTCCATGCCGGTGGCCACAGCCACGGCCCGACCGCGGCCGTAGCAGACCGAGGTGCCGGCGAAGACCATGTTGCGGCGGTCTCCCAGCGCGGCATCGGCTTCAAGAACCAGGGACTGGTCCTTCTCGGAAGGCAGGGATTCGCCGGTCAGCGATGCCTCCTCGGTCTGCAGGTTGACGGCCTCGATCAGGCGGGCGTCGGCCGGGATGCGGTCCCCGGCCGCCAACAGAAACAGGTCTCCGGGCACCACATCGGCGCTGGCGATCAGCCGCTCCTGACCGTCCCGGATCACCTTGGCCGTCGGTGCGGCCATCTTCTTGAGCGCCTCGATAGCCTTTTCGGCCCGGTACTCCTGGATAAAGCCGAGCAGGACCGCAAACAGAACGATAACGGCGATGGTAATCGCCTCGACGATATGACCGAGAAAGGTGGAAATCGCGGTCGCCAGCAGCAAAATGACGATCAAAACGTTCTGGAACTGCTCCAGCAGCAACCGCCAGGGACTGATTTTCCGTTTGGCCTGCAACTGATTCGGGCCAAAGGTCAGCAGCCTTTTCCGGGCCTCAGCGGAACTCAGACCCTGCGCCGAACAATCCAATTCCAGTAAAATCTCTTTTAGGGGGCGGGTAAATGCTTGGTCCATATTCACCTCGCTGCGAACGTGTTGAGGCAAACCCATCTTCCGATGCTCTCAATATAGACCGGCACGGAAAATTAAGCAAATCGGCTTTGACTTGTCCCGATCGATGTGGCAAAATACGCCGACCGCAATCCAAGTTGACGCGAGGTTTCCATGGTGAAAAACTACGCGATTTCCGATGGCAGGGTTCAAGCCTGCACCGATCCGAACGGGCCGATTCAGTTGGTGGTCAATCCCAGTGACGAGGAAAAACGCTACCTCATCGACCAGCTGCAGATCGACGAACACACCCTGAGTTCGGCCATGGATCCCGACGAACTGGCCCGGCTGGAATTCGAGCCCGAGCACATGGCCCTGATCTTCAAGCGCCCCAAGAACTACATGGCCAGCGACCATTTCCTGTTCAAGGTGCAGTCGATGGGCCTGTTTCTGTTCAAGAACCGTCTGGTCATCCTGCTGTCCGAGGATATTCCCTTCTTTGAGGGGAAAAACGCCGCCAACACCCACAGCCTGCTCGATGTCCTGCTCAAACTCCTCTACCGCAGCATCTTCCATTTCTTCGAGCACCTCAAAATAATCAACCAGATTTCCGACTCCCTGGAACGCAAGATCAACACGGCCATGGAGAACAAATACCTGCTCAACCTGTTCATCCTGGAGAAAAGCCTGGTCTATTACCTAAACGCCATCAACTCCAACGCCATGGTCATCGAACGCATCAAGCTCAACGCCGTTAAACTGGGTATCAGCGGTGAAACGATGGAACTGCTGGACGATATCGTCATCGAGAACAACCAGTGTTTCAAACAGGCCGAGATCTACTCCAACATTCTGACCGGACTGATGGACGCCCGCGGTTCGATCGTCGGCAACAACCTGAACGTGCTGATGAAGACCCTCAACATCATCACCATCGGCATCATGGTGCCGACCTTCGTGGTCAGCGCCTTCTCGATGAACGTCCGCATCCCGCTGTCGGACAACCCGCTGGCCTTCTGGATGATCATGGGCTTCGCCGGACTGTCGGTGCTCGGTTTTCTGCTGCTGTGGCGGCTCAAGAAGTGGTGAAAACCGGAATCGCCTGATGTTTTTCCATGGAGACCTTGCATTCTGCCGCTCATATACCGGACAATACCAGCAGATACCCATGAGCCCATCAACGAATCGGGAGAAACGACATGCGCTTTCAGACGCTTCACCGCTCAGTCTGGACGCTGTGCCTGCTGGCGGTTTTATCCATGAATATCGGATCTGAAGACCTCGTCCGCAAAGCGGCCGACGAAGTGATCGCCCGCGAACTGGCCTTTTCGGCCCGGGCCCAGCAGATCAATCCCAGAGACGCCTTTCTGGAGTTCTTCGCCGCCGACGCGCTGATGTTCCGACCGGGACCGGTTTCGGCCCGGACGCGGCTGCAGAGCAGTCAGGCCTGGGCCGTCAACATCCAGTGGTGGCCGATCGAAGTGGCCGTGTCCGCCGACGGATGCCTGGCCTATTCCACCGGCCCCGCCGAATACCGCCGCGATTCGGCTTCCCCCCTACCCGACAGCGTCGGCAGCTATTTTTCGATCTGGCGGAAAAACAGCGCCGGCGTCTGGGAAGTAGCCGCCGATCTGGGCATCGACACGCCCGGTTTGTTCGCCGGCCGCCAGGATCCGGTCCGCTACCGCCTGCCGCCGTCGGGCAACAGAAAGCCGGATCACAGCAGCCGCATAACGGTAGTTGACGAAAATTTCGCCCGCTCCGCCGCCACCGATCTGGCAGCCGCCCTGGTCCGACTGGCCAGCCCGGATTACCGTCTGCTCCTGCCCGACCAGATGCCCCTCATCGGTTTTGATTCCGCCCGAACCCGGCTCCAGCCCGGGTCCTGCGCCTGGACCAGCCAGGGCGAGATCGTCGCCGCCTCGGGAGATTTCGGAGTCAGCTACGGCAGCGGTCAGGGCGGCTACGCCAGCGGCCCCTTCGGCTTCCTGCGTGTCTGGCAACAAGACGAACAGGGTCAGTGGCGCATCCTGGCCGAGGTGATCAACCTCGGACCGGCAAGCTGAGTAAATCGTGGCCGATTCACCCCGATCCGCCGGACAAACCGTACCCGGCATGCGCGCCTTGCTGCTCGGTTTTCTTCTTTCGCCAGCCCTGCAGGCCGATAACCAGGCCGGAACGGCCTACCTGGTGCTGTTCTGGCCGGCGGCGACCTTGTGCATCCTGTTGCTGGCCAGCCTGACCGTGTACAACCTTCGCAGTCTGTACCGGAAACAATACCGGCGCGGATCGCTCGCCGCCGCCGTCTGCACCCTGCTCGTCGCAGCCACCGCCATGTCCGTTTTCCCCCTGTTTCTGCACGGCAACCCGTTCCCCAGCCTGGCCCGGAAAACCATCATCCCTCTGGCGATCGCATCCGGACTGACCGTTCCCTGGGCCCTGTGGCTGATGATCCGATGCATCGAGGCAAACCGCCGCATTGACAGGAGAACCGAGGCCCCAACCCAAGGCGGCCGCAGCGAATCCCGCTCAGGTGCGGGAAGCGGAATGGCGGCGGCGGCGAATGAGACGGTCCAGCAGTCCGACCGCCCCGAAGCATAACGGAACGGTCAGCAGCAGGCGGAGCGTATCGGCAGATATAAAGCCGAAGGCCTGCCGGCCGTACTCCAATTGGCTGGCGAACGAACCGACCAGTTTGCCCAGACTGCCGCCCAGGTTGTTGAACAGACCGTAAAAAGACTGCAGGCCGATCAGCAGGCCGACCGTCATCATGCCCAAACCCAGCCAGAGAATGGCGGGGCCGGCGCCTTGCCTGGCCTGCCCGGCCCGAGGCAGGTTTGCCAGCACCTGCAGTGAAAAATCAGCCGGCAGCTCAGGCAGCGGCAACCCGGCCAGCTGCGGGTACAGTGCTCGGTATTCGTCCAGCACAGCGGCGCAAGCCGGGCAGGAGCGGAGGTGATCCGCCTCCGCCGGCGACCAGGGCACAGCCAGACGGTCGAGCACCTCGAGCATACGTTCTTCACTGATATGTGGCTGGTTCATGATACCTCCCTGGCGACGCCCAGGTCGCCGAGGCGCTGACGCAACTTCTGCCGGGCCCGGAAAAGATGGCTCTTGACACTGGAAACTGGCAGTTCCAGAACCCGGGCGATGGACTCGTAATCCATACCCTGCTGATGGAACAGGGAGAGCATGACCCGGTCCGCTTCCGGCAGGACGGCCAGCTCCTGTTCCAGTCTCCGGTTGCGTTCGTCGGCCTGGTACCGTTGCTCCGGGGACGGCTGCTTGCCGGATAGCGCCTCCACGCCGGCGGCGCCGGTCGGAAGTTCGGAAAACGACGGCAGACGCTGGCGCTTGATGTGGTTGAGGGCGGTGTTACGGGCGATACGGCCGATCCAGGTGGAAAATTCGGATTCGGCACGAAAATCGCCGAGATGTTCGTAAACCTTGAGAAAGACATCCTGGCAAAGATCGAGGGCGTCCTCACGCTGCGGCACGATGCGGAACACGATCATGGCCACCAGGCGTTGATACCGTTCGATCAGTGCCTGGAAGGCCTGCCGGTCCCCGGCCCTGGACCGCTCGATCAGTTCGGCTGTGGCAGGCGGGCTTGGCGTGTTTTTATCCAAAACGAACAACCGTCCTTTAATTTTCATGATCGGTATAACCGACAATGAAAAGTAGTAAAAGTTGCCGACACCAAAAAAAACAGGGCCGGTCCTCAGAGACCTTTCTTCTGCATCATCTCGCGGTTACGGGCCGGAGTCTGGTTCCACAGAGTCAACATCAGGACCGCGCCGATCACCGAGAACGGAATGATCAGGTAGACCCAAACACCCCAGCCGAAACGGTCCAGGAAGTACCCCATGCCAAAACCGGTCAAACCGCTGGCCAGATACTGCACGCCATCCAGCAAGCCGGTGACCGTGGCCGCGCCCTTTGTGCCGCCGAAGTCCATCGACGCCGTACCTGACAGCATACCGTGCACCCCGAAGATCCACATGCAGCAGATGCCGATCATGGAGGCGGCGATCCAGGGCACGGCGACGCTGCCCAGAATGAACAGCGCGACGATCTGGCCGATGTAGAAAATGAAGGCCACCGGGGGGCGCCGCGATTGGAACAGACGGTCGGACATGTAGCCGCACAAGAGGCCGCCGATGATACCGCCGGCGGTGATGCCCAGGGAAGCCACTTCATGCAGACCGGATCCGGGAGCGATGCCGTGTATTTCCTTGAGGAAGGGCGTGAACCAGAGCATCAGACCCTGACGCACGAAACCGGTGCAGAACTCGGCCACCATCAGGGTGATGATCACCGGGTTGTTGAAAGCGCGTTTGAGCACGTAGAAGAAATCGATCTTGACGTCGTCGCTCAGGTGGGAAGTGGCGTCGTCGGTGTTGATCTTGGGGAATCCGGCTTGTTCCGGCCTGTCCTTGACCAGAAAGTAGTCGACCAGGACCATGATCAGGATCAGCGCCGAGGGCACGATGAACACCCAGACCCAACCGAAGTGGGCCAGGATCCAGCCGCCGAAGCCCATGGCCAGAAAGTAGCCGCTGGAGATCATGATGCCGAAGATACCGCCGAACACGCCGCGCTCCTTGACGTGGAACCAGGGGGCGTTGACCTTGACCACCGACAGGGCGCCGAAACTCTGGAAGTACTGGTTGACGGCGTACAGCAGCGACATGCCGACCACGATCCTGGTCTGCCAGCCGGCCAGAAACAGGGCGCCGATGACCAGGTTGAACAGAGCGGTGCCGATCCCGCCGAAGATGATCGCCTTCTTGCCGCCGAAGCGATCGGCCAAGGGGCCGTTGAATATGACGCTCAGGGCATAGGTCCAGAAGCCGGCGGTGGCGATGGTGCCGAATTCGGCCTTGGACAAATCGAAGGTCTTCATGATATCGCTGGAGGCGACGTTGAGGTTGTAGCGTCCCATGTAATAGGTGGCATAGGTCAGTCCCAGCGGGAACCAGTTCTGGAAACGCCGGCGCCGGTACTCCGGCGAATGGTTCATCGGGTTGCTCATTTGCCCACATCCCGCCAGGTCTGCCACAAGCGGCCGAGCACTTCCTCGAGATGGGCGCCCAGCACATCGGGTTTATCGGTTTTTTCGGGCATGTTTTCAAACACGGCGTAGGGGACCCGGTGCTGACCTGCGGGCAGAAACTTGGGGTCGGCGGCGAACTCTTCCCAATCCGAATCCTTGTAAAGCATTTCGATTTTCTTGTCCTCCAGGGCGTGCTGCAGAATGGAATCGGGTTTGTCGGGATTGTAGCGGCGTCGGTTCTTGCGCAGCGATTCCGGCCAATCCACCTTGATGTACAGGGTGACGGCCCGGTCCAGGACCTGGGGCGACAGGTGGGAGTAGGCGGTGCGGAAACCGCCGTGCTCGCTGCCCCGGGAGAATTCGATGAACAGGGTCTTGCGGTCGTGAAAGGCGGGATCGTCGCGCAGCATCTTGGCGTAGGTCAGGTTCAGCTTCTTGATCAGAAAGTTCCAGAACCACTTGCCCTTGAAGACGTAACCCGGGTAGGTCTTGCCCTCGTAGCTAAACTCTTTGTCGGTCAACAGACGCGGCTGCCCCATTTCCTCCATCAGGTCGTCGTCTTCGAAACGTTCCCAGAGGATGGGGAAATCGTCTATTTCCAGAAATTCGCCGATGTGAAAGCGCCGAATGCGTTCGGCGAGCGGTACGTTCTTCAAGAAATCGATCACTTCGGACTTGCCGGCGGCCGGCCGACCGTTGAGAACAATGACGTCAAATGTCTGCTTTTCCATGCAAGGTACCTCCTGAGTCTGGGCTGCTGTCCCAGGACAGACCGTCACATTATAGGAAAAAGAACAAAATATTAAAATTGGAAATCGAAAATTTTATAAGTTTTCACGGTTTTTTTACGGCCGGATCCGCTGAATTCGCATTGGCTTGCCAAGTTCAGATCATAGATTCAGGTCGAGCAGCCGGCCCTGCGGGTATTCCACCGTGAACAGCAACGGGATATCGGCCTTCGCGCCGGGTTTTAGCAAAAAATACCATTCCAGCTGGTTGTCGCGGTTCATCTTGAGCGCTTCGGAATCCTCCTTGTATTCGGGAGTCAGCAGTCTGACCTTGATGTCCTCGTGTCCGGCCAGGGGAATCTGGTCCCAGACGACGATTTCGATGTCCTGCCGCTTGTTGTTGGTCAGCACGACCTCGCTCTCGAAACGGATCAGGTTCTTTTTTCGCAGAGTCCCCTTGTCCCCTTCGACCCGGTGGACGTTTCGGTATTGGACCTGCACATCCTCGTCGACACCCAGAAAGGTCCAGAAGGATTCGCCTTTGGCCGAGCGGGCCATTTCGGTGTTGGCGATGAAACTCTGGTCCAGGAACACGCTGGCCTTGCCGGGCAGGAAGGTGTAGGGCGACTCGTTGCTGACCTTGGCCTTCAGGTAGGCGCTGGCCGCCAGCTTGGGAACCGTCGAATAGCGGAACTGGGCCGGAAACTCATGCAGGGCGATAGCCACCTTTTTGGGCTGATTGTCGCTGGGAACGGAACTCCGACCGCTGATGGCGAACAGCTCCGCCGTGGCCGAGCCGGTCACTGCGGCCGTGTCCATCTCCATCTCGGGCAGTTCGACCGGGCTGTCGACCGGAACCGGAGACGCAGGCGGCTGGGTGGTGTACATCTGCACCATCATGTTTTCCGTCGCTCTCGTCTCGAGGGAATCGCTGACCTGCGCCGGCGCCACCGGTGCGACCGGACTTGCAAAACCCAATTTCCATACGCCCAGATCCGGATGACGGCTGGGCTGCGACGGGCGGGCGGTGGACAGCGACAGCTTTACGTCGTGCCAGTCCTCCCCGCTGTTCTGGCGCACCATGGCCTGATATAACACCGTCATGGTCTTGTCCCGGCTCGAGGCCCGCAGCTCGTATACCGGCACCCAGGAGGGCCCTTTGACCCGGTAACTCAGGTTCAGTTCCAGTTTGCCGGCCTTCTTCACCTCGATTTTGATCTCGACCTGCCGCTTTCTGAGCGTGCTCCGCCCGCCCAAATCGTTCCACTCCTCGGTCAGAGTCTGCAGGCTGCGGTTCAGCTCGACCAGTTTCCGGTCGGTTTCCCGTTTGCCGTCGTCGAGAACTTCAAGCTGGCTGCGGAAAAACTGGACCATCTTGATCCAGTTGTCGGGGTTGAGATCGCCGGCTGAATCCTTGCCATTGTCCGAAGTGACCTTTTCGGCGATACTTTCGAGCAGCTTTTGCTCCTTGTCGATCCGCGCCAGCCTGTCCTGGGCCTGCAGCACCTGATTGCGTGTCAGATCGATTTTCTCCCGCAGGCTGTTCACCTTTTCACTGGCCGGCTTGGGAGGCAACACCTGGCGGACGGTGATGTCCCGCAACAGGAAAGCGCCGCGTCCGTCGACCTGAACGCTGGAATCATCGGCCTCTTCCGGTAACAGAAGGTAAACCAGATGATGCTCCCCTTCCGCCAGCACGAGTTCAGCCGAACGCCGGACCAGGGCCTGTTCCGGGTAGACGACCACCTCGGTGATCCGCGACGGAATCGCGCCAGGTTCATCGGCGACCTGATTGGTCTGAGCGAGCGCAGCGACTTGGAGCAGAGCCAGAGACAAAAGTACAACGGCCAGCATTCTGTTGTGGGTTGTGAACATCTTTCCCTCCTTTGTCCAGTTATAGTACAACTTCACCGTAATTTTCAAACCGGCGGCAACTTTGGACCTGCTCGCCTGTCGGATGGGTTGAAGAAAAAAAGCGAACCCCACGGTTCGCCAGGAGGATCATCATCATGGAAGACATCGCCCCCGTATTGATTTGCGGCATCATCTTTTACTTCACGGCCTACATCGTCCGTCTCAGCATCGAGAACAGGACCAGACAGAAACTGATCGACAAGGGCTTGAGTCTGGAACAGGCCAAAACCCTGAACTTCGCCAGCTTTGCCCCACAGGCCCCTTCATCGCTCAAATGGGGCATCGTTTCCACCGCTCTCGGGCTGGGTCTGTTCGTCCGCATCATGCTCAACAACCTCATCGACATCGAGTTGCGCGACGAATTCACCCTGGGATTGATGCTCACCCTGGCCGGCATTTCCCTGATCGTCTATTACTTCATCGCCAAGAAGCTGAGCGATGAAGATCGGAATTCGTGAACTTCACCCCATGGCTTACGGCCTCTCCCGTTCGGCGAGGGGCCGTATGGCCATTCGCGTCAACTCCCGCGCGGTTCCGCTGGCACCGTCAGCGCGGCGGACATGGGCCGGCTGCGGACGACGGCCATCATCAGGTACATGAAGCCGATGGGGATGTAGACCAGCCAGATCCGCGGCGAGCCGTGAGAGTGAAAATCGTAGGATGTGAAGAAGGCCATGAATGCGTTCAATACATAGCTCCAGCCTTCGAACCTGCCTTTGAGCTTATCCCATCGGATGAAAAAAACGAGATGGGCGGCGACGTACAACGCCAGGTAGACCGACAGGATCGCTCCGGATTCGTTGACACCCGGAAGGAGAGTGAACGTGAACCCCAGGACGGTAACGAGCAGCACAGATCGGCTGGCCCGCTCCATGCGCCGGGTTTTCTCCGGGTCGGGGGCCGGCACGGGTATGGCGGAGACACCGGTTTCAATGGCGTAGAAGTCGATCGGACAGGCCAGGGAAAAGCGCTCGACGGCGAGCTTGACCATGGAAATGCAGTATAAGGTCATGATCCACAAGGCGACAAAGAAATACAGATTGTCCATAAAACCGGTATACTCGCCGCCGGGAAGCTGCACGGCGAACAAAAAAGTGTCGTGCAGGTAGTGAAACAGAATCCCGGGAATCAGGGATTTCGTTTTATAGGCGATATAGGTGAACGCGCAGGCGATGACCGTCACCGAGAAAGCGTCGACCAGGGCAAGCGCATCCAGGCCTTTGATGTGCGCCAGGCCGAAGAGCGATATCTGGATTGCGGCGGCCTTCCTGTAGGACCGGGTCAGACGCAGCAGAACGATCATCATGACCCCGCGGAAGAGAATTTCCTCCCAGATTGCCGGGGTCAGACTGAAGACGGCCTGCGTCAGGGTGACGGTGTCCGCCGAGAAATGGTATTTTTGGGTCAGCAGCGAACCGATCAGCATACCCGACAGGGTGAACAGGGAAGCGAAAACTCCGAGCGCAACCAGCCTGAACCGCGGCCCGGCTCCAATCAAGCCCAATCTTTCAAAAAAGGTCCGCACGCTCACCTTGCCGAAAGGGATCCGGAAGACGGACGGGAACAGCAGCACGATCAGGGCACTGGTAACCAGAAAGGCGATCAGGGACAGGCTCAGCTTGGACATTTCCAGCTTCAGTCCTTTTTTGAGCAGAAAGACCGCCAGAAAGCCCATGCTGGAAAAAGTCAGCGCTAAAGCGACGGAACGAACGGTTTCGCGGATTTCCGATCTGGACAAAGGACACCTCCCGGCAAGTTGGCTAACCGTAGGCATTATAGTCCCGGCCGGGTTGCCGATTCAACGATCCGAAATCAGGGATTCTGAATTGTGAACACCGGGCTGTCGTCATACACCAGATTGTCGACGGTCTTGATGCGGACGATGTAACTGCCGGCGGCAAGACCTGCGGGAACCGTCCAGTTGTAAGTTCCGGAATTGGCCACGTTGTCGGCGATGACCGACACGACAACTGTCCCGGCACTGTTGTAGAGACGAAGCTTCACGTAGGCGTTCATCGTTCCGCTCTTGGTCCAGGTGATGGTCTGGACGGAACCCTTTTTCCAACTGCTGACTGCCGTCGGTGCCGTGACCTCGATCGTCGGTCCCGCCTCGGCGATCGTGAATACGGTACTGTCGTCATAAACCTGGTTGTCGACGGTCTTGACCCGGACGAGGTAATTGCCGACGGCAAGGCCGGCGGGAACCGTCCAGCTGTAAGTTCCGGAATTGGCCACGTTGTCGGCGATGACTGCCGCGACAGCCGTGCCGGCGCTGTTGTAGAGACGAAGCTTCACGTAGGCGTTCATCGTTCCGCTCTTGGTCCAGCCGATGGTCCTGGTTGCGCCCTTGTTCCAGGTGGTCCCGGTTGCCGGGGCCGTCACCGTGATGGTCGGCCCCGCCTGAGTGATCGCGAAAACCGGACTGTCGTCGTACACCAGATTGTCGACGGTCTTGACCCGGACGAGGTAATTGCCGACGGCAAGGCCGGCGGGAATCGTCCAGGTATAAGTGCCGGAATTGGCCACATTGTCGGCGATAACGGCCATGACTGTCGTACCGGTGCTGTTGTAGAGGCGTAACTTGACGTACTCGTTCATAGACCCGCTCTTGGTCCAGCTGATGGTCTGACTGCTCCCCAATGACCAGGAACTGGCGGCAGTTGGAGCGGTCAGGCTCAGAGCCGAACTGCCAAGCGAATAAAAAGCCTTGATGGTCGCATTGGAACTGTTATAGTTGCTGAGATCGTACCAGGATGAGCCTCCCGAACTGACGTAACTCTCCCCGGCGTTGGCGCTGGCAGCCGAGGAATAATTGCTCGTCTTGGTTTCGACCGGAATCGGATACGTATAGGAACTGTTCGTGTATTTGACCACGATCGAAAATGTCTGCCCGCCACTCAGGGCCAACGGCGTGTCCAAAGCCACGGTGTAGTAGCCCGGATACGGGTTGGCACCGGTCTTCGTCGCCACCAGGGTACCGCTCCTGGGCGCTCCGCCGCTTACCCCTCTGTATACATATACAGTGTAGTTCGTGTTGACATCGTTGGTGATCAAGCCGACGGCACTGAGGTACTGGGCGCTGGAGGCGGTAAAAATATTGGCCGCCCAGGCGGTTGTCCCCGAATAACCGTAATCCGTCACCCAACCCAACGGATCGTACTGATAAACGCCGTCATAATTGTTGGCGGCCTCGGCGTTGTTGAACGACACCAGTTCCTGCAGGGATCTGTCGTAGTAAGAAATATAGAAATAGCCGCCGTTGCCCCACGAAGAACCCCAGCTGTTACGGACAATGAATGCGCCGTTACCGGCCGGTGCGACGTTAAAATTGTTCTTGCTGTAATTGTCGTCCCAACCGACGATGGCCACGGCGTGATTGGCCGAGGTGTTCGCCGAATTGTAATACGCGCAGTTGCCTTGGTTGTAGTAGGACGAAGACCAGTAAAACGAAAAATAAACCGCTCCGTACTGGGTAACGAAGTACTTGACGGTATCGTTGTCCGTATAACTGGACCGCGCCGGCAGGTAGACCACCTGCTGAACGTGCTTCTGCTGACTGGCGCCACTCTGGGGCACATCTACTGCGTACGGATACGGTTCGTCGCTTTCCGACACGGGTCCGCTCCAGCGGGCCAGGTACGCTTGAGACATGAAGGCGTTGCCACCGTCGCACTCCGCCCAGTCGAACCCGTGGTTGGCGTTGAGATCCTGCTCGGAAAAATCCCGGGTCTCCGTGGGTTTCAAGTAAGACTCGAGCGAGGCAAAGGTGCCGAAAGTCCAACAGGAACCGCAATCACCCTGGTCCCTGACCGCCGTAAGCCGGCTTAAAGTCCGCAAATCATAACTGGCAGGGTAACTGCGCGATCGGATCATATCGGAATCGGCGGCCCTGACATGGGAAAGATCGACTGGAGATGGGGCGTAGCCCAGCGGGTAGCCTTCCGAGGTGAAGCGTTCGCGTTCTTGATTCAAGCCGGCAATGAAAGCCGGATTGATCGGAGCGAATTGCAGCTTGTCTCCATCTTCATTACCGCCCCAGATCGGTTGATAAAAGACCGAAAGAGTCAACCCGTACACCAATCCCATGACAGCCAGCTTGATCCAGTGTTTTTTCATGCTTACAATGCTCCTTACCAGCGCTTCGGGTTACTTGATTTTCAGTTATGAAAAAGTGTAACCGTCTTTTTATATATAATTTTTACTTTTTGTCAACAAAAAAATATTCAGCCAACACGAATCTTCCGTCGACCGCTTCCGATGGTTTTGATCTCACCCAGGCCGATGTGGTAGAACGGTATCATGAAATTCGACGAAAAGCGCTGCGCCGTGGTGCTGCTCTGGTACGGCAAACCGAAACTGGCCCGCCGGGCTCTGCAAAGCATTGCCGCTCTGACGGCGATCGATCCGCAACAGGTCCTGTGCTACGACAACGGTTCGCAAACAACCCACAGCGACGAGATCCGCCAAGCCTTCCCCGGTTTTCTCCACTTCCGTTCCGAGCGTAACGGCGGCTACGCCGGCGGCTTCAACGGCGCCCTGCGTTGGGCCTTTGGTCTGGGCTACGATTCGGCCCTGTTTTTGACCAGCGACACCGAGATGAGCTCAACAGCTCTGCCACTCTGCCTGCAAAGCGCCGCAAGGCACAACGCCGATCTGATCGCCCCGCAAGTGCGCTTCCGGCGACCGCCTCAGCCCCTGGACGCCTGGGCGGCCCGCTTCGATCCGGCCGCCTGTCAACTCGTTCATTACCGTACCGAGCCCCAGTCCGAATTGCTGCAGCCCCCCTGGGACTACATCCCGGGTACGGCCCTGTGGCTGAACCGGCAGGCCTTCGAGGATCTGAACGGAGTCGACGAGAGCTATTTCATGTATTGGGAGGATGTCGATCTGTGCGTTCGCGCCCATCGATCCGGCCTGACCCTGGCCCGCAGCCCGGCGCTCATCCTGCACGGCGGCTCGGAAACCTGCGCCAAGAAGCCTCTGTACACCACCTTTTATTACCTGCGCAACCGACTGCGCTTCTGCCGCCTGCACCTGGCCGGCCCGCAGCGGGACCAGGCACAACAGCGTTTTACCGGAGAATCCGCCGATTTGTTTGCCAAATGGCGTGCGAACGGCGATTCCCTGCGCTGTCAGTACATTGCTCCCTTGCAAGCTGAATTGTCACTGTGGTAATCTAAACGGACAGAGCGATTGTTGTGGGAGTGCATCCATGAATCGATGGGAGTGCGCTGTCTGCGGTCACATTCACACCGGCAATGCCCCACCAGCTTCCTGCCCGATCTGCGGAGCTCCGGCCCGGCGCTTCGTCCGCCTGCCCGAGCGCGCCGAGAGCGCAGCGGCGGCATCGTTCGTACCGGTCCCGGCCACAGAGAGAAAAAAAGTCGTCATCGTCGGCGCCGGCATCGCCGGCTGCAGCGCCGCCTCCGCTTTGCGCGAGCTCTCGCCGGACTGCCAGATCGATCTGTTCAACGGCGAACCGGACCCGCCGTATACCCGCATGAACCTGACCAGGGTCTTGTCCGGCGAGCTTTCCCATCAGGATCTGCCATTACGACCGCCATCCTGGTTCGTGCAGCAAAACATCACCCTGCACGGACATTGCCGCGTCGTCGATATCGACACCAAAAACAAACAACTGCACGATCAGACCGGATCCGCTTACAGTTATGACGATCTGATCCTGTGCAGCGGCGCCAGCGCCAATATACCGGAATTGTACGCCAAAGAGACCGACAATGTCCTCTGTCTGCGCTCCTGGGAAGACCTGCGCCGCATCCAGGAACAGGCTCGCAGCCCCCGGGAAATCATCTGCCTGGGCGGCGGCGTCTTGGGTGTCGAATGCGCCAGCGCCCTGGCTGCACAGGGACACAAGGTCCGCCTGGTCCACCGCGGCGACCAGTTGCTGCCCAATCAACTCAACCGCAGCGCCGCGGAGCACCTGGAAGCCATACTCAGAGAGCAGCGGGTAAGCCTGTACGCCAACGCAGAGCCGAGCGTGTTCAAGGCCAGCCCCAAAATCGCCATGCGTCTGCTGGATGGACGGCGTATTCGCGCCGACCTGCTGGTGCTGACCAGCGGCGTTACGCCCGTCCTGCCGATCTGCCGGCCGCCAATCCCGTCGCCATGCCCGGTGGATACCCGCATGGCGACAGCCATGAATTCGCTCTGGGCCGCCGGGGACAACGCCGTTGTCGCCGGTCGCCGCTTCGGCAGCTGGGGTCCGGCCCAGTTGCAGGGAATGGCCGCGGCCCGGTCTGTCCTGGGCCTGGACAGTGCCTACACAAACCCCGTCCCGGTCTGCCTGATCAAGGTGGTCCGCCCCGAAATCATCAGCATCGGCGATATCCGTAAACCGCAGGAATTTCTCGAGCAAAACCGTCACGATTTTCTCATATCGCTCTTTTTTCAACAGCGCCGCCTGAGCGGAGCGATTCTGATCAACGCCTCCGACTACGCCGTCACTGTCAACCGGGCCATCGCCGACAACCGCGATCTCAGCGCCCTTTTGTACCGGCACCTGACCGCCCGGGAATTGCTGGACACCCTGAGTCAAGAGGTGTGATCGCGCAGAAAACAAGTCTTGTCGGGATAACGCATCCGAAAATTTTCGATGGCCTCCCAGGTTCCCAGGTCCTGATATGAATCGATAAAATCAACTCCGGGCGGTCCCAGTTCACTCAATGGAAACGGGGCGGGCTGATGGGCCACCGCTGCTTTCAGATAGCGGTACAATGCCCGGCCCCGGGCCTGGCGAAAGCCGTATACGGCCCAGAAGGCGTTGAAAGCACTCAAATCGCCGGCCGGTTTATCGCTGAGGTTCAGCACTTGCCCCTGTTCGACCCGCACCGCGCCCAATTGACTCAGGCGCGGAGAAGCCTCGGCCACAACCAGAAAATGTACCGGCCGTTTCTCCAGCCCGGTGCGTACCGTTTCCAGCAGGCATTCTCCATTCCGATGGATCAGCGACGATTCCGGGCTCAAGGTCAACAGCGAATCGGGCAGGAGCACGACATTGTATTGTCCGAAGAACGCGCTGGCGGAGTAAACCGATCCCGGCCACTCGCTGTACTGCGAATCAAACGGACAGCGCCGGACCGAAACGCCTGGCAGGCACCGGCTGACGTAATCGAAAACGGCCGAAGTTTTGGGTTTGACGACGACCACCACCTCGAAAGTCAGGCTTTTTTGCACCGCCATTTGCAGATGCAACAGCGTCAGGTCGATCAGCCGCAGACCGGGCCGCAGTTCGAACAGCGGTTTGGGTTCGGTCAGCCCCAGCCGCAAGCCTTCGCCGGCGCAGGGCAGGACCACGGTCAAATCGGCTCTAGCCATGGCAAGGGAACCGGCGACATGAATTAAAGGTAGGGAGCCAACTCGATGATCTTCGGCGGATTGGCCTGTTTGAGAAAATAGTCGGGAATGGAGCTGTAGGCCGCGCCGGCCGAGGCTTCATCCGCGAATCGTCCCCACATGACCAGGTAGCAGTTTCGCTCATTGCGGCGACGGTTGAGAATGAACAGCAGTCCGGGATCGCTGAACTGGTCGACGGCATGACGAACCGACTCGACCTGGCAATCGAGTTCGAGCAGAATCGAATAGCGGACCCCTTCATTCCTGATCGAATCGGCCCAGACCTGTCCCGCTTCCACGATCCGGCCGGCATGAAAAAGTTGCCATGGATCGTTTCCGGCCGGCACCGGTTTGACCGTCTCTACCGGTTCGGAGCGGGGTTTTTCGGTCTGTTTGGGCGGTTCTTCAACCTGCGTTGCGGTCGATCCAGTCTCCCGGGACGGAATCGCCTGGTCTGACACCGCTGCCGGATCGGATTGAGCTCCGCTGTCGACCTTCGGCGGTGCCTCGTTGGCCATGGCTTCGCCGGAAGGTTCGCTCAGGTTGACGACCGGAGCCGGTTTGGGCTGGACCTGCTCTTTTTCGCCACGGGTCACCATCATCAGAATCGTCCCCGCCAGCACCAGGACGGCCAGAACCATCAGGTAGGTCCAATTGCTCAAACGCCGTTTCCCATGATCTTCCCCCGGAAAAAGGGAGTCCGTCAGTTCGTCTTCCTCCTCCTCCTCGGGCGCTGGCTCCGCTTCAGGTTCGCTGTTCACCTCTGTATCGGTCGTCTCGGCAGACAGATCATCCAACTGGCGGGTTGGGGCCGTTGCCGGGCCGGTCGCTTCCTGTTCGTCGGCGTAGAGAAGTCCGACGGTATCGAAGGCCTCTTCTACCGGTTGCGACTCCGCCGGCTCTTTCCGGCTTGTCAACAGGTCGGCGCAAAGCAGATAAAAGACCACCTTGAGCAACGAATCCTGATGTTCACCGGCGTAGCGCGAGACCACGGCCTGCAAATCCTTGTGACCGTCGAAAGCGTACAGCAGTTTCTCCTGCGAAGCCGTCAGGCCTGTGGCCGCCAAGCGTTCTGGGTCCTGGCAAGGCGTCAGAACGGTTTGAAACGAGCCGATTTCTTCCCAGATACGGTTCATTTCGATACGTTTGAGAATGAAGGCGGCCACCAGTTCGGTCAGGTCCAGGTCCAGACTGAGCAGGCGCTGCGGCGGAGAATCCTTGACGAACTGATAAGCACCCTGCTGCCAGCTCAGCACGCTGAACACAATCTGTTGTAATTGTATACGGGTATAACGCACCAGGTCGTCGAGGGTCAGGATATTCATCTCCACCAGACGCTTGCCGATCGACTCGTTGACCGGCAGGCCGTCCTTTACGGCCCGCAGGCCTTCGGCCTTGACCACCCCGTGCCGGATCAGAACGGTCTCGAGCTGATCTTCGCCTGCGTTGGAAATAGCCCAGAGCAGTCGGCCGCGGTTGAAGTAGAGGACCTTGAGCACGTCCTCCTTTTTCATGTAGAGGATGCCGGTATGTTTGAGCTGGTGTACGCTGAGAAGCAGGCGGATGGAGCCGTTACCCTCGATTGACCCCTTTTCACTGATCATTGGCCAGCCTGCTCCATGGTTATGGGGATATTTTCCGGAAATATACAGCAAAAGTCAACAACCGGACCGATTTCAGCAGACTTTCCCCGGACGGCAAGAAGACCCCGCCCCAGGTACGGCCGCAGACCGGGAGCCGAAA
>CAYXHZ010000045.1:0-4796 GCA_964465065.1 uncultured Clostridia bacterium
TGAACCATCCTCCCGGGAAATGAATATCCTCCTGGATCTCGGCATTTCCCCCCCTTCAGCCATACACTCAACACAAAACGCAACACGTTGTGTACATCAATATAACATGGAAAGATCCTGCTTTCAACAAATATTAAATTTTTGTTGCCTGGCACCTTTTCAGATTACGTGCCAGTCCAGAAAGACCACCGCCGATCCGGCCCGCTCGAACCAATCGACACCTTCGGAAACCATATCCAGTTTGAGCTGGTAATTTCCCGGAGCCGGTGCGGCCGGAAGCTCGATTTCCAGTTTTGCCCAGTGCCCTCCGGGAACATCATGAGGCAGAAAAGCCCGGGCGAAATTCAAATCGATCAGGTGGCCGCTGTCATCGAACAACTGGGCACCGAGGCGGATGGTCTGACGACCGATGGCCGTCTGCCGTCGCCACAGCGCCCCGCCGATATTCTTGACCTTGACGGCGATGAGCGCCTTCCGGTTGCCGGGAACCGGTCCCGGGTCGTGGCAAAGCACCCGGATTCTGGCCAGGTGCCGCTGGCCGCGGAGGGCATTGGTCAGTTGCGAGGTATCCCATATCTCGTACAAAATTTTCTTCCATGGTTTGGTCCCGATCTGATAGCGTTTAGAACGGGCCGCCTCCGGGTGGTCGGTGATCTCCCAGGTCAGCCGGTCCACACCGGTCTTTGCGGCCAGTCTGCGGACTTGACGCATGGTCCGCCGTGAATCGTTCCAGTTGAAAAGGATGCAGCGCCAGTTGATCAGCGGCAATTCGCAGCCGAGCCGCCGTCGCTGCGCCACCAGATCCGCCATGTTGGCCAATACCCGTGAAAAGTCGCCCCCGCGCCGATACTTCTCGTAAACCCGCTGGTTGGGGCCGTCCACCGAAAAGGTGATTTCGTCCAGACCGGCCTGGAGCAAACGGCGGTTTTTCTCGCTGTCCAGCAGGAGGCCGTTGCTGCTGATGTAAAGGTAAACGTGAGGGAAACGCCCCTTGACGTACTCGATCATGTCCAAGGCCTGAGGGTGAACAAAAGGATCGCCGTAGTTGAACAGGTCCAAACGTCCCAGCTTCGGGCCGATCTGATCCATCAAGGCCTTGAATTCGTCGAGGGGAAAGAACATCCGGCTGCGGGTCTTGAGCAGTCCGGAGCCCTTGTTGCACACCGCCTGGAAGCAATCCAGGTTGCAGGCCGCCGTCGGTTCGAGGAAGATGCGCGGCAGTCTGTCATGACGCAAGGGGTAAACCGGTACCGCCTGGTCATCGCTCAGACGGCGCTTGAGTCCGCAGGGATCGCAGAAGCAGCAATGCCCCTGGTTGATATCGCGGCGGATGGCCTCGACCAACGGCGATTGCCAGATTTCCAACAGGCTGCTCCGGGACAGATGGCCCAAAGGGCGCTCGCCGTACGGGTCGGCGCAACCGCACACCACCGTGCCGTCGCACAGGACGACCAGCATGCTCTGCAGCCAGTCGCAGCTGTAGCGCTCGTGGCGATGATCGCATTCGGGCCAAATCGGATTTTCGGAATTCATCATTGGCTTATTGTACCTGAAAAAGCAGGCTTTTGCGAAGGGATCTCCGACCCCGAAACCCACAGGAAGCGCTTGGGGTCATTCCCACACCTGTTTTGGTCATCCGGCCCGGATCCGCGAAAGCCGGCCCAAAGAGTTTGCCTATTGAACGGAGAACACAGTACAATGTTTTTCAAGGAGGTTCAACATGAAAAACATACTGCTGACCATGGCGATCCTGGGCTTATTGCTAGCCCCCATGACCGCCCAGACCCAGACCGCCGAGAAAAAGGATAAGGGAACGTTCAAGGAGGGATCGAGTTCCTTCTATCAGAAAATTGAAAGCGAACTCAACGCCTTCAACGGCCCCGCCGCTCCCGACCTTTCCGCCGGCCGCCCCCGCCGCGGCGGACCTGGACGAAAATTCTTCCAGATGGATTTCGGATCCAACCAGTACCCCACCGACATGAGCCGGTACACCGTGCAGTGGCACAACCCGGTCGAGTCCCAGGGCGCCACCAATACCTGCTGGGCCTTCTCCACCCTGTCGTTTCTCGAAACGGACCTGTACCGCCAGCATCAGATCAAGGTCAAGCTGTCCCAGGTCTTCGTCGTCTACCAGGAATACCTCGACAAGGCGGCCCGCTTTATCGAAATGCGGGGCGATTCCTATGTCGCCGAGGGTGCCGAAGGCAATTCGGTCACCCGCCAGATCGGCGATCACGGCATCGTGCCCTACGAGATCTACACCGGTCTCAAGAAGGGGCAACCCTTCCACGATCACCGGGCCCTGTTCGATGAAATCGATACCTTCCTCAAGGGCATTAAAACCAGCGGCAACTGGAACGGGGAATTCGTCCAGTCCGGGGTCAAGGCTATTTTGAATCACCACCTGGGCGTGCCCCCGGAGAAATTCAGTTACCAGGGTAAAGAATACACCCCGATCAGTTTCCGGGACAAATTTCTCAAGTTGAAAACGGACGACTACGTCGAAATCATGTCCATCATGCAGCAACCGTACTGGCAGAAGGTAGAATACGAGGTACCCGACAACTGGTGGCACGACAAGAGTTACCACAACGTCCCGCTCGACAGCTACATGGAATGCCTGAAAAAGGCTCTCAAGGCAGGCTACACCGTCGCCATCGGCGGCGACACCTCCGAACCGGGCTACAACGCCGATCTCAAAGTAGGCGTGGTGCCCAGCTTCGACATCCCCGGCGACTACATCGACGACAGCGCCCGTCAGCATCGCTTCAGCAACCGTACCACCACCGACGACCACGGCATCCACATCGTCGGCTACCGGATCGACAACGGGCAATGGTGGTTTGTCATCAAGGATTCCGGCTCGGGCGCCCGCAACACCGAACCGGTCGGGTACCGCTTCATCCACGAGGACTACGTCAAACTGAAGTGGATGGGCTTCACCGTTCACCGCAGCGCCGTCGGAGAGCTGCTGAGCCAATTCAAATAATTGCCACGATCGTGTAGGGGCGAACGATTCGCCCCTACAAATCGATCAAATCCAGATCGATATCGGCAAAATCGTGCCAGGGGACAAAAGCGATCCCTTCCTGACGGCACAAGCAGGCCAACTGGTCCCGGGCGAAGGTCAGCTTCACTTCCCGGGCGGCGCACAGGTCCGAGGCGCCATTGCCGATCAGGCCCACGCTGCGGCCTTTGTCCAGAAATTTACGGGCATGGACCCCCTTGCAGTTGAGACAGCGGTCACAGGCGACGGCGTCCCAGGCCGGCACGACCCTCGGCCGCCCGCTTGCCCAGTCGATGCGGTTGCAGGATAAGGGGATGTCGGCCAGGGCCATCTCGTTCAGCAGCGGGACGATGAACAGGTCCAGCCCCTCCGACAGGATCATGACATCGACGGCGCGTTTCCGGCAGGCCTGGATAAACAGAGGAAAATCCACCCGCCAGGGAACCTGTTCGACCAGGGACAGCCATTGCCGCCGGTCCAGGTCCATCAGGGCGAAATAGCGATCGTAATACTCCGAGAGGCCGATCCGCAGGCCCTCGTAGTCCGCGACGAGTTCCGCCAGCACCCGCTTTCCGGCATCGTCAAGCAGTCGATCGGCCACGTAAAGCTCACTGTCCCGGCAGGTGACGGTGCCGTCGAAATCGATCAGCAGCAGCGGTCGGTTCTTCATTTTACGTCCCATGTACGTTTACGGATCGGCATCGACCATCTTACCGGACTTGCGTCTCGAAACGCAAGGAAACACGGTAAAACCGTAACGCTGCTCTTTACAACGGCGCTCGGGTATAATGTGCCCATGCCCGGTTTTTTTCCGTCCAAAAAATGGAAAGCGCTGACGATCGCGGTCGCAACATTGTTGTCGATCGTCGTCCTGTACCTGTGCGGACCCCGCCCACGCGCCATCGCCCTGGATCACAGCTGGCCGGCCGGCGACGACGATATCAGCGCAGAGCAACTGGCCGCCGCCAACGATGCCGGTCTCCGGCTCCGGCCGGACCAACACAGCCGTATCGTCTGGCTGGACGAGAAAAACCGCGGCCGGACTCGTCTGGCCATGCTCTACCTGCACGGTTTTTCGGCCAGCTGGTTTGAAGGCGAGCCCCTGCACCGAGATCTGTGCCGCGCAACGGGCATGAACCTGTACTTGCCGCGTCTGGCCGAACACGGTCTGGACAGCCCGGACCCGCTCGGTAAGCTCAGACCGGACGATTACTACCGATCGGCGCTGCAGGCTCTGGCCCTGACCGGCAAGCTGGGCGATCGGGTCGTCATCGCCGGCACCTCCACCGGAGCCAGTCTGGCGCTGATGCTGGCCGCCGACTTTCCGGACCGGGTGGCCGGTCTGCTGCTCTTTTCGCCAAACATCCGCCTGGCCGACGCCAAGGCCAGGCTCCTGACCCGTCCCTGGGGTCTGCAACTGGCCCGGCTGATTCTGGGCTCCCGCTACCGCGACACGGGCGAACAACATGACGAACTCGTGCAGCGCTACTGGTACCGCCGTTACCGGCTGGAAGGGGTGCAGGCCATCCAGCAGCTGACGGAGAGATTCATGCAGCCGGAGACCTTCGCCCGGGTGCGCTGCCCGGCGCTGGTGGCTTACTTTCCCGGCGACCGGGTGGTCTCGGCGCCGGCCATCGCGGACATGTTCGAACATCTGGGTACGCCGCCGCAGATGAAAAAGCTGATCGCCTTTCCACGGGCCGGCCGGCATGTGATCGTCAACCGCCACCTGTGTCCGGATTTCGAGGCGGTGTACCGGGCGGCTTTGGAGTTTCTTTCCTCTCACTTC
>CAYXHZ010000045.1:4896-7951 GCA_964465065.1 uncultured Clostridia bacterium
CACATCGTGCGTCTTGCTGCCGAACTTTTCCCGGTAATTCTTCTTGAGCAGACTGTCGAACTCTTCCAGACTGTAGCCGGCCTCGGCCAGCATGCGCTCGATACGCCGCAGCGGCAGACGGTTCTCGCGCTCGATGCGCTGCAGTCCCTCCTGGCGGCTGATCTGACCCTCGCGCACCATCTTGGCGTAAAAATCGTCCTTTTCGGTAGCCCCGACCAGGGTCATGTGAATGTAATCCTTGAGAAAAGCCACATCGCAGTCCCAGCGCCAGGTGGACGGCACGTCGGCCGGCGCCTGCCAGTTCAGTTCCGTCTGGATGCGTCCGAGAATCTCCTCCTCCCGCCAGGGACGATAGTAGAACAGGTCGGCCAGGTGAATCTTGTTTTTGAACCAGCGCATACCCATGGCGTAGGTGTCGCCGAAGAAATAGGACTTGAACAGGGTGCCGAAATGGGCCGGGTGCAGGTAACCGATATTGCGGGCCGTCTCCTTGACCACGCCCAGAAAGCTCTTCCTGTAGGTGTTCTCCCAGGATTCATCGGGGGAAATGCCCAGCAGGGCCTTTTTGTACGAATTGTCCTCGAAGCGGTTGTTGCCGCTGACGATGAGCGGGATTTTATGCTTGCGGGCAGCCTGGAGCACCCCCCACCACAGGGCGCGGCAGGGCAGGCACATCATCGGCAGGACACCCAGGGCCGGGCGCTTGAGCCAGGTGCGCAGGTTGTGGCGGAAGATGCGGCGGTGCATTTTGGGGGCGTAGGGAATGCTGTACAGGGGCACGTTGAGAATACGGGTGGCGTTGACGACGTTCTCGTGGACCTGGGGATCGCTGTAGGGGTTGGCGTAATGGACGGCCAGAGGGCGCATGCCGAAGTCGCGGACCATCGAGAGCAAGACGTAGGTGCTGTCGCGGCCGCCGCTCAGGGCGACGATGCAGTTGGGGCGGTCCCCATCCGTTTTGTAGGGCGCGATCAGCTCCCGGAAGGCGTCCTCGCCTTTGTATTCGATGGGTTTATGCGACCGACAATAGGAGCAGGAGTCGTGCTCGTCGAACTTGATGTAGGGCACCGAATCGCCCAGAACGCAGCTTTGGCAACGTTTCATAAAGCCTCCTCGACACTTCTGTATGACCGATTCGCAAACGGAATTCAAATATACACCCAACAAAGTCACATTTCAAGCGGCTCAGAATTACTGAAAACCTAAGGGTATGATATTTCTTCGCATAAGGCAAGTACGCAGCGGCAAAACAAGTGGTTTTATGTACATAATTTTATCATAAAACTTACTGGTAACCTCGTATTGCCACCGTATCGGTCCGAATCTGGTCAATTTTCGACCCGACCGGATGAGATCCCTGCGAAACCCATATCCAAAGAACCAAGCACAAAGCATTTTCAATGCCGGGCATTCTATGGTATAAACTAATAGTAAAAAATTCATTAACAGGAGATGCATATCCATGAGAATCAAGTATTGCCTGCCCGTCCTGATACTACTGGCTATTTCAATGGCTCTCCCGGCCAAAGACTTGGTCTTCAATACCTATAACACATCCAATTCCAAGACCGGATATTCGGAGCTCAACGATACGGCCATCAGCCCCGACGGTTTGATCATGACCGTCTGGTGCGAGGTCGAGGTCTGGAACGCCGGTCAGAACCGGATTCAGGCCACCGTCTACAACACCAAGACCAAGACCATGAGCAAGGTCATCACCATCCCCGGCCAGTTCGGGGACAACATCTGGCCGCGTGTCGCGGCCGGCGAGGATGGAGAATTCTTCGTCACCTGGGCCCAGTTGCCCACCAGCACCGAAGGCGGCCACAACCGCACCATCCTGTTCGCCCACTACAAGAACGGCGCCTTTGCCAAGATCGAAACGGTCCAGAACGGCAGCGGCGATTTTCCCGTGGTCCATTACAACCCGAAGCTGAAGGAAACCGGTGTTTACTACGAATTGACCCTGTGGAATCCCCTCGACCTGGAAGACACAGTCCGTTACCGCAGCGCCAAAGGCGTCTGGAGCGATCCCTACATCTTCGGCCATCACACCTACGGCGCCGAACGTATGGAAGTGGCCACCGACGACAACGGCGTCGAGTACGTGGCCTATGAGCAGAAAATCGATATTCCCCCGCATGAGGTCATCGAGGCGTATTACACCAACACCCGCGGCGGCCGCTGGAGATCCGTCCCCATCCAGATGACCAACAACGGCGCCTGGACCATGCAGCCCAACGTGGCAGTCAGACCGGACGGTCTGGAAGTGCTCTACATCTTTTTCAGCTACGCTGAGCATAACTATTACAGCGTCACCATCACCTACTCCAGCAAAAACGACACCGAAGGCAAGTACAGCAGCCCGAAATTCGTCACCGAAGGACCGTGGGACCACAAATTCTATGATTCCGGCCTGCAATACCACGGCGACCGGTTTTATTTCTCCTACAACGACGACGGTCAGATCAAGTACCGTACCTACTACAAAGGCTCGTGGAGCGCTCCGATCGTCATCCCGAAATCAGAAACTCCGCGTATGTGCCACATGAGCGCCTCGCCCTACGTCGGCATCGCCGTCGCCTGGTTCAAACGCGACGGAGTCAATCCGCCCGAATCCATGATGTCCTTCGCCGATTACGCAGTGGCCAAGCGCATCCGCATCTACCCGGTGGCTTCGGCGAGCCGCAGCCAGGTCCGCGAGCAGAGTCTGTTCTTCCAGAACAACTACAACGTGGTCAACTGGATCAACAGCAGCGACAACATCGTCGACGGGGTCAACACCGCCGTCAAGTTCCTGCTCTACCGCAGCGAGAGCAATACCTTCAGCTACACCACCCCCTACAAGACCTTCGTCGCCGCCACACCCGGCGACGGTTTCGAGATCGTCGAGAGCAACAAGCAGTACCGCTTCACCGAGAGCATCGGCCGCAGCGAGCTGAGCAAGACCTACCAGTATGCCGTCATCGCCGTCGACGAGGAAGGCAACAAGAGCGACCCGGTCGTCGCCACCCTGCAGTAAGCTTACATCAACCAAGTCGTAACGCCCCGGCGG
>CAYXHZ010000045.1:8051-16028 GCA_964465065.1 uncultured Clostridia bacterium
GGCACCTAATCGGCCTGACCTTTCCCCCTACCCCCTTCCCTGAAGGGACGGGGGGCTGGATCTCATGTACTCCTTCATGCTCCATTGAAAAGCGGACAGATTGCGGAATACCGGGAGAGCGAGTCACAATAAAAATCCATCCGATAACCGCGATAACGCGATGTTTTTAAAAAAGGTGCCAGGCAAGAAAAGTTGCGTGCTGAAAAAAGTGCCAGGCAAGAAATGGCCGGCCTTGCAAAAAAGAAAGATAGCAGGCATTATACAGAAAACAGTGCTTGTGATAACGCGCAAGGGTAAGAAAAATGATCATGCAGAGTCCGTTCATTTTATCGTTACTGTCGGCCAGCCTGAGCACGCTGATTATCAGCCTGACCTTTCTGTACCTGTACTTCAAGGAAAAACGGCCCTATCTGCTGATCTGGTTCATAGCCTGGGTCCTGTACGCGCTGCGTTTCGCCAGTTCCCTGACCTTCGGCGAGTCGCACAATGCCTGGTTGCCGCTCGGCCTCAGACAGATCCTGGCCCTGGGTAACGGCGTCATGCTGCTGCTGGGGACACGCCAGTTCATGAAAAAAACGTCCGGTATCGCCTTCTGGCTGTCCTTCGCCCCATTCCTGGCCTGGATTGTCCTGGCCTCTTTCCTGCGCCTGGATTATCTATGGCTGGTTGTGCCGATCTTCCTGCTATTGGGGTACATCTTCGTACGAATCGGCCTGTATTTCATCGTCTACCAGCCTGCCCCGTACTTCACCCGTCTGGGCATCGGACTGGCCATGATCGTCTGGGGCCTGCACAAATTCGATTATCCGTTCCTGGCCCGCGATCCGTACTGGGCGACCATCGGTTTCACCGTCGGCTACTGTCTGGAACTCTGCGTGGCCATCGGCATGATTCTGCTGCACTACGAGATGAACAAGAAACTGCTGCAAAAGGCCGAAGAGGAACGGATCCGTATCGAGCAGCGCATCCACCAGACGGCCAAGCTCCAGGCCCTGGGTCAGATGGCCGGCGGTGTGGCCCACGATTTCAACAATCAGCTGGCCGGCATCATGGGCTACGCCGAACTGTGCCAGCAGGAATGCGGCACGTCCCCGGCCGCCCAGGATTACCTGCGCCAGATCATCGCCGCATCCAGACGATCGGCCGACCTGATCGAGCAGTTGCTGACTTTCGCCCGCAAAGGCCTGTTCCGCTCCGAGCCCACTTCCGTACACGCCGTCATCGGGGACGTGTTGAACATGCTCAAACGCAGCGTCAGTAAAAAGATCGTGCTGGTCACGGACCTGAAGGCCGGACGCGACATCGTCAGCGGCGACCGCTCGCATCTGCACAACGCCCTGCTCAACATCGCCCTCAACAGCTGCGACGCCATGCCCCTGGGCGGCACCCTGACCCTGAGCACGGAAAACGATCCGAGCCGGCGTTTCATACAGGTCTGCGTCCACGACACCGGTGTCGGCATGAGCGCCGAGATCAAGGCCCACATCCTGGAGCCCTTCTTCACCACCAAACCTACCGGCAGCGGATCCGGCATGGGACTCCCGGCGGCGTACGGCACCATTTCGAAACACGGCGGTGACCTGCAGGTCGAAAGCCAGCCCGAGCAAGGCTCACGCTTCATCATCAGCCTGCCCCTGTGCGCCGAGACCGACTCTGCGCCGGTAGCGCCGCCTCTTGTCGACGAAGCGGCAGACCCAGCTGCGACAAGCAGCCTGCACATCCTGGTCATCGACGACGAACGGAGCGTTCTGGATATTCTGGGCCGCATGCTGACCCGTCTGGGGCACCGCCCGCAGCCTTTCACCGACCCGATCGCCGCCCAGGACTATTTCCGCCAGCACCACGCGGAAATCGATCTGATCATCAGCGACCTGGTCATGCCGGAGCTGAACGGCTTCGAACTGCTCCTGCGCCTGCAGTCCCAATCCCCGGGCATCCGGGCCATCATCTGCAGCGGCTACGGCGATCCGCTGGATCGTGAAGACTACAGCCGCAGCGATCTGACAGTCGTGCGCAAGCCCTTCAGCCTGAACGCCTTGCGGGAAGGCATCGCCAAGGCGATGCAGCCCCGATACGCCGACAAGATCAAACCGTGATCTGCTCCTCCATGTGAGGCACCACCGCATCCAGGCCCTCGGCCCGCAGATGCTCGCAAAACTGCCGTGACTGCTCCTCTTCTCCATGCACCACCGCCACCTTGGCGATCGTCAGACCGGATTCGTGCAGGAAGCGAAGCAGTTCGTTTTTATCGGCATGGGCACTGAAGCCCGAAACCGTCTCCACATGGGCCTTGAGCGGGTATTCCTTGCCCAGGATGTTGACCATCGGTACCGGTCCGTGCCCGCCGCGTTCCCTTCTGGCCGCGCTCAGTTCCAGTATGCGCCGCCCCAGGGTGTGTTCGGCCATGAAACCGACGATCAGCACGGTGTTGCGCGAATCGTGGATCTTGTAGCGCAGGTGGTGCAGGATCCGGCCGGCTTCGCACATCCCGGAGGCCGACAGGACGATGTGCGGGGACATGTCGCGGTTGAGGCGCATCGACTCCTCGACCGTTTCGATGAAGCGCACCGAGGAGAAGTAGAATGGGTTCTGGCCCCTTTCCAGAAAGGTTTCATGGGTTTCCCGATCGTAGAGCTCGGGATGTTCGCCGTACACCCGGGTCAGTTTCCCGGCCAGGGGGCTGTCGACGTAAACCGGCACGGACGGGATCGCCTTCTCGTTCATCAGTTCATGGATTGTGTAAAGGAGCTCCTGGGTCCTTCCGTAGGCGAAGGCCGGCACCAGCACGCAACCGCCGCGGCTCAGGGTGTCGTTGACGATTTTTTTCAGCGCCGGTTTGAGGTTGTCTATCTCGTCGTGCAAACGGTCGCCGTAGGTGCTCTCGATGATCAGCAGGTCGATGTTGCGGTCGGCCGGGTCGAAGACGACGGTCGGATCGCGCAGGATCGGCTTGGAAAAGCGGCCGATGTCGCCGCTGAACAGAATGCGGCGGGTCTTGCCGCCTTCCTGGACACGCAGCAGGGTCAGGGCCGAACCGAGGATGTGGCCGGCGTCGAAGAATTCGATTTCCATCTTGTGTCCGACCTGAACCGGTGTGCGATAGGGATAACTCTGAATCTGGCGCAGGGCCGCTTCGGCGTCCTGGATGCCGTACAGCGGTCTGACCGGATCGATGCCACGCTGTTCCATCAGCTTGCCCACCTGGTCGGCATCGATGCGCTGTCCGTTTTTCTTGAGCTGCTTCTTGATGCCTTCATAGCGCTCGCCCGTCCTCTGCTTGGCAGACAGCCCGTTTTCGGCCATCATCCGGCTGCGCAGAGTTTTGTAGTTGAGGTACTGGGCATCGGATTCCTGGATGTAGGCCGCGTCGAGCAGCAGGGGCTGCAGAGCGTCGGCCGTGGCCCGGGTGCAGATCAGCTGCCCGTGGAAGCCGTTCTTGACCAGCAGGGGAAAACGCCCGGCGTGATCGATATGGGCGTGGGACAAAACAATATTGGTGACACTGGCGGCGTCGACGGCCAGATGCCGGTTCTTGTCTTCGCTCTCCTGTCTTTTTCCCTGGAACATACCGCAATCCAGCAGAATCCGGTCTTCTCCGGCTTCGACCATGTGCATCGAACCGGTCACTTCCCGTGCCGCGCCCAAAAAGCGTACATTCATGATGACAATCTCCTTGCTCGAACAATCAGAACCATCATCTTACTGTCTTTGGCCATAGTTGTAAAGATCCGCGCCAAAAGATCCGCACACCTGTGGGTTTTGTTGAATTCGTACCGAAACAATTACATAAATAGAGTTGTAAAATCTGTTTGGGAACGAAAGCGAAAAGGCTGCCATGAGCAAACAAGAAATCCTGCAGAAACTGTTCAACCCGCGCCGACACCAGCTGCCGACCCTGCCCGTCCTGTTCGTGGAGATGCAGAAGCTTCTGGACAACCCGTTCTGTTCCAGTCATGCCATATCCGACCTGATCAAAAAGGATCAGAGCATGGTCAGCAAGATCATCCAGCTCAGCAATTCGGCGCTGTACGGCCGGCTCCAGGAAACCAAACTCGTCGACAACGCCATCACCTACCTGGGTACCGAAACCCTGCGCAATCTGGTGCTGCAGATCTGCCTGGTGCGGATTCTTCCGGTCAACAAATCGGCCCTGCCCGAATTCAGCGCCCAGAACTTCTGGAAGCACTCTCTGGCCACCGCTTTCTTCTCGGACCGCCTGGCCATGATGCTGCGTCTGCCCGGCAGCGACCAGTATTACCTGGGCGGGTTGCTGCACGACCTGGGCAAGGTATTGCTGTACCAGTTTCACCCGGACTTGTTCGAAAAGGCCGTCATGACGGCGATCCAGGAGAACCTGAGCGGATTCGAGGCCGAAAACCGGACCATCGGCATCGATCACGCCGATATCGGCGCGTTTCTGGCCGAAGCCTGGAAATTCGATGCCACCATCGTCAACGTCATCGCCAACCATCACCAGCTGCTGCCCTCCAGGATGAACCTGGCCACCGCCATCGTCAGCCTGGCCAACGATTACGCCAATCTCTTCGGCCTGGGCATGCCCTGGGACAATACCGACATCGACCAGGTCGCCAAGCAGGATGCCTGGGAATGGATCCGTAAAAACCAGAACCTGATGGGGCTGGAACCGGACAATCTGGTCTTCGAACTCAGTCAGCATGTCCCGGAAATCAGTTCTTCGGTGGACGTCCTGCTCAACCAGGCCGGCGAAAGAGCATGAACAAAGCGCTGGGCCGCAAGGACTTCATCAACCTGGTCGTGACCATGATCGACGAGCACCGTCTGGCCGAACTGCAGCAGCTGATCCAGGACAAGGCCCAGCCGCTGCCGGAAACGGCGGTGCGCATGGGCTACCGACGGTACCTGGAGCAGGACATGGCCCTGCGTACCCGTTTTTTTCTGATCAGAAAGCTGAGGGAAATCACCGGCATCGAGCCGGAGGACGTCGTCAGCCAGGACCTGATCCGCAGCATGATCGGTGTGCAGCCGGTGCCCGTTTTCAAGCTGGTCTTTGCGGGCCTCGACATCCGGCCGGGCATACTGAAGGCTGTCCAGCGCGAGATCCAGGATTGGTACCGCAGCCTGCTGGAAAACAGCCAGTACCTGCAGCTCGGCCAGCTGCAGGAAATCACCCGGCTCGCCCCCGATCCGGCCCTGGTCCAGGACATGTACAAGAATTATCTGATGTCCGGAAAACTGATCAGCTTCACCGGCATGAACAAGCAACTGGGCATCGCCCCGCTGGAATCGATGGTCCAGCAGGTCTACGGACATTACCGCCAGGCCCTGGCCGCCGCTTCCACACCGACCGCCGACCGCGAAAACATTCAGAAATGGTACGACAAGCTGCAGTCCCTGACCGGGTTCGCCGACGCCAGCCCGCGTCAGAACGGCGGCTAGAAAGGCCCTTGCGCTCCCGTCAGCGTCGGCCTGTCCGGCCGCTGTTGCGTTCGTCGCCCATGTACTTGGGCCAGCGCGCATCCCTGGCCAGCGGCGCCTCGGCCTGCAGGGCGTACAGAAATCCGTCCAGCGAGGCGACCAGGAGCACCGCCCGGTCCGGAAACAGGGCCAGCGCCGAACGCACGTAGTCGCCGCTGCGGAACTGCCAGAGCGATCGTCCGTTGCGGCTGAAGGCGTAGATCCGTCCCGAGCCGTCGCCGGTGTAGACCACACCGCTGTCGTCGATGACCGGGCAGGCGTTGAAACCGCCCTGTCCGTCGACGCGCCAGGCCATCTTGCCGTTGGCTTCGACGGCGTAGAAATGCTTGTCGTAGCTTCCGAAATAGATGCGCCCGCCCTGGTCGATCACCGGCGAGGCGATGACCCAGCGCTGGGCCCGGAAGCGGAACTGGGCCTTACCGTCGGCGTCGAGCAGGTAGAGGTGGTGATCCATGGAGGTCAGGGCGATGCGGCCGTCGCCGAAGGCGGCCGGACTGGAGAAGATGACCCCGCTGCCGGAGAACCAGGTCCGTACCTTCCCGTCGGCGAATATTTTGAACACCTTGCCGTCCTTGCCGGGCTGCAGCACGCTGCCGTCGTCCAGGACCAGTCCGCTGGAAAAGACCGGCGCGCCCAGACTGACGCTGCGCAGCAGCTGGCCGCTGCCGGCGTCGAACATGCTCAGCTGTCCCGCCTCGTCACAGACCACGATCCGGCCGTTGTCCGGCAGCGGGGTGGCCCGGAATGGCTTTGAGCCCTTCAAGACCAGGCGTTCCTGCCCCTGTTCGTCCAGCGAGCGCAGCTGACCGAACAGATCGGCCAGCCAGAGCTTGCCCTGGCCGTCGTAACTGGGCGCGGCGGCCAGCGGGGCCTTGAGATCGCGCTGCCAGAGCAATTGGCCGCGATGATCGAAAACGAACAGGGCGCCGTTCTTGTTGACCACGGCCGCCCGGTCTGAAAAAATGGCCGGTCCGCCGGCGGTTTCCACCACCAGGTCCTGTTTCCACAGCAGCCGGGGCTCGGCGGCGCCCGGCAGCGAGCCGGCCAGCGTCAGCAGGAGCAGAAAAACGCAGAATTTGTTCTTGTCCACGATCGTTCACCCATGGCGAGAGATTCACATCGATAAGGAAATAAAAAGGCAGCGGACCGAAATCCGCTGCCCCGTTGCATTCGATAAGGTAATGTTACTTTTTCTTGGCGAAATCGAAACGGTAGCCGACGGTGACCATGTAGCGCAGGCCGCCCATGTCCAGGTCGATCGAGTTGTTGCCCGGGACATCCAGGGTGAACTTCATCGGCAGGTAACGGATCTGGCCGCCCAGGTAGAGTCCGGCGATCAGGTCGATCTTCAGACCGCCGCCGAAAGAGAACACGCTCTTGCTCTTTTCGAAAGAACTGAGATTATCGGGCAGGTCCGTTGCGCCGTTCCTGGCGGTGTAGGTCTGCTCGTATTTGTGCGAGCCGATGCCGACACGGACGAAGGGATGGAAACGGCCCAGGTCCAGGGTGTAACCGATGAACCCTTCCAGACCGGACAGTTTCAGGTTGCTGGCGTACACTTCGATGGTGCCGATATCCCCGTCCTTGTCGTAGCCGCCTTCGTACAGGATACCCAGAGTCAGGCCTTTGAAGACATTGACGGAAAGTTCCGGGCAAAAGATTTTACCGTTGCCGAAAATGGGTTCGAGCTTGTCGTCGTTGAGCTGCTGTCCGCCGTAGGAAAGGCCCAGGTCGACGGAGACGGCGCCCAGGGACAGGCCCGTCATCAGGATCAGTGCGAGTATTAACTGTTTGCGCATTTTGGGTTACTCCTTAGTTGCCGGCCACGATCGGGTCGCTGACCACGCCGCGCTTGTTGACGGCCACCACTTTGTAGGTAAAGAGCTCGTCCTGGGTCAGACCCTTTTCCTCGTGCTTGAAGACATCGCCGGGCTTATAGTCATTGACCCAGGTGTAGCTGCCGTCGTCGGCGCCCTTGGCCTTCTTGTAGAGAACGTACTTGTCGACCTTGGACTTGTTGTCGGGGTTGGCCTCCCAGGTGACGGTGTTGTAGTAGCGCTTGAACAGGATCAGGTCGTTCTCGACTCGTACCACCTTCAGGTTGACCGGTGGCAGGATCGGGTAGAAGCGGGTCTGGACATAGCCCGACCAGACCGTGGCGCTGTCGGCCAGGCCGTCGTTGACCTTCAGGCTGGCGCGGTAGCGGCCCTCGATCTCGGGGTCGACCTCCAGTGTGGCGCTGCTGCCCGAGCTGCTGAAGGTGTGGGTCGCGGGGGCGGCGCCGTCGTCCAGCGGCAGGGCCTCGTAGCCGAAGCTGTAAGTCAGCGGGAAACCTTCCGGGTCGGAGGAAGCGCTGCCGTCGAAATGGACCGTGTACTCCATGTCGTCGAGAACGATCTCGCTCTTGTCGACGCTGATATGGGCAACCGGCGCCGAGTTTAGCGGCCGGACGTTGAACTTGCCGTAGCCCCAGGCGTTGGGGCTGCCGCTGTCGGTGAAGAAGTCGTGGTGGGCCCACAG
>CAYXHZ010000045.1:16128-24930 GCA_964465065.1 uncultured Clostridia bacterium
GTAGTCGGAAGCGCCCTCGTGGGTGATGTACTTGGCATGGGACTGGTTGCCGGTAAAATAGGAATAAATGGTGGGTACGTAATACCCGCCACCGCCGATAAAGGCGAAATTGGAACACCAGATATCGTAACTGACGCTGTTGGCGCCGGCCGGCTCGACCACGATCTGCCAATCTCCGGGAGTGGGCTGGGTCGTCGGATTGGTGAGCCACTCGAAATCGAAGGTCCCGTAATAGGCGCCGTTCGCGGCCACCGGGTTGTCCAGCGTGTAATACACGATGCCTTCCAGGCTCGCAGGGTATACGTAACCGGAATTACCATGCAACATGGCGCTGGTGCTGTAGCCATTGGGCGAGATGAAGGTGATGCGGATGGGCCCGCTGTACCAGATGCCCAGTTGCCCCCAGGGGTACCGGTTGCTGGCCAATGTGCCGATCACGCCGGCATAGTTGTTGTACCAGGTATAGGTATGCGTTTTCGACTGACCGCTGGCCAGATTGCCTTCGGCATGGTAGGCGCCGGTCATCGGCGCTGGCGTACCGGTGTAGGTATTCCAATGGCCGTTGTTGCCGGCCGATTTCACCGGGATATGCCCCGGACCGTAGTAGCCGTTGAGCGCCTGAAAGAACATTGCGGCGTTGCTGGTGTTGTCGGCGGGATAGTTCTGAGGCCAATAAGAAATATAATGGAACGGATACGTAGGCCCGTAGGACATGTTCACCGTGCAAGGCTTGCCGAGCTGAGTGGCCAGTTCGTAGATGAACAGGGCGCCGTTGTTGCCGGCGGCATTGAGCCCCTTGACGAAGATGATGTCGGCGTTGGGGGCCATGCCGGCGTACTTGCCGGTGGCGTAGCCGTTGCCGGCGGCGCTGCCGGTGACGTGGGTGCCGTGGCCGTTGGTGTCGGTCGAGGTGCACAGGCCGGCGTCGATCTCGGCCTTGGTCCAGACCGTGCCGATGGTCAGGCCGCTCAAATCACCGCCGAAGACATCGGCCGGAGTCTTGCCGGGGGTGGTCACTTCGCTGTCCCACAGGTAGAGGATGCGGCTGCTGCCGGTGGCCGGATCGACGAAGTCCTCGTGGGTCCAGTCGATGCCGGAGTCGATGACGCCGACGATGGTGCCTTCGCCGGTGTAGCCCTTGGTGAAGAAATCGCCTTCCTGTTTGCGGATGACCGAGGCGCCGGTCCAGTAGGTGCCCTGGTCGTTGTTTTCGCTGACCCGCAGGACCGGGCTGATGCTTTTCACGTCGGACAGGGCGGCCAGATGGCTCAGTTCACTGGCCGCGAACTCGGCGGACACCAGATATTTCTCTTCAGCATCCTCGCTTTCCAGTCTGAGCTTGCTGATGATCTTGAATTTTTCGGAAAGCAGCCGGTCCGGGTCGCCGTCGCACTGAATCTGGCAGCTCAGAACGTCGAAATCGGGGTTACCCCAATTTTTCTGTACTTCCTCGAGGAGAATGGTTCCCTCGTAGATGGGAACGATCTTGCATTGGCCGTCCTCGCTGTCGATGACGCCGCCCCGGGCTACAGCCGTCGACGCGGCTTGGTTCAGCATACGCTGTCGTCTTTCCGGGTTTTTTTCCCGCTTGGCCTGAAATTTCAAAAAGGCCGGCGCAGAATACTTAGACTGCGTTTTGTAGTAATCGCTCAGCTCCCGCAACGGACCGACCAGCTTATTTTTCGCTTCATCGGCCGCCTTGGACGCTGAGAAAACGGACAAGGGTAAAAAAAGCAAGAGCAGTAGAACCAGACATCTTTTCATCACAACCTCCAGTTGCCCACATCATGTGCGGGATTTCATACAGAAGAAAACACAAATAACGGTGTTTCTTTCCATAGAATATATGATGCTACAAAGGAGACCAACCAAAGTCAAGCCCCAAAAGCCAGCCAATTGAAAACAAAATCGCTGCGCTTGGTCCCGGAGACGCACTCGATCGCCGACAACTGGAAGCGCCTGCCTGTCCCGGCCGGAAAACTAGAACAGGATCCCGTAGATGTCGGCGGCGTCCTCGAGCACGAAGCCGTAGCTCGACCGGTATTCTTGCCTGCGGACTCCGAACTCGTTGTAATAGGGAATCTCGCCGGGCAGAATCTGCTCTTTGTCGCCGGGAACGGTCAGCAGCGCATCGAGGTACAGCTCGTCCTGCCCCGCCAATTTCAGCAACAGGGCCGGCAGGGTCGGATCGTAACCGTGCCGCGTATGCCGGACCGCCCGGCCGAAGGCCCTGACCAGTTTCTTCAGCCTGTCCGGGCCGGCTTTCGTCGTGCCGAGCCTCTGAAAACTCCGCATCAGGCTTTTCGTTTTTCCAGTGTGGTCCGCCGGGTTGAGAGTCACATCGGCCAGAGCGGCCCAAATCTGCCCCTCCCGGGCCTGCAGGATATTTTCAACCGCCTTGGCGGACAAAACGATACGCACCGTCATCCGGGTATGGCCCCACATACCGTCGACCGTGTGCAATTCGGGACTGAAGGGGAGCAATTCCCGGCCGGGCAGAAGGGCGTTGATGAAACCGAGGTACGCTTCGTTGAACTCGACGGCGTGGATCGACCGGTCATCGATGCGGAATTCGAATTCGACCTGCGGCTCCGTCATCAGCCCCCGGGAGTCCCAGCCGCCCGTCATACGGACGATCGATTGGCGCCGCTCGCCGTTGTCGAAAAAGCGCCACTGCCTCAATTTCCGGCTCTCGACCCGGTAGTCCACAGCGGCGGCACCTTCGCCGGCCGGAGCGGTCGACAGGCGGTCGACACGCAACAGAGAGCTCCACAACAAAGCCCCGAACAGGGACAGGCGTTTGCGCTCCTCCTGATACTCGTTGCGGAAAGCCTTCACCCGGGCCATCCCTTTGAACGACTCGCCGTCTCCCTCCCGGACGAGCCGTTCCACAGCCGCTTTTCTGAGCGGATCCCCGTCCGGCTCCGAAACGTCCATTTCATAGACTCTCCGGTCCAGGCAGCCTCTCCGCCAGGAAAAGTTCGCCGGAACCACGCGCAGCGTGTGCCAGAAGGTCAAAACCAGGTTCAGGCATTTCTCCCGGTACTCGTCCTCGTCCTCCCAATAAACCAGCTTCCCGGCCCGGCTCCCGCTCCTGTAGCCCAGCAGCTGCCGGCGCAGGCTGACCCTGGAGCCCGTCAGCTCGATCATGCCGACGGAATCCCCGTGCGGCAGGGCCAGCCGGCCGCGCCCCTCCAGGGAATCCTCCCGGACCAGGACGAAACTGTGCCGGGGGTAGCACTCTGTACTGCTCCGATACAGAGCCAGATCGATCAGGAAACGATTGTGGAATCGGCCCGCGTCGCGACTCGCCACCGGGTAGACCAGACTCAGCCTGCGCCAATGGGTGATGTCGCCGGACAGCACCGATCCGTACCCGAGTCGGATGCCCAGATCCAGGGTGTCTTTCACCAGAAAGGATTCCGCTTCGCTGCGGGGCGCCGGGTTGACCTGCACCTGACGATGGACATGAAGACAGACCTTGCCGATCAGGCGGCGGTCCAGGCCCAGCCATTCCGGACTCAGGTCCAGATGGCGGACAGAGCCGACCAGGTCCACCAGCGTGTCCACCGCCCCGTTGCGCAGGCCGGTCAGGGCTCCCTTCACCAAGTCGTTCAGCCAGGGTCCGTAGTACTGGGGACGGCCCGGGAAGCGGTACACTGTCAATTCGCCGTTCCGGACCGCACCGTCCTCACTCGTCAGCAGACGATCGAAGGGCAGCAGGCCGATGACGGAGCCTTCCGGCGTCGCTTCTCCGACCAGGTCGAAGGCCGTGACCAGCTGATTTCTCCGGGCGATCAGCTTCTCCACCAGCAGGCGGTCCAGTGGAGCCGGCCAGGCGCCCAAGAAGACGGCATCCTGGATCTGGCGCCGGCTCAGGCGGGCGATGAGCCGGACCATCCAGCGCGCATCGGCGAAGGTGACATGCCGGAACAGGCTGTGTTCCACCAGGCCCGGATGGTATTGATAGGGAAAATTCAAAACGACGTAATTGGCGGTTTTTTTCCTGACCAGTTGCCAGGGGAACGAACCCGGCCGCTCCGGAAGCACCCCGCCCAGGGCATAGCCCATGTCGTGCTGAATCTGAAAGAAGCGGGTGCGGTCGGCGACCTTTCTGGCGATCAGCTTGTTGTTTTCCGACTCTTTGAGGTCCAGGTTGGCTACCCACAGGTTGAAGAGCAGCAGGCCACGAACCTCGCGCAGACCGGAATTCTCCGCCGCGCCGTAGGCCCATGGGCCGATGCGCAGCAATTCTTCCGGCATGTATTCCAGCAGACCTTCGTGAAACACGACATAGTTCCCTTCCTCGTCCCGGCCCAAGTCCTTGACGAAGTCGTCGACCCGATAGCGGGAATCGAAGTACGATTCCCATTCACGACGGAAATCCAGGAAACTCGCTTCACCGAGCACCACCTTGAAATCCCTGACGTGACGGGTGATGTCGGCGGAAAAGCCCAGGGTCATGATCAGGGCGGCGCAGGTGGGCTCGGCGTGCACCTCCGCACCCAGCTTCAGCTTGTATTCCAGCCTGCGGCCGGCATGGTCGATATACAGGTCGACTTTGGGCCGGCTCTGGGTTTTTCTCACCTTCTTGTAGTAGGCCTTCCCTAGCGGAAAATACACAACGATCCCACGGTGCAGGGGGTCGTCGGCCGATTCGTAATGGCGCCTGACATCGACAGCCGACACATCGTGATCCACCCACAGGCTCGAATCATCCCCGGGGTTCAACCTGGAGATGTCGACGCCCCGCTCCTTGAGAGCGGACAGTTCCGCCTGGCTGTACAGCGCCCCGCTCTGCCGGTTCACCAGGTTCACCGCTTCCGTGGACGAAACCTTCCGGATCGGGATCCGCTTGGATTTGAGAATGACCGGCAGCTTTCTGAGCAACTCGACGCTGGCCAGACTCCGGGCCTGGCAGCGCAGGGCGAAATCCAGGCGGACCACCGTGCGGGCCAGGGGCAGAAACTCCGCGCCGCCGATACCGTCCGCCAGTTTGTCAACATAATCCAGGAATAGCCGGTAGGCGACGGTTTCCGCCTTCCTGTCCAGCTTCTTTTGAACTTTTTTTGGACCGTCGCCCTTCAGCAAGCGGTAATAGCGCTCCAGACCGTCCGTGAGCTCCCGGTACCGCTGCTGCGCCTGCCGCCTGAATCGATCGACCATTTGCAGGGACGGCTTGCCGTCCAGATAAAAGCGGCTTTGAATTTCCGGCGTCGGCTCGTCGGGTTCTTGAGGGTTCCGGCCGGCCTGCAGCCTGCAGGCAAGCAACAGCAGAAACAGCCAGACCAGGCTATAGCGGACAGTTTTTTTCATCATGATCGCTTCGACTCGCACGAAAACCATCCGTTCAACACCACAGTCAGGCCGCCGTGTCACCCCGATTGCCGACAAGCCTTCCCGGCGCTGGGCAACCTGGGCTTCGGCGCCGGCGCCATCAAAGGCACGGCCATCGAACTGGGTGTCGAGTTCCAGTTGTCCGGGGTGCTCTACAAATTCCGCCCCGGCAAAACCTTCCGTCCCTTCATCAAGGCCGGTCTGCACCTGATCCACCTGACGAACGGCTATTGCGTCGACATACCCAACCGCGACCGAACCGTCTACTGCGAGGAGATCCGCAGCAGCGGCTTAGCCTGGACTCTGGGCGGCGGCGGCGAAGTCCGGATCGGACCGCGTTTCGATCTGGCACTGAGCGCCAGCGCCTACCAGGCCGATCTGGGCGACCTTTTCTTGAGCGGCAACGACCTGTGTTTCCGCTTCAGCGCCGGCATCAAACTGCGGATCTGAAAAAAAAGCCCGGTCCCCTATATCTTCAAATGGTCGAAGTAATCGCTAAGCCAGGCGCTGTCGATGGAAATGAAGCCCGGCCCGGCGCCGGGAAACTGCTGCCAGGCCTGCTGGCCGGTCAGGGCTACGTAACGGGCGGTCCTGGCGTCTTCGCTCGTCTCGGGCAGGGTGTCCAGAAAGAACTGACAGGCGCGGACGTGCGCATCCGACCATAGCTGCAGAATCTCCGGGGCGTCCCGGCGCAGGGATTCCACCCGCTGCTCGAGAACGGCCCGTTGCCGCTCCGCCTCCTGTCTGCAGCGTTCCATGTCGTCATAGGCCTGCCGACTCTCCTGTTCCGATGGCCGCCCGCGGTCGATGTAATCGCCCAGACTGCCCGCCGAGCTGTACAAATCGTCGATGGACCGGCGCAGCATCTCCAGCTCCTGGGCCTGAGCCAGCCGCCATGACTTGGCCTGATCGGAGTCGAGACGGGTGAGAATCTCTTCGTCCTCGCTGCCGTTGACCAGGTACTCGTAGGAAAAGCGGTAGTCGTACAGAGCGGCGCAATGCGGGCAGCGGCGGATGTGGTGCCTGTCGATGTCTTCCGCCGGGGCGGCCGGCAGAACGATCAGGCGGGCGGCAGCCTCGGGCAGAGGTCGGTCGTACTCCGGGGCCGCATACTTGTAAAACGAAGTCTCGCAGGGCCGGAGCCGCGAACAGATGGGGCAGTCGCTCATAGGGATATGGTAGAAAACGGAAACTGTAAAGTCAACCGGACACATAGCCTCAACTTGTCCACTTTCCCGTTGACAGAATCGCTTTTCGGCGCTATCATAGAATGGCGAACAAAAGGCGAACACATGAGACCCAAAACCGACGAAGCGACGCGCGCGCCCGTAGCCAGCGGCTTTGCCTCCCCGGCCACCGAGTACAGCGCCGCCCCCCTGGACCTGGGCCCCCTGCTGGTGCCCCGGCCGACGGCCACCTTCTACTTCCGTTTCCGCGGCCAGGACGGAGCGGCCCTGGGAGTGGCCGACGGCGACCTGCTGGTGGTGGACCGCTCCCTGGAGGCGGTGCCGGGCCGGCTCTGGCTGCTCGAACGCGACGGGCAGTGGTGCCTGGTCCGGGGCGGGCGGCAGGCGCCGGACGGGCGCCGGACCGTCTGCTGGGGCACGGTGACATGGATCATCAGACGAGCCTGAACTCCCTGGCCTGGCGCGACTGCTTCGCCCTGGTGGACTGCAACAATTTCTACGCTTCCTGCGAGCGCCTCTTCGACCCCTCCCTGCGCCGGCGGCCGCTCATCGTCCTGTCCAACAACGACGGCTGCGTGGTGGCCCGTTCCCCCGAGGTCAAGCGCCTGGGCATCCCCGGCGGCGTGCCGCTCTTCAAGATCAGGGACCTGGTGGACAGGCACGGCATCGCCGTGCGTTCCTCCAACTACGAGCTGTACGGCGACATGTCGCGGCGGGTGATGGACTGCCTGCACGACGCGGCCCTGAAAACCGAGGTCTACTCCATCGACGAGGCCTTCCTGCGCCTGCCCTTCCCCTGCGCCGAAGCGGAGGCCTGGGCGGCGCAGACCGCCGAGCGGGTGCAACGCTGGACGGGCATCGCCGTCACCGTCGGTGTCGGTCCGACCAAGACCCTGGCCAAAGTGGCCTCGCGTCGGGCCAAGACCCTGGAACGGCCGTTCTTCTGCCTGGGCTTTCCGGACCGGGTCCACGCCGAGCTGGAGGCCCTGCCGGTGGAGGAGCTGTGGGGGGTGGGCTTCCGCAATCACAAAAAGCTGCGCCACGTCGGCATCGGCACCGCGGCCCAGCTGGCGGACATGGAAGAGTGCTGGCTGGAGCGCAACCTGGGCGGGGTGGCCGGACGGCGCCTGTGGTGGGAGCTGCACGGCGTAGCCTGCCATCCCATGAAGGAGGCGCCCCGGGAGCGGCAGCAGCTGGCCTGCGCGCGCTCCTTCTCCCGGCCCATCGGGGAAGTGGCGGAGCTCGAGGCCGCCGTCTGCCTGTACGCCGTCACGGCCGCCGCCCGCCTGCGCGGCTTCGGCATGCGCGCCCGGCGCCTGCTGGTTTTCCTGTGCACCAGCCGCTACCGCATGCACCAGCCCCGGCAGGTTTCGCTGCTGCAGCAGCCGTTTGCTCCGGCCAGCGATTACACCCCGCAGATCGTCGGCGCCGCCCGGGAACTGGTCCGCTCCGCCCACCGCCCCGGCACGCGCTACTTCAAGGCCGGTGTGGTGCTGGCGGATCTGGCCGCCGCCGCCAGCGTGCCCCGGGCCCTGTTCGAGACCGACGAGGCGCAAAACCGGGCCCTGATGCGCGCCGTGGACGAGGTCAACGCCCGCATGGGCCGCTATGTCCTGGTGCCGGCGTCCTTCCCGCGCAGCGGGGAATGGCGCATGAGTCGCCGCCGGCTTTCGCCGCGCTGGACCACGCACTGGCAGGACCTGCCCGAAGTGCGTCAAATCTTGAGATCACCCGCTGAGGTGCGGTTTGCAGCGTGGAATGCCGACTGAAGGTTCCGGGGGCTTAGCGGTATTGACCGGACCAGAGTCTGTCGAGGAACATGGCCCAGGGAACGACCCGGATATCATGGATTTTCCGTTCGATCGGATCCATGGATACCACCAGCCGATCTTTGAAGGAAATTTCTTCACCGATCCGCATCAACCCCCTGATCTGGCGTTCGTTGACCAAATTGGTTGATTTGACTTCGATAGCCAGTTCGTCGCCGATTATGAAGTCCACTTCGTCGCCGCTTCTGCTGCGCCAGAACGTCAACGGTCGGAGATCTCCGAAATATGATAAATAGGAACGAAGTTCGGTAAATATGAAGTGTTCGAAGGCCTTTCCGAATTCGTCGGTTTTTTCTGCCAGACTACGACGGCCGGAAAGTTGATTCACTACCCCCAGGTCAAAAAAATAGAATTTACCGATTGAGACCGGCTTCCGTTTTCGTGTCCCGCCGTATGGAGGCAGCAAGGTGCCGATCAGGGTGTCCTCGAGGATTTTGAAGTATTCCCGG
>CAYXHZ010000046.1:0-23394 GCA_964465065.1 uncultured Clostridia bacterium
GAGGTGGCCATGAATCGTTACCCCATCGCCGTCATCGGCGGCAGCGGCTTCTATTCTCTGCCCGGTCTGACCGACATCTCCGCAATCGACATGGACACGCCGTTCGGCAAACCGTCGGCTACGCTGTGCGCCGGCTCCTACCAGGGCCGCCAGGTGGTCTTTCTGGCCCGGCACGGCCTGGGTCACACCATTTCCCCGTCCGAACTGAATTACCTGGCCAACTTCTACGCCCTCAAGAGCCTGGGCGTGCAGACCCTGATCTCGATCACCGCCGTCGGTTCTCTCCGGGAAGAGCTGAAACCCCGCGACCTGGTCATCCCCGATCAGTACTTCGACAACACCTTCAAACGCGAGAAAACTTTTTTTAGCGGCGGCATGGTTGCCCACGTCTCCATGGCCGAGCCCTGTTGCCCGCAGTCTTGCGCCAAGGCCTTCGCCCTGGCCCAGGAATTGAACATCCCCTGCCACCTGGGCGGCACCTACTTCAACATGGAGGGCCCGCAGTTTTCCTCGAAAGCCGAATCGGCCGCCTACCGGCAGCTGGGTTTCTCCATCATCGGCATGACCCAGGCCCCGGAAGCCAAACTGGCCAAAGAATGCGAATTCTGCTTCATCCCCCTGGCCTTCGTCACCGATTACGACTGTTGGCACCAAGAGGCCGAAGCGGTGACCGTGGATATGGTCGTGGCCAACCTGCACCACAACGTCGACAACGCCCAGAATCTGGTCAAACGTCTGATTCAGAGCTATTCTCCGGATCAAACCGCCGCCTGCAGCTGCCAGTCGAGCCTGTCCTGCGCAGTCATCACCGCCCCGGACAAGATATCCGCCCCGGCTCGCCGTAAACTCGGCCCGATTATCGGCAAATATTTCCCGAACTAAGGAGCTGTCATGACCCCTAACATACTGGTTATCAACACCGGCAACACCTCGAGCAAGATCGCCCTGTTCTCCGGCCTGAACCCCAAGTGGACCGAGACCATCCGCCACAGCGACGAGGAACTCAGACCCTTTCCCGACATCAACTCCCAGAAGGATTTCCGGCAGCATGTGATCCATCAGACCCTTAAGGCGAAGGGTACGGGCATTGCTTCGCTCCAAGCCGTCGCCGCCCGTGGCGGTCTGCTCAAACCCTTGCCAAGCGGCACCTACCGGGTCAACGAAACCATGCTGAGCGACCTGCGCGAAGGCAAACGGGGCATGCACGCCTCGCACCTTTCCGCCCAGATCGGCCAGGCCATAGCCCAAGAGGCCCAAGCCGCCTGCTACGTTGTCGACCCGATCTCGGTCGACGAGCTGGACGATGTGGCCCGTTTCACCGGACACCCGCTTTTCGAACGCGAAGTGTTGAGCCACGCCCTGAACATGAAGGCCGTGGCCAAGCGTCATTGCCTGGAACAGAAACTGTCCTATCCGGAGCAGAACCTGCTCGTCGTTCACCTCGGCACCGGCATTTCGCTGTCCATCCATCACCACGGCCGCATGATCGACATCATGAACCCCAGCGAAGAAGGCGCTTTTTCGCTCGACCGTTCCGGCGGACTGCCCTGTCTGCAGGTCGCCAAGTATGTTCTGGACAACCGCCTCGACTACAAAACCTTTCGCAAGATGGTTTTCGGCAACGGCGGTCTGAGCGCCTACCTGGGCACGACCGATTTCGTCAAGGTTCTGGAGGAGATCAAAAACGGCAACGCCAAGTTCACGGCGGTTGTGCAGGCTATGGCCTATCAGATCGCCAAGGAAATCGCCGCCCTGGCGGCGGTGGTGTCCGGTCAGGTCGACGCCATCCTGTTTACCGGCGGTATGGCCCGCTCCGATTACCTGATCGATCTGATCACCCGCCGTGTCAGCTTCATCGCTCAATCCTACGTCTACCCCGGCGAGGATGAAATGGAGGCCCTGGCCCACGGTGTGCTGCGGGTATTGAACGGCGAGGAAAAAGCCCTGGAGTACTGATCGACGAGGCCCTGACCCATGCAGTTCAAAGAAACCCGCAAAGATCAACTGGTCAACCTGGAGGGTAAGCTCAACGAACTCTCCCGAAAACTGGAAGACCTGATCATGCAGTTCAATTTATACTTCAGCGGCGAACTACGCGTTCCGCCTGAACTGGACCGCGAAGCGCTGGCCAGCAGCATCCGCAACCTGCAGAGTTCTCACCCGGCTAACGCCTCGGGGGCCTTCATGATGCAGAATCTCAACTCCAGGTTCGCGCTGTACAACAACATGTGGCTCAAGAAAATGCACGATATCGAAGTCGGGCTGCCGCTTCGGCCCAAGGACATCAAGCCGGTTCCGCCACCGGCCGCGAAAGCGCCGAAAGCGCCAGCTAAGACCTCAGTGCTGGATCTCGACAATCCGGAATCTTTCCATGAAATCTACACACAGTACCGTTCCCTCATGACCCAAAACAATCAGAAAATCATCAGCGACCAGGCCTTGGCGACCGCCCTGGCCAATCGCATGAAAGAAGCGCAAGTCCAGAAAGCTTCCGTTTCCCTGAGCTTTGAAAACGGCAAACTCAAGATCCGTTTGCGGAAATAGATCCGCTGTGATTGACTATAAAAACCGGCAAGGCTACAATTCAGTCAGCGTGCTGAAGATAATTCCTCTTGTACTGTGCATGATCACCCCCGTATGGGCGGCCTTGCCTGCTGACTCCACCTTTACACTCGAAAACGGCATGCGGGTCATCCTGTCCCAGGTTCCGGACCGGCAATCGGTCGCCATCCTGTGCTACTATACCACCGGCGCCCTCGACGAGAGCGAAGGATTTCAGGGTTTCTCGTTCTTTTACGGCTCCATGCACGGCCTGTTCACCACCGAGAACCAAAAATCCTATTACAGCTTTCGGCGCCTGACCGAAAACGGGGGTATTTACGAAAACACGAGCGCCCACGATTCCTGCCATTTCCTGCAGCTGGTCACCGAAGAGGAATTGAACAACGCCCTGTGGTCGGAAAGTGAAAATATCTTTCTGCTCTCGCCAACCGAAGACGAGCTGAAACACCTGATCGATTTTTCCGTAGGCATCGCCGAACGCTACAGGGCTCAAAACGCCCTGTTCAACGCCCACATGTGGATGTACGACCAGATTTTCCTGTCCCATCCCGGCTACGCCGTTCCGCTCAACGGCGACGCCGCCCAGATCAGATCCTGGAGCACGGCCAGCATTCTACGTCAGATCAACCGTTTCAAAGACCCGGCCCGGGTCATTCTGGTCGTCACCGGTTCTTTCGATCCGGATCAGGCCCAGGACAGCATCGAGAAGTATTTCGAAGGCATGGGAACTCCCAGTCCGGCCCAAAGCGGAAACGCCAAAGCGGCCAGGGCCAACAAATCCGCACCGATCCGAAAGCGAAGCTGGTGGCGGGACAATCTCGATCAGCATTACCTCATGATCGGCTACCGCCTGCCCGGGCGCATCACCAACACCAATCTGGAAAACGAAGATTACCTGATCTCAAGGGCGGTGGTCCACTACCTGACCCAGCCGGGTATCAACCATCTGGACCACATGATCAACCAGGTCAACAAACTTCAGGTCAATATCGTCACCGATCTGACCGAGCACCACCACGAGAACGCCCTGATCATCCGACTGAGCGCCCAGGACCGTACTTCGCTGGAAAAAGCCAGACTGATCGTGACCAGCGAGCTCATCGCCCTGGAAAACCGGAAAATCAGTCCTTTGCACCTGAAATCGATCCGGGCCGCCCTGAAAACCGGATTTTACAAAAAGATGGCCAACCTCGGCGAAAGGGCCCTGGAAATCGCCAGAAACTTCCACCTCTTCGGCCAGATCAACCCGACGCTCAAATTCGATAACGACCTGCACAAGCTGGATCAGACATCGTTCATGCGGGTGATCCGCCGCTACTTCACCGAAGACAAACAAATCTTGCTCTATGTCTACAAAAAAGACTGATTCATCGCCCGGAACGCTCGGCCTGCTGACCTTGGGTCTGTGGTTATTGCTGTCTGGCTCGCTACCGGCCCAGCTGCCCAGCAACCCCTTGACCATACAACTCTCCAGCGGCCTGATCGTCTCGATGAGCCCGCGTCCGGGTTGGTCTTTCATCCAGGCGGAACTGATCATTCCGATCCACGACAGCGACCGGAATCCGGCTCTGCCGCGCCTGACCGGCGACAATCTTTTCGATCGCAAGCTTCCGGACAACGACACCAGCCTGACGACCAACTTTCTACGCCTGGGCAGCGACTTTCGTATCGATTACCGTCCTGACGCCATCCGTCTGAGCATCAACTTCCCGGCCGATCAGATCCGTGACTTCGCATACCTGCTCCAAGATCTCTTCACCTACAAATCATTCTCGCTGAAAAGATACGATTTCAGCCGCAAGAATTTTTTCTCGCGCCTCAGATCCGAACCGGATTGGGTGTATCAGACCACCCGGTCCGCCGCCTACGCCCTGCTCTTCCCCGATCATTCCTGTGCCAGGGTTCCGGTCCAATCCGACCACCTAAAAAACCTGAATCTGTTTTACGTACGTTCCTTCTTCTCCCGTGTTTTCAAACCCGAACGCTGCCTGCTTCTGCTCAACGGCGACCTCAACCCCCATACCACCTACGGCATGATCGAAATGACGCTCAAGGAACTGCGGAAATCGGATCAAGCCCCCACCCCCAGAGCCGTACCCTACCCCGCACCGCTGCCAAGAAGTCGGATCGTCTGTTTGGAATCACCCTATTTCGAACAACTTGACGCCACTCTGTTCACGGTCATACCACCGGTTCACGATCTGGAGCATTTTCAGGAGAGAATCCTCTACAACCACCTCTTCGCCATGCACCACGGCCGGATTTTCAACCTGACCGGAAATTTGCGTATCCGACCGGTCGAATTCCAGACCCGGATCTGCCATCACAGCAACCTGTCGGTCATCTCGACCAATATCACGTACACGCAACATCTCGGCCGCATTCTGGACATACTGGCCGGCGAACGGCGCCGCATCCTGCAAAAACCGTTCGATGAACGGGAATACCTGGTAGCCAGCAACATCCTGCTCGGCCAGCTGAAGGTGGAAACGGCCGGCTACGGCGCCGCGATCGAACAGCGTCTGCACCCCATCCTGGCCAGCAAGCCGGTTCCCTACCTGGAGAATCCGGAGCAGCTGCTGCGTATCAACAACTATACACGTACCGTGCAGTACCTGGGTAAAAAGCCGCTTCGCCCGCAGGAGATCCCGACTTACACACCCGAACTGATCATTGTCACCGGCAGCCACGAACTTCTGAACCGCTTCAAGTTGACCCTGAGTCCGATGCTGCTCTTCAACCTGGAAACCATTCCCCTGGCGCTGGATTGAGTTTTAAAAATCCGCGTTGTTCGGTGTTCTGGGAAACGGAATGACATCGCGGATATTGGTCATGCCGGTCACGTACATGATCAGCCGTTCAAAACCGAGACCGAAACCGGAGTGAGGCGCAGTACCGAAGCGCCGCAGATCCAGGTACCACCAGTAGTCTTCTTTATTGAGTCCCAACTCCTGGATTCGGGCCAGCAGTTCGGGCAGGCGTTCCTCCCTCTGGCTGCCGCCGATGATCTCCCCGACTCCCGGCACCAGCAGGTCCATGGCGGCGACGGTTGTGTTGTCGGGATTCTGACGCATGTAGAAAGCCTTGATCTCTTTGGGGTAGTCGGTCACAAACACCGGCGATTTGAATACCTGTTCGGTCAGAAAGCGTTCATGCTCGGTCTGGATGTCCATGCCCCATTTCACCGCGTATTCGAAAGGATGGTCCGTCTTGCCGAGAATATCGACCGCTTCGGTATAACTGATCCGTTTGAACGGCTTTTCGACGATCTCCTGGAGCCGCGAAACGACCCCCGCCTGGATGTATTTGTCAAAGAACGCCATCTCCGCCGCCCCTTCGCTGAGCGCCGCCTGAGCCAGCGCTTTCAGCATTTCCTCGGCCACATCCATATTGCCGGTCAGGTCGGTGAAGGCCATTTCGGGTTCGATCATCCAGAATTCCGAGGCATGCCGTGCGGTATTCGAATTTTCGGCCCGGAATGTCGGTCCGAACGTGTAGACTTTACGGAAAGCCATGCAGTAATTTTCGGCTGCCAATTGCCCGGATACGGTCAGATTGGTTTCACGGCCGAAAAAATCCTGACTGTAATCCACCGCCCCTTTCTCATCGCGGGGCAGTTTTTCCAGGTCCAGGGTGGTCACTCGGAACATCTGTCCGGCACCTTCGCAGTCGCTGCCGGTGATGATCGGCGTGTGCACGTAGACAAAACCCCGTTCGTTGAAAAACCGGTGCAGGGCGTAGGCCAGCAGGCTGCGCATGCGGAAAACCGCCGTAAACGTGTTGGTGCGGGCACGAAGATGGGCCACCGTCCTCAGGTACTCGAAGGTATGGCGCTTTTTCTGGATCGGAAAATCGACATCCGCCCAGCCGACGACCTGCGCCAGGCCGGCCTTCAGCTCCACAGCCTGCCCGGCTCCGGGCGAGGCGACGATTTGCCCGTTTACCCGCAGCGAGGAGCCGATGGTCAGACGGCCGAGTTCCTCGAAATTTTCCACAGCTTCCTCGACCACCACCTGAATGGGATCGAAGCAGCTGCCGTCGTTGAGCATGATGAACAAGCAGGATTTCGCCTTTCTGACACTCTTGACCCATCCGGCCAGTTCGACATTCGTTCCGACCGTCGCCGTTCCCTGCGCTAGAATGGTTTTCACTTCAACCATAGTATCCTCCACCGTATATCGGATCAGTCGGGTTCGCTGAATTCGATCTCGTCGACAATCATGTCGAAAGCCTGCTGCGGGGACGAATGCTGGGTGATCGGCCGGCCGATGACCAGAAAATCCGCTCCGGCCGCCATGGCCATACTTGGCGTGAACACCCGCTTCTGATCCCCTTTGACTGACCAGTCGGGCCGTATGCCCGGCGTCACCAGTCTGACTGTTTTACCGAAACGCTCGCGGATGGGATCGATTTCCAGCGGCGAGCAGACGAATGAGTTGATCCCGTTTTTCAGTCCGATCTCGCACAAACGCAACACAGTGTCCTCCACCGAATTGCCGATGCCGAAATCGTCGAAATTGGCTTTGTTGAGCGAGGTCAGCACCGTGACCCCGAGAATGGTACAGGCCGGTACCTCTTCGCTGGCTTCGACGGCCGCTTTGACCATTTCCCCGCCACCGAAGAGGTGTACGGTCAGAAAACGCGGCTTATGGTGCAGAACCGCCTGCACGGCCCCTTTCACCGTATTGGGAATGTCCATGAATTTGAGATCGAGAAACAGGTTGCGATTCTGTTCCTGGAGGTACTGCGTGATACGTTCCCCGAATTCCAGGTAGGCCTGCAAGCCAACCTTGAAATACCTCGCCTGGGGAATCTTTTTCACCAGGGCCTTGGCTTCGGCCAGGTTGTCCACGTCCAGAGCCACGATAATTCGATCATTCATGGATCATGCTCCCTTTCAATTCTTGAATTGAAGAGATGCCCAGGCGGGCCATCTCATCGCCTATTTCTCTGACGATTCGCGCTGAAGCGCCGGGCTGGACCAGATTCACCGTTCCGGTCTGAACGGCGCTGGCACCGACCAGGATGAATTCCAGCGCATCCCGACCGCTCATGATGCCGCCGATGCCGACCACCGGTATCTTGACCCGCCGGCATACTTCCCAGACCAGACGCAAAGCCAGCGGCTTGACGGCCGGTCCGGATAGTCCGGCGACGACATTCCGGAAATGAGGCCTGCGCCGTTCCAGATCCACCGCCATTCCCAGGAAGGTGTTTACCAACGAGACGGCCGAGGCTCCGGACTCCTGCGCGATATATGCGATTTCGGCCACATCGGCCACATTGGGCGAAAGTTTGACCATCAGCCCTTTTTTCACTCGGTCGCGAATCCGTCTGACCAGGCGGGCGGTATGGCCGCCGTCCTGAGCCGGACAACGCCCGCGATCATGGACATTGGGGCAGGAAATGTTGAGTTCCAGGAAGGCCACTTCCGGACAATCGTCGAAGATTTCGGCCACTTGGAGATATTCATCGTCGTCGGCGCCGCAGACATTGACCACCAGCGGAGAGGAGGTCATGGCCGCCACCCGTTTGACAACAGCTTTCAGGCCATCGGCTCCAGGACCGGCCAGGCCGATGGAATTCAACAATCCGGCGGCGGTTTCGAATATCCGCGGCGGCGGATTGCCCGGGCGGGGCTGCAGGTATACGCCCTTCAAGATGATGGCGCCCAATTCGTCCAGGTTCAGAAACGGGGCGAATTCCTCGCCGTATCCGAAGGTGCCCGATGCTGTCATGACCGGATTTTTCAGCTTGATGAAACCCAGGTCGACTTCTAGTCCGGCCATGCCACATCCTCCAGACGAAAAACCGGACCGTCGGCGCAGACCTTGCGGTAGGATCCGTCCTTCATGGCCAGAGCGCAGCTGTGACAGATACCGATGCCGCAGCCCATCAGCGCCTCAAAGGAACCGTAATGGTCCCCGACAATCCCTGCCAGACCGTCAGACAGAGCCCGCAGCATGGCGTCGGGACCACAGGAGTAACTGACCTGGATGCCTTGCTGTTCGATGCACTGCGCCAAGCCGTCGCCGACCCGCCCCTTGCGGCCGACCGTTCCGTCCTCGCTGAACAGTTCGAGCCCGCTCAAAGACAGGTGGTCCAGTCGCTCGGCCAACTTCAGCTGAGCCCGGCTGCGCGCGCCGTAACGGAAGAAAACCCGATTGATGGATGCCAGCCGTTTGGCCGCCAGAAAAAGCGGGGCGAATCCCCGCCCGCCGGCAATCATCAGAATTTTTTTGCCGTTCTGGTGCGGAAAGCCGTTACCCAACGGCCCGACCAGCTGCAGATCCTGGTTGGCCACAGCCTCGCTGAGCAAACGGGTGCCCCGGCCAACGACCTCGTACAGCAATGAAATCTGTTCGCCACAGCTGTCCAGTACACCGAACGGCCGTTTGAGCAGCGGATCGTTTTCGCCCCCCACCGCCAGCATGACGAACTGGCCGGGTCGAGTCTGGGCGGCAATCTCCGGGGCGACCAGCTCGAGAAGGAAAAAGCCGTCCCCCAAATGCCGATTCTCACGGACCTGAGCCTGACATTCAACCATATCGACATTATCCCACAGCCCCCCCGAATCTGTAAAGGGTGAAATTACCGCCGGCAGGTACTTTTCAGAGAAGTTTTCTTTCGTCCCAGAAGGCCAGGAATGCTTCCATATCCGCAAACTGGGCGTTCAGGTCGACGCGCTCCGATTCAAAAAACGGGCTGTGCCGGAGCGAGAAACCGTCGGGCAATCCCAATTCGCCCAGACGTTTGGCCCAACGCTCTTCCAGATTGGCGGTCTGCGGGTAGCGTCGGGCAAAGACGGAAGTCCAGATCCGTTCCGCCCTGTCGCCGGCCTGATCCGACAGTTCGGAGAGGCTGCCGACGATCTCGTCCAGAGGACAGCGCTCACGGAACACAATGTCCTCGAGCGCCTCCAGCAGGGCGATCTGACGGCTGCGGCTGAACCGGGTCAGCGCAAACAGGCGGCTCCAGGCCGGCCACTCATCCCGATCCCGTTCCAGCAATCGAAAGAGCACCTGCCAAACGATTTCATCCCGCTCCAGGTTGGCGAGCAGCGGACTGGAAAACAGTTCTGGCAAGGCCGCCTGCACCTGGGCGCTCATCGGAAAAGGCAAGGCCAGAAGTCGGCGCAGCTCATCGAGCGACAGCGAACTGGACAGTTGATGCCACAGCTTGAGCTGTTCGAACAGCCCGACCAGCTGGAAAGAATCGAGCAGGCGGTACGCCAGCAGCCAAGCCTCGGTCTCGTCGACAGTCAGACTCTGAACCGGCAGCGGACTCCGTCTGGCCTGGATCGGCAGCGTTCGCAGCCACTCGTGGCCGAAAATCAGCCGTCCCCTCTCGTCACAGACCAGCAGGGACAGGGGCTGCAAACGTGCGTGCAGCCTCACAAGCGCTTCGCTTTTAGCGGGAGCGCAAAGCTCAAAGCGGGTTAAATCCAGATCCTGAAAGCTTTTCGTTTCCATCATGAAATTCCGGTAGTCAGCGGATCCGTTCCGCTGTGGCCCCCCGGTCGATCCGAATCTGGTAGGGCCGTCCGCCGGCCCGTTCGACCGCTTCGGCCACGATTTCCTGGCGGCCCGGACAATAGGCGAACATGCAGCCCCCCTCACCGGAACCGTTAATCTTGGCCGCCATGGCTCCCGCCTTCAAGGCGGCGTCGATCATGGCATCCAGGCGCGGTGTCGACAGCAGCAGATCATCACGGAGAACCCGCTGCTGTTCGTTGATCAGGCTCGCCAGCACTTCCTGTCTGGGAGGGCTCCGCAGCAACTCGTGATGGGCGGCCGTCACGATATCCTTGTTTTTGATGACTGCATGCAGATAGGGACGCAAAGCCCGGGGCAGATCGGGCAGGAAGTCTGTCACAATCTGCTCGGTCAGGTCCATGCTGTGACCAAAGGGGAAAAGCTCGCGCAAGGACTGCAGTCCGGCTTCCTGGCCGCCACGCACCCGCTGCAGAGTCTTCTGAGTCGGTTTGGCCTGCAGGGAATCCCCGAGCACGAATTCTTCCATCTGCAGCGGCAGGGGAGTGGCCCGCAAATCCGCTGAGAAATCGAGGGAAACGATACCACCGAAAGCCGATGCGTACTGGTCCATCCGTCCGCCGGGTTCATGAAATTCTGCCACCTCGGCTAAAAAAGCCAATTCTCCCAGGCAGTCCGGACGCAGGAAAGGTTCGGGGTCGGCCGCCGCCGCCCGGATCAGAAAGGCCAGCCATGCGACCACCAGGGCCGAGGAAGAGGAAGTTCCTGCCTGGACAGGAATGGTTCCCCAGAGTTCGGCCCGGATCGCGCAAGGATTGATAATCCCCTTCTGCAGCAGCAACTTGACCGCACTGCGCAGATAATCCCTTCCGTCACCGTAGCGGATATCGTCCATGGAAAAGCGCAAGCGCCGATCCAAGTCGCGCAGGTACAGATCTACCCCGTTCCCGGACTCCACCTGCCCCTCGACGTAGATGGCCAGGTCTATGGCCGCCGCGATCACCCGATGCCCCATATAATCCTGATGCTCCCCGTACAGGCAGATCCGTCCCGGGCCGCGGCTGCGGATGGTAGCGTTCACCGGCCGGGTCATCGCGTCAACGCCCCCCCGGACTTGTGGAAGTGACGATCTGGTCATCGTCGACGACTCCGCCGTTCAGGTGGACAAAAGGACCGACCTGACAGCGGGCACCGATACGCACTCCACCGGTCAGGACCGTACAGGGATGGATGATCGAATCCGCGCCGATAACGACATCCATTTCCACAGTGGTCGATTCGGGTTGCACGAACAGAACCCCATTCTCCTCGGCCAGTTTTTTCATGTTGGCCTGGTTCAGGTAGGCGATGGCCTCGGCCAGTTCCCATTTGGTGTTCACGCCGATCGACACCCGGTAGTCGCGGGCGACCACCGCCCGGACCCTTTGCCGCTCCCCGTTGAGGATGGAGATGATGTCGGTGAGATAGTATTCTCCTTTTTTATTGGCGTTTCCGATCTGATCGATCCGCGCAACCAACTGGAGGTAATCAAACAGGTAGATAGACGCGTTCACTTCGCGGACTTCTTTCTCCTGCGGGCTGGCATCCAGCTCTTCCACGATCCGCGCCACATCCCCGCTCGCATTGCGGATCAGACGCCCGTAGGCCGGGGGCGCGAACGGGAAAATCGCCGACAGCAGCGTACAGGCCACCGGCAGCGCCCGATGCGCTTGGATCAGATCCCGAAAGTCCTCGGCCTGGATATACGGGTTGTCACCGACGGTGACCAGCAACTGACCATTGAAACCCGTCAGTAGGGGCATGGCCGATTTCAGGGCGTGGGCCGTCCCCAGCGGCGGATCCTGAACCGCATACAAAACGGGTCGCCTGACGATCCGCTTGATGTCGTCATGATCCGGCGACACGATCAGGATGGTATCCTCTGCGGCTATCCCGGCGCCGGCCAGAGCATCGAGCAGGTGCATCAGCACCGGTTTGCCCAGTATGGGAGTGACAACTTTCGAACGCGCGGATTTCATCCGTTTGGAACGGCCGGCAGCCAACACCACCGCCTTGGTTTTGTGATTTGTCATGGCGCCATTGTAAATCCAGTGCATCAACGCTGTCAAACTGGAAGCACTCCCCAAACATGCTACAATCACACTCATATTTTTTTTAGCATTATCTGATCAAAGTTGTTGACAAAACCCAAACGGTCGTTTTATAATAGTACAGCCAACAAGAGTTGGCCTGCAAAAACAGGAGTGAAACATGGCAAAGATAATAGGAATCGATTTGGGCACCACCAACTCGGCGGTTGCCATCATGGAAAAGGGAGAAATCAAGATCATTCCGAACTCTGAAGGCGGACGCACCACTCCATCCGTCGTAGCCTTCACCAAAGACGGCGAGCGCCTGGTCGGCCAGGTCGCCAAACGGCAATCCGTCACCAATCCGGAAAACACCGTTTATTCCATCAAACGTTTTATGGGACGGCGTTTCGCCGAAGTCAAGGAAGAGATCTCCATGGTCCCCTATAAAGTCAGCTCCGGCTCGGGCGACAGCGTACGCGTCGACATACAGGGCAAATCCTATTCGCCGCCGGAGATTTCCGCCCTGGTGCTGCAAAAGATGAAGGAGTCGGCCGAGGATTACCTGGGCGAGAAAGTGACCGAGGCCATTATCACCGTCCCGGCCTACTTCAACGACGCCCAGCGCCAGGCCACCAAGGACGCCGGCCGTATCGCCGGACTGGATGTAAAGCGCATCATCAATGAACCCACCGCCGCCGCCCTGGCCTACGGTCTGGACAAGAAACACGACCAACTGGTGGCCGTTTACGATTTTGGCGGTGGCACCTTCGACATCTCGATCCTGGAGATCGGCGAAAATATCGTCGAAGTCAAGTCGACCAACGGCGACACCCACCTGGGCGGCGACAACATCGACCAGCGTCTTATCGAGTGGATCACCGCCGAATTCAAGAAAGATCAGGGCATTGACCTTTCTCAGGACAAGATGTCCCTGCAGCGTCTCAAGGAAGCCGCCGAGAAAGCCAAGATCGAGTTGTCGACGACCCTGGAAACCGAAATCAATCTCCCGTTCATCACCGCCGACGCATCCGGGCCCAAGCACCTGGTCATGAAACTGACCCGCTCCAAGTTTGAGCAGTTGATCGGCGACCTGGTCGACAAAAGCCTGGCTCCCTGCAAAATCGCCCTGAAAGATGCCAATGTCACCCCCGCCAACATCAACGAAGTCATCCTCGTCGGCGGCAGCACCCGGATTCCGCTGGTACAGAAACTGGTCAAGGATTTCTTCGGAAAGGACCCCAACAAGAGCGTCAACCCGGACGAAGTCGTGGCTGCCGGCGCCGCTGTTCAGGGAGGTGTTCTGGGCGGAGAAGCCAAAGACATCCTGCTGCTCGACGTCACTCCGCTGTCACTGGGCATCGAAACCCTGGGCGGCATCACCCATAAACTGATCGAGAAGAACACCACCATCCCGACCAAGAAGACCGACATCTTCACCACTGCCGAGGACACCCAATCCAGCGTCGAAGTCAACGTTGTGCAGGGTGAACGGGAAATGGCCCGTGACAACCGATCGTTAGGCCGCTTCCACCTCAACGGCATTCCTCCCGCTCCGCGCGGCGTCCCACAGATCGAGGTCTCTTTCGATATCGACGCCAACGGCATCCTCAACGTCACCGCCAAGGATCTGGCCACCAACAAGCAGCAGGCCATCACCATCACCTCCTCCAGCGGCCTGTCCGAACAGGAGATCGAACGCATGATCAAGGACGCCGAGAAGAACCGGGCGGAAGACCAAAAGAAGAAAGAAGACATCGAAAACAAGAACAAACTGGATCAGATAACCTACAGCCTGGACAAACTGATGAAGGAGAACAAGGACAAACTTCCGGAAGCGATGGCCCGCGAGGTGGAAAACGCGGTCAGAGACGCACAGGAAGCCTCCAAAAGCAACGATCCGCAGCGCATCCGGGATCAGTTCGAGAAAATCAACCAGCTCACCCAGCGCATTTCCACCGAGCTCTACAAAAACGTGCAGAGCAACCCCGCTCAGAATCCGGAGCCGCCCAAAAGCGAAGAGAAGAAAGGGCCTGAAAATGAAGGTGAAGTGATCGACGCCGAATACGAGGACGTCAACAAAGGCTGAGGCAAGGCATGACCCCCACCCTGGAACTGAAAACCGCCGAGATCCGGACCGACGACGAACTGATCATCCAGTTTCGCCTGCCGGATCAGACCGACCAATCGATACTTCACATCGAGCATTTCGATGATGTTTTGCGGGTTCGGGGTCAGGCCGGTCCGGGACCGGAGGGGGCTTTCACCAAATCCATCGCCATTCGTCGCGGCTCAGAGCCTCCCCAGGCTTGGCTGCAAGACGGCGTTCTCTCGATCAGATTAAAAGACTCGCCCGTTATCCAGCGTTCAACTATCCCCAAAACCATATCTTGAAACCGCCGGCGGCGCCCTGACAGACGCCGCCGGCAAATTTGCTTTCTCGATACGGATATGATATTACATCGGTTGTCTTAAACCCCTTTGACCCCTAAAAGGAGGATCTTTTATTATGAAAAAACTGATCTGGCTGACATGGATACTGGCAACCGTGCTGCTGATGGTGGGCTGTGGCTCCAAACTGGAACAGAAAGGCATCAACCTCGAGATCACCATGACCCCGGAGCGTCTGTCGGACAACCTGTATGTCAAAATGGACTATAAGATCGTGTTCAACGATGAATTCAGCAAAATCGACAAAGACTTGCCGATGTTTGTTCACTTCTGGCGCAAGAAAACTAAGGAAATGATCGTCCAGGACGACCATATTCCGCCACAAACCAGCAACACCTGGAAAAAGGGCGACACCATCGCCTATACACGAACCGTATTCATTCCTCGCTTCTTCAACGAGTACGCCTTCGACTACAAGAAGGAAGAAATCATCCGTCTGACCATCGGCCTGAGCAATGCCGACACCAAAATAATCTTGCTGCAAAAGGACCTGCTGACCGAATCCGCTTCGGATATCGCCCCCGCCATCTTTCACGACGTCGGTTGGCATCAACCGGAGGTCAATCCCAAGGCCGACAAACCTGAAGAGACGAAATGGCGCTGGACCACACAGAAAGCGGTCTGCATCATTGAGAACCCGCGCAAAAAATACGATCTCCGCATCAGCGGCGGCGTCAGCAAGGCGCATATCCCGGACCAATCCGTCATCATCAAAATCAACGACACGATCATCGATCAGTTTATCCCCGAATCCGCCAAATTCAGTAAAATCTACACACTGGCGCCCGAAGCACTGGGCGAACTCGACGAATTCCAATTGTCCATCGAAACCGACAAAACCTTCGTCCCTTCTCAGATTTCACCGGAGTCCAAGGACGACCGTGAACTCGGCGTACAGATTTATTTCCTGTACTTCAGAGAGAGTATACAATGACCAATGTCGGTATTATCGGAACCGGCCACTATCTCCCCGAAAAGGTGATGACCAACGAGGATTGGGCCAAAATAGTCGATACGACCGATGAATGGATCGTAACCAGAACCGGAATCAAAAAGCGGCACTTTGCCGCCGCCAACCAGGCCACCTCCGACTTGGTGGTTGAGGCTGCCCAGAAAGCCATCCACAATGCCGGAATCGCCCCCAGCGACATCGACATCGTCATCGTGGCCACGGTATCCCCCGACAACGCCTACCCTTCCACCGGCAACTGGGTCCAGAAAAAGCTGGGCCTGCGGACCATCCCCAGCTTCGACATCGCCGCCGGCTGCTCCGGTTTCATCTTCGGCCTGATTTCGGCCATGTCCTACATCCAGTCCGGTCTGGCCAGACATGTTCTGGTGGCCGGTGCGGAGATCATGTCCCGAATCATCAACTGGCAAGACCGCAGCACCTGCGTTCTGTTCGGTGACGGTGCCGGTGCCGCCATTCTCGGCCCGGTCCCAGAAGGCAAAGGCATTCTTTCCACTTACTGGGGCTCCGACGGCAGTCTGGGCGAACTTTTGATCCAACCGGCCGGAGGCAGCGCCTTGCCTGCCAGCGAAACAACCGTCAGAGAGCAGAAGCACACCGTTCACATGGCCGGTAACACCATCTTCAAGCACGCCGTCCTGAAAATGCAGGAAGCAGCCCTGAAGGCCATGGATAAAGCCGGTTTGAAAGGGGAAGACGTGGACCTGTTCATCCCCCACCAGGCCAACCTGAGAATTATTGAGGCCACGATCAAACGGGCCGATATCCCGATCGAGAAAACCTTCATCAACATTCAGGAAACCGCCAACATTTCCGCAGCCACCATCCCGATCGCCCTGGACCAGGCGTTCCAGGCTCAACGGATCCATGACGGCAGCACCGTTCTCCTGGCCGCCTTTGGCGCCGGTTTCACTTGGGCGGCTGCCAGCATGCGCTTCTAGGACCATGGCCTCGCCCCGGACCTGGGATGTGGTCATGACCACCCAGAGCATGGTGGAGGCGGAAATTGTCAAGGCGAAACTGCAGAGCTGCGGCATTGAGGCCGGACTGCGTTACGAATCGATCGGACGTCTGTACGGCATCACCCAGAATGGCTTGGCCAAAGTTCAGATCATCGTCCCGATCGATTTGCTCGAGCGAGCGGCAAAAATCATTACCGGAACTTGACTCATGTTTTCCCCGTTTATGGTATGATCAGCTCAGGACCGCAAACCAAAGGAGTGAAATATGAAAGTTTTAAGACGAATCGCCATTTTCGGCATTGCTTTAGCCGTGACCATCGTATCCGTCCAATGCGGCAAAAAAACCGCCGGTTCCGGCAGTGAACAGGCCTTACTCAAGATGCTCCCGGAAAACGCCAGCGGCTATATGGTATTCAACTTCAAAAAGGTTGCCGAACTGGGACTCTTCAAAACCATGCAGGAGAGCATGCAGAAAGAGGAGATCGAAAAGGCCGCCGCCGCCCTGAACACCTTCAAGCAATTCATCACCCAGACCGGATTCGATCCCGAGAAGGATCTGCAGAACGGCGTGTTGGCGCTTTATGGAGGATTGGACCAGGACAAACCGCAGTTCGTCTTCATCGCCCAGGGCAACTTCGTCCCGGACAAGATGATCGCCTACGCTAAAAGCCAGAACCCAGACATTCAGGAAGAAGCCTTCAACGGCGTCACCCTCTACCACATGAAGAAAGAGGAAGGTACGGAATCGGTGCTCGGCTTCCCCAAAACCGGCCTGGCCGCCATGGGCGACATCGAGCCGCTCAAACAAGCGCTTGCCCTCATCCAGGGACAGGGCCGCTCGGTCCTTGACAACCCGCTGCTCAGCAAACACCATCGCCAGGCTTCCGCCGACGCCTTGGTCACCGCGATCTTCTTGCTGCCGGAAAGCGCCAAAGCCAAACAGGAAAAGATGCCGCCACCTTTTGAGTTCGACCTGAGCAAAGCCGAGGCATTTACCGGAGAGCTGTTCTACAGCAAAGACATCTGGTCCGGATCCTTGAGCCTGATCTCTCCCAACCCCGAAGGAAACAAGAAAAACGCCAACACCCTGAACAGTTTGAAAGGCCTGGCGGCGATGATGGGACCGGAAGTCGGCGATATCGTCAACGGCCTTTCCATCAATGCTGACGACAAACAGGTCGAGATTCGCTTCTCAATCAACAAGAGCCAATTGGAAAAAATCAGTAAGAAAGCCAAGGAAAACCTGCCGGGAGCGCCCAAGGAAAGCAGTCCCGAACCTTCCATGGAAGGATCTGCACAATCCAATTGAAAAGAATCGGGCCTTGTGCTATAAACATGACATTAACGCTGTGCCAACAAGTGTAAAGGAGTAACCATGAAGATTGAAAAAAGAACCAACAACAATGTAGTGATACTGGATCTCAAAGGTAAAATCCTGATCGGCGACGGCATCGACGAGTTGAGAGCTGAAATCAACCAGTTGCTGCAGAAGAAAGAAACTAAAATACTGCTGAACTTCAAGGAAGTCCCCTACCTCGATTCAACCGGTCTGGGAGAAGTCGTCCGTTCTTACACATCCGTCAAGAATGCCGGCGGGACCATCAAGATCGTTTACCTGACCAACAAGGTCAGGGACTTGCTCTCCGTCACCAAACTGATTACGGTTTTCGAGACTTTCGAGGATGAGGCCAAGGCCGTCGCCAGCTTCTGAAGACTGATAAACACGACTCTACGTTGCGCATAGAGAAATTACCGTTCTCTTTCTTTGCGATGGCGGTCATCGCCGCCATCGCCTTTTCTTTCAGCGTTGATTTGCCAAAACGTCATGCCGGCGGTTTCAAATCCGACGAATCCACATATTTCGCCATCACCCAAAGTCTGGCCTATGATCAGGACCTCCGTTACGAGCTGCGCGATCTGCAGCGCATCAGCCGACGCTTCATCACCGGCCCCATGGGCATCTTTCTGGCCAAGAAAGCCGAGGGAACCATCGTCTTCGCCAAATCTTTCGCCTATCCCCTCTGGGCAGCTCCATTCTTCCGTCTCTTCGACAGCCATGGACTTTTGCTCTTAAATGCCCTGATGCTGATTGCCTGCCTGCTGATGGGGTACCGTATGCTGCGTCTCAACAACCCCATCCCGCTCAGCCTGGGTCTGTCGATCGTTTTTTGCGCCAGCACCGTAACCCCGGTTTATCTGTGGTGGATGACTGCTGATCTGTTCAACTACTTCGTTTGTTTTGCCGGTCTGTATTTTTTCTTCTACCCTTTCCGGCGACATGCCTGGCAAGCCGTTTCCGGCTTTTTCTTCGCCTTCGCCATCTACTCCAAACCCAGCACGGCCCTGGCCCTGGCCGTTGTGGCGCTGCTGCTGCTGGTCAGAAAACAATACAAGCGTTTCCTGTTGATTTGCCTTACTGGAGCGCTGACCCTGTCCGCGCTGCTGCTGTTCGGCTATTCGCAAAGCGGCGATATCAATTATATGGCGGGTGACCGACGTTCCTTCCATTTCGAGTACCCGATGCAGAAACCAGATATCAGCTTTGAATCCGCCCAGCACAGCGTCAAGATGAGTGCCGATGACTACTGGGAACGGTTCTATTTCTCCCCGCGCCTGGTACTGGCCAACCTTTTTTATTTTTTCTTCGGCCGCTTCAGCGGACTGTTCATTTATTTTTTCTTCGCAGTGATGGCCCTGGTACTGTTTTTTTTCCGTAAAAAAAATGATCAGGAATGGGCCCTTTTCCTGGCCATCGCCGCCAGCATCCTGCTGTTCGTCACGATAATCACCAATTACTACGGCGGCAGCGGTACGGTCGGCAACCGCTATTTCATGACCATTTACCCGCTTTTTTTCTTCCTCATCTACCCGATCAGCATCAAACCCAAACACCTGCTCATCCCAGGCATCGCCGGAATCCTTTTCATCTTGCCGATCCTGATGGATGCCATGTACATGTCGGCTACACCCCGTTATCCGGCCATTTCCGGATTCGCCCGTTTCTTCCCGCCCGAAAAATCCCTTTACCAGAGTCTGCCCACCAACGAGAACGCCCGAGCTTTCGGCCGTTGGTACGGCAATCCCGCCCGGCGTTTTCAGGTCTTTTTCCTCAATGACAACTTTCGGATCGATCAGACCGATGAGCGGACCTTCTGGACTCAGCCCAATCCCGAACATCGTCTGGAAGCCTTCCTGGTCAGCCAGCAACTTGTAAAAACATGGCGGATCGACCTCCACAACATCCCTTTGCCCAACCAGGTGACCCTGCGTATCGACGACTGCGCCCGAAAAATGAACCTGCCGGCGGAGGTCGTGCACACCGTCGAGATTTCACCCGCCGTTTCGCCGCTCAAGGTCGGCGACGTTTACGTGTATCACCTGGTCGTCGAATGCAGCAGCGATTTTGTTCCCTATCTGGCCGACATCAACAACAGCGACCTGACCCATCGCGGTATCGGCATTGAATTGACTATCGAGGAATAACCATGTGTGGCATCTGCGGTTTCTATTCTCCCGACACAGTCGAGCCCTTCGTCATCCGCAGGATGAACGATCAGATCGTCCACCGCGGCCCCGATGACGACGGCTTTTACCAGGGCGGCAGCGTCACCCTGGCCGCCAGACGTTTGAGCATCATCGATCTCAGCACCGGCCATCAGCCTCTGGCTTCGGCCACCGGCAATTGCTGGATCGCCTACAACGGTGAAGTGTACAATTTCGCAGATTTACGTGCCGAAATGGAAAGCTCCGGCGTCGCCTTTCGCACCCGCAGCGATACCGAGGTCATCGTCAACCTGTTCGAACAGGCAGGGGAAGCCTTCGCCGACCGCCTGCGCGGCATGTTCGCCGTGGCCATACACGACCGGCGGGCAGACCGGCTGATCCTGGCCCGTGACCCTGTCGGCATCAAACCGCTGTATTACCTGCACCAACCAGAAAAAAACCGGCTCATCTTCGGCTCCGAAATCAAGACGATCCTGCAGTTCCCCGGCGTGTCCAGAGAAATCGATCCCCAAGCCGTCGATTATTTTCTGAGTCTGGAATACATCCCGGCCCCGCTGTCCATTTTCCGCTCGATCCGGAAATTGCCGGCCGGTCACGTACTGAGCTTCAGCCAGCATGACGGCCTGCGCATCAGCCCCTATTGGTCCCTGCAGCGCCAGGATCCGCCTTTATTCCGCAATCAGCAGGACCTCAACTCCCAGTTGCAGGAAAAAATCTGCGAGGCGGTCAAGCTGCGGCTGATTTCCGATGTGCCCCTGGGCGCCTTCCTGTCCGGCGGAATCGATTCCAGCACCATTGTATCTCAGATGAGCGGGCTGATGGACCGACCGGCCAAGACCTACTCCATCGGTTTTCAGGAGGGCAGCTACAACGAACTCGAATATGCCCGGATCGTCGCCGATCATTTCAAAACCGAACACCACACCCGGATACTGGCCCCCGACATCCTGGAACTGAGTAAATTTTTGGCCGCTTTTCTCGACGAACCGCTGGCCGATTTCTCCAATTTTCCGACCTATCTGGTTTCCAAAACCGCCCGGGAAGGGGTGACCGTGGCCCTGTCCGGTGACGGCGGCGACGAAATTTTCGGGGGCTACGATCATTACCAGGCCCAGAACCTGTCCCGCTTTTTTTCCTTGCCGATTTGGAGCACCGTCCTGCCAGGCCTGGACCGTCTCTTGCCGCCGCATGCCCAGAAACACGGTCTGATCAACCGTATCAAACGCTTCAGCGAAGGCTTCAATTACCCGGAGGCCGACCGGCATTTCCGCTGGATGCAATTCTTGTGCTCTGCAGACAAACAAGCCCTATACAGCGACAGCTTTCTGCAAGAGGAATTTTTGGCGCCCCTGCACAGCCGGACACCTTTCGCTCAGCATTTCCACGACAGCCAGCAATTCGACGGCCTGGGCCGCGACCTTTTTTTGGACTTCAAGACCTACCTGCCCGACAACATCCTGGTCAAAGTCGACCGCATGAGCATGGCCACATCCCTGGAGGCCCGGGTTCCGCTGCTGGACAAGAAGCTGGTCGAGTTCGTCTTCTCTTTGCCCATGGACCAGAAGATCAGAGGCCATAACGGCAAGTGGATTCTCAAGGAGTCCATGCGTAACGTTCTGCCCGATGCCATTGTCAAACGCGGCAAAAAGGGTTTCTCCATCCCCATTAAAAACTGGCTGCGCCGGGAGCTCCTTCCCCTGGTCGAGACCCATCTCAACGCCGACGCCATCGGCCGCTTCGGTTATTTCCGACCGGAAACAGTCAGCCGCTGGCTCAACGAGCACATGCAGGGCAAACGGGACCATGCCCACAGGCTGTGGGCCCTGATTCAACTGTCGATGTGGGCGGAAAGATTCATGTAACGGTTGAGAGCGCCTGATCCAAAAAGCGCCGAAACCCCTCAGGCAGCGCAAACGCCGCCCGGTGCATGGTTTCATTGTAATAGCGGAGCGGCCCCAGATCCGCAATCCGTTCCGGCTTGAAATCCCTCAGGGCATCATACCGTTTCGAGCAGAACGAAAAGCCGATGCAGCCACTGGGGTAAGTGGGAACCATCGTGTAAAAGTATTGATAAATCGGGTAAATCCCGGCGCAAAACTCCGCCAGGCGGCCAATGGTCCGCCGGTGATAATGCAAAGATTCCGACTGGCTGACGACCATGCCGTCAGAACGTAAAGCCGCGGACAGATCACGGTAAAAGCCTTCCTGGAACAGGCGCTCGGCCGGTCCGATCGGATCGGAGGAATCGACAAGGATGAGATCGTAGCAATTTTTCCTGCCGGCCACGAATGCGGCTCCGTCCTCGAAGTGACAAGTCACCCGCGGGTCATCCAGGCTGCCGGCCATGATCGGAAAATGTTGCCGGCACACTTCGACTACCGCCGCATCGATCTCGCACAGGTGGATGGAATCGACCCGGGTATGCTTGAGCAGCTCCCGAACCGTCCCGCCGTCACCGCCGCCGATGACCAGAACCCGGCGCGGTTCGGGATGGACGCAGAGAGGCACGTGAACGATCATTTCGTGGTAGTTCGCCTCATCGGACTCGCTGGCCATGATCACCTGATCGTGCACCAGCAGGCGCCCGAAGGCCTGCGAATCGTACACATCGATTTTCTGGAAAGCAGACTGCCGGGAGGCCAGCAAGCGCTTCACGGCGATCTTGGCGACGCGTCCCTGGTCGAGTTCCAGTTTCTCTTCAAACCAATCCATATTCTTTGATCACCAGTCCGTGAGAGGCCGGAAGCGGGGCGGCATCCGCCCGCAGCTTCCGGCTATTGAGAATCAGACTGCCTGTTCACGTAAATTGGGGACCGTACAGTCCGGTTTGTGCAGCAAACGTACCGGCAGGTCCAGGATGCCTCGCTTGATCTCGCTGACCGAAAGGTTCTTGGCTGCAAACTGCTCCTGGAGACAATGGAGCGCAGCATAGTAATCCACCTCCGTTCCGCAGGTGAAAATATCCACTGCACAATAGCCGTATTCCGGCCAGGTGTGCACGGTGAAGTGCGATTCTTCGATGACGATGACGCCGCTGACCCCATGCGGATTGAATTTATGGAACACGGATTGAACCATGGTGGCTCCCGAAACCGTCACGGCTCGTTTCATGGCCGATTCGACGAAACCGACATCGTTGATCGTCTCGGGCTGGCAATTGTACAACTCGACAATCAGATGATTACCCAGATTCTGCACCATACGCTGGCGTTTACCTACCTCCTGGCATACCGGGTATGAACCGATAGAACTTATAGCACCTTTTGACCCGCTTGTAAACCGAACCCGATGCTTCCCGCAAGCCGGCGATAGCCAGGGTTTATGCCTATAACACCCTTCCGTGTTTGCCCATCGCTCCCGCGCGACTCCGCCCCAAAACACAT
>CAYXHZ010000047.1:0-2070 GCA_964465065.1 uncultured Clostridia bacterium
GGCTGCGGACGCATTTCCGGCAAGCATTTCCAATCATTCAAGGATCACGCTGCCAACCTTCAACTGGTGGCTGTCTGCGATACCGATAAAAACGTCTTGGAAAGGGCGGCCGGCGAACAGGCCGTGCCCGGTTACTCCTCCCTTTCCGAGCTGCTGCAGAAGAGCGACGCCGACATCGTCAGCCTGTGCACCCCCAGCGGCATCCATTCCCAGCAGGTGATCGAGGTGGCCCGCAGCGGCCGGCATGTTCTGACCGAAAAACCGATGGCCACTCGCTGGCAGGATGCCCTGGACATGATCCGGGCCTGCGACGACGCGCAGAAGTACTTGTTCGTGGTCAAACAGAACCGCTTCAACGCCACCCTGCAGCTGTTGAAACGGGCGGTACAGGACGGACGATTCGGTCGCATTTATACCGTGTCGGTCAACGTGTTCTGGAGCCGGCCGCAGAGCTATTACGACGAGGCCCGTTGGCGCGGCACCTGGGAGCTGGACGGCGGGGCGCTGATGAACCAGGCCAGCCACTACATCGATCTGCTCGACTGGCTGGTGGGTCCGGTGCAGGATGTGCAGTGCATGATCGCCACTCTGGCCCGCAACATCGAAGTCGAGGACACCGGTGTCATCAACCTGCGCTGGCGCAACGGCGCTCTGGGATCGGTGGCCGTGACCATGCTGGCCTACCCCAAGAACCTGGAAGGTTCCATCACCATCCTGGGTGAAAAAGGTTCGGTCAAGGTGGGCGGCGTTGCCGTCAACGAGATCGACCACTGGCAGTTTGCCGACCAGCGTGACTACGACGAAACGGTCAGGGATGCCAGTTACCAGACTCAGTCGGTGTACGGTTTCGGCCATCCGGCCTACTACCGCAACGTCATCGATGTGCTGCGCGGCCAGGCCGAAGCATCGACCGACGGTCGGGAAGGGCTCAAGAGCCTGGAGATTCTGATCGCCGCCTACCGGTCGGCAAGGGATCACCGAACGGTGTCTTTGCCGTTGGAGTATTGAGGGGAAAAGAAGCGTGTCACCCGTCACTGATAATAATCGGAGTAAATCAATGCATTATCCAAACGTAACCATCCATCCTTCGGCCATCGTCGACGAAGGCGCGCAAATCGGCGAAGGGTCGCGGATCTGGCACTTCGTGCACGTTTCCGCCGGCGCGGTCATCGGCAAAGGCTGTTCCTTTGGCCAGAACGTCTTCGTCGGCAATCGTGTGCGCATCGGCGACAACTGCAAGGTGCAGAACAACGTTTCCATTTACGACGATGTCACACTCGAAGACGATGTGTTCTGCGGACCGTCGATGGTCTTCACCAATGTCATCAACCCCAGATCGGCGGTACCGCGTAAGGATGAATACCTGAAAACCCTGATCAAAAAAGGTGCCACCCTGGGGGCCAACTGTACGGTGGTCTGCGGCCACACCGTCGGCCAGAACGCCTTCGTGGCCGCCGGAGCGGTGGTTACCGGCGATGTCAAACCTTTCGCCCTGATGATGGGGGTGCCGGCCCGTCAAGCGGGCTGGATGAGCGCCTTCGGCGAACGGATTCCCTTGCCCCTGCGGGGAGAGGGGGAGTACCGTTGCCCGCACGACGGATCGCTGTATCGGTTGTTGGGAGAGGAAATGGTGAGAGAAGTGACCAGTAATCCGTGAAGCGTTAATTACTTTTCGCAATACCCTTTGAGGAAGAGAGAAACACTGATGACGCCGATGAGAATCGGGCTGGCTCCCGATGGAAGAGGTTTTTTGGCAAGCAACCTTTTGCCGAATGGTCGTTCGGCTCCCATCTGCGTAATCTGCGCTTGTACTCTTTAAGATGCTGGATGTCAACAAGGATTTTCTGTATTTTACTGCTTACTTTCTCTTCCACCTGCTGATCGCCTGGCGCCTGTGGCAGTACCTGGAGCGGCCGGTCAGCCGAAAAATCATGCTGGGGGGATTGAGCGTCGGGTTCATGGCCATGATGCTGCAGCTGGGGCTGCCGGGGGCAATCTGGCAGGGGGCGGCTCTGTTGAGCGGAACCCTGTTGCCCCTGGAGATCCTGCTGCACCGGCTGCTGAAGGAGA
>CAYXHZ010000047.1:2170-7650 GCA_964465065.1 uncultured Clostridia bacterium
ATGCTCATCGCCGGTGCCCGGCCGAATTTCATGAAAATCGCTCCGCTGATGCGGGAACTGAAGCGGCAAGACACCATTCGTCCCATCCTGGTGCACACCGGTCAGCATTACGACCAGACCATGTCGCAGCAATTCTTCGACGAACTGGAAATACCGGCCCCGGCCATCAACCTGGACGTCGGCTCGGCCAGTCACGCCGTTCAGACCGCGCGCATCATGGAACGCTTCGAACCGGTCTGTCTGGAGCATCGGCCCGATGCCGTGCTGGTGGTCGGCGACGTCAACTCCACCGCCGCCTGCGTGCTGACGGCCGTAAAGCTGGGCATCCGCACCATCCACTACGAGGCCGGCCTGCGCTCCCGCGACCGCTCCATGCCCGAAGAGATCAACCGCCTGGTCACCGACAGCATCTGCGACCTCTTCTTCACCACCTCGACCGACGCCGATGAAAATCTCCTTCGCGAGGGTCAGCCGCGGGAAAAGATCCACATGGTCGGCAACCTGATGATCGATACCCTGGTGAATTTCCTGCCGGCGATCGACCGCCTGGGCGTCGCACTGAGCCGCATCGGCGGCGATCCGACCCTGGCGGACGACCGGATTCCGGACGGCGCCTACGCGGTCATGACCTTCCACCGGCCCAACAACGTCGACGAGCCTGCGGTGCTGACCGGTCTGGTCGAGCAGTGGCTGGCCCTGGCCCGGGATGTACCGCTGGTCTTTCCCGTTCACCCGCGCACGCACAAGCAATTGCACGAGTTCGGACTCTGGGAGCGTTTGGACCGCGGCCGCAATATCCTGCTCTGCCAGCCGCTGGGTTATCTGCCGTTCATGAAGCTGGTCCGTTCGGCCGCGCTGGTGATCACCGATTCCGGCGGCGTGCAGGAGGAGACCACCTTCCTGAAGATTCCCTGTCTGACCGTGCGTCCGAGCACCGAACGGCCGGTGACCATCTGGCAGGGCAGCAACCGGCTGATCGAGCCCGGACAGGTGGAATTCCAGGCCCGGCTCGTTCTCGAAGGTCACGTAAAATACGACCGGCTGCCGCCGCTGTGGGACGGACTGGCCGCCAAACGGATCGTGGCCAGCTTGCAGGAATTCTTGTGAAAAATTAGCTTGACAAAGTGAAAAACAATGTTTTACAATACAAACATGTGATGTTGGAGGAAAGATGAGCAATTCCGTACGTGTTATCACCATATCCTGCGTAGCCTTGGCCATGTTATTGGGCTGGCCCCTGACTGTAGCCGCCCAGGACCCGGTCGTGCTGACCGGAACCCTAATGGGTTTCGTGTATAAAGACGACGGCAAGAAACCGCTCAAAGATGTGCAGATCATCCTCGAACCGCATCCGGAAAAGACCGCCGGTCAGCTGGACAAGTACGAATCGGCCCTGACCGAAGACGACGGCGCCTACCGCATCGACAACCTGCCCGCCGGAGTCTACAAGGTGTTGATCCGCTACAAGGACAAGGAATACAAGGTCAAGAAACTGGACGTCATCGTCACCATCGTCGGCGGCAAGGAGAATATCGTTTCCTTCTCGCTGAAAAAGCAGAAAACCCTGGCCTATATCCTGATTCCCGGCACCGCCGCCGCCGCCCTGCTCGGGGCCACTCTGTTCACGCCCGGCGACGATCCGGAGCAGAGTCCGACCACCCGTTGATCCGGGTTTATTTCCGGCGAGTCATCGCCTAAGCGGAGGCCTTTTTCGGGCCTCCTTTTTTTTATGCTTTTTTTGACTGGACGGTACGGGTATAATGGAAGAGGTTTAGAAAGGTTTAGAAAGGTTTAGAAGGTTTAGAAGTTGAGAAGGTTTTTACCAGTCACCAGTCACAAGTCACTAGTCACTAGTCTCCAGCCACTAGTCGCTTTCCTGTTTCTCTTCTCCCTCACCCTCTGCGCCCAGGACTTTTTCGCGCATCGCGACCAGATCCTGGATAACAGCTGGAAAAAATTCGGTCCGATCTACCTGACTCCACGCCTGCTGATCCGCAATGCCGGCTACAGCGACAACATCTACCAGTATGCCGATTATCGGCAGGGCGACTGGACCATGAACCTGGGCCTGCAGCTGCAGGCCGATCTGCTGGTCGGCCAACGTTTGATTTTAAGCTACCAGATTCTGCCCGAATACCATCTGTACGCCAAGGCCAGCGAGCTATCCAACTGGACGGTCGGTCATACTTTGGGCTTGCATACCTACCTGGGGCACTTCGACCTGCGCCTGAGCGGCCACACCAGGCATAGCTGGGGCAATCCCAACCCCGAATACGGAATGGCCGTTCGCTACCAGAGTCGCGGAGGCCAGGCCGAGCTCGCCATCGGCAACCTCAGTCATTTCAACCTTTTGCTGACGGCGGATTACAACGAAAACGAATTCGAAGACCTGCGTTACCTCGACCAGTATAACCTCAGCCTGTTCGATCACCGCCTGCAGGGTGGCGGGCTGGCTGTGGGCCTGCGCGTTTTCACCCGCACGCAGTTGCGCCTGAGCTTCCATCACCAGGACCTGCACTACCGCAACTCAGTCGACCTGGACGCCCGCATCGATCAACTGGGCCTTAGTCTGTCACTGCCGGAAATCGGCAGCCTGCGCGGCAACCTGAGTCTCGGCGTGCAGCGCTACACTCCGGACAGCAATGCCTTTTCGCGTCTGGACACTCCCTACGGCAGCGGCAATCTGATTTTCCAGCCGGGGCGGCGCTGGCGGCTGCTGCTGGGCTACCAGATCCGGGTGCAGGATTCCTTCAACCAGGTACAGCAGCTGTTTGTGCAGAACAGCTGGAATCTTGGACTCGATTGCTATCTGGCCAAACGCTGGCGTATCGGCTACCGCTTTACGGACAACAACCTGCAGTACCGGTTACGCAGCGACGCCGACACGGTCCTGTTCCGGGACCGCTTTCAACTTCACGGCGCGTCCCTGGCTTTCCGCCTGTTCGAGAAGACGGCCGTCGGCCTGAGCTGGAACCGCATGCACACCGTCGAGTCAGGTGCGCAGCGACGCCGGGATTATTCCTTTATCGGAGGCTACCTTGAAACGGATTTCTAATTCGCCTGCCTTCTTTTTATGCGTCTGTCTGATCTTGGCGCAAGCCGTAATGGCCCAGAGCGTCGACGACAACCAGTACCGCATCGGTCCCAAGGATCTTCTGACCATCAGCGTCTTCAACGTGCCCGATCTCAACACGACCGTGCGCGTCGGCGAGAACGGCGAAATCACTCTGCCCCTGGTCGGGGCGGTGACGGTATCGGGCAAAACCCGCCTGGAGATGGAGAAGCAGCTGGTGACCCTGCTGGAGAAAAAATACCTGCGCAACCCGCAGGTGACCATCTTCATCAAGGAGTACCAGAGCAAGATGGTTTCGGTCATCGGCGCCGTCAAGAAACCGGGCAATTACGAAGTGGTTGGCCGCACCAGTCTGTTGGAAATGATATCGCTGGCCGGTGGTCTGACCTCCGGAGACGACCCCGACCGGGTGGTCATCCTGCGCAAGGGCGAGGGCGGCGAGAACGAATCGCTGGTCATCGACCTCAACAAGCTGATGATGGAGGGCGTCACCGAACTCAACGTCGACCTGCGTCCCGGCGACATCGTCAACATCCCGGTGGCCCAGCATATCGACATCTACGTGTTCGGCCAGGTGAAAAGCCCGGGCCACCTGCAAATCCGGCAGCGCGGCAAGATCACCCTGCTGCAGGCTATCGCCCAGGCCGGCGGCTTTCTCGAACGGGCCCGCAAGGGATCGGTATCGGTCACCCGGCGCGAAAACGACCAGGAAGTCAAGTACAAGATCAACGTCAAGCGCATTCTGAGCGGCAAGGAAGCCGATTTCGTCTTGCAGAGCAACGATATCGTCCACGTTTCAGAGAGCCTGTTGTGAGCGGCGGAGAGAGGTTGAAAAGCTTGCTAAAGGTTGAGAAAACTTTTTCTTGGAGTTTACTAGTCACTAGTCACCAGTCACCAGTCACTATTCACGGTTCACCCGTCACTTGTCACCCGTCACTTGAGTTGTCTTTTTTCCAATTCTCCCATCTGACCTCACCCCGACACCCCTCCCCTGAAGGGAAGGGGACAAAAAACCTGCCAGGTTTCTGGTTTTCCAGCCCCCCGTCCTTCAGGAAGGGGGGAAATGGGGGGAAGGTCAAAGACTGGTCACTAGTCACTTGTCACTTGTCACTTGAACCAATCACGAATCATCAAGGAGCTAGCTAGTGGAAAATCCAATGCCGCAAATGCCCAATACCAGCATCATGCCCATGGATCTTGACGAAGGGATCCACCTGGAAAAATACTGGAGCCTGATCAAGCCCAGGCTGCATCTGATCGTCATTCTGGCCCTGGTCTTTGCCGCCGGTGCCTACGTGCGCGTGTCGATGAAGACCGAGATGTTCGTCGCTTCCGGTATGCTGATGATCGAGCCGGAGGCCAATGTCATCAACCTCACCGGCAATTACCGTTTCGATTACCGCAACGATTACTTCAACACCCAGATCAACATCCTGCAGAGTCCCAGCCTGCAGCGTCAGGTCTACAACGATATCTTCGCCGACGCCGACCCCAAGACCGCCGTCGGCGGGCAATTCATGATTTCGCCCATCGAGGAGACCCGGCTGATTTCCGTATCCTGCGTCTCGCCGCACGGTCCGACCGCCGCCCGCATGGTCAACACCCTGTTCGACCGCTTCGTCGAGTTCAACCTGAGCGTCAAGACCCAGGCCGAGCGGCAGGCTACCGAGTTCATCACCAAGCAGATCTCCGAGTTGCGCCGCAACCTCAGCCAGAAGGAGACCGAGTTGCAGGATTACGGCAAACGCAAGGAACTGTTCTACCTGTCTGGACGCGAAAGCACCGTGGTCGAGAAATTTTCCGATCTCAACAAGGCCTTCACCCAGGCCCAGATCGAACGCATCAACCGTGAATCGACCTACAGCCAGCTGCGCAGCCTCAAGTACGAGGAATTCCCCGTCGTACAGCAGAATACAGTCATCAACGGCCTCAAGAGCACCTTTTCCAACCTGGAGTCGGATTATCAGCGCAAGAGCCAGGTTTTCAAGGAAGATTACCCCGAGATGGTGCAGCTGCGTTCGCAGATGGACAGCATCTCGACGCGTATCGAAAAGGAAACACGGGAACTGGCCGAGAAGGAACTGGCCGACGCCCGCAGCCTGTACCAGACCTCCCAGGAGAAGGAACGTTCGCTGCAGAGCCTGCTGGACGAGCAGAAACGCACCGTCACCAGCAGCAACACCGATGCCATTTACTACAAGAGTCTGGAGATCGAGGTGCAGAACATGCGCCTGCTGCTCGACCACCTGATCAAACGGGAGAAGGAGGCCCTGGTCTCGTCGCGACTGGAAGGTCTGCAGACCAGCAACATCAAGATCATCGACCGGGCCGAGATCCCCAATGCGCCGATGTCGCGCGGCCGGGCCAAGGCCACCCTGATGGGTTTCTTTCTGGGTGCCGCCTTCGG
>CAYXHZ010000047.1:7750-22603 GCA_964465065.1 uncultured Clostridia bacterium
GCCATCCTGCTGTCGACGGCCAAATCGGCGCCGCGGGTGATCAGTTTCTCCAGCGCCATCCCCAGCGAAGGCAAGACGGTCACCTCGGCCAACGTGGCCATATCCTTTTCACAACTGGGCAAAAAGGTCTTGCTCATCGACGGCGACCTGCGCAAGCCGCGAGTCCACAAGATATTCGAACTCAAGAACACCATCGGCCTGTCCTCGTTTCTGGTCGGCCGGGCCGAGCTGTCGTCGATCGTTTTCAAGACCCATATTCCCAACCTGTTCGCCATCCCTTCCGGACCGATTCCTCCCAACCCGGCCGAGCTGATCGATTCCGAGATGATGGTCTCGACGTTGGAGACCCTGCTCAAGAAGGTCGATTACATCATCATCGACACGCCGCCCCTGATCGGCATCGTCGATCCCATCCTGCTGGGCAAGCTCGCCGACGCCATGATCCTGGTCACCTGGGCCGGCAAGACCAACCGTACCCTGGTCGAGAAGGCCAAGGAGGAGGTCGAACGCTACGGCATCCGTTTGCTCGGCCTGGTGCTCAACCGCATCGACTCCAAAGGCGAAAGCTACGGCTACGGGTACAATTACAATTACCGTTACCGCTATTCGTACAAGGATGAAGGTGAGCCGTCAGAGGCCGAACGTCCGTCTTTTCGCAAGGGCAAAGCATGAGTGGAGCGGCGGAGCATAGTCCCGGCACCGGCTGGATCGATCTGCACTGCCATGTCATTCCCGGTGTGGACGACGGTCCCCAGACTCTCGACGACGCGCTGGAGATGGTCGCCATGGCGGCCAGGGCGGGTACGGTCCTGATGGTGGCCACGCCGCACCGCAACGGTCCGGTAGCCAATATCGACGACAGCGCGACCATCATGACCCGCTTCCATGCCTTGTGCCGGGCCGTGGACGGTGAGGGCATCGCCGTCCGCCTCTTGCCCGGCGCCGAGGTCTACTGTCGGGAGAACCTGCTGGAGCGTCTCAGCGAAGACCGGACGAACCTGACCCTGGCCGGCAGCGATTATTTCCTTTTGGAGTTTCCACCGGACATCCTCATTCCCGGTACGGACGAGTTGATCCGCCGGGTCGTGCGCCAGGGACTCATCCCGATCATCGTCCACCCTGAACGCAACGAACAGGTGCAGCACAACCCGGCCCAGCTTCTGCCTTACATCGAAGCCGGAGCCATGATCCAGCTGACGGCCGGTTCCATCGAGGGTCGCCTGGGCGGCAGCGCCTTGGAATGTGCCAAGACGCTCCTGAACCGCAATCTGGTTCACGCCGTCGCCTCCGACTGTCACGATTGCCAGGGCCGCTCGCCGAGACTGGATGGACTGCTCGCTGAGAATCTGCTGGAAGCCAACCGGGCCGATCTGCTGATGCGTCGCCTGCCGCTGGCCCTCTTGGACAATCAGGCCCCGCCGGACATCGGACCGATCCGTGAAGCGGAAAAGGCAGGGCTGTCGGGAATTATCGATTGGATACTGAGGAGAATGCGATGAAGAGAACGAGTCAGGTACGCTGGCTGATCCTGCTGGTCTGGCTGGCCCCGCTGCCGTTCGGATCGGTGGCCACCTTTTTCGAGCCTTTTTTTTACGCCTGGCTGGCCCTGACGGCCATGGTCATCCTCTGGTCCAACCCCGAAGCCGCGCCACAGATACCCTTCGACCGTTGGCTGCGCCGTATCGTCATCGCCATCGGCCTCTTGCTGATCCTGCAGATTCTGCCGCTGCCGCGCTTCCTGATCACACTGCTGTCTCCGCACCATCAGGTTCTCTACAGTCAGCTACAGAGCAATTCAACCTTCTGGGGGACCTTTTCTCTGGTGCCGGCGGAAACCATCGCCTTTCTGGCCCGCAACGGCGTTCTGTTTCTGTTCCTGCTGGCCCTGCTCAAACTGCGTCTGGAAAAGAGCGAAATGGTCCGGCTGATCCAGCATCTGGTGCTGTCGGCCACGGCCCAGGTCCTGTTTGGCGTACTCAAGCTGGCCAACGGCAACCGCAATTTCTTTCTGTTCTTCTACCCCGATGAGAGTGGCGCCTACAGCAGCTTTCTCACCGGCACCCTGGGCAACCCAGATCACTTCAGCTTCTGGCTGCAGATGACTCTGCCGCTGGCCATCATGCTGCTTCTGTTGCGTCTCAAGGCCATGGAAACCCGGCAAACCATCCGCCAGCGGTTGATTTCGGTCATCAATGCCGAACGGGGAGTCTGGCTGATGGCCATTCCACCGCTGATTCTGGGTGCCGGCATCATCCTCAGCGGCTGTCGGGCCGGCATGCTGGCCATGGTGATCTCCTTTCTGGTCTTTTCCCAGTTGACCTATTATTACCGACGCTCGCGGGTCATCCGCAAGAAGCTGAAGATCATCTTCATCGGCTTCACTCTGATCGCCTTGTTCATCGGCGTTCAGCAGACCTGGTTCAAGATCCTGGCGACATCCGATGATATTTCAGGAAGCTCCGGCCGTTTCCTGCGCTGGCCCAACACCCTGGCCATGGTCAAGGATTTTCCCCTGCTGGGCACTGGTTTTGGCACCTATCGTTTCAGCTTCTACCTCTACGACACCGACGTGTCCGGACGCTGGTCCACCCATGCCCACAACGATTACTTGGAAATCCTCAGCGACGGCGGTCTGGTCGGCCTGGGACTGTTCATGGCCCTGTTTTTTGTCCTGGGGTATTCGATCATGCGCTTGTGGCTCGACCGTCGCCATCCGGAGATGAAGATGATCGGCATCGGGCTGATCAGCGCTTTCACGGCGGTGACCATTCACAGCTTTTTTGACTTTTCGCTGCGGATTCCCAGCAACTCGATGGTCTTCGTCATTCTGATCGCTCTGGCCATTCGCATCGGCACCTACAAGCGGGAGGCCTGACCATGGCAAAACGACACTTGGGCTTGTACCTGGGCATCACGGCGCTGCTCGTCTATTTTCTGGCCCATACGGCCACCGACGCCTTCCTGAGCTTTCACGACGACAAGGGGGGCGACGACTGGTTGCACCGGGCGGCCGTCCTGAACCCCCTGGCGGCAGAGCCGAGAATGCTGACGGGCTACGCCTACCTGGAACAGGGGCGCAGGGAAAAACGCAACGACCTGCTCAAGGCGGCCATCGAGCAGTTCACCAGGGCTATCCGTCTCAACCCGTTCTTCTACCAGGCTCACCTCAACCTGGGCAAGGCCTATTTTCTGCTGTCGGAAAGCGAACCGCAATGGGTGAGCGACGGCATCGTCAGTTTCAAACGGGCGGCCAACATCCGTGGTGCCAACCTGACCGTGGCCATGGAGTCGGCGCGCTTGATGTTTTCGCTTTGGCCCCTGCTCAAGCCCGAGGATCAGGAATTCACCCGGAAACTGGTGTTGGGCATCATGCATCGGGTTTCCCAGAAGGATTTCGAAAGCTTGGTCGAATTGTGGGCCCTTTACAACCGCAAGATCGAACTGATGGAAGAACTGATCGCCCGCCGTCCGGAGTTCAGCAACCTGGTGGCTTCGGCCCTGGCCCGCAACCGCCAGTTCAACGATCAACGGCGCCGCCTGCTCAACACCGGCGACCACATCCGCTACCAGACTCTCAAGCGTGGCGCCGACGAGGAACTGAATCAGGCCCAGACCGAAAGCAAGCCCGAGGTCTTGCTCAAGTTGTTCAAAGAACTGGGGCGTGTTTACCGGGGTTATGATCGCTTGATCGGTCAGGAACTGTTTCCGGAAAAGCCGCTCTTGGCCCTGCGCCGCCGGCTGGGGGAACGCCTGCTGTCCATCTTGGTCGACGAGGAGGGCAAGTGGCGCCCGCTCGCATCCCGCCAATCCGTGGACTTTGTCGTCAGTGAGCTGATCCAGGACTCTTTGGTCTACGAAGAGGTGTTCGAACTGGAAGAATTTTTGGCCAAGAGCGGCTACTATCAGGAAGGTGATCTCAAGTCGTTCATAGCCCGGCAGCGCATTTTGCTGCAGACCGCCCGCAACGACCAGGTGATCGACCAGATCGAGACCCTGCAGCGCCAGATGGCTTTCATACGTGAAGATGCCCGGGCGGATATGATCGAATGCCTGTTCCTGCTCTGCGACGCCTACCGTTCGTCGCGCCTGCTGACCATGGCCGGCAAAGTGCTGGATACCATAGAACCGCTTGCACCGCCGCCGCAGCGTTTGCTCTGGCAGCGCTACCTGATCGAGAAGGTAATCGCCGTCGAAGCCGATACCACCCTGATCGAGACCTGGCGCGGCCAGTTTGCCTCCAGTCGATTGCTGACCGTTCAAAAAAACAATCAGAAGTTTGCTGTCTACCTGGACGAAAATCGGGAGATCACCATTTTGCTGGCACCGGAAATCATGGAGAAGGTTCAGTCGGGCCAGTACAACCTGATTGAACTGTCTGTCGGCGGTAAAATAGTCTGGGACAGTTACCTGAGCGATGAAAACAACATGTTCAAGTATGCCTTTCCAGAAAATTTCGAAGGAAAGGAAGTCAATGCAGATATCACGATTTCATGATCAGGACATGGAATTCTAACCGGTCGGGTTGCCGATGAGAGTGCTATTAGTTGTACATGAAAACTAATCGTATATCGGTCTTTTCCCCTGTGCCTTAAGCTACATCGCTTCTGTATTGAGAAATGAAGGCGTAGATGTACAGATATGGAATCAGGATATGTGAGATGATCTTGACATACAAGACCATCTCAATAAAGTACGTTTAGCAAATGAAAATTTTCGAAGTGGCCTGAATTTACCGAAACTATATTTTTACTTTTGTTGGCCATTTATCAGTCGATCCTGAAAAAGCGTAAATATCTTGTATTATAGGCATTAAAGGCGTAAAATATTGGCATGAAAATCGCCAAGAAATATGGATTGCACAAAAACCCGGCGGTTCGAACGGTTACCGGTCTCCCGCTCCGTAACGCAGCTCGGCCGTCTGCTGCACGGAAAAGAATTCCTGCAGAACGGCGGCGATGTCCTGGTCGTCGACGGCCTCGATATCGGCCGCCATTTCCTGGAGCGACTGGAAAGCGCCGTGGTATAGCCACTGGTTGGTCAGCAGCTGTGACCGGGCGACATGGCTCTCCAGGCCCAGAATGGTCGATGCCTTGAGGTGGTCGCGGACCCGTTCCACTTCGTCGGCGCTCGGTGGCAACTGGTGTAAACGCTGCAGTTCTTCGTTGAGAATAGAACGGTACTGGGTCATCTTTTCGGCCTGAGTGACGGCGAAAATCATCTGCAGTCCACTGTCGCGGTAGTTTTCATAGAAGCTGTTGACCGAGTAGACAAGGCCGAGGTCTTCGCGCAGGCGCTGGTTGAGGCGGGAGCTCATCCCACCGCCCAGGAGTTCGTTGACCAGCATGTAGGCGACCCGCCGCGGGTGAGCGACGCGGGGCGCCGGCATACCGATCAGATGGTAGACCTGTTCCAGGGAAGACTGGTCGATATGATGGTTGCCGGATCGGAACTCTGGGGCGGGTACCGGCTTGAATCCAACCGGGGTGGCGGCCGGGTTGCGACCGAAAAAGTCTTCGGCCAGTTCCAGCAAACGCCCGTGTTCCAGAGCGCCGACTGCGGTCAGGATGGCATGTTCGGGGCGGTAACGCAAGCGGTAGAACTCGGTCAGCGTGTTCAGGTCGAGCATGGCCAGACTCCGCTCGTCGCCGGTGATGGAAGCGCCCAGACTGGATTGTGGGTAGACCTGTTCGTAGAACAGATCGAAAACCTGACTGTCGGGGGTATCGCGCGATTCCCTAATTTCCTGGATGACCACCTCCTTTTCCTTGACGAAATCCTGACTGGAGAAGGTGGCGGAAAAAACCAGGTGCGACAGCAGATCGAAGGCGGTTTCCAGGTGATCTGGGATGGCCTTGGTGTAGAACTGGGTGATTTCCTTGGCGGTGAAGGCGTTCAGATGCCCGCCCATGCGGTCGGAAATCTGGGCGATGCTTTGCTGGCTGTAGCGGGAATTGCCTTTGAAGACCATGTGCTCGATGAAATGGTGCAGACCGGCCTGGGCCGGTTCCTCGTCGCGCGAACCGCTGACGATGGTGTAGCTGAGGGCCAGCGAGGGGAGTTCGCAACGCTTTTCACTGAGAATGGTCAGTCCGCAAGGCAGGATAGTTTTTTCGATCATTGCTTATTATATCATGGACACAGACCGTTGCCGCCCTGAAAGTGTATTGTACAAACGGTCGGTCTGGCGTAAAATGGTTGTCGAGATCATACAAGGACTTTACAGACAATATGGAGGCATCACAATGCACAAAACCCTGCTATTGCTTTTCACGATTTTACTCGGAGCCCTGATGATGGGAGCCTCGACTCATCCTTTCACCGTCCATGACCTGCTGGCCATGGACCGTATTTCGGATTCGCGCTTGTCTCCGGATGGCAGCCAACTGGCCTTCGTACTCCGTAAGACCGATATGGAGGGCAACCGTGGACGTACGGATATCTGGATCGTGGATACCGTCAGCGGCAAGCCTACGCAGATGACCGAGGAAGCGGCCGGCGATTTCTCGCCGCGCTGGAGTCCATGCGGCAAGATCCTGTACTTTCTGTCGACTCGCAGCGGGTCCAGCCAGGTCTGGAAAATGGCCGCCGATGGCTCCAACGAAGCCGAGCAGGTCACCAGTCTGCCGCTGGATATCAACGCCTTCGTCGTTTCACCCTTGGGCAACGCGCTGCTGCTGGCCATGGATGTGTATCCCGACGCCAAAACTCTGGATGAAACCCAGGCCCGTCTGGAAGAAGTCGAAAAACGGAAGAGCAGCGGACGCATTTACGACAGCCTGTTCATCCGCCACTGGGACAGCTGGAACGACGGTCGCCGGGCCCATCTCTTTATATACAATGTCCAGGACAAGAGCGTTGCCGACCTGATGGCCGGCATGAACAGCGACAGTCCGAGCAAACCCTTCGGCGGCGACGAGGAGATCTGTTTCAGCCCCGATGGGCGCAACGTCGTCTTTACCGCCAAGAGCGTAACGGGTAGCGAGGAAGCCTGGTCGACCAACTTCGACCTCTACCAGGTTCCGGTGGACCGGTCCGCGGCCCCCAAAAATTTGACCGTCGCCAACAAGGCCTGGGACACCATGCCGGCGTTTTCAGCCGATGGCAAGACCCTGGCCTACCTGGCCATGAAGCGACCCGGTTTCGAGGCTGACCGGTACCAGATCATGCTCAGGGACTGGCAGAGCGGTCTGGAACGGCCGCTGGCCCCGGACTGGGACCGTTCACCGGCTTCGCTGGCCTGGGATGCCAACGGCCGGACTCTGTACGTCAGCGCTGATCACCTCGGTCAAAAGGCTCTGTTCGCGATCGCCGTCAAGGATGGCAAGGTCAGCACCCTGGTCGATCAGGGCACTGTTTCCGCGATTCAGGTCGGTAAAAAGTCGGTTTTCTTCGAACTCGACACCCTGGTCTCTCCGGTGGAAATTCATGCGATCAACAAAAACGGCAAGGGCATGAAGGCTCTGACCCGGATCAATGCCGAGCAGCTGGCTCAGACGGCCATGGGCCAGTACGAGCAGTTCAGCTTCAAGGGCGCGACCGGCGATACCGTGTACGCCTATCTGGTCAAACCGGTCAATTTCGATCCGCAGAAGAAGTATCCCATTGCCTTCCTCATTCACGGCGGCCCGCAAGGTTCGTTCGGCAATCACTTCCATTACCGCTGGAACCCTCAGGTATACTGCGGGGCCGGCTATGCGGCGGTCATGGTCGACTTCCATGGTTCCACCGGTTATGGGCAGGCCTTCACCGACGCCATCCGCGGCGATTGGGGCGGCAAGCCCCTTGAGGACTTGCAGAAAGGCATGCAGGCCGCTCTGGAGCGTTATCCGTTTCTGGACGGCAACAGGGCGGCCGCCCTGGGCGCGTCCTATGGCGGCTACATGATCAACTGGATCGCCGGGAACTGGCCGGACGGCTTCAAGTGCCTGGTTTGCCATGACGGCAATCTAGACGAGCGTCTGGCCTACTACGACACCGAGGAGTTGTGGTTTCCGGAATGGGAACACGGCGGCACCCCCTGGGACAACCCCGACGGCTACGGCAAGCACAACCCGATCGATTTCGTCAAGAACTGGAAAACGCCGATGCTGGTCATTCACGGCGGTAAGGATTACCGGGTGGTAGAGACTCAGGGAATGTCGACCTTCAATGCTTTGCAGCGCAAGGGCATACCCAGCCGTTTCCTGTACTTTCCCGATGAAAACCATTGGGTGCTGAAACCGCACAACAGCGTTCTGTGGCATGATACCGTTCTGGATTGGATGAACCGCTGGACCAATTGATCAGCGAGTGACTGCCGGCCGGTCCGGGTGATATTTTACTGCGGACCGGCCGACCTTGCCCTGTCACTTCTTCATTCTCCTATGATATACTGCGAGAAGCGATGAAAGCACGAAAAATTGTCTTGACCGGCGGTGGAACCGGTGGTCATGTTTACCCCAATCTGGCTATATACGAAGGGTTGAAAAAGCGTGATCCCGATACCCGGTTTTTGTACATCGGCACCCGTGACGGAGCCGAGTACCGCATTATCAACAGCCTGGGACGACCGATAGAGATCCAGACCGTACCGGCCATCGGCTTTCCATTGCAGACCCGCTCCATTCAGACTGTCTGGGCCTTGCTGGTCCTGATTTGCGGCGCTTTCAAAGCCCTGGCCATCCTGGCCCGCTTCCGCCCTGATCTGGTGGTGGCGACGGGGGGCTACGCCTCGGCCCCGACTTTGTTGGCCGCATCGTGGTTGCGTATTCCCGTCTTCATTCATGAACAGAACGCGGTACCGGGCCGACTCAACCAGGTCATGGCCCGTTTTGCCAAACGGATCGGCGTGTCCTTCCGCGACACGCCGGGACTGCCGCAGGCCAAAACAGTCTACGTCGGTTACCCGATCCGCTCGGCCATCGTTCCCGCTGATGGCAGCCTGATCCGTGACAAGTTGCAGATACCGGTCCAAAACAAGGTGATTTTTATTTTCGGCGGCAGCGGAGGAGCCCGGACCATCAACCGGGCAGCGGCGGAAATCATTCCGATGCTGCTTGCCAACCCTAAGTTGACCATCGTCTGGGGCACCGGGAGAGGCTACGGTAGCGAATACAGCGCTTTCGAGGAGTCCTTGCGCCAGTTGCGCAAAGGCGGCATCAATACCGATCAGCCCGGTCGCCTGATCATCCGGGAATATTTCGACAATATCGAGGAAATGTACGCCATCGCCGACCTGGTCATCTGCCGGGCCGGGGCCGGTACACTCAAGGAAATCGTCCGCAGCGCGTTGCCGGCCATTATCATTCCCAAGATCAACCTGCCCGGGGACCATCAGATCCGAAACGCCATGGCCGTGGAAAAAACCGGCGGCGCCGTCCTGGTTCAGGAGAGGATCCGTTACAGTTCCGCGGCCAGCCGGCAGGTGGTGGTCGACGAGACGGAATTGTACAGCCGCATCGTCGAACTGATCGAAGACCCCTTCCGCCTGGGCGAGATGCGCCGCCGTCTTCTCAGCCAGGAACGGGAAGACAGTGTGGCCATGATCCTGGACGAACTGGATAAAATTCTCGAACCCCCGCCACAGAAGCTGCCGGACCGGACCGTGGATGTCCTGTACCTGCAACGCCAGAACAGCGACGGCATGGTCGAGCTGTTGTTCGACACCACCAGCTTCGGACGTTCACCGCTGTTGGATGTGGTTCTGACCGAAGCCAAGTCGCCGATCCGTTTCGACCTCAAAACCAACGCCTACCTGGGGGATGTCAGCCTTGTGCCCATGAAAGGCGAGATCCGGGTCAACGGGAATCTGATCTCTTCGCGGACCATCCTCAAAGAAGGTGATCGGATCCAGTTCGCCACCTACGACTTCATATTGAAGAGTTACCGGGAAAAGATCGCCGATATGCCGGTCAAAGGGGAAAACCGCGGCCGGATGATCGGCTCGTCGCTGGGCATTCTCATTTCCCGGGTCGGCGGCTTTTTCCGTGACGTGGTGATCGCCGCCTTCTTCGGCGCCAGCCGCTTCACCGACCTGTACTGGGCCGGTTTGACCATATCCAACTTCATGCGTCGCCTGGTCGCCGAGACGGCCATGGAAAACATTTTCATGCCCATCTACCTGCGCCTCTACCGCCGTATCGGTCATGACCGGACCTGGAAGGCTTCCAGCTCGATTCTCAATTTTTCCATCCTGTTGTCACTCTTTTTTGTCTGTATCGGTATCCTGTTCACCCCGCAACTGGTCCATTTGCTCTATCCCGGATTCGTGGAGAAGGGCCTGCTGAAAGAAGCGGTCACCATGTTCCGTATCATGTTTCCTTACCTGGTCCTGGTGTCCATCGCTGGAATTCTGACCACAATCCTCAAGGCCCACGGGCGTTTCGGCGTTTCGGAAGCGGCTTCGATTTTCTTTTCCCTGGGTTCGATCATGGTGGTGTTTCTCTTCAATAAAAACGCTGGCCTTTATTCGATGGGCATCGGTGTGGTTTTCGGAGGATTGCTGCACGTGCTGGCGCTGCTGCCGTTCTTCTGGGTGATCTTTCGCGGTCGCAGCGGCGGCATAGGATACCGGCCGCTTTTTCATTTCGCCAGTCCGACCAACAAGAAATACTACGCCCAATTGCTGCCGGTCGGCGGTGATGTGCTGATCTCCAAAACCTCCGAAATCGTCGATCAGTTTCTGGCCTCCATGCAGATTGAAGGCGCCATCTCAATCTTGTCCTATGCCAAACAGGTTTTCCGCTTGCCGTTCGCCATCATCAGCCAGGCGGCCAACACGGTCATCATGCGCGATTTCAGCGACAATCTGGCTGAAAATGAACGGGATCGGGCGGCCCGACTGTTTATCGAAGGCATCAAGATCAACGTTTTCATTCTGGCGCCGATCACCATCGTCATGATCGCCTTGGCTTTACCCATGGTGGCCGTCATCTATCAGCGCAACACCTTCAGTTCCGAGAGCGCTTTGTTCACAGCCCGCGCCTTGCAGTTTTACGCGATCGGTCTGATCGGCTGGGGACTGCACGCTTTGACCAGCCGCATCTTCGCCGCTCGTTTCGATTTGCGTATTTCCATGTTCCTCAATGCCTTGATGTTGCTCGTCAACATCGCCCTGTGCATCGTGCTGGTCAGGACCCCGCTTGGCTACCTGGGATTGGCCGTGGCGACATCGGCTTCCTATATGCTTTTCGCCCTGCTGCGTATCGTGGTGCTGGTCCGACGCATGCGCCTGGACGGAATCCAGCTCGACATGTCCGAGGTACTGTCTTCACTGTGGAAAACTGTGCTGGCTTCGCTGCTGATGATCGTCATGCTGCTGGCGATCAAGGGACTGTTCGCCACCATTGCCTTCAATTCGGCCTGGATCGGTCATCTGGTGACCCTGGTTTCCCTCGGTTTCATCGGACTGTCCATCTACATACTCTGCTCGCTGCTCCTGAAAAACACGGAAATCATGATTTTCCGGAAACGGCGCAGCCGCCGTATTCAACAGTCCCGCCCGGAATTGCTGCCTCCCGGGGCTTTTCTGGATTGCGTAGCGGCGGCGCCGGAACAGTACCGCGAGGAATTTGCCTACAAGAGCGGAACCTACCTGGCCAGTTCATCCTGGAATGTCCGTAACATCGGCATCAAACTGATCGGTTTGTTTGTTCAGCAAGAGCAGGCGCCTTACCTGTTGAACGTTCTGACGACTCGGTCCGAAAACGGTTTCATGCGCCGTAACGCCGTGGTCGCGCTCCATCAGTTGAAGCAATGGGACGATGAAGTCAGAAAGGCGATCCTGTTCGCTCTCAGCGATCCGTATTACGAAGTTCGTGTGGCCTGCGCAAAAATGCTGGCCGATTTGATCGACAGCGATGACCCGGCGGTTGCCACGCTGCTGGATACGATCGAAAAACGCCTGAAACATCGAGGCGTAGAGGAACAGTGCAGCCTGATCCTGTTGCTTTCAAAAATTGCCGGATCCGAGCATATTCAATGGCTGAATCCGTTCATGATGAACAGCAACAGTCTGCTCCGGGAACAGTTGCTCAAAGCCTACATCTCTTTTTATCAGCGAAAAATCATCGATAAAAAACAGTTGCAGGATTGCCTGGAGAACATTCTGATCACTTCCAACAACATGCAGCCCAGTTTCCGGCTCAAGGAGATAATGGTGGAGATCAAGAGGATACTGGCATGATTATCTGGCTGAACAGCGTCTTACAGGTTCCGGCCGATTTTCCGTTGAGTCGTTTGCTCGGTTACGTCACGTTCCGCGCTCTGTTGGCCATGGCCTTTGCGTTCCTGTTGGGCGTTTTTCTCGGCAAAAGACTGATCACGGTGATTTATCAGCTCAATTTCCGGGACAAGGCCCGGGATTACGGAGATATCTCGCCCAAGAACAAAAGCGGCACGCCGACGATGGGCGGACTCATCATATTTATATCGTTTCTCTTGTCGGTGCTGCTTTGGGCCAAATTGAACAATTTTTTCTCGCAGGTCATGCTGATGGCGGCATTCTGGTTCACGGCCATCGGTTTTCTCGATGATTACCTCAAGAGTGTACGCGGCGGCAGCGATTTGGGGATGAGCCGGCCGATCAAGCTTTTCTTTCAGGTCCTGTTTGCCGTAGTTCTGTCTCTGTTCATATTCTCCTCATCCGGACCATCACCGCTACCGGCCGATATCGCGACCAAACTGTTCGTGCCCTTCGTCAAGAACGCCGTCATGGACCTGGGCGGGTTCTACGTGTTGTTCATGATTCTGACCGTGATCGGTATCGCCAACGCCATCAATTTCGCCGACGGCATGGATGGTCTGGCCACGGTGCCGACCGCTCTGGTGGCTTTCGCATACGGAGTTTTCGCCTATATCATGAGCAACAGCAAGGCGGCCAGCTACCTGATATACCCGCGCATTCCCGGCGCCGAAGAGCTGGTGATCGTGCTGGGCGCCCTGATCGGTTCATTGATGGCTTTCCTGTGGTACAACGCCTACCCGGCGGAAATTTTCATGGGCGACACCGGCTCGATGATGTTGGGCGGACTCATCGCCACCGCGGCCATTCTGACCAAGCACGAGATCATGTTTCTGATTGTCGGGGGCGTGTTCGTCATCGAGTTCCTGTCGGTTTTCATCCAGGATTACATCGGCATCAAACTGTTGAAAAAGAGGCTGTTCTACCGGGCACCCATCCATCACAGCTACCAGTTTCTGGGAATCGCCGAGAGCAAAATCGTCGTCCGCTTCTGGATTCTGTCGATCATCATGACGGTCATCGGTCTGATCAGCATCAAACTGAGATGACCGCTGTTCATTGAAAACCGACACTGCGGTAGGCCAGAGCCTCTTTGATGTGCATGTCTTCCACGGTCGGGCTGGCCTGCAGATCGGCTATGGTCTGGGCGACTTTGATGATGCGGAAGTAACTGCGCGCACTGATCGATAACGCCTCCGCGGCGTTTTTCAGGGTTTCCTCGGCCTCACGGCTCAGATGTACCAAGTGCTTGATCTCACGGTTGCCCATCTGGCCGTTGGCGAAAATCGTTTTACCGCGGCAGACCTTGAAACGCTGATTCTGCCTGATCCGGGCGCTGCTGACCCGTTGGGCGATATCCCGGGATGTTTCGGGCCTGGTGCTGGCCGTGATCTCCTGTATGGGCAGGCGGGGAATCTCCACCCGCAGATCGATACGGTCGAGAAGCGGACGGGACAGCTTGCTGTAATAGCGGTGCCGGTAGCGCTCCATTCCGTAACTGTAACCTCCATCCGGACTGATGAAGCTGTCTTCGAAAGGATTCATGGCCGCCACCATCATGAAACGGGCCGGGTACGTGCAGGCGCACAAAGACCGGGAAATGGTGATCTGCCCGTCTTCCAGCGGTTGGCGCAGCACTTCGAGGGCACTTTTCTTGAAATGAGGGATTTCGTCGAGAAAGAGCACACCGTTGTGGGCCAGGGAAATTTCCCCAGGGATCGGGGTTTTGCCGCCTCCGCTCATGCCGACGTCGGAGATCGTGTGGTGCGGCGAGCGGAAGGGGCGTTGTCTGACCAGTCCGTTGCGGGCGTCGAGCATCCCGGCGGCGCTGTATATGAGCGAAGTCTCCAGTGTCTCGGCTTCCTCCATCGGTGGCAATATCGTCGACAAGGCCTTGGCCAGCATCGATTTCCCCGATCCCGGCGGACCGATCATCAACAGGTTGTGAAAGCCGGCGGCGGCGATTTCCATGACCCGTTTGCCCAGGTGTTGCCCGTTGATGTCTGAAAAGTCCACCGGGGAATCGCTGGATAGGGGAGGATTGTGCTCGGGCGAAGGCTCGGGAGTGAATGAGTTCGGGGATTGGATGAAATTGACCACCTCGAAAAGTTGGGAGAAGCCATAGACAGGTACCCCCTTGACGAATGCGGCTTCCGTAGCGTTGTCTTTAGGCAGGACGATTCCGGCCAGCCCTTTCTGCATGGTGTAGAGAGAAAAATTGAGACTGCCGCGGATCGGTTTGAGCTCTCCGGTGAGAGTCAGTTCGCCGCAGAACAGATAATTCTGCAGCGACTCGGTTTCGATGTGCAACTCCGTGCACAGGATGCCCAGGGCGATGGGCAGATCCAGACTGGCGCCCTCTTTTTTCAAGTCCGCCGGGATCAGGTTGACGACGATTTTTTGAGCGACAGGGTAGGAAAAACCGCAGTTGCGGATGGCCAAGCGCAGTCGTTCGCGGCTTTCTTTGACAGCGTTGTCCGGCAGGCCGACAATGGTGATGCCCGGAATTCCCCGAGAAAAAGCCACTTCCACAACGGTGGCGTGGATATCCAGGCCGATCATGACGGCGGAATTGATTCTTGTGACCATTTCGCTTCCCCCCAGAAGGACGATTACGTAAAATAATATTTATA
>CAYXHZ010000048.1:0-22506 GCA_964465065.1 uncultured Clostridia bacterium
GCATGACCTGTAAATCGACAGGTACTGGTTTCCGGGCATCAACTCCGGTCGGGTCGGAAACACGGGCCTGTCCATGGAGCCCCATCTTCACTTCCAGTTGATGGACCAGGCAGACACCGCTTCTGCCAACGGACTGCCGGTTCACTTCGAGGATCTCAATCTGGGAATTGTTCTGGACAGTCCCTTCCTGGGAGAGCGGAATTCGCTGATCCATTCCGAATTCATCTTTGTATGGCGGGAGTGAGGGCTTTGCCCGATGCGGGTGGACATGGCGGGCGGCTTGTGCTAAGATTCGAAACATATACAGGATGATGTACAAAGAGTCTTATTTTTCCCCCGCCTGCAAAGACGCATTGGCCCAGCGCCTGCTCCGGGATCTGACCGGCTATGAGCGCCATCCCGGACCCGTAAACCCCTGGTCCGAACCTGCCTCGGCTCTGCTGGTCATGGACATGCAGAGCTATTTCCTCGATCCATCTTCCCATGCCTGTGTACCCTCGGCTCCAGATCTTCTCCCGGGGATCCTGGGGCTCATCGGGGCCTTTAGAAGCCGAAACCGCCCTGTGCTGTTCACCCGGCACGGGAACGATCCGGCGGACGGGACGGTCATGAATCGCTGGTGGGGCGGGGTCCTGGTCCGGGGGAGCCGCCACTGGAATCTGGATCCGGTCCTGCAGGCCCAGGTTCGAAACGGGGAGCTCTTGGACAAGACCCAGTACGATGCTTTCTGGGAAACGGAACTGGATGGGCGTCTTCAGGCGGCCGGGGTTCGGGAGTTGCACATTTGCGGGGTGATGACCCACCTTTGCTGTGAAACCACCGCCCGAGCGGCCTTTGTCCGCAATTACGACCCGGTGATGGTGGCCGACGCCACCGCCACCTACCACTACGATCTGCATCTGGGCTCCCTGCGGTGTCTGGCCCACGGTTTTGCCCGGATGGCATGGACGGCGGCCTATACTACCTCATGACCCCCCGAAGCATCGGTATTGTCGGCGCCGGCCCGGCCGGGATCTCCGCTGCCGTCCAGCTGGTCCGCTCCGGACTGCCGGTCACACTCTTTGAAGGGCAGCGCCCGGGAGGGCTGATCCGCAACGCCTGGCGGGTGGAAAACCTGGTTGTACACCGGCCCGTCTCCGGTCCGATGCTGGCCGACATCCTGGCCGGCCGGGCTTTGGACAGCGGGGCTGAGCTAGTGAGGGAGGCGGTTTGCCAAGTGGAATACGAGGCGCGGAATGACCGGTTTGCCGTGTGTACCCAAACTTCTACCCGGCGGTTCCACACCCTGATTCTGGCCACGGGCACCCGTCCCGGGCCCTGGCCGCTGCTGGGGTGCCTGGATGCATCTCTGCGGGCCCGGGTCCACCGTGAAGTGGCCGAGCTCGAACCCTCCGGCCAGAACTGGGTCGTGGTGGGCGGAGGCGATGCCGCCTTCGACTACGCCCTGTCCCTGTCTGAGGGCGGGGGACGTGTCTGGCTTCTGGTCCGCGGTCAGCGGCCCTCCGCTCTGGATCGCCTGGTTCAGGCGGTTTACCAGCAGGGGGACCTGATCCGGGTCTGGACCGACACCGAAGTAAAGTCCGTCTGCGTCGGAAAAAACGCGCCACTGCGGCTGGGCTTGGGCACTCCGACCGGGGATTCCTCGCTGGACGTGGACGGTCTGGTGGTGGCCGTCGGCCGTCGGCCTGCACTTCCCCCTCTGGGCCCGGTTCTGGAGGAGAAGCGGGTCCGGCTGGAAGAAGAGCATCGGTTTTGGATCATCGGCGACGCCTGCGACGTAGGGCGACGTCAGGTGGGCATCGCGCTGGGAAGCGGTCTGGAGGCGGCCATGGCTATTGCCGAAGGCCGGACTACTGTAAATAAAGGAATCACATGAACACGAGTCTGGATGTTTTGCAGAGCTGCGGTCAGGATGATCTGGCCACGGTCTATATCGCCCGTTTGCGGCGCAACGGGGCGCTTATCGAGATGGTGGAGTCCCGCCAGCCGCCCCACCCCCTGGAAGAGAAGTGGGTGCTCATCGTGTCCACCCTGTTGGGCTGCCCGGTGGGCTGTCTGATGTGCGATGCCGGCGGGGACTATCATGGCCGGCTGACGGCCGACGAGATCCTCGACCAGGTCCGTCATCTGGTCCGGCGCCGGTTTTTGGGCAGGGTGCCGGTGCGCAAGTTCAAGATCCAGTTCGCCCGCATGGGGGAACCGGCCCTCAACGATGCAGTGCTGGACGTCCTGGAGGCCCTGCCGCTGGAGCTGGATGCCCCGGGGCTCATCCCCAGTCTGTCCACCATGGCCCCGGCCGGCCGGGAGGCCTTTTTCCAACGACTGGCCGAGATCAAGACACACCGGTACGGCGAGGGACGTTTTCAACTCCAGTTTTCAGTCCACAGCACCGATGCGGCCGTGCGCGACCGCATTATCCCGGTGCGACACTGGAGCCTCGAGGAGATGGCCGCCTACGGCGGGGCCTTTTACGCCCCCGGTGATCGCCAGATCACCCTCAACTTCATCGCCTGCAGCGAAAACACGGTACAGCCCGAGGTGTTGATCCGCTGCTTCGATCCCGACCGTTTCCTCATCAAGGTGACGCCTCTCAACCCCACCTGCAACGCCGACCGGCACGGCCTGAGAACCCTCATTTCCGAGGAATCGCCCTGCGAACCCCACTGGGTCGCTCCGCTGCGCCGGGCCGGGTTTCGGGTCATCCTCAGCATTGGGGAGTGGGAAGAGAACCGCATCGGCAGCAACTGCGGACAGTACGTGCGCCGTTTTCTCGAACATGGCGGTCTCCTGGACCGGGCCTACAGCTACGACCTCTCGGGCCAATAAGATCGACCATGAGGACGGACATCGGCCGGGGTTCGATTCCCCACTTTCGCAATCATCATCTCGAAAAGTGACTGCCACCATTGTTTCTTTGCCTGGCGGGAATGAGACATCGGGGGTGAAAGCCCGGCCAGCTCCTCCATCTCGCGCAGGACATCCATGATGGGCCGGCTGCTTCCAGCTTTCAGAAAGTTCATGTATGCCGGGGCCGCCGGCTCTCCCTCACGATCGATGCTTTCGATCATGGCCAGGGAGACCATCTCACTTCAAGTCTCACTGCTTCTCTCTTTTTTATGAGAATCTATCGCTATTGTATCATTTATAGATAGACGCAATGTCCGATGTTTAGGAATCATGGAAATATGTGGGAGGATTGGGACTGACCCCTGAAGGAATCGAACCTTCAACCTATTGATTAAGAGTCAATTGCTCTGCCAATTGAGCTAAGGGGCCAATCGAAAGTATTATACAACACAAGTCCCGGCCGGGTCAATACGGTCGGGGGCGCTTTTTGGCGAATTCGTTCGTAAAATGGCGAGGGAGCAAGTTTTATGGTTGAAAAAACGGGCCCGGGATACTATCGTAATCCGATTCAAACACGGAGGAAAAATGATGAAGAAAATAACCATTGTCCTGATCGCGTTCATGACGCTGCCGCTGACGGTTCGCGGCCAGGAGCGGGACAAGCGCTGGCAACTGGAGCTGGAGACCGGCCCAGTCTGGAACAGCTACAATCAGATCGCCATCCCCGGCGACACGGGCAGCCGCTTCTCCTTACCCGACAGTCTGGACATCAAGCCGCGTCTGGCCTACCGCCTGCGCCTGGGTTACCAGATTTCCCGGCGTCACGGCCTGTCCCTGCTCTACGCCCCCCTGAGCCTGGATGCCGACGGCCGACTGCCGGCTAAAATTTACTTTATAGACCGCCACTTCGATTCCGGAAGCGAGCTCAAGGCCAGCTACCGCTTCAACTCCTATCGGCTCAGCTATATCTACAGCTGGGTGGACACGCCGAGCATCCTTTTCCGAATCGGTTTCACCGCCAAGGTCCGCGACGCCGAAATCGCCCTGCAGGACGCTGCCGGTCGCTCAGCCAAAAGCAATGTCGGCTTCGTACCCCTGGTCCATCTGGCCTTCCATTGGCGTTTTGACCCGAAATGGCGGCTGATCGCCGACCTGGACGCCCTGGCGGCCAAACAGGGACGGGCCGAGGACCTGTTCCTGGGGATCGCCTGGCAGGCCGGTCGCGACCTGAGCGTCAAGCTCGGCTACCGCATGGTCGAGGGCGGGGCCGACAACGAAGAGGTCTACAACTTTGCCTGGCTGCACTACCTGGCGGCCGGGTTGAGCCTGCGTTTCTAGGCGGATTTCACAAAAAGGTAAAAAATCCGGCTTGGCACCGTTGACAGCGGATGGCAGACAGGGTATAGGGAATTCATAGCCCTGTTTGATCAGGGCCAGAGAGTGATAAGAGGAGTGAAAGATGAACAAACAGGAATTGATCAAAGCCATTCAGCAGAAGTTTGAAGATGGTCAGGAAAAGATGCCCCTGAAGCTGGTCGGCGACTTCGTCGAGACCTTCACGGACGTGGTAACCAAGGAAATGGCCAAGAAAGGACAGGTGACCCTGGTCGGATTCGGCACTTTCGCCGCCGCCCAGCGCAAACAGAAGACCGGCATCAACCCCAAAACCGGTAAAAAGATCAACATCCCGGCCAAGACCGTACCCGTTTTCAAAGCTGGGAAAAATCTCAAGGAAATGGTCAAGTAAGCGCATTCTTACGCCGGGGGCTGTCGATCAGCCCCCCTTTTTTCTCGGGCGGGATGCATCACCTTGAAGTTATCGGAAAAAAGCCGCCCTGTAAAATGGAGACTGCCGACCGGTCAGGCAGTTTTGTGCAGTCCGTTTATCATGAATGAATTCATATTAAACGTATTGTGTCCGGATGGAATTCTGCGTACACCGGCCCGGACCGGCAGGGAGTCGACATGATACCAGCCTGCCGGGTGCCGCGGCTCCATTCCGGTCCGCTTGCCCGGGCGATGGAGCCGATCGTTCTCCAGCCATGCTGGGGCAGCGGCCGGCAATCGATCCGTGTCGAGCTGGCACTGGCCTGGCGGCCCGGGTACCTGCATCTGCACTGGCTCGTCAGCGAGCCGACGGTTCTGGCCCGCTACGTCTCCAGCCAGGATCCGGTTTACCGGGACAGCTGCGTCGAGGCCTTTTTAACCTGTCCCGATGCAGATGACTACTGCAATATCGAATGCAACGCCATCGGCACCGTTCTGGCTGCCCGCGGCCCGGACCGCTATACACGGACCGCATTCACTGCGCAGCAGATCCGTCTCATCGAACGCCGCTCCTCGCTGGGCGACAGGCCGTTCATGGAAACCGCCGTCTCGCAGCCCTGGAGTCTGGAGATGGACGTTCCCGTCGAGCTGTTCGGCGTCTCTGGCGGCGACTGGACGGCCGGATTCACTTTCCAGGCCAATTTTTACAAGTGCGGCGACGAGCTGCAAAGGCCTCACTACTACGCCTGGTCGGCGATCGAAACGGAGCGGCCGGATTTTCACCGTCCTGAATTTTTCGGTAGTCTGACCCTGATCTGAGCGGGCTTGGCGGGGGATTTGCGCAGCCTGACGAGTAGGGTTCGCCGCCTGTCGAAAAACAGATTGAAGCGGCGGCTGTCTGTGCCACAATGAGCTTGTCAGTTCAGACCTGGAGAAAACTTATGCTCAGAACCATTTTACTTGTACTGTTGATCTTACCCGGCCTCGCAACGGCAAGCGGGGACAATCCAAGCGACCGCACCTTCACCGTGCGCCAGGCCCAGGAGTACGCCCTGGCCCATAACCATGAAGCCGAAAACGCCCGTCTGGACGTTCAGCTGGCCAAGAAGAAAACCTGGGAAACCACGGCCATCGGTCTGCCGCAGGTTTCGGCCAGCGTGGCCTACACCGATATGCTCAAGATCGCCACCACCCTGATTCCGGCCAAGTTTTTCGATTCCGAAGCCGCTGATGACGAATTCATCGGCGTCAAGTTCGGCACCCAGCACAACGCGTCGCTGGAACTGACGGTCAACCAGTTGGTGTTCAACGGTTCCTACATCGTCGGTCTGCAGGCTGCGCAGGTCTACCAGCAGCTTTCCAAGAACCAGCTCGAGAAAAAGGAAGTCGATATCCGCGAACAGGTGGCCGGCGCCTACTACCTGGTGCTGATGGCCGAAAACAATCTGTCCATTCTGCAGGAGACCCGCAACAACGTCGGCCAGAACCTGACCGAGATCGAAGAGATGTACAAGTCCGGTTTCTGCGAGGCGGCCGACGTCGATCAGATCCGCCTGACCCTGACCGATCTGGACACCGCGCTGGCATCGACGCAGCGGCAGATCGGGACGGCCTACCTGATGCTGAAATTCCTGATGGGCTACGACTTGAACCAGCCGTTGCGGCTCGGACAGAGCCTGGAACAGATTCTGGTCGGGCTCGAGAAGCCGGAGGCTTCCGGCTCAGAATTCGACCTGACCACGCACATCGATTTCCGCGTCATGGATACCCAGGAGAAATCGATGGCCCTGCTCCTGAAAAAGGAAAAATTCGAATACCTGCCCAGCGTTTCGGCCTTCTTCAGCTATTCGCAGTCGGCCATGCGCGACCAGTTCAATTTCTTCTCCGGCCAGGAAAAATGGTTTCCGTCGTCGGTTCTGGGACTGAACGTGTCCATTCCGGTGTTTTCCTCCGGACAGCGTCTGGCCCGGGTGGCTCAGGCCGGCCTGGAACTGCAGAAGGCCAAGAACCAGAAAAAGCAGGTGGCCGATAGTCTGAAACTGGCACTGGAACAAGCCCGTTCCGAATACCAGGACAGCTACGCCCGACAGATCAGCACCAACGAGTCGCTGACCCTGGCCAAGCGCATCTACCAGGACAGCCGCAGCAAGTTCAACAAGGGGCTGCTGGACACCATGACCCTGACCCAGGTTCACAACCAGTACCTGAGCGCCGAAACCAGCCATATTCAGGCGGTCGTCGCGCTGCTCAACGCCAGAAACAAGCTCGATAAAGCCATGAATCGTCTATAAAAGAGAGGAACAGCAAATGAAAAAAATCATCGTCGTCATCGTTTTATCCCTGATATTGGTCGCGTCCGCCTGCCAGGACAGACCGGCCGAGGCCCAGACCGTACCGGAAACGGAAAACGAGCGCATCCTGGTCCAGACCCGGCAGCTCGCTCCGGAACGTTTTGTCCACAAGGTGAGCGTCAACGGTTCGGTGGAAGCCGTGCTGGAGGCCTTCGTCAGTCCGGAGACCAACGGCCAGATCAAGGCCATCCATGTCCGCGAAGGGCAGCGGGTCAACAAAGGGCAGCTGCTGGTGTCGCTGAATTCCGACGCCATCCGCAGCGGCATCGCTGAAGTGCGCAGCGCTCTGCTGCTGGCCCAGACGGTGTACGAACGCCGTCAGGGTCTGTGGGAAAAGAAGATCGGTTCGGAAATCCAGGTCCTGGAGGCCAAGGCCAACAAGGAATCGCTGGAGAACCATCTGCAGTCGCTGCAGGCCCAGCTGGATATGGCCGAGATCCGCGCCCCGTTCACCGGAATCGTCGACAAGATCGACCGCAAGGAAGGGGAGTTGGCCATGCCCGGGCTGGAACTGCTGCAGCTGGTCAACCTGAGCCGCATGCGCATCAACGCCGAACTGGCCGAAAGTTACCTGGACCGAGTCAAGGCCGGCGATGCCGTGGAAGTCACCTTCCCGACCTATCCGGACCGCAAAATGAGCGCCAGTATCCAGCGCATCAGCAATTCGGTCAACCCCAAGAACCGTACGGTCGTGGTGCAGGTGGAATTTGATAACCCGGACGAGTCCATAAAGCCCAACATGATGGCCGCGCTCAGCTTCAACGATTTCAGCAGCGAGCAGGCGCTGACCGTGCCGGCAATCGTGGTCAAAGACGATCTGCAGGGTCGATTCGTCTACGTGCTCGAGGCTCAGGGCGAACAGGCGCTGGCCCGCAAGACCTACATCAAGACCGGCCTGACCGAGCAGGGGCAGACCATGGTCACCTCCGGCCTCAATCCGGGGCAGCAGGTGATCGTCGTCGGCTACAACCAGATCAGCAACGGCAGCGCGGTACGCGCTCAGAACTGAACACGGAATCCTGTTTAAAGACAATTCAAGAGGTACAGTATGGACATGCGCAACGACAGCGATAAAAAACTGGTGCGGAATTTTCGCCTGACCACCTTCGCCCTGAACAACCGCACCACGGTCATTCTGTTGACCGCTCTGCTGGTCATCTTCGGCCTGATGGCCTACAACTCGATGCCCCTGGAGCTGTCTCCGGAGGTGAATGTGCCCTGGGTGTTCGTCAATACCGTCTACCCCGGCAACGCGCCGCTGGATATCGAAAATCTGATCACCCGGCCGCTGGAGAAGGAGATCAACACCGTTTCCGGCATCAAGAAGATCAGCTCGAACTCCAGCCAGGACAGCTCGTTCGTCTACGTCGAGTTCAATTCCAACGTGGAGATCAACAAGGCTCTTCAGGACGTCAAGGACGCCGTGGACCGGGCCAAGAGCGATCTGCCCAGCGATCTGGACAACGATCCGATGGTTTTCGAACTCGATTTCAACGAGTTCCCGATCATCAACATCAACCTGTCCGGCGATTTCAGCGTTCAGGAGCTCAAAAATTACGCCGAATTCCTCGAGGAGGATCTGGAAGCGATCACCGAGGTGTCCGAAGTCAACATCAAGGGCGTCAGCGAGCGCGAGATCCAGATCAACGTCGATCCGGCCAAACTGGAAGCCTACGAGATGACCTTCGACGATATCACCAGTGCCGTCGATTACGAAAACATGAACGTCGCTGGCGGCGAAATCGTGGTCGACAAGACCCGGCGGGCGGTGCGTACCGTCGGCGAGTTCGACAAGGCCGAGGACCTGGGCAATATCATCGTCAAGCAGGAAGACGGGGCCGATATCGTCTACCTGCGCGATCTGGCCGAAGTGGTCGACGGTTTCGAGGAGACCAAGAGCTACGCCCGCCTCGACAAGCAACCGGTCGTTTCGCTGCAGGTGGTCAAGAAGGCCCGCGAAAACCTGGTTGTCGCCGTCGACAAGATCCGGGCCCGTCTCGACGCCGCCAAAAAGAACAAGAATCTGCCGGCCAACCTGATCGTCACCCTGACCAACGACAATTCCGAATACATCCGTTCCATGGTTTCCGAGCTGGAAAACAGCATCATCATGGGCGTCATCTTCGTCGTCGGCGTGCTGTTCCTGTTTCTGGGCCTGCGCAACGCCCTGTTCGTCGGCCTGGCCATTCCCATGTCCATGTTCATCTCCTTCATCGTCCTCAGCGCCCTGGGCACGACCGTCAACATGATGGTCCTGTTCGCCCTGGTGCTGGCTCTGGGCATGCTGGTCGACAACGGCATCGTGGTCATCGAAAACATCCACCGCTTCATCCAGCAGGGCTATTCGTTCTTCGAAGCCGCCCGCCAGGGTGTCGGCGAGATCGCCTGGCCGGTCATCACCTCCACCCTGACCACACTGGCCGCCTTTTCCCCGCTCATCTTCTGGGAGGGGATCATGGGCGAATTCATGAAGTATCTGCCGATCACCCTGATCGTGGCGCTGTCGGCCTCGCTGTTCGTGGCCCTGGTCATCAACCCGGTTCTGGCGCTAAAATTCGTCAAACGGGAAGAGGATATCCGCAACCTGCCGCGGCAGAAGGCCTGGAAGCTGTCCGCCATCCTGACCGGCGTCGGTCTGCTGTTTTTCACGATCGGAGTCAATGCCATCGCTTCCCTGTGCGGCATCGCCGTCATCCTGATCCTGCTCTACCACTTTTTCCTCTTCGACCTCAGCCAGTGGTTCCAGGCCAAGGTCCTGGTCCGCATGGAGCAGGGCTACCGCAGGATTCTCGATTTCGCCCTGACCGGCCGGCGCCCGCGCTGGATCATCGTTTCCATGGTGCTGCTGCTCGTGTTTTCGGCGGTATTTTTCGGCATGCGCCAGTCCAAGGTGCTGTTTTTCCCAGACAACGAGCCTTCGTTCATCAATATCTTCGCCGAATTGCCGGTGGGTACCGACATCCAGGCCACCAACGAATTCATGCGCGGTTTCGAAGACAGGGTCTTCGAGCTGCTCGAGCCTCATCGCCAGATCGTCAAGTCGGTGCTGACCACGATCGGCGAGGGTGTGGTCGGCGAAAACGAGATCAGCGCCGGCAGCACCACGCCCCACAAGGGCATGCTGACGGTTCACTTCGTCGATTTTCTCTACCGCGACGGTGTCAACACTTCCGCAATCATGAAAACGCTCAGCGACGAACTGATCGGCCGCTACCCCGGCGTGCAGGTTCAGGTGGTCAAAAACGAGATGGGACCGCCGACCGGGAAACCGATCAACCTGGAAATCAGCGGTGACGACTTCGCCACTCTGGCCGCCCTGGCCCAGGACGTCCAGCATCACCTGGCTGCCTCCAAAGTGCCGGGAGTCGAGGGACTCAAGATGGACCTGGACCTGGGCAGTCCGGAACTGGTCATCACCATCGACCGGGACAGCGCGCGCCGTTTCGGCATGTCGACCGCCCAGATCGCATCCACCATCCGCACCGCCCTGTTCGGCAAGGAGGTGTCCAAGCTCAAGGACGGCGAAGACGATTACCCCATCGTGGTCCGTTTCGCCGAACGCTACCGCAACCAGATCGACGTCCTGCTGAATCAGAAGATCACCTTCCGCAGCCAGAACACCGGTAAAATCATGCAGGTGCCCATCGCCGCCGTGGCCCGGACCAACTACGGCAACACCTACGACAAGGTCAACCGCCTGAACCTGAAACGGGTCATCACCCTGTGGTCCAACGTTCTGCCCGGCTACAACCCCAACGAAATCATCGGCCGCCTGAAGGCGGAAATGAACGAATTCCGGATGCCCGAAGGCTACAGCTTCAAATTTTCCGGGCAGCAGGAGGAGCAGGACGAGACCTCGGCCTTTCTCGGCAAGGCCATGCTGATTGCCCTGGCCCTGATCGCCCTGATTATGGTCCTGCAGTTCAACTCCTTCGTCAAGCCGATGATCATCATGTTCACGGTGGTGCTCAGCACCATCGGCGTCTTTCTCGGCCTGGGCGCCTTCAAGATGGAATTCGTCATCCTGATGACCGGCATCGGTATCATTTCGCTGGCCGGAGTCGTGGTCAACAACGCCATCGTTCTGATCGACTACATCAATTTTCTCAAGGCGCAGGCCAAGCTCCGCCTGGGGCTGGGCGAGGAGCAGGACCTGCCGATCCAGGAGATCCGCGACTGTATCGTCCAGGCCGGCCGCACCCGCCTGCGCCCGGTACTGCTGACGGCCATCACCACCGTATTGGGTCTGGTTCCGATGGCCATCGGTCTGAACGTCAACTTCATTACCCTGCTCAGCCGCTTCGATGGCCAGATTTTCTTCGGCGGCGACAATTCCAAGTTCTGGGGTCCCATGTCCTGGACCGTCATCTTCGGTCTGACCTTCGCGACGGTGCTGACCCTGGTGGTCATTCCGGTCCTGTACTATGTCTGCAACCGCATCAAGATCGACTGGAAGGAACGTCGGACGGCCAAAGCGGGCAGCGTGTAAGCTCATCATCGTCAACGGCCGGGGCGCGTTTGTGCACGCGCTCCGGCAATCTTTTTCGGGGGTCTGCGGCTTGGTGGCCGGCTTGACGGTGGAAAAAAATGACTCACGCTTTACAATACTCTATGGTTAAGTGGAGGAGTCGGAAATGAGAGAAAAAGTGTTGGCCGCCGTTTGGCTTTCCGCCGTTCTGTCGACCGCCGCGTTTATTTCCTGCAATGCGAACCGGAACGAACCGCTCCGGGTCGCTTCGGCCGCTGCCGAGGCCGGGGAGAAGCTGAGTCCGATCCAGGAGCTGGGCCGGCGCCTGTTTTTTGAAGAGAGCCTCTCGTTTCCACCCGGCCAATCCTGCGCCAGCTGCCACGATCCGAAGCTGGCCTTCGCCAGCCCGGTCAAGGAACTGCCGGTTTCCCGCGGTGCCGTTGCCGGGCGCTACGGAAGCCGCAACGACCTGGTGGCCAGTTATGCCGCCTTCGTGCCGCCGCTGCACAAAGATCCTGCGGAAGGGATATGGATCGGTGGTCTGTTCTGGGACGGCCGTGTCGACAGCCTGGCCGAGCAGGCCAAGCAACCGCCGCTGAACCCGGTGGAGATGGCCGCTCCAAACCCGGAAGCCCTTCTGTCCCGGCTGCGCGGCCTGGAGTACGCCGCCCTGTTTAGCGATGTCTTCGGTGCCGATGCCCTGGACGATCCGCAGCGGGCTTTCGAACATATGGCCCGGGCCATCGAGGCCTTTGAAAGGACGAAGACCTTCAGTCCCTTCTCATCGCGATACGACGCCTACCTTGCCGGGCAAGGCAAGCTGAGCGAACAGGAATTGCGCGGGCTGGCCCTGTTCGAGGATGAGAAGAAGGGCAACTGCGCCGCCTGCCATCCCAGTCGGCCGGGACCGGACGGACGGCCGCCACTGTTCAGCGATTTCAGCTATGACAACCTGGGCGTGCCCAAAAATCCCGAGAACCCCCACTACCTCCTGCCCCGGGAGCTGAATCCGGCCGGACTGGATTTCGTCGACCTGGGCCTGGGGACGACGGTCAAAGATGCGGCCGAGAACGGCAAGTTCCGCGTGCCGACCCTGCGCAACGCGTCCCTGACCGGGCCCTACATGCACAACGGCCTGTTCAAGACCCTTTTTTCGGTAGTGGCGTTCTACAACAGCCGGGATATCGCTCCCTGGCCGCCGCCGGAGGTCAAAGAGAACGTGAACCGCGAGGAGATGGGGAATCTGAAACTGACCAATGCCGAGATGGAGGACATCGTCGCCTTCCTGCATACCCTGAGCGACGACTGGGGGAAGTAGGGCGGGGATGAACCCCGCCCCCGGCACAAGCCCTATTCGTAGCGTAAAGCCTCGATCGGATTCAGGCGGGCCGCCTTGCGGGATGGATAGAAGCCGAAGAAGATACCGACCACCCCGGAAAAGCAGAAGGCGAAAAAGATGATGAACGGGTCGACGAGCAGCGAGGTGTTGATCAGTTTGGCGGTGATCTTCCCCAGGCCCAGACCCAGCAGTATGCCGATGATGCCGCCCAGCAGGCTGAGAATGGCCGATTCGATCAGAAACTGAATCATGACGTCGCTGCCGCGGGCGCCGATGGCCATGCGGATGCCGATTTCCCGGGTGCGCTCGGTCACCGACACCAGCATGATGTTCATGATGCCGATACCGCCGACCAGGAGCGAGACGCCGGCGATGGCCCCCAGCAGCATGGTCATGGTACCGGTGACCGTGGTCATGCGGGTCAGCAGCTCGGTCTGGGAACGGACGTGGAAATCGTCGTCGACTCCTTCCCGCAGTTTGTGGGTTCGGCGCAGGATGGCGCTGATCTTGTTCTGGGCGTTTTCGGTCTCCTCCTCGGAGATGGCGCTGACGGTGATCATGTTGATGGATTTGCCGTCGCTCATGCGGTACAGGACCGTTTCGAACGGCGCCAGAATGATGTCGTCCTGATCGCCCATGCCGCTCTGCCCTTTCTCTTCCAGGACGCCGATGACCGTGAACGGGATGTTGCCGATGCGGATCTTCTGGCCGATGGGGTCGACGTCGGCGAACAGTTCCTCGACGACGGTCTGGCCGAGCACCGCCACTTTTTTACGGGCGTGGACGTCCTTTTCGGAAAAAAACGAGCCGTTGGACAGGGCCCAGTCCTTGATGGTCAGATAGTTGGCGGCCACGCCCTGGGTGCGCGTCGACCAGTTCCGGTTGTTGGCGATGACCTGACCGGAGGCACTGACGACCGGGGAAACGTAGCGGATCAGGTTGCCTTCGTCCTGCAAGGCCTGGACATCGGTCATGGTCAGCGAGTAATAACTGCCGGCGCCGCGGTTGACGCCGCCCTGACGACTGGATCCGGGCATGATCATGATGATGTTGGTGCCCATGGAGGAAATCTCTTTCTGGATATCGGCCGAGGCACCCTGGCCGACCGACACCAGGGCGATCACCGCTCCGACGCCGATGACGATGCCCAGGATGGTCAGGGCGCTGCGCATGCGGTTCTTCATGATGCTTTTCATGGCCACTTTGATCAGGTTGGTCCATTTCATTTTCCGTTCTCCATTTCCATTGCTTTATCCGCATTTTCCAGTTCCAGCGGCCCGCTGTAATGGGCCAGGTCCTCGGCGGCGTCGTGGCGGTCGCTGACCGCCTGGTCCTTGATCTTCAGGCCGTCCTGCAGGATCACCTTGCGCTTGGCGTACCCGGCGATGTCGTGCTCGTGGGTGACCAGGATGATGGTCAGCCCCTGGCGGTTGAGCTGCTGAAACAGGCTCATCACCTCCAGGGAGGTGCGCGTGTCCAGGTTGCCGGTGGGCTCGTCGGCCAGCAGGATGGTCGGTTCGTTGACCAGGGCCCGGGCGATGGCCACGCGTTGCTGCTGCCCGCCGGAAAGCTGGCTGGGTTCGTGGTCCAGCCGGTGTTCCAGCCCGACCCGCTTCAGGGCGGCGATGGCCTTGTCGCGGGGCTTGACCGTCTGCGGGCGGCGGTCGTATAGCAGTGGCAGTTCGACGTTTTCGATGGCGCTGGTCCGGGCCAGCAGGTTGTAGCCCTGGAAAACGAAGCCGATCTTCTGGTTGCGGATTTCGGCCAGGTTGCGGGGGCTGAGCTGGTCCAGCTGGATACCCTCCAGCAGGTAGCTGCCCGAGCTGGCTTGGTCCAGGCAGCCGATGACGTTCATCAGCGTCGATTTTCCGGATCCCGAGGCGCCCATGATGGCGACGAATTCGCCTTCGTCGACCAGCAGGTCCACGCTGCGCAGGGCGACCACGTCCAGGTCGCCGACCCGGTACACTTTGCGGATTTGCTTGAGTTCGATGGGTCTCATGGACTACCCCTCGATCAGTGGCGAGCGCCCGGGGGGGGACCGAAGAAACCGCCGCTCTGCTGGCGGACCGTTTTGGCGGCGGATCCGCTACCGGTCAGCAGCATCATCCCTTCCTTGAGATCCCGGCTTTCCAGCAGTTCGGTCATCTTGCCGTCGGACAGACCCTTGCGGAAGAAAGCCATTTTGACGGCCTTGCTCTCGTCCAGGTAAAAGACCCGGGCCAGATCCTGGGGCGGCCGGATCGTTCTGTCAGCGTTCGGGGAAACGGCGGGCGGAGTCCGCGTCGATCCGCCCTGACCCTGGGGCGGGGTCAGCCTGGCCAGGATCTCCTGGGGCGGGCTGAAGCCGATGGCGCTGTTGGGGACTAGCAGAACGTCCTTTTTTTCGTCGACGACGAAGTCGACCGTGGCCGTCATGCCCGGCAGCAGCAGACCCTGCTCGTTGGCGGCGTCGATGACCACGGTGTAGTTGACCACGTTCTGAATGGTCTCGGGCTGCAGACGGATCTGGCGGACGGTGCCGGTGAAGGTGTTGTCGGGGTAGGACTGGACAGTGAAGCGGGTTTTCTGACCCTCTTTGATCTGGCCGATATCGCTTTCGTCGACCTGGGCCTCGATCTGCATCTGTTTGAGGTCCTGGGCGATGATGAACAGGGTGGGGGCCTGGAACGAAGCGGCGATGGTCTGCCCCTGGTTGACGGAGCGCTCGATGATGGTGCCGTCGATCGGCGAACGGATGACGGTGTAGCCCAGGTTGATCTTAGCCTTGCTCAGGGCGGCTTCCGCCTGGCTGTAGGCGGCCTTGCAGGTCTGGTAACTGGTTTTGGTGCCCAGGTATTCCGTCTCCGAGATATGACCCTTGTCGAAGAGTGTTTGGTTGCGGCGGTGTTCGGCCTCGGCCTGATCCATCTTGGCCTTGCTGCTGATCAGGTTGGCTTGGGCGTCTCGAACCGTCATCTCGAAGGGAGTCTTGTCCAGCTCGGCCAGGATCTGGTCCTTTTTGACCACCGAGTTGTAATCGACGTACAAGGCCTTGATGATGCCGGAGACCTGAGAACCCACCTCGACGGTTTCCAGGGCGCTCAGGGTGCCGGTGCTGTCGACCAAAATCTCCAGGTCGCCGCGCTGCAGCTCCTTGTACTCGTAACTGACTTTACTGTTCTGGCTCATGGCCGGTCGCAAGAAGAAAAAAGCGGCGATAACGACGACGATGGCCGTCAAAGCCAGCCATATCCATTTCTGTTTGTTTTTATTCATGTTTCATCTCCTCGTCTAGTTTTTTATCAGGCTGATCATGGTCTGGTCGTCGCCGCACTGGTAGGCCAGCTCGACGGCTCTGAGCACCAGGTTGAAGCGGGCCTGGACCTGATTGTACAGGGCGTCGACCCACTGGGCCCGGGTCTGGATCAGTTCGGCCATGGTGGCCGCGTTCACCTTGTAGCGGGCCTCGATGCTGTCCAGGGCCTGCCTGGAGTAGGTCAGCTGGCTCTCGCTGACCAGTTTGGCCTGTTCGGCGCTGCGGTAGGCCTCCAGCGCCTGGCGGATGTCCAGCTCGATCTGCTTCTTCGCTTTTTCCCAGTCCAGCTGAGTGTTCTTGTGGGCGATGCGGGCGCTGGCCACGGAATTGGCGGTGCTGAAACGGTCGAAGATCGGCACGGACAGGTTGACGGCCACGCTGCCGCTCAGATTGTCGTCGAACAGCTGCTGCGAAAACTTGCCGCTGTAGATGTCGTTGTAACTGGAACCGATCCCGGCGGACAGCGAAACCTTTGGCCAGTATCCGGCGGCGGCGGCCTTGATATCGATCACGGAGGCCCTGACGCCGAGTTCCTTGCCCTGCAGATCGGGGCGTTTGCTCAGGGCATCCTGGACCAGTTGCCGGGTGTCCAGGCGCTGCAGTCTTTCCAGTATCGCTTCGGTGCCCGGGTCGGTGACCAGGAAATCGGCCCGCGGCGATTCGCCGAGCACCTGCATGAGGGCCAGTTTCCTGTCGTGATCGCTGCGTTTGGCGTCGAGCAGGTTCAGCTCGCTGCCGGCGATTTCGGCCTGCTGCTGGTACAGATCGGCTTTGGGCCGCTTGCCGGCGTTGAAAAAGTCTTCGATGACCTGCAGCTGAATCCGTTGCGCCTCGAGATTTTCGGCCTCGACGCGGATGAACTCCTGGCTGGTCAGAGTCTGGATGTAGGCCTGGATGGTGTTGAACAGGACGGTTTGGGTGCTGCGCGACAGGTCCTTCTGGCTCATCAGCAGTTCGAGTCTGGACACTTGTATGGCCGAGACGTCGGCGAAACCGTTGAACAGGTTCAGGTTGGCCTGCAGGTTGAAACTGGCGCTGTCGAGGTCCCCGTTTCCGGCCTCGTCCGCCTGGCTGTATTTATGGCTGGCGTTGGCCGAAAAGGACAATTCGGGCAGCAGGTTGGCTTTCTTCTGACGCAGATCGATGGCCGAACGGGCGGCCTGGTTTTGCGCCTGCTGCAGGTCGATGTTGCCCGCGAGGGCCATTTCCAGTGCCTGGTTCAGGGTGAGCGTCGTCTTCTCGTCTCCGCTTTGGGGGACGGCGCCGATGGTGTTGCACCACATCAGCAGTGACAGCAGCACAAGCAATACTTTCTTCATGAGACCTCCTGGCCGGTCAGGAGACCGGCGGTGCTTCTGTGATATTAAACGGCAGAGGTATGAACCAATTGCTGCAAGGTTGTAACAAATTGTAACGACGTGAAAAAAGAAGGTGCGGGTTTCAGACCCGGCGGGGCAGGTGCAGATCGATGACGGTGCCCCGGCCCGGCTGACTGTCGATGGCGATCCGGCCGTCGTGGGCGCTGACGATCTTGTGCACCAGGTTCAGGCCCAGCCCGTAGCCGCCGGTGTCCTTGGAGCGGGACTTGTCGACCCGGTAGAAGGGTTCGAAGATATGCTCCAGGTCCTGGGCCGGAATGCCGCAGCCGTAGTCGCGGACGCTGATGACGATTTCGCCGTCCGTTTCGCGGACGGACAGCTCCACCGGCCGGCTGTCGCTCTCCGAGTAATGCAGCGCGTTGTCGAGCAGGTTGCGCAGCGCCGTCTTGATACGGTCGCGGTCGCAGACCAGTTCGAGCCGGTCCGGCAGCGGCTGGACGGCGATTCCCGGTTTGCGGTTCTGCAGCGGAGTGCAGACCTCGCCGATCAGGACGGGCAGGGAGCAGGGCGTACGTTTCAGACCGCCGTGGGGACTGCTCAGGCGTTCCACTTCGAGCAGACTGCCGATCATGGCCTCGACCTCGCCGATGTCGTCATGGATGGCCTTCTTGGTGGCCCCGTCGTCCAGGAACTCCAGGGCCAGTTTGATCCGGGTCAGCGGTGAGCGCAGCTCGTGGCTGACATCGAGCAGCAGCTGTTCGCGACTGCGGATCATCTCCTGGATCCGGTCGCTCATGGTGTTCATGGAATGCACCAGCTGGGCCAGTTCGTCCTGGCGTTTCGTGCTCATGCGCTGATCGAGCTGCCCGGCGCCGATGCGCTGCATGCCGCTGGCCAGAACCTTGATGTCGCCCAGCAGCCACTGGATGACCAGGTACAATACGATCAGGATCAGGCCCGTGTACAGGAGCAGGATGAGAAAAAAGCTGTAGCCGATATGGCGGATGTTTTCCCGTTTCGGATGCAGGACGAACAGGAAACGGGTGCCCGAGCGATCGATTTCGATGCAGAAACCGTGCGGAGTGAAGTCGGCGCGGGTGTCGGCCAGACTGGCGACCGGTTCCAACTGGACTTCGCCAAAGCCGATCATGTCGGGGTTGCTGACCCAGCTGACGGCCGGTCCGTCGATGCGGATCTGGATGCCCAGCTGCCGGTGGATGCTGCGGGCGGTCTCCAGATTCGCCGGGATGCCGATCTTGTCGACCAAATACTGGGCGTGATCGATGCCGATGCGGGTCATGGCCGGAAAGCGCTTGGGCCCGAACAGCATCCGGGTGGTGACCATGTGCAGAAAGAAGATGGTCGTCATCGACAGGATGAAGACCAGGGCGATTTTGCTGGACAGGTGGCTGCGGAAGCGGCGTATCGGTTTCATGGTTGGGTGTCCTCGGCGACGAACTGGTAGCCGCTGCCCCAGACGGTTTTGATGTAACGGGGGCTCTTGGGGTCGTCGTCCAGTTTCTGGCGCAGCCGGCTGACGAGCACGTCGACCGAGCGGCTTTCGCTGTCCCAATCCAGATTCCAGAGCTGATCCAGGATCTGGTTGCGGCTGAAGGTGATGCCGGGGCGGCGGCAGAACATCTGCAGGATCTCGAATTCGGCGCTGGTCAGTTCCACCGCCCGTCCGGCCAGGCTGACCTGGCGGCGGCCGAAGTGGATGTACAATTCGCCGAAGCGGCGGCTTTCCCGCTTGTCGTCCTGGCGGCTGCGGCGCAGGATGGTCTGGATACGGGCCACCAGCTCCCGGGGCTCGAAGGGCTTGGGCAGGTAATCGTCGGCGCCCAGCTCCAGGCCGACGATGCGGTCGGTGACCTCGCCGCGGGCGGTGAGCATGATGATGGGAATCGTATGGTCCTTGCGGATGGTCCGGCAGACTTCGAAACCGTCCATTTCCGGCAGCATGATGTCCAGAATGATCAGGTCGGGGGGAGACTGTTTGAGCGAGCGCAGGCCGCTGCTCGGACTGGTGTGGCAGACCGTGTCCAGGTCGTACCTGGCCAGGTATTCACGCAGCAGCGCGCCCAGCTTCTCGTCGTCGTCGATGACCAGGATCTTCTTTTTCATCGTTGGCACTCGATATTATTATGGTACAGCTTAAACTTTTCCGCCGGGTTAATCAATTGTAACAGAAATTCGACAGAAATGCCGGGGCTTTCGTTCACGGGCAGACGCAGTACAGGACCAGATGGTACACTCCGCCGGGGAAGTCCGCATTGCGTCCGAAGGCCACTCCGAGCCCCCATTTCCGGGACTTGACGGAGCTCAGCGCCGAGGCGGCGCGCTGGAGCAGCGGCTCGTCGATCTCGTGAAAGGCGACGATGGCGATCAGGTCGTTGGGGTACTGGCTGGTCAGGGTCTGGGGGTCTTCACCGGCGATGGTGCGGCGGGCGATGTCCCGACAGACTTCGGTCAGCTTTTCCGGTTTCCTGCCGGAGCTTCTGTCGCTCCAGCCCATCCGCGTCTGCAGCTGCCAGCCGATCCGCTCCTCGACTGCCGGTGGCGAAGACGGGAAAAACGGCTTGCAGAACAGCTGGGTGATGTACAGATCGCGACCGACCAGCGTCACGCCCAGGCCGATGCTCTGATAAGACGGATCCAGAATGTTGTCGCGATGGCCGGGACTGTCCATCAGCGCCTGATGCACCAGGCGCATGCTGCTGTCCGAGCAGCGGGCCACGTTTTCGGCGACCTTGAGGAAGGTCAGTCCGGAGTTCATCATGCGTTTTTCCAGCGGGTCGTAACCGGGGAAATCATGGCTCAGACTCTTTTCCATGGCCATTTTGCAGGAATGCCGCTGCGCCAGGGCGCGCAGACCGGGGTGGGGCTGCAGACGGTTCAGGCCCTGCAGGCTGCGTTCCTGGTTGACGATGAACAGGAGAATGTCCTCCAGCTGGGCCGGGCTCGGATTGAGATTGTCCGGGGCGCCGGGTATTCCGGGTGTCAGGAGCAGCAGGCAAACGAGCAGCATGGAGTTGGTTCTGTTCATTTCGACTCCCGGGTCAGTTTTTGCAAGGTGGTCAGACTGTCGGCCGGGAAACGGTCCGCTTGATCACGCACGATGTCAAGGGCCTGCTGTCTGCGACCGAGCAGGAGCAGCGCGCGGACTTTCTCGATTAGAAAATCGCTCGTTTCTGCGCTGTCGGCGCCGAGCCGGTCGATGGCCGCCAAGGCCTCCTGCGGCCAGCCGCACTGGTTGAGCGCCTGAATCCGCAGCAGGCTCAGGCTGGTGCTGTCCGGGAAGCGGTCCAGGCCGCGCCGGGCGTATTCCAGGGCCCGCGGCCACTGGCCCGATTCGGCGGCGCTGCGGGCCAGGGCGATGGCGAAATCTTTCTCGGCCGGGTATCTGCGCACCAGTTCGTAGGCCATGCGCAGACGTTCCCCGGCCGATTCGGCCGTCGTCAACAGGTAGTAACCGTTGTGGACGGAAGGGTCCTCGGCGTAGGCCCGGCGGATCATGGCCCGGTAACGCCCCACCTTCTCCTCCTGCTCGGCCGCCGTCCGGGAGCAGTCGAGCCAGCCCAGATGATAGACGGGGATGTCCGTGATCTGCGAGCGGAAGCCGGCGGCGTGCAGGGAATTGCCGACGATTTCGTGGACGACGCCTTCGAAACGCACCCGGGGGTCGTTGCGAAAGATGCGGATCAGGCGGGAGACGCTGTATTCCGCGGCCAGCGTGCAAAAGGGGGCGGGCAATCCGCTGGCGGGGAAGCGTTCGAAAGTCGGCGGACAGAAGCCCAGGTTGATCTGGCGCAGCGACAGGCCGTCGCCGGCGCCGTCGCCGAGCAGCGCGAGCGCCTGGTCCAGGTCCCCGGGCAGCAGAACTTCGTCGATGTCCAGCACGCAGATGAAGGGCCGGCCGGCCAGGCCGAGAGAATAATTGCGGGCCTGGCTGAAGCTGCCGGTCCAGGGGAAATGATGGTGCGGCAGGCCGTGGGCGCCGACGATTTCGCCGGAGCGGTCCGTGGAACCGGTGTCGACCAGGACGATTTCGCCGAACAGGGAGGCGTGTCGCTCCAGAAAGGAGGGCAGCAGCCGTTCCTCGTTGCGGAAGATGGCGCACAGGCTGATGTCGTCGCGGCCGATCATCGGCATTCCTCCAGCAGCGGGGCCAGCAGGCCGCTCATCGGGTAGCGCCGGCTGAACAGGCGATGGTTGTCGTGGCGCAGGCGGTTGAGCGCGTTTTCGTCCTCAAGCAGACGCCGGCAGCCGTCGACCAGCTGTTCGTAGGGCAGGGTCAGCAGTCCGATATCGGGCCAGGGCAGGTCGGCGCCGGTCTCGCTGATGACGGCGATGCGGTTGCTGAGCAGGTGGCTGACGCGTACGGATTCGAAGAGCTGGACGGGATAATGGTGCAGGTTGAGCACCAGCCGGCTGCGGGCGATCCAGGCGTCGCGCTCGGCGCCGTAGACCCCGAACAGGGCCTGCAGACGGAAGGATTCGGACAGGCGGTCCAGGATGGCCCGGCGCCGGGGACCGAGCGAGCCGTAGAAGAGGATGTCCAGGTCCGGTTCGGACCGGGGCCGGATGGTGCGCATGTCCGGGTGATGGCCGGGCACCAGCAGGCGGGCCGCGATGCCCTTTTTGTCCAGAAAGGCGATGTTGCCCGGGGAAAAGTCCCAGACCCGCAGGGCGTGGCGCAGGTGGTCGCTACGCCGGGGATTCCATTGGCCCGGGCTGTCGTCGAGCTGCTCGAGCTGCCAGACGACGGTGCGCACCCGGTCCCAGGGGGCGGCGAAGGGCAGCAGATGGTAACCGATGAGCAGGTTGACGCGTCCGGGGTCCGGGCTGTTGACGGCGAAGTCGCAGTCGTAGCCGCAGTCGCGCACGGACAGCCACAGCAGCCGGGCCAGTTCGGCGAAGCAGGCCGAGTGGGGGTAGTCGGACGGAGCGGCCAGGCAGACGCGGAAAGAGATCATTGCTTTGATTATGGACTGGCGGGCCGGCGAAAACAAGACGGGTCAGGAGCCGAGGCCCAGACGCGGGCTCGGAGACAGGTCGGCGGCGCCCATCTCCACAAAGCGCCGGTACTGGGCGGCCTGCCGCTCCAGCTGACCCAG
>CAYXHZ010000049.1:0-22408 GCA_964465065.1 uncultured Clostridia bacterium
TCCGTTTCTATTAACAATGCCCCATAGGGCTTTTGCAAATCCTGCAACCGCATGGTCCCTATTGTACCATCGCTGTCGCCGATTTGCAATTGATGCGGGTTTCAGTCCTTTTTCGGTTCCTCTCTCAGTTTTTTGGCCTCATTTTCTTTCAAGAACACGGCCTTGCCGATGATCCGTATCGGATGGCTGCGGCCGCTGATGTCCGAGCCGCCGGTCTGCGGAAGCGCCTGGATGTACAGGTCGGCGTTTTGCCAGGATGGCGTATCCGTGCCGAATTTTTTCCCGTGCCCGACCGTCCATTCGTACTGTCCGCTTGGACTCTGGTCGGTGCAGATGATCAGCAGCGGCGTTTCCCCTTTGAGCAGTTGCAGCATGATCGGCTGACGAATGCCGTTGGAGTGCCAGCGAATGGTCTGCTTGCTGCCGGCCATCCAGACTTCGTGCATCCTGGGCAGATCGATGGCGATATAGGCTTCGACAGCCGGATTAACTGTAAATTCCTTGCTGGTGGCCTTGATGGCCGTGTTCTGCATGGAAACGACCCGAATGCGGTAGACACCCGGCGGCAACGGTTCTCCGGATACCGGACTCTGACCGACCTGCCACAGCACCGAGCCGTTGACATCATGGTTTTCGGCGATCACTCCTTTGAGCGTTTCGCCGGCCAGGACATGGACGGCCACGCTGCCCTGCAGACCGCTCGAAGTCCAGGTGATGATCTGCTCCTGACCCAGATAGAGATTTTCTCCGCCGTGCGGCTTGACGATTTTGATCGATTGGGCCGGGGCCACGAGACATAAACTCAGCAGTACGATAAACGATATGATCATTTTATGACACATAGGTACCTCCCTATAGACAAGGGCACAGCATGAACCGGGCCCCTGGCCACAAATGAAGAGCAAAATATCTGCCAAACCGACAAAACAAGATGTAGGGGCGTATGATCATACGCCCCTACATCATTTATGCACCCTGATCTGTCTCGTTTTCGGACAAACGAGACAACGGCAGACAAGGATCCGCACCGCAGAGGCGAATCGCCATTCACCCGCACCATGCAGGGATGGCATAACAATGGTTTGGGCCCTCGGTAGGGGCGTATGATCATACGCCCCTACCGAAGGATCAATATGGCGACACCCATCATCGTGAAGGCAGGTCGGGATGGTCCGGGTCAATAATCCAGTTTTCCGGATTGCGGACTATGTATTCCCGCAGAAGAAGCAATTCGCATTCATTTCTGACGATCCGGTCATGGTAATTGCGTTGCCAGACCTCAAATACAGAGGTATGGCGCCTGGCCCAGCCCGTAACCGCTCCCTTGTACCCTCTGACAATCGCCCCGAGGTTTCGCGAAGGCGACACAAAGGATCCGCCTTGTAGGGGCGTATGATCATACGCCCCTACCGAATCCGCTCCTTCCGTGGATTGGGGCAGAATCCACAGAATGCCATGAACATGATTGGGCATGACCACGAAGGCATCGGTTCTGACGAAAGGGTAATGCCTGGCAATGACCCGCCAGGATGCCTGGGCCACGTGACCGATGGGACCGAGAATCACCCGTCCGTCCTGAATTTCACCGAAGATGGACTCCCGGTTGCGGCAGCAGATGGTCACGAAATAGGCCCCGGGTGCTGAATAATCGTACTCCGGCAAACGGTTGGACTTCCTCTGTTTTTCGCAATAGAACCTTTCTCCCCGACCCACAGCTGGCATTGTACAATACTTATTTGTTTCATGCAAATATATATTACATTAATGCCCCACAAAATAATACCATGTGTCCGAAACACCCAGGGATGGCATCACGATGGTCGGGGCCCCTTCCGTAGGGGCGTATGATCATACGCCCCTACCGTACCCCCTAGCCCAGCCCCTCGCGTTCGAGTTCGGTGACCTGCAACAGCTGCGACTCGGCGTCGACGTCGTCGCGGTTGATGCGCTCGATGGCCTGACGTACGCTGCGTTTGAGGCCCGGAGCCACGGCGGCCGCCGCCAGTTCCCGCAGCACCTGCACCGTCATGCGCAGGTAGCGGATGAACTCCCCGTCGTCGACGCCGCTGGCCTGGACCACTTCGGCGAACGGCCGGCCGTTCATCCAGTCCAGCAACGGACCGCTGAGATGAAATTCGAAATGTTTGGACAATGGTCGGATGGCGTACTCTTTTTCCACGGCGTGTATGGCCGCGCACACATCGCGGCCGACCCGGGCCAGGCGCTTCAGCGACGCCGGCACCAGCGCCCGGTCGCGCTCCTTTTTGGGTTCGAAAACGGCCGCCAGGGCGATGACGGCAATGGCTTCCTCGGTCAGTTCCGCGCTGTCGACGGCGTCGATGAATTCACCCAGAATGAGTTCATAGCCGTGGATCCCGGCCGAAAACGATCCCTTGGCACTCAAGCCGCGGCCCTCGATGTAGCCGAGCTTCTTGAGCAGCTTGAGTCGGGCGCGGATGGTCTGACGCTCCTGCTGGCCGCCCTTGCGGCCGGCGAGCAGGAAGTTGTGGAAGGACCGGGTATAAATCTCGATCAATTGGTCGCCGTAGCGCAGGTAGAGGTTGAGCAGGGTCGAATAGGACAGGTTGAAGCGGCTTTCGATGGCCTCGGGCGAACCGACGATCAGACTCTGGTACTCCTTGAGGCTGATGTCCTGGGGCGCGAAGCGGCTGAAGACGTAGCCCTTGGCATCCAGGCCGCGCCGCCCGGCCCGACCAGCCATCTGCTGGAAGTCGCGCACCTTCAGGGTGCGGCTGAAGCGGTCGTATTTCTTTTTCAAATTGTCCAGCACCACGCTGCGTGCCGGCATGTTCACTCCCAGGGCGAAGGTTTCGGTCGTGAAGATGATCGACAGCAGACGGTCGGAAAACAGCTGCTCCAGAATCTCCTTGAGCATGGGGTGCAGTCCGGCGTGGTGGTAGGCGATACCGGCCGAAACCAGCCTCTGCATGGCCATGGTGCGCTCATCGCTGGCCAGTCCGAAACGTTCGGCCAGATCCTGGAAGCGCGCTTTGGCCTTCTCGCCGTCGATCCGGTCCGCCTCGAAATCGAAACGGGCCGCTTCACCGGCCAGGTACTCGCAACGCTTGCGGTTGAAGGAGAAGTACAGGCAGGGCAGACGGTTCTGGCGGTGCAGGTGATGCAACAGGGCCATGGGATCGTTGAAACCGCCCCGGCCCTTGTGCGGGGATTTCCCGGCAGCCTGATGGCGTTTTTTCCGCTCCGGTCCTTCGACGATCTTGCCGGCGCACTGGTAACCGTGCTGCAGGGGGACGGGACGGTTTTGATCGGTGATGACCACCAACCTGCGTTCGTAGAGCATGCTCAGCCAGTCGCCCAGCTTGTGGATGTTGGGGATGGTGGCCGACAGTCCGAGCACGGAAATGGTCGGCGGCAGGAAGATGAGCGCCTCCTCCCAGACCGTTCCCCGTTCGCGGTCGTCCAGATAATGGATTTCGTCGAAGATGACCCAGCTGTAGCGGCGCAAGCTGTCGGGTTGCTCGACCACGCGGTTGCGGAAAATCTCGGTGGTCATGATGACCACCGGCGAATCGCCGTCGATGTTGACATCGCCGGTCAGGATCCCGACCCGGTCCGGAAAACGGGAGCGGAACTGACGGAATTTCTGGTTGGACAGGGCCTTGATCGGTGCGGTGTAGATCACGCCGCGGCCCTCGAGAAGCGACTGGTGGATCAGATATTCGGCAATGACGGTCTTGCCCGCTCCGGTCGGTGCCGACACCAGCAGCGAATCCCCACGGGCGATGGCCTGAATGGCCTTCTTCTGAAACGGGTCCAGTTCGAAATCAAACAGGGCTTTGCTCATGGTTCGTCACTCCGGCCAACTGCCCGCAGGCGGCCGCGATCTCTCCACCCTTGGACCAGCGCACCACCACCGTGAATCCGTGCCGATGGAGCTGGGTGGCGAACCGGTCGACGACGGCCGTTTCCGGTCGGCTGAACGGCGCGCCGGGAAAAGGGTTGAAGGGGATGAGGTTGATCTTGCAGGGAATACCGTGCAACCAGGCGGCCAGTTGCCGGGCCTGCTCGGGGGAGTCGTTGCATCCGGGCAGAAGGACGTATTCGAAGGTCACCCGGTGGCGCGAACGCAGGCAACGCAGCCGTTGCAGAATGGCCGTGATCGGTTCCTTGCGGCCGACCGGCATCAGTTCGTCACGGGAAGAGACGCTGTAGCCGTTGAGCGACAGGCTCAGTTTGACGGTCGGGAAACGCTCCAGCAGTTTCTCGATACCGGCCAGAATACCGGCCGTGGATACGGTGATGCTTTTCGGAGGGATAGCCAGACCGTCGCTGGCGGTTATGACATCGAGCGCTGCAAACAGGTTGTCGCTGTTGAGCAGCGGCTCGCCCATGCCCATGAACACCAGGTTCAGTTTCCCGGAAAAAGGGCTGCAGGCGCGTTTCATGATCAGAACCTGAGCGATGATTTCCGCCACAGCGAGATTCCGTTTGAAGCCCAGGCGGCCGGTGGCGCAGAAACGACAAGCCAGCGGGCAGCCGACCTGCGAGGAGACGCAGAAGGTGACATGCCCGGTCTCGGGGATACTGACGCATTCGATCAAGTGACCGTCTGAAAGCTGCAACACGGTCTTGCTGGTTCCCTGTCCATCGGCCAGGCAACGAACCGCCCGGGGCAACTCGAAGGAGAAGAGTTCGCTCAGCTGCACCCGCCGGGCTTTGGCGATGTTGCTCCACTGAGCCGGTTCCCAGGCCAATTTCTGGTAGACCCAACGCCAGAGCTGATCGGCCAGGTAGGCAGGCAGCCCGGACTCCTGAACTCTGGCCTTGAGACTCTGCCGGCTGCAGCCGAAAAAATTATCCTTCATGAACCGGGGGCTCCTTCAACTGCCCACCTTCTTGATGTCATCGCCCAGCGAGCTTTTCAACCCCGGCCGGATCAATTTTTTCAGTTTGTACTTGATCATGACCAAAAAAAAGATTCCGTATATGTACAGGTCCTTGAACGAACCCAAAGTACTCAGCGCCTGGCGGATCTTGGAGGAAGAAACCAGCTTCTTCTTGGTGGCCGACCAGCGCATGACCAGATCGGCGATCTGAAACCAGGACAGGCGGTGCTTGAAGAGCGGTACATGTCCCTGGGCGGCCGGCAGCACGTGGACCCGTTTCATGTCGCTTTTCCGGGTCCAGGAGAAATCCTTGGGAAACAGTCCCTGGTCGCGGGCGATCTTTTCCAGTTGCGTGCCGGGGTAGATGTGCAGAATGGCCGTGGTGATTTCGGTCTCGGGGTTGATTTCCTGGAGGCGTTTCATGATGGCAATACTTTCCAGAGCCTCCCGCCAGCTCTCCGTGAAATGGGAAAAAATCAGGAAGGCGTTGGCCGTGAAACCCAGCTCCCCGGCCCAGCGTACAAACTGGTAAGCCAGCTCGACATCGAACTTTTTCTGTACCACTTCGCGGCGGATCCGGCTGTTGCCGGCTTCGATGCCGAAAAAACCGAAATCGAGTCCGGCGCGCATCATCTTTTCCAGGGTGGGCCGGTCGATGAGGTCGATGCGGAATTCGTTGCAGAAGCGGATGTCCCAGTTTTGGGCGATGATCCGATCCAGCAGATCGTGCAGGCGACCGGGCTGGTAGTTGAGGGTGTCGTCGTAAAACCAGATGAATTCCGCACCGTAGTGATCGATGAGGAAACGCATCTCCTCGATGACCCGGCCGGTGGAGAATCCGCGCATCTTGCGTCCCCAGTTGACCGGCGTGGCGCAGAAATAGCAGTTGAATGGGCAGCCGCGCGAAGTCATGATGTTCTGGGCCTTGCGTTTGCGCCCGTTGCGGTCGGTGACAAAGAAGTTGTAGCGCTCCATGGGAATCAGGTGCCGGGCCGGCATGGGCAGAACGTCCAGGTCGGGAATCGCTTCCCGGGCACCGGTGAATATCACCTGCCCATCCCGGCGCATGACCAGCCCCGACACGGCGGCCGGATCACCGCCCCGTTCCAGGGTATTCACCAGTTCCAGCAGGGTGAACTCTCCCTCGCCGATGACCGCGTAATCGAGCTCCTTCAAGTGCATCACCGTGTCTTCGCGGGCCATCGAGATGTGCGGACCGCCCAGTACGGTGACGATGCCGGCATCGACCGCCTTGACGGTGCGGATCAGCTCGAAAGAATCGAAACGGTTCTCGGTGGTGGCCGTGCAGCCGACCAGGTCGGGTCGGGACGCGGCCACGATGCGGCGCACGTCAGCCAGGGTGTAATCGAGGATATCGCAGGGGATGACCTCAACCTGGTGACCGTGCTGTTCGAGTACGGCGGCCAAGTAAAGGATGCCCAGCGGCGGCATGGAGGAGCCGTCCTGCCAGCGCTGGGCCATATAGCCCTTGGGAGGGACGAAAAGCTGTACTTTCAAAAGCGCGGCTCAATCAGTCGTAAAAGCAGATGTAGCTGACCGGGTCGGTCACCTTGACCATAAACTGGCTCTTGCCGGGCACATTGAACTGTTCTCCCTGGCTGAATACCTTTTTGGAGCCATCGGGAAGCCGGGCTTCCATGCTGCCGTACACCACGGACATCAATTCGGGGCTGGCGGTCGAGAAACTGTATTCACCGGGTTCCATGATCCCGACGGTAAACTTCTGGCCATTCAGCTCCTGGCCCAGGCTCTTTACTTTGCCTTCGAAATATTCACTGATCTTTATCATCGTATTCTCCTGCACGTTCAGCAAAAAGTCTACCGCGAAGCCGGCGGGCTTGTCAACCGCCGTCTCCGTCACACACTTTGAGGATCGACTCCAATCCGATTTCCAGCAGGCGCTGACGGAACTGCCGGCCCTGGGCTTCGACGAAACAATCGAGGCTCTGCACCCGGTACAGACCGGCGGCCTCGACGATGGCGGTCTTGAGCCAGTCCGCTTCGCTCTGCAGACGGTCGAGCAGGCGCCGGGCGTTCTTTGGCGACGAAAAGGCACCCAGCTGCAAACGGTAGCGCGGGCCGGTCTCGAACTGCGACGGCGGCTCCGGATCCGGCTGGGTCAGGACCGGCGGCGGCAGGACTTCTGCCGGCGGCGGGTCGCCGTCGCTGGCCGCAGCGCTGACGATTTCCAGACGTACCCGGGCCGTTCCCTCATCGATCATGTTCAGGCGCCGGGCGGCCTCTCGGGAAAGGTCGATTTCCCTTCCCTGGACAAACGGCCCGCGGTCGTTGATGCGCACCAGCACGGACCGGCCGTTGCCCAGATGGGTCACCCGCACCAGGGTATGAAACGGCCAAGTGCGGTGGGCCGCCGTCAGCAGATCCATGTCGTAGACCTCGCCGTTGGAGGTGCGCCGGCCGTGGTAGGGATGGCCGTACCAGGAAGCGACCGCCACCAGCGATTCGATGGCCTCGACCTGAGCGGCGGCTTCCGGCTGGATTGCCGGAGCCTGCGGGTAACGGCAGGCCGAAACGCTGAGCAGCAGCGCCAGCAGCAAACAAGTCACCCGGTTCATCGCTCTCCTCCCTGCCGTTTGGCTCGTATCGTCTCGCCGAGCCCAAGCCGTTTGATCTTTTTATGCAGTCCCTGATAGGTCATGCCCAGTTTTCTGGCCGCCTGGGACTGACTCCAGTTGCAGGCGGCCAGGACAGTCAGCAGGTCGTCATCCCGAGCGCCGGACAGCGGGTTTTCCTGGCCTGCTGGCGGCGATGCCGGCGCCGCCCCGTCCCAAATCTCCTCGGACAGCAGGTCCAGGCCGATCATATCACCGTCCTCGGCCAGATTGACCACCCGGTTGATTTCGTTCTCCAGCTGGCGCACGTTCCCCGGCCAGGGGTAGTGCATCAGCACCTGATGGGCCTGAACCGAGAAGCCGTTGATCGATTTGGAAATTTTGGCGCAGAACTTGTGACTGAAGTGGTTGATCAGGCTGGCGATGTCCTCCGGCCTCTCCCGCAACGCCGGTACGTGGATGATATGATGGACCAGGCGGTAGTACAGGTCATGGCGGAAGGTTTTCTCGCTGATCAGCTGCTTCAGATCCCGATGAGTCAGCGAAATGATGCGCAGATCGACCCGGATCGGTTCGTTGCCGCCCAGGCGATAGAATTCATGTTCCTGCAGGGCACGCAGCAGCTTGGTCTGCACCGTCAGCGGCATGTCCCCGATCTCGTCGAGCACCAGCGTTCCGCCGGAAGCCAGCTCCAGCTTGCCGACCTTCCGGGCGAAAGCGCCGGTGTAGGCCCCGCGTTCGCTGCCGAACAGCTCGGCCTCCAGCAGATCCTCCGGAATGGCGGCGCAGTTGAGAGCCACGAACTGTCCCGCACGCCGGACTGACTGCTCATGGATGAGCCGGGCGAACAGCTCCTTACCGGTACCGCTCTCGCCGTGAATGAGCACGAATATATCGCTGGCGGCGATCTTGCGGGCCTGATTGAGCAAGCTCTTCATGGCCGCGCTGGCGGCGATGATCGCCACCCCGCCATCCACCGCCGGCAATTTCCGCTGGCCGGCATTCGCCGCCGGTGGCACCTCCATCCCCTTGAGCAACTCGATTTCCTTGGCCAGTTGTTCGATGAAGGTGACAATCCGCTCGCTCTCCTGCTCCCGGCCCGGCAGCGGCAGATACAGCAGAGCGCCCGGACAACCAGACAGATGCAGCGGATAGCAGTAGGCGCAGCGGCCGCTGTCCAGCATGCACCGCCCTGTAGAAACGTTCTGCAGCCGGTGGTCGAAATCGGCGATGAACCCGGCCAGATGGGCATTGGCGTCAGGGGTTTTGAATACGGACAGTATAATGCTGACCTGATTCCGCTCCTTTTTGACCAGAACCAGATCGCCGATCTCGCTGAGGTTTTCGATATGGAAGGACAACTGCCGCAAAAACCAGTTCCAATCCGCCTTGGCCAATCCCTCCGACAAGAGCATCTTCAGTATTTCCCGGTAAATATCGCGGATGTACCGGGTCTCCTGGCTGCCGCTCCGGCTGGGCAGGTCTTTGGCCAGATCGCTGAAGATGGGGATCAGCTCCTGAGCCGGAGCAAATTCCTCCAGATCGCCCTCCTTGAGGTAAAAACGCACCGTCCCGACCGAAAAGGATTGATTCAAACCGATTTTGGCCTGGCTGATCTGCACTCCGTCGACATAGGTGCCGTTGGTGGAATTCTGGTCCTCGATCAGCAATACATCCCCCTCCAGACAGCCATGAACGTGCTGACGTGAAAACAATTCGCTTTTCATGACCAGATCGCACTGGCTGCTGCGACCGACGACGAACTCTCCTTCCGGCAACAAGTATTTCTTGACGAAACCGTCGGCAAAATACATCAGGTACTTCATAATTTCTATTTTATCCGGGAACAATCCGAAAAGCAATTCGGTTTATAAACAAGTGGCGGTAGTTTATAACCTGTATAGAAACAGCCGACGCCAGCTTTTATAACCGGTGCGAACAGTCCAGAAGAATTGAACTTAATTATTTAATTATATAGGTATTTAACAAAATCTATAACCAGATGATGCCATCATGGCAAACGATATGCGTGGTATAGAGTAATCAGACTCAACAGTCTTCGGTTTGTGCTTTCTCAAACCAGGGGAGCAGAGATGGCGCTTTAAGCCCGAAGGGCGTTCCCGACCCGGGAACGCCTTTTTTTTAGGCTTGCAGCTCCAGAGTCAGCCGTTTGGCCTGAGCTCCCTTGACCAGATTGATCTTGCGGACGAACTCGTCGATCTTGTCATTTTCCCCGACCATTTCCAGAATGATCAGTCCGCTCTGGGTGCAGTTGTCGAGCACCCCCTCGTGCAAGCCCAAGCGGGTTTTGATCATGCAGCCCCAACCGGTGAGCACCTTCTGGACATTGAGCGCCGATTCGTTGCGATGATCGATGATGATGGCCACGATTTCACGCTTCATACTTCCTCCATGTAGTCTATATCCTCCACTTCAGGCTTACAATACAATGAAATCCGCCAAACAACCACTTTTTTTCGACCAATCCCCAGCGCTTGAATTCACAGCCGGTTTGAGCCATGCTCTGGGTATGAACGAGGAACATTCCACCCGGCATGGATTCAGCCTGCTGGACACCACCGCCGACACCGGCTTTACCGTCTGGGGTTCGGACCCAAAGGCATTGTTTTACAACGCCTGGATGGCTTTGGAAACACTGCTGAACACGGACCGTGACCACCACGGATCGGCTGGCTGCAAGCCGGAACGGGTCCAGCTGACCGCCCCGACCATGGAATCGCTGCTGGTCGACTTCCTCAATTTCCTGCTGCTGCGCATCTACAGCCGGACCCTGACGATAGAACGGATCGACATCGACGCGCTGTCCCCGACCAGTATCGAATTCGAGCTCTACTGCCGCCCCTGGATCCAGGCGCCACAACTGGAAATCAAAGCGGCCACCCACCACCAGCTACGCATTCGCAGGCTCGACGGCCGGTTGCAGGCCCGCGTCGTACTGGACATCTGAACTTCTGCAAATAACGGACTTCAAGAAGGACGTTGATCGTTTACGGACGATATTCGCAGAGAAAAAACATTTTGCAGCGGCCCCTTACTAAAATCTCTCAAGAATTCAATGGGGATGCTGGGGCATTGCCCCCAGCCCATGAGAATGAGGTTTTACCGAAGTGACATTCCGGTCGTGCCGCTTGCAACGCCCCCACTCCATAAAGATGAGATCTCGTAGAAATCATGCGAGAAATCAGTTCTATTTCGTATTCTGTATGGCCAGCTGCAAACAACTCATCCCGATCCGCTATATAATAAATATCAAGATGGATAAGAAAAGCGTCGAAATCGAGCTGAACGAGACTTCACCGTTCCAATGGCACAACCGCCCGAGCCGCCGCGGCAAGAACAGCGGTTCGATCCGCATCTACGCATCGGCCGAACTTCTGGACCAGGCCCGCCGCGAAGGCAGCCTGACCCAGGTGCTCAACGTTTCCCGACTGCCGGGGTTGATCGGGCCGTCCATGGCCATGCCCGACATCCATTACGGGTACGGATTCTGCATCGGCGGCGTGGCTGCCTTCAGCGAGGAGGACGGCATCGTTGCCCCCGGAGGAGTCGGTTACGACATCAACTGCGGTGTCAGCCTCGTCGGCACCTCCCTGCAGCGCAGCCAACTGCAGGTCGCCGATCTGAAAGCGCTCGGTTTCGCCCTGCTGGCCGGCATCCCCAGCGGACTCAACCAGCCGTCACGACATCCCATGAACCGCCAAGAGCTCCGAGACATCTGCCAGAATGGGGCAAGGGCCATGGCCAGACGCTTCCAGCTGAGTCCCGAGACCCGGGAGCGCACGGAACGGGGCGGGACTCTGCCCGTCAACGACATCGGATCGGTTTCCGAATCGGCGCTGCAACGCGGTCAAAACCAACTGGGGACGCTGGGCTCGGGCAACCATTTTCTGGAAATCCAGTACCTGGCCGAGCTGCTCGATCCGGAACGGGCCGCCGTCCTCGGCCTGCGCCAGGGAATGGTCAGCATCCTGCTCCATTCCGGCTCCAGAGGACTGGGTCACCAGGTGGCCAGCGAATACATCGCCCTCTTCCAACGCCATCAGCGGCCACAGGAGCAGACCCTGCCAGATCCGCAGCTGGTCAACGTCCGGCTGGACTCGGCGCTGGCCCGACGCTACCTGGACGCCCACAACGCCGCCGCCAACTTCGCCTGGGCCAACCGCCAGCTGCTCGTGCACGACGCCTGCGCCATCGTCGGTCAAGCGCTCGGCATGGCCCCGACCCAGCTGAAGGCCCGGCTGATCACCGACCACTCGCACAATCTGGCTTGCTGGGAAACTCATCCCGGCCATCCTGCCTGCCGACTGCTCTTGCACCGCAAGGGGGCCACCCGGGCCCTGCCGGCCGGTCATCCGGACCTGAGCCAAGCGTTCTCCTCCATCGGCCAGGCCGTTGTTTTGCCCGGCAGCATGGGTTCGTCATCGTTTCTGTTGTGCGGCAGACCGGAGTCGGCGGACAGCTGGTACAGCTGCCCGCACGGAGCCGGCCGCGCCCTGAGCCGACGGGCTGCGCTGGCTCTCGACAGCCGGGAAAAAGCGGTCGAACAGCTCGAAAAGCGCGATATTCTGCTGTTCAGTCACAGCCGCCGGGGTCTGGGCGAAGAAATCCCCCAGGCCTACAAACCAGTCGAGGAGGTGCTGCGGGTCAGTCGGGATGGCGGCCTGGCCTGGCCGGTGGCCCGTTTCGAACCCCTGCTGGTCATCAAGGGCTGAAAATGCCCGATGTGCTATAATCTGTCCCGTCATGACCCGTTACGATGCCGGATACCTGTTGCTGAGTCTGCTGTCCTTTCCCTTCTGGATGCGCTATCTGACCCGGAGCCGCTACCGCAGCCTGCTGCGCGCCCGGCTTGTGCCCGAAAAACAGGGCGGAGCCGGACCCGGTATCTGGCTGCACGCCGTTTCGGTCGGCGAAGTCAACAGCCTGTTGAGCCTGATCGACGACCTGGCCGGGCAATACCCCGGCCATCGTATCGTGCTGACCGTTTCCACTCCTTCGGGCTACCGGCACGCCCTGGACAAGGCGCGCCACTGCACGGTTCTGCCGGCGCCGATCGATTTCTCCTTCTCCATCCGGCGCTTCATCGCCATCCATCGGCCCGTCCTGATCGTCCTCAACGAACTCGAAATCTGGCCCAACTGGCTGACCATCGCCCGCCGCCAAGGCATCCCCCTCATCCTGGTCAATGCCAGGCTTTCGGACCGCGCCTTTTCCCGCTATCTGTTTTTCCGCCGCTTCAGCGCCGCCATGCTGAACCGGATCGAGCGCATCCTCTGCCAATCCGATCATTACCGACAGCGTTTCCGGCAACTGGGCATCGATCCCGAACGGCTCATCACCTCCGGACACATCAAGGCCGACGAAGCGGTACGTCAGGTCGCCGCCCTGCCGGACCGGGCAAGCCTGAGGAAGGAATTGGGCTTGGTCGGCGCCAGAAAGATCCTGCTCTTCGCCAGCTGTCACAGCCAGGACGAGGCCGTTTTCATGCCGCTCCTGGACGAACTGCGGCAGAGCCATCAGGTCATCATCGCTCCACGCCACCTCGAACGCCTGACCGCCATCCGTCAGGAATTGGCCGGACAGCGGATCGCTTACCGCCTCGGCTCGGAAAACCAACAGACCGGCAACCCCGACGAGGCCATCGTCATCGATCGCATGGGGCAGCTGCTGGCCCTGATGAGCATCGCCGACCTGGTGGTCATGGGGGGAACATTTTCGGCCAAAACCGGCGGTCACAACCTGTTCGAACCGCTGGCCTGCCACAAGATCACTTTGGGCGGTCCGCACACGGAAAACTTCCCCGATATCGCCCGCGACTTGCTCAATGAAGGTCTGTACCTCCGCTTCTCAGACAGTGCGGAACTGCGAACCCTGCTGCAACAACCGCCCGCAGCCACAGAGCTGACCGCGACACGAGCGCAACGACTCCTGGCGCGATACCGCGGCGCCAACCAGACCATTCTCCGGGAGATCCAGCGGTGCCTGCCATCCTGAATCTCCTGTTGACCCCACTCTCGTGGCTGTACAAGAGCATCGCTCTGATCGACTGGCACGCTAAACGGCTCAGGAGGCGGACCTTCCCCAATCTTTTCATCATCTCGATCGATAATTTGAGCTTCGGCGGCAGCGGCAAGACCTCGCTGGTCAGCCACATCGGCCGCCTGCTCAGCGACAAGGGCATTCCCTTCGCCGTGGTCAGCCGCGGTTACCGCAGCGCTGTCCGTTCGGGCTGCCGAGCGGTGGACATCCACGACGACGCCGCCAGCGTCGGCGACGAGCCCCTGCTGCTCAAACAGCAGTTCCCCGACTGCCGGGTCATGATCGGCCCCGACCGTCTGGCCGCTCTGCACGAGCTGAGTAAAGGCCCGATCCGCATCGTCCTGCTCGACGACGGCTTCCAGTCGGCCCACATTGCCAAGGATTTCCGCATCCTGCTGGAAACGCCGGGCAGGCCCGGTTATTACTACCGCAACTTCCGCTTCATGGCCCGTCACAGCGATCTGCGCCTCAACCAGACCACGGTCGCAGCGGATTTTTTCGCCCATCCCCCGGCGGCGCCCGCTTACCGCTTCCTGCACCAGGGCCTGCACAACGCCTCCCAGGAGCCGGTCCAACCCGGTCCGGCGCCGATCATCGCCTTCTGCGCCCTGGGCGACAACCTGCGCTTTCAACGCGATCTGGCCCCGTATTGCGTCAAAGCCTTTCACCCGTTCCCGGACCACCACCGCTACAGTCCCCGTGACATCGAAACCCTGAAAAAATCCCGGGCCGACCATCAGGCCGCTTACTGTGTCTGCACACTCAAGGACTTCGTGAAATTACCCCCGGCCGTTCAGCGGGATTCGACTTTCCTTTATGCGGAAAATGGGATAGAATTGAATTTCAGCCTCTGGTCCCGCTTGTCGGCCATCGAGAAATTTCGTGATTACACTTCGTCATCGCATTGAATATGCACTGCTGCTGTTTTTAAAGTTCCTGGTCCGCATAACGCCCTACGGCGGCCTGGATCTGTTCACCGCTTCACTGCGCTGGCTGGCCAAACGACTGGACAAGCGCCGCCACCGGCTGGTGAACGACAACCTCATCCTGGCCTTCCCGGAGCTGGAAAAAGCGCAGCGTCAATCGCTGCTCGACCGGATTTACCGTCATTATTCGAAAATTATGACCGAATGGCTGTACATGTTTTCACACCGGTGCCGCCCGGCCAAAGCCCTGCCGGTCAGCCTTGTCCACGCCGAGCATCTGCAGACCGTGCTGGAGCTCAACCAGGGCGCCATCCTGGTTTCCGCCCATTTCGGCAACTGGGAATTGATCCCCTTTGTTTTGAAAGAGCTGTTGCCTTCGCCGCTGATCGCGATCGCCCGACCAATGAACAACCCGCTGGTCGAACGGCTCGTCTCCCGCTTCCGGGCCTTCATGGGCAGCCAGATCATCTACAAGAAAGGGGCGCTGCGCAAGATCATCGGCCTGTTGAACGAGCGACGCTTCATCTACCTGCTCGCCGATCAGAATGCCGTGCCGCGCGAAGCGGTGCAGGTCGATTTTTTTTCCCGGAAAACCACGGCCCTGGCCTCGGTCGCCCAGATACACCAAAAAAAGGCGGCACCACTTCTGCCGCTGTTTCTCCACTACGAAACCGAACGGATCGTTTTGGAATTTCTACCACCCGTCCTGGCTTCCGGCCCGGAACGGACCGTACAGACTCTGACCCAGGAGCTGACCGGCCTTATCGAGCAACAGATCCGTAAACATCCGGAACAGTGGTTCTGGTTTCACAACCGTTGGAAAAACCGAACAATTGGAGCAAGTCTATGAATCAAATCCAAACCCTGGAAATTCCCGGTGTCCGGCCTTTGAGCGTTCAGACCGGATTCCTCGAAAAAGTACCGTCGGCCCTGGTCGTTCAGGGCAAGACCCAGGTGCTGTGCAGTGCCAGCTATGAGGACAAGGTTCCTCCCTTCCTCAAGGAGCAGAAAGATAAAAAGCACGGTTGGCTGAAGGCGGAATACAGCATGCTGCCCAATGCCGGCGGCATGCAGCGTCAGCAGCGGGAACGCAACCGTTACAACAGCCGCAACCTTGAAATCGAACGCTTCGTCGGCCGAGCCCTGCGCACGGTCATCAACCTTAAAAAACTCGGCCAGAGAACCATCACCATCGATTGCGACGTTCTCCAGGCCGACGGCGGCACCCGTTGCGCATCGGTCATCGGCGGCGTTCTGGCCCTGCATCAACTCTTCAAATACATGGTATTCGAACAACTCATCGCCGATTTCCCCCCCATGAAGCTGATTTCGGCCATTTCGGTCGGCAGCCGGGGAGACCAGATCATGCTGGACATGAATTACGAGCAGGACCTCAACGCAGACGCCGACATCAACATCGTCTCCGACGAGAATGGCGACCTGATCGAAGCCACCGCCTTCGTCGAAGGTCAGGCGCTCAAACCGAAATTGTACGCCGAGGCTCTCGATATGGCCGTCCAGGCCAATACGGCCGTCATCAAGGTCCTCAAACCCTGGTTGACGAGGTAAACCGATGTCGCGTACCGCCTGCATATGGATTGTCTGCCTGCTCGGCCTGACCGGGACCTTGTCAGCGGCCGACATCCCCGCCTGCATGTTGAACTACCGCTTCGGCCCCGAACTGCACCTCCTGGTCGTCGATAAAAGCGCTCACTCGCTATTGGTATACTCAAACTATTCCTCCGAACCGGTCGCCCGCTACCGGGTTACCACCGGAAAACATCCAGGCCAGAAACAATACGAAGGCGACAGCAAGACCCCGGAAGGGATATACTTCTTCAACCGCATCATCAGCGGCGCCAACCTGCCCAAAAGCGACGATTACGGGGAAAAGGCCTTCGTCACCGATTACCCCAACCCCATCGACCGCAACGCCAGGCGCAGCGGTTCGGGAATCTGGCTGCACGGCGCCCACGACCCGGAAAAGACCACCAGTCCCAACAATTCCCGGGGTTGCGTGGTGATGAAAAACGAGGATCTGACCCAGGTTTCCAAATACATCTACCTCAACCAGACCCCCTTGTGCATCTACGAACAGGTTCCCTACCTCCCCGAGACGGAAATCGCCACACGCCGCGAACAGCTGATGGCTCGTCTGAGCGCCTGGAAGCAGAGCTGGGAAGAACGCGACATCGACGCCTACATCGCCAACTATTCCCCGACTTACCAGATCGACGGCATGAGCCGCGCAGTCTTCCGCCGTCACAAGGAGCAGCTGAATCGCCAGTACCGTTACATCCGCATCCTGCTCAACAATCTGACTCTGTACGCCTACAGCGACTACAGCATCGCCATCTTCAACCAGGTCTACATTTCCGACCTGAACCATTTCCACGCTCACAAGATCCAGTATTGGGGACATGGCGGCGCCAACGGTTACGCCATCGTAGCCGAGGACAGCCGCCGCCTGCCGGCCGTTGAACGCATCGAAGTCGACCAGGGCAACTGGGTGACCCTGGACCAGTACCGGGCCATCACCGAAAAGAAACTGGTCTCCGTCGAGCGCAGCCCGCTGCAGACGGAAGCCCCAACGGAACCGTCGATCGCCGCCGCTCCGCCTGCGCCGGCCGCCGCCACCAGTTTCAGCTACCCCGGCATTCAGACCATCAAATCCAGTCCTGCATCCAACAACGCCATCGAGCTGGAAATCGCCTTTGGCGAAACGATCGGCAACTGGCGCTACATACCGGTCCTGGCGGTTGTCAAGGACAACCAGACCAGCTATATCAGCCAGAACGGCATCCGCCTTCGCGACGGCATTCCGACCAACCCGGAGATGGGCGTCACGCTGAACGGAGCCAGCCAGCGGTTCAGCCTGCCCTTGCCCAGCGGTGCCCAGGCCCGCAGCCTGACCGTTTTTCTGGTCGGCGCCGACAACCGCATCCGACAGATCGTCACCTCGATCCTGAGCCCATGAAGCAAACCCTGCCCCTTATCCTTATCCTGTTATTCACCGTCATCCAGGCCAACGAACAGACCATTCTCAAGAGCGGCGATTACCAGCTGGAAACCCTGCTCATCAACGGAGAACGTCCCGGGAAAACCCTGCTCATTTTCGGCGGCATTCACGGCGACGAGCCGGGCGGTCACCTGTCGGCCGAACTGCTGCGCCACATTCACCTGGAAAAAGGCCAGCTGATCATCGTACCGCGGGTCAATTTCCCGTCGATCATGCTCAACCGCCGCGAGATCAACGGCGACATGAACCGCAAGTTCACCGATCTGCAGAACCCGGCCGACCCGGAGCAACCGGTCATCGACAAACTCAAGGCGCTGATGGCCCAGGCCGATATCTTCATCAATCAGCACGACGCCTACGGCTTTCACCGCGAGCGCGCCATCTCCGAGCTGTACAACCCGCAGAAATACGGCCAGAGCCTGATCGTCGACACCGGTTCGCTCGACTCGCCCCGGCATCAACAGGTTCTGGACCTGGAACGCATCGGCCGGCAGATCGTCGAAAAGGTCAACGCCAAGATCGCCAGTCCCGAACACCATTTCTGCTTCTGGAACCACAACTCCCTCAAAGCGGACACCGAATTCATCGAAATGAAACGCTCGGCCACCCATTACGCCGCCGCCCGCTACCAGATTCCGGCTTTCGGTCTGGAGACTTCCAAGGATCTGCCCAGTCTGGAGCACAAGATCCGCTACCAGTTGCTGGTCATCCAGGAGATCATGCAGGCCTTCGGCTTCGAATACCACCTCGAAAACGTCGAAATCCCGAAACCCGTCCTGTACTGGGTCGAGTGCCGGACCGGCGAAGGGGAAACGCTCCGCGTCAACGACAACACCATCATCCGCCTCAACCGTGGCGAACGGATCACCGTCCAGACCGTCGCAGCCAACTACGAATCCGGCATGTCGGCCGACATCCTGGGCTGGGGCGGACTCAACGACATCGGTCGCGAATACACCTTCGACAACCCGCGCACCGCTTTCATCCGCAAAAACCACCTGCACATCGGTCGCATTCTGTTCCGGGCCCCGCAGGCTTCGACCCTGCGCCGCCTGGCCTACCTGCACAACGAACAGGAAAAGGACATTCCCAACTGGGGCGTCATCCACGCCCGCAAAGGCGATATCATCCGCATCCAGTCCCCCTCCAAATTGCGAACGCTGCACTGGAAGCTGAACCTGACGGCTCCGGAACAGGCCTCCAGCTCGTTCTTGCTGCCCAAGGACCCCGGCCTGATCGAGGTCGGCGCTCTGCTCAAAAGCCATTCGCTGCTGGGTCAGGGCCGGATCTTCGATGTCCGCGTCTATTGCCGGTCCGAATTACTGGGCGGTTTTCAGATCGAGCTGGAACCCGGCGACGATTCAGCCAGTGCGCCGTCGATGGCTGGCCAGTCGAGCTGATTTTCCCCGAAGCGCATCAGGTAAGCCGGCAGGGAACGGCACAGGTCGCACACGAATTCGAAAGCCCGGGCGCGCCTCGGCGCCGGCAGCGGCAGGTGGTAAGCGGCGAATTCGTTCCAGATATAATTCAACGGCACTGTGGCGTCCAGACGGGTCAGACTGAACGTATCGGCCTGACGCAACAGGAACAGGCCGCCGACCGGCGCCCGGCAAACGGCGTCGAACAAGCGGCCCCAGGGTGTGCCGTACGCCCGGAACCGTCCATCCCGTCGGCGCAGGATCACCTGGTCGTCGCACAGGATGGTTCCCGCTTGAGGACTGGTGGCCACCGTGGTCTTGCCGGCCCCGTCCGGACCCACAAACACGGCCGCCCGCCGCTTGCGGATCACCGCCGCGCTGTGCAGGATGACAGCCTGAAAACCGGACAGAAAAGGGGCCAGATAGTGCTCGCCCAGCCGGGAGAACAAGGTGTCGGGCTGCAAAGCGGCCGGATGGAAAATGTCCTGGGTATTGCGGCCGAAATCCAGCACGCGCAGGCTCGAATCCAGCGCTTCGAGCGCAATATCGCCGGGATCGGCCATGGCGGCAGCCAGCAGCGCCCGCACCGGAGCGGCACGCAGAAACGGCGAGTTCCAGTGACCGTTGAAGCAGCGGATACGCCGGGAGATTTCGTCAATTTCCGCTTGGGCCGCCTGGTCTGCAGGCAGCGTATCCGGGTCCAGGACATGAAAACGGAAAGTCAAGTCCGGTTTTGTTTCCGAGACCCAAAAGGATCGTTCCCGCTCGGATATGTCAAATCCCGGATCGGTCTGGATGCGCAGGACCAGATCGGCGAGCCGGTAGCAGACATCGGCCATCGGCGGGCGCGGTACGCTCAGGCCCGCGAACCGGTGGCGCAGTTGAAGGGACGCGTTCCGGTCCGGCAATTGGAAGCGTACACGTTTTGACCATTATAGCAATTGCTGGCCGCTTGCTGGCCATGGTAACAGGTCAGGCTGGCGCTGGCCCCATTACCGGAACTGCAGGAATCAACCGGGGCAACGCCGGTAAGGCAATAGCCCGGGCCGGTACCGCTACGGCAGTTGCCCATGGCCTCGTACTGCTGCCCGGTCGCCGTGGCGGCGGACAGATCGACGGCGATCGGAGCCTCGTACATCGGTTTGCTTTTTTGATCCTGTTTTTTCTCACTCATGCTTAAGCCCTTGCCTGTTCAGGTATGCATCACAACTCGTCTTGATCACAGCCACAGATTCGATACAGCTTTAGCCCGTGGTATCCAATCTCAGGTATTATTGTAATATCGAGCCGCGGACAATACAACTTCCGACGGTGATGAAAAACGAAAAATTCAATCGGAGGGGGTGGGATTCGAACCCACGGATCCACTCACGCAGATCAACAGTTTTCGAGACTGTCCCATTCAACCGCTCTGGCACCCCTCCGGGCTGTGTCAATCCGATCGAGACGGCGATTTTTGATTATACACCATTTCCAGCGCCGGACAAAGCCCCGCCGCTCGCCAGCCGAGCGACCCTGAAAACATTTCATGCAGCAGCCAGCTCCCGTTCAACCCCAGTATCGGCTTTATTTGCCAAAAAAAAAAAACATGCTACAATTGCGATTTTAAGGGGAAACCATTTTGAATATACCATTCTTCACCGACAATCTCGCACCGGAGAACGGTCGCTGGTTCGTCAACAACGAGCGCTTCCGCATCAGCAGCAACGCCCTTTTCGCCGTCATACTCAGCGCCGCTTTGCTCTTTTTCTACATCAAGAGCGAAGTGTTCATGGACGACATCTACATCTACCTGCGCGTCGCCCGCAATATCGCCCAGGGAATCGGTCCGGTCCTCAACCCCGGAGACGGTCACTTCGCCGTCACCAGTCCGCTCTGGGTCTACCTGCTGGCCTGGGGCCACAAACTGGGCCTGGGCGGAGACCTGATACAACTGTCCGGATTGATGACAACCCTCTTTCTGGGACTGGCCTCATGGCTGGCCTACCTCCTGTTGCGGCCGCATGTCGGCAGCTGGGCGGTATGGGCCCCTTTCCCCATTTTGTTCAACTTCATCAGCCTGACCACCATCGGCGGTGAAATCGCCATCGTCTACATGTCCCTGTTCGGCATGCTCTATTTTCATCTGCAGAGACGGAACTACTGGCTGACCGGCCTGATGGCCGCCATCGGCTACCTCGGCCGTGCGGAGCTGATCCTGATGCTGCCGCTGCTGCTCGTCTACGATTTCATACGTTGCAGAAAAAGGCAGGAGTCCATGCGCCAGCTGATCGGCAACTGGCTCAAGCTGACCCTGGCCTTCGCGCCGGCGGTCCTGCTCTGGCACGCCTTCTATTTCAGCCAGTTCCATACCCTTTTCCCCAACACCCTGCACACCAAAATCGTCCAGGGCCGGAGCGGACAGTGGCCGTTATACTCCAGCCAGGCCAGACCGTACGTCATCACCCACATGTTCCGCGGCGCCAAATGGCTGGTCATACCGCTGCTGATCGGTCTGTTCCACTTCCGCCCGGCATCTGTATTGCTCCTGTCCTTCACCGCCGTTCATTATTACGCATACAGCTGGCTGGTCATTCCCCACTACCACTGGTACTTCTACGACCTTTTCATCCTGGTTCCCCTGTTCACCATCTTCGGGACCATCGCCGTTTTTCGGAAACTCGGCGGCCTTTTACACAAATATATGCCGCTCAAAGCCCTGCTGACCGCCGCCGCCCTGATCTGCGTCTTCTTTCTCATCGACACCCTGACCATCATGGACCAGATCAAAAACTTCAAGAAAGACGATCGTCTGCGTATCTACAGCGAGGCCGCCACCATCATTCAAACACAGGCCAAACCCAAGGATACCCTGTTGACCGTGGAAATCGGCATCATCGGCTACCTGCTCCCGGACCTGAATATCCGCGACATCAACGGCATCGCCTCCGTGGACGTGACACTGCAAAACATCAACGACATCGATCATTTCATCAACGTTTACCGACCCCGCTTCCTGTTCTTTCCCCCGTTCCTGCCGCAAAGCGAACCCACTCGGGTGGTCCGTGACCGTCAGGGTCACGAGGTCGTCTACCGCATGATCCACCCGCAGACCCCCAAAAAAAGCCTTCACCTGGGGTCGGTTTTCATCAGAGAAACCTAGACAGCACCCGCCACCGGGCTACGCACAGCTCCGCGTCAGGTCAGGCTTCGCCGCCGCGTCCGCTCTTCCGCCGCCGGGCGAAAAATGAACTGAGCAGGGTCGAGGCCTCGCCAGCCCGCAAGCCTTCTTCGATCGTAACCAGGTGGTTGTACACCGCCGCTATCCGGTCGAAACTTCCGGTTGAAAAGATGCCGGCCTTGGCGTCGGCGGCGGCATAGACCAGAGTCTCGACGCGGGCGTGCACCATGGCGCTGTAGCACATCAGGCAGGGTTCAAGAGTGCAGATCAGCAGGGTATCGACCAGGCGGTAGTTGCCGACCAGTTCGGCTCCCCGGCGCAGGACCAGCATCTCGGCGTGAGCCGTCGGATCGGAGGCGCCGA
>CAYXHZ010000050.1:0-22341 GCA_964465065.1 uncultured Clostridia bacterium
AAAACCGATTCGGCAATTTTTCGAGACTTGGGCCGAGAATCCTGCAATAGATTGTTTTCGCCTTGCGATGAGTCTTTTCCTTTTGGTACAATGGTGGCTTAAGCGAGATCGAAGTCAGGAGGTCCTCTTTGATACAACAAAAAATGATGCTGCTCGGAGACGAGGCCATCGCCCAGGGAGCCATCGACGCCGGCCTGTCCGGTATCTATGCCTATCCGGGTACCCCGTCCACCGAAATCACCGAATACGTGCAACATTCCAAACTGGCCGCCGAGCGTAAGATTCACAGCCGCTGGTCGGCCAACGAGAAAACCGCCTACGAAAGCGCTCTGGGCATGTCCTACGCCGGCAAGCGGGCCATGTGCTGCATGAAACACGTCGGTCTGAACGTGGCCGCCGACCCCTTCGTCAACTCGGCCATCACCGGTGTCAACGGAGGACTGATCGTGACCGTGGCCGACGACCCGTCGATGCACTCCTCGCAGGACGAGCAGGACTCCCGCTTTTACGGCCAGTTCGCCATGATTCCGGTACTGGAACCCGCCAATCAGCAGGAGGCCTACGATATGGCCCACTACGGCTTCGAGCTTTCCGAACGGCTCAAACTGCCGGTCATGATGCGGGTGACGACCCGCCTGGCCCACAGCCGTTCCGGCGTGGCTCTGCAAGAATCCCGTCCCGAACGGCCGCTCGGTTTGCCCCAGGACAAGCGGCAGTTCGTTCTGCTGCCGGCCATCGCCCGGCGCCGTTACGACAAACTGTGCGCCCAGCAGCCGGAAATCGAGGCCGAATCCGGAAAATCGCCGTTCAACCGTTTCATCGACGCTCCCGACAAGAGCCTGGGCATTATCGCCTGCGGTCTGGGCTACAATTACCTGATGGAGAACTATCCGGACGGCGTCTGCCCCTATCCGGTGCTCAAGCTGTGCCAGTACCCCGTCCCCAGGGACATGGTGCTGCGCCTGGTGCAGGCCTGTCAGCGGATTCTGGTCATCGAGGACGGCATGCCGGTGATCGAACAGTCCCTGCGCGGGCTGCTCGACCGGGATGTCAAGGTTCTGGGCCGACTGGACGGTCATCTGCCGCGGACCGGCGAGCTCAACCCCAACCGGGTGGCCGCCGCCCTGGGCCTGCCTGTCACTCAGGGGCCGGGCGTACCGGCCGTCGTCGCTCCGCGTCCGCCGGCCCTGTGCAAGGGCTGTTCCCACGCCGACACCTATACCGCCCTGAACGCCGCGGTCAAAGATGTCTACGGCGACGGTCACGTCTTCGCCGACATCGGCTGCTACACCCTGGGCGCACTGCCGCCTTTCGAATCGGTCAACAGCACCGTCGACATGGGCGCCTCGATCACCATGGCCAAGGGTGCCGCCGACGCCGGAGTCTTTCCGGCCGTGGCCATCATCGGTGATTCCACCTTCTGTCACAGCGGCATGACCGGCCTCCTGGACGCCGTGATCGAAAACACCAACATGGTGGTGATCATCGAGGACAACTGCACCACCGGCATGACCGGCGGCCAGCAGTCCCACGCCGAGGGGCGGCTGCTCGATATCTGCGCCGGACTCGGTGTGGCCAAGGAGCATCTGCGCCTGGTCAACCCGATCAAGAAGAACCACGAACAGTATCTGTCCATTCTCAAGGAAGAGCTGGACTATCCGGGATTGTCGGTGATCATCGCCCAGCGGGAATGCGTCCAGACCCTGCTGCGCAAGAACAAGGCCAAGTGAAGGGAGAAACGAAGATGAAATGTGACATCATACTGGCGGGAGTGGGCGGTCAGGGCATTCTGTCGATCGCCACGGTCATCGGCTACGCGGCGGTTGAAGCGGGACTGCAGATGAAGCAGGCCGAGGTGCACGGCATGTCGCAGCGCGGCGGGGACGTCCAGTCCCACCTGCGCATCTCCGACCGGGAGATCTATTCCGATCTGGTGCCCTTCGGCGGTGCCGATCTGATCCTGTCGGTCGAACCGATGGAGGCGCTGCGCTATCTGCCGTACCTGAGGCCCGACGGCTGGCTGATCAGCAACACCACCCCGTTCGTCAACATTCCGAATTATCCGGAAATGGGCAAGATTCTGGCGGCCTACGAGACCATCGAACGCAAACTGCTGCTGGACGCCGACGAGGCGGCCAGGACGGTCGGCAATGCCCGGGGCATGAACATGGTCATGGCCGGCGCCGCCTCGGTGCTTCTGCCCATCGCCTACGAGACGATGCAGCAGGGGATACGCGCCATCTTCGGCCGCAAGGGCGAGGCGGTGGTCAAGGCCAACCTGGACGCTCTGGATGTCGGCCGGAAGCTGGCCCAGGAACGGGGGGTCAAGTAGGCTGAAATGTGAATACGCTTGACTTTCGTTGCCGGCAATTTTAATATCGATCTGTGAGGCGGCCAGCGGTCCGACCTCCAAATCCATTCAACTCAGCGAGGTGTTTCATGGCTGGAATGTTTAAAAACCACCCCAAAGGTCTCTTGGCCGCCGCCCTGGCCAATATGGGGGAAAGGTTCGGCTTTTACACGATGATGGCGATTTTGGTGCTGTTCCTGCAGGCCAAGTTCGGTCTGAGCGGCACTCACGCCGGTTTGATCTATTCCATTTTCTACTTTTCGATCTACATTCTGGCTTTCGTGGGCGGTTTGATCGCCGACCGGACCCGCAAGTACAAGACTACCATCATGGTCGGGCTGATCGTCATGGCCCTGGGTTACGTGATGATTTCCATCCCCACGCCGACTCCGGCGCCTAACAAGGTCCTGTTTCTGATCATCACCTGCATCGGTCTGTTCACCATTGCCTTCGGCAACGGCCTGTTCAAGGGCAACCTGCAGGCCCTGGTCGGACAGATGTACGACAACGAGCAATATGGCAAGATGCGGGATTCCGGCTTTTCCATCTTTTACATGTTCATCAACGTAGGCGCTCTCTTTTCACCGATCTTCGCCGTCGGCATACGCAACTGGTGGCTGGGCAAAGCCGGCTTTTTATACAATTCCAGCCTGCCGGAATTGTGCCATGGCTACCTGGGCGGTACGCTCACCCCCGAGGCCTCCGAACGTCTGACCGCTTTGGCCACCGAGGTCAGCAAAAGCCCGGTGACCGACATGTCGGTCTTCGTCAAGAACTATCTCAACGTGTTCACTGAAGGGTTCCATTACGCATTCGGATTGGCCGTTCTGGCCATGTTGATCTCGCTGGTCGTTTATCTGGTCAACAAGAAGACTTTCCCCAATCCCAAAGAGAAAAAGGTCAATGCCGCCGGCCAGGTCTCCGTCGAGATGGACGCCGTAGAAGTCAAGCAGCGGCTTTACGCCCTGTTCGCCGTTTTCGCCGTGGTCATCTTTTTCTGGTTCTCCTTCCATCAGAACGGTCTGACTCTGACCTACTTCGCCAAGGATTTCACCGACCTGAGTCAGATCCGCATCAACCTCGGTGTCACCAAGATTGTCGGCGCCGAACTGTTTCAATCCGTCAACCCGTTCTTCATCGTCTTCCTGACGCCGATCATTCTGGCCTTCTTCGGCTGGCTGCGGGCCAAGGGCCTGGAACCGTCCACCCCCAAGAAGATCGCCATCGGCATGTTCATCGCCGCCATGGCCTACCTGGTCATGACTATCGGATCCATGGGCCTGCCGCTCAAGACCGAGGCCGATGCCATGGGCGGTCTGACCGACGCCCAGCGGGTGACCCCTCTGTTGCTGATCGGCACCTACTTCATCCTGACAGTGGCCGAGCTGTTCATCAGTCCTCTGGGCATCTCGTTCGTGTCCAAAGTGGCTCCGCCCCATCTGCAGGGCATCATGCAGGGCGGCTGGCTGGGCGCCACTGCTATCGGCAACCAACTGCTGTTCATCGGCGCCATCCTGTACGGCAGCGTTCCTCTCTGGCTGACCTGGTCGGTGTTCGTCACCGTCTGCCTGCTGTCGATGCTGACCATGATTTTTATGCTCAAGTGGCTGGAGAGAGTCGCCAAGTAATTTGCACTGTATTTAGACCGATAGTGGAAGCGGGTCCGTAACGGGCCCGCTTTTTTTTATAGTTTCACTATGATCGGTGAATTGGAAAAGGGGAAAAATGATGGAACAAGGCACGAAAAGCGGCGCCTGCCGGTACGGTGCGCTGAGCGTTGTCGCGACAGTCTCGCTGCTGGCCTGCGAAGCCTACTACCTGCTGCTATCGGTAACGGAATTGTGTTTTCCGGCCCGTCCGCCCGGCTTTCTGACCGCCCCCGGACTGCAGCTGGCCATCGAATTCCTGGGCCGTTGGGCATGGGTACTGCTGTTCTGGCTGCTGATACGCCGCATCGGCTCCCGATACGGCGCCAGGGAGCGCCGGATCGTTTGGGCTGCCTGGCTGACGGCGCTGATTCTGGCCCTGCCGACCAGCTTCTTTGTGGTCAGCGCCCTGGCGGGACTGAAATTCCCGCTGGCCGTTCTGGCCTGGATCCGCGCCCTGGAGATCACTCTACTGCTGATTTGGGCCCTGGCCATCCTGTTCCTGATCGCTTCAGAACCGATCCGTAACCGTCCGGGGCGACGCTGGCTGTTCAATCTGGCCGGCGCCGGCGCTCTGGTCTATTTTCTCCTGAAAGGTCTGACCTGGCTGGAACTGATAGCGGGATCGAGCCGGTTCGTTCCCCAAAGGCTCGGCTGGCCGTGGCTGGCTGTACCGCTGCTGGTTTTCCTGGGGCGGCTGGCTTTGCTCCGTCTGCTGGTGACGACCCCATCAGCGCTGCCTCAGGAAACGGTGGTAGAGCAGCAGTGATACGATAGTCAGGACGCCGATTCCCGAGAACAGCAGCCACAAGGTGGACGGCGCGTTCAGCCGATCGACGAAGTGCACGTACATCCTGGCGCCCAGCACGCCGCCGATGGCGCTGCCGAACACCCCGTACAGAAAATTATAACCCATATACAGGCCTTTGCTGTCGGCCGGGGCGATGATGCCGACGTAGCTGATGAATTTGGGGTGAGCCGTCATCTCGCCGATGGAGAACAAAAACAGGCCGACGGCGAAGACGCCGATGTGCGGGGATACCGCCAGAACCGCCATGCCGGTGGTGGCGATGGCGATGCCGCCGATCATGGTCGGCAGGGCCGGCTTGTCCTTGACGATCTTGGAGACCAGCAGCTGCAGCAGGATGATGGTGCCGGCGTTGATGACCGTGACGTGCTCCACGTCGAAGAACCAGTGGGCCTGGATACCCAGCAGTCCGAGCAGACCGTTGACCAGGCGGTTGAGAGAGGAGGCGTCGACGTAGGCCTGCACGTACCACAAGACCGAATCGTACATCTGGAAGTAGAGCACCCAGAACCCCGAGTAGAGAACGATCATCAGCAGAAAACGCCAGTGATCGCCGAAGCGCTTTTCGGGCGCAGGCGGGATGCGCAGCAGAGACAGAAGAGTCAGAGCCAACACCGTGGCGATGATGCGCACCAGGATCGTCTGGCCGGGGAAGAACCAGACGGTCGCCAGCAGGGCCGCGATCAGCGGCAGGCTGAGCGCCGGCCTCTTCAGCAGCAGGATCAGCAGGGCCAGCAACAGTACCGCACAGAGAAAAAACAGGAAGAAGGGCCGTTCCCGGAGCCGTTCGGCCAGATTGTCCAGGTCGGTCGCCGTGATCCAGGCGCCGGGCAGGGCTTGGGACAGGGCGGCCAGGATCTGCGGCTGTTGCCGGCTCAACTCGTCGCGGCTGCGGATCTCCAGCTGAATCCGACCGGCGGGTTCGTCGACGCGGAAGGGCTGGGCCAGATCCGGCCGGACTGCTGTCGAAAAGACCGGTCTGTGCAGCGGGGATTCCAGATCACGGACGCAGTCGCTCAGCCATTCCGGATCCCGGGGTAATTCCGGCAGGATCGCTGACAGTTCCTGGATCAGGGCGGCGCCGAATTCCGGCAGTTTTTGCGGCCGGTGAACGGTCAGTGTGGTCAGGCCGTTCTCGGTTTTCAGGTTGTAGGGGGCGGACGCGGCCATGTTGCGGCGCAGCGTGGCCAGCAGCGGCTGACCGGCCAGGGGTTTGAGCCGGGTGATCTCGGTGTCGACGATCGGACTGCGCGTGGCCTGCCAGGCGAAGACCAGGAGCAGGCCGGCCGGCAGGGCCAGCAGCAGATTTTTCAGCGCTGGCCTGCGTTTCATAGCCGAGCTGAGCAGGTACAGCGGCGAATAGATGATCTCGAAGGCACCGGCCAGGGTGTCCAGGATGCGGCTGAAGTTGAAGCGGTTTTCCGGCTGGCTGACGATCGGATCCTTGAAGAAAAGCCAGGTGGGGATGACCATCAAGGCTGTGGCCAGGGCGGCGCAGATCAGAACGTAGGAAGGATCGATGCCTTTGAGCCAGGGGACCAGGATGAGCGGAAAGAGAAAGGCGCCCAGGTTGATGGACCAGTAATAGATTCCGAAACCCATGGTACTGTTCTTTTCGTCGGTCAGTTTGGCGATGGTGCCGGAGATGATCGGTTTGAAGATGCCGGCGCCCACGCCCATGACCACCAGCGAGATGAATACGGCGGCGTAGCGGTCCATCTGACTGGTCAGAAAGTAGCCCGTTCCCAGCAGTGAAAAGGCGATCATGAGTACGCGCCGGTAACCGAAGCGGTCGGCAACCGCTCCGGCCAGGATGGGCAGAAAATAGAGCAGGGGCTGGATGACACCCTTGATGACACCGACGCTTTCTTTAGCGAAACCCAGGGTGTCGCTGAAGTAGACCGATAAAAAGCTCATCACGCCGTAGTAGGCGCCCCGTTCCATGAATTCGAAAAATACGACCAGCCAGAACTGGGCGGAAAAACGCTGCTGCATGCCATCCTGTTTTCTCATCTGTCGGCTCCTTGATCGTTCAGTATACTCAAAAGTGCCATCAAAAGACAAATGGGCCGGAGTGGATCCAGGGCACGAAGAGCCGGCGCGGACTTTCCGGTTGAAAAGCCATCCGGCAGTATGCACTATTAAAACAAGTGAAGATGGTTACGTCATGATGAAGCTTTCCGTGTTCAGACGCCCCCGGGGCAGCGTGATTCTTTTGGCCGCGGAAGCGGTGTTCATTTCCCTGCTGTTCGGACTGCTTGTTTTCCATTATTACCGGCAGCGGGTCGAACAGATCTATTACCAGGCTTCCGTAGAGGCTGAAAATACGCTGCTGCTGGTCAACGACCGCATCGGGAATTATATCCGGGGTTTCGGAAAGGATATCGGACTTGTCGGCCGTCTGATACAGCTGGCCGCCGATCAGGCCCAGACGACGCTGCCCGAGCCGCTGATCGAATCCTTGCTGCTCAGCCGGCCCGAGTATCGTTCCATCCGCTTTTTCCATCGGGATGGGGGCCGGGATTTTGGAGTGCTGTTCAGCCGCCACGGTCAGACGGTGGTCCGATATCCCAGCGAGGCCTGGACCGCTCAGGCCGTTGCCTGGCCAGAAAGCAACGAGGCGGCTCTGCCGCCGGGTACCCTGTTCGTGTCCGCGCTCAGACTGGACAAAAAGCAGTACCCGCCGGTTCCGGTGATGGTTTTCCATCTGTCGCTGAGCCGTTCCGTCAGCGGGAACCACCGCAGCCTGCAATTGGAGATCAACGCCACCGGCCTGCTGGACAGCCTCAGGCATATGGTGCAGGACCGGGCGGCTCAATACCACTTGATCAACGACCAGGGCCAATGGCTGATGGCTCCGGATCCGGCCTGGCAATGGGGTGGTGCCGAGCATCATGCCGGTCCGCGGATCTTTGCCGACTTTGACCCGCAACTGTGGCGGATCCTGTCCGGTAAAGACAGCCCGGCCAGTTGGAGCCGGGAAGACGGCAGCCTGACGGCAGTACAACAGAGTCTGGACCCGACCCGCTACCTGATGGATCTGGAACGGGCGGTCGGCGGAGTGTTCATGTACCACCGCGTCGACAGCGGCGAGACTCCCTGACGCCTGATCGCCCTGATCAACCGCCGGACGCTGGCGGGCCGGCTGGGCGGGGTCAGGCGGACCTACTGGCCGGTTCTGGGTATATTTTTCTGCCTGCTGTTCCTGCTGTACCTGATCCGTTATCGAGCCCTCAGTTTTCGGGAACAGAGCCGCAAGAATCTGGAATTGGCGTACAACAACCTGGAGCGCCTGGTCGAGCAACGCGCCCGGGCCCTGACCGAAAGCAACCGTCAACTGGCCGTTCAGAACGAGGACCTGCGCCGCCTGAATTCTCAATCCGAAGAGCATAAGAAATTTCTGCAGGAGATCATCGATTCGCTTTCCCATCCCTTCTTTGTCATCGATCCCGAAAACAAGCATATCCTGCTGTCCAACAAGGCCGCCCGCAGCAAACTGGGTGCCGGGGCCACGGCTTCCGAACGGCTGCAGAAACTGTGTGCCGAGCTGGGCGATGAATGCCCGTTGACCCGAGTGCTGAAAACCGGTCAGTCGGTGGTCAGCGAATATACCCGGCCCGGAGCGGACGGGCAGACCGAGTCGACCGAGATCTATGTCTATCCGGTCGGGAGTCTGGAAACGAAAATCAAGCGGATCATCGTCTATCTGGTGGATATCACCGAACGGCACCGTTTGCAGGAACAGTTCATTCAGGCCCAGAAGATGGAAGCCGTCGGGCAATTGGCCGGAGGGATCGCCCACGATTTCAACAACCTGCTGTCGGTCATGATCGGCTACAGCGAGCAACTGGTCGAGGAACTCAGTCAGGACAGCCAGTACGGGAAACGGATCAACGGCATTCACCGGGCAGCCCTGAAGGCCGGTGACCTGACCCAGAAATTGCTGCTGTTTTCCCGCAAGCACCCCCATAAGCCCAAACTGATCGATATCAACTCGGTGATCGCCGGATTACTGGACCTGGTGCGGCCGATCATCGGCGTGCATGTATCCCTGGAATTCCGCAGTTCGGCCGACCTGTTCATGGTCATGATCGATCCCTCCCAGTTCGAGCAGGTGATCATGAACCTGCTGGTCAACGCCCGCGACGCCATGCCGCCCCAGGGCGGGCAGGTGATTCTGTCGAGCCGCAACGTGGTCTTCCGCCATGATTTCGTCTGTCAGAACATGACTGTCCAGGCCGGTCCGTACGTGCTGATCGGGGTGCAGGACAACGGAAGCGGGATGGACAAGTCCACCATGGAACGGATTTACGAACCTTTTTTCACCACCAAGCGCGAAAAGGAGGGCACCGGACTCGGTTTGTCGACGGTCTACGGCATCGTCAAACAGCACGGCGGTTTCATCCATGTCGGCAGCCGGTTGGGCCAGGGGACCCGGTTCCGTATCTACCTGCCCGCCCGAACCGACCAGCAGGCCCAGCACGATGAGCTTATCAACCGGGAGAAGGAGAAGCTGGGCGCCAATGAACTGATCCTGCTAGTCGACGACGACCGCAGCGTGCGGGAGATGATTTCCGTAGCCCTGGTCAAGAAGGGGTACCGGGTCATGTCGACCGGGGACGGTCAGGACGCCCTGCGTCTGCTGCGGGACAAGCAGGACAGCGTCCGCCTGGTGCTCAGCGACGTGGTCATGCCCAGGATGTCCGGGGTGGAACTGGCCAGCCGGGTCCGGGAGCTGTGCCCGCGACTGCCGATCCTGCTCATGAGCGGCTATATGACCGATCAGTTGCAGGAGTACCGCCAGCGCAACGAGGAATGGCCGTTGATCCAGAAGCCCTTTGCCTTCGCGGAATTGTTCCACGAGATCCGTCAGCTGCTCGACAGCCAGGTCCGGGCGGCGGATGGAAGCGAAACGCTAGTCCTTTCTGCCGATCCAGACCGGTGACAGCATGCCGCTGGCGGACTCGAGGTAGGGCAGCCAGCACAGACTGAGCAAACGAATGCTGACGTTCAGTTTTTTGGGCATGATCTCGATCGACTCGAGCTCTTCGCCGACGGGGTCGCGGCCGTTCTGCAACCGGTCGATTTCCTGGCCGAGCTCCTCCTCCAGCGTCTGGCGCTCCTGCTGCAACTGCTGCAGCTGCTTTTCGGCCCAGCCGACGTCCTGGGCTTCCTTGCCGGACCGTTGCGCCCGGCGGATGGAGCTGGAGGCCCGGCTGATCGAGGATTGGCTCAGCAGCTTTTTACCGAACAGGGCGCCCAGCAGGGTGCTGCCGACCGACAGGGCCGTGTCCATTTTGGAGACGCTGGCCTGGTCCTTTTCGCGGTTGAGCCTCAACTCGGCAGCCTCGATCTGTTTCTGAAGGCGTTGGATTTTACTTTCGTATCCGGCCCGGATCTTGTCCAGCGAGCCGTCCCGGTTCTCGCGTCCCTGCTGTTTGATACGGATCCGAAAATCCCGTTCGCTTTCGCCGGGATAGGAGACGATATCGCTTGCCGGACTGCGCCACAGCTTGAGCCTGCGCCTGCGGAACAGCCATTCGCGCAGGCTGGTCTGCATGTCCTGGTACTCCCGGGCCTGGGTCAGCCAGGACGGAGGCGGGCAGTAGCGGGCTTCGAACTGGGGATAGGCCCGCAGCTCCGATTCCGGACAAGCGATTTCGCTGGCCTCGTCCCAGTTGAGCAGCAGCGGCTTTTCGGCGGCTTCCAGCAGTCCCATGTAGGGCTGTTCGCAGTTGATCCGGTATTTGGCCTCGTTGAAGAAAACGGACCCGTAGGCGATGACCGCCGCCCGGTAGGTGATGCGCGGGTTTTCGGCCGGGCCGACAGCGGCGCCCAGGTAAACCGGCTGGATGCCCGGCGGCAGCAGCGGCGGCTGGGTGGGCAGCGCGGAGGCAACCGGGGCGACACCGACCGGACTGGTGTCCGGGCGTGCCGCCGGGGGCTGGGCGGGCGGAACGTCGCTGGCGGCGCCGGCTGACAGACGTTTGAGCTGGTCCCGGGTCAGCGGACCGGACAGGTAGGACAGGCACCAGCGGCTGTGGAACAGGAAGGGGGCCTCCTCGTTGACGTCGTGCATCAGGAAGACGCGCTTTTGCAAAGAAGAAATCAGCTCCGCCAGTTCCTGCCGGCCGCCCAGGGCCGGATTCTCCTTGAGACCGTCGAGCAGGCGGTTTTTGTCCTGTTCGGTCTGCAGCCGGCCGATCATCCAGATGCCGATGTTGGACAGGGCCTTGTAGTCGATATCCACCGGATTCTGGGTGGCCAGGACCAGGCCCAACCCGAAGGCCCGGGCCTGTTTGAGCAGGATCAGCAGCGGTTTTTTGGATGGCGGCTGGGCCACCGGCGGCAGGAAACCGAACAACTCGTCCATGTACAGCAGGGCGCGCAGACTGCCGGTACCGTTCTGGCCGCGCATCCAGGTGATGAGGCGGTTGAGCAGCAGCGAGACGACGAACATGCGCTGGCGGTCGTCGAGATGGGCGATGGAGATGACGGCGATGCGTGCCTTGCCGGTCGGGCTGTACAGCAGCTGGTCGATCTGCAGCGGCGGGCCCTGGATCCAGCTCGAGAAATCGGGGGATGCCAGCAGGTTGTTGAGGGCCATGGCCAGTTGCATGCGATCGGCGACGGGGTAGAAGCTTTCCAGATCGAAGACACCGACCTGAGCGAACGGCGGCTTTTGCACCAGGCGGATCAGACCGGCCAGGTCGGTGCTTTCGCCGTGTCGCCACAGGGAATCCAGGATGGTGGTCAACAGGATATGTTCCCGGCTCCTGATGGGGTCGGCCTGGATGTCGAGCAGGGTCAGCAGCGAGCTGACCGTGCCGGAGATGGCGTCGCCGTACAGGTCGCTTTCGGCCATGACCTGGGCCGAGGGCGGATCGAGCGATTTCAGGATGGAAAGCGGCGCGTTGGCGCTGTTGCCGGGGGTGTAGACGATCACTTCGGCGCTGTCGCGGTACAGGGCCACCCGCTGACCGTCCTGCTCCCAGTCGGCCAGACCCTTGCGCCAGCTTTCGGCGGTGGTCGCGGCCAGGCTGCCGACATCGGTTCCCTTCTGCCGGGCGCTTTCCGGGTCGATCCAGGGGGTGAAATCCTCGGGGCGGAGTTCGGGGAAGCTTAGGCAGAGGTTGGTCATGTCGCCCTTGGGGTCGATGACGATGGCCGGGATGCCGTCGATGGCCGCTTCTTCGAGAAGGGCTACGCCCAGACCGGTCTTGCCGCTGCCGGTCATGCCCAGGCAGACTGCGTGGGTGACCAGGTGGCGGGAATCGAGCATGACCGGGTTGGCTTCGATCTGACGGCTTTGCGGGTTGTAGGGGCGGCCCAGGTAAAAGGCGCCGAGTTTTTCGATCTTGGGATTCATGGTCCAACTCCTGCTATCGACTGTCGCTAAAAAATAGCATATCGGCGCCGAGTTATCCAGTCGTGGTGAATGTCTGTGTCAATGTAAAGAAGTAAAGCACCGTCCCGGACGAGCGGACGAGCTCGGAAAAAACAATTCACCATGAAATTCCTATTTTTAAAAGCGGAATTTCATGGTAATTGACGACTTGTAGAATGTCAGTAGGACCTCAACCTGAAATCGGCGGACCTTGGCCGAACTGGAGTTGCCAATCCGATGGCGATGGTTTACAATTTTCCATCAGCAGCCGGAGGTCAGTGCAGCACATGATCGGAGCCGATTTGATCCGTCGCGTCAGAAAGGAGAGGGAAGTCATCGCCCTGTTTATGGAGCAGGGGGCCTGCACCCCTAACCTGGCCGTCAAACTGGCGACCCTGGACCCGCAATGGGTGCGCTACCGCCCCGAGCTCAACCGCTTCCTGGCCCGGGGGGTCGTGCAGCGGGCCTCGGAAAACGAGTATTACCTCGATGAAAACCGGCTGCTGCAGATTCGTATGAACCGGATCAAGTGGGGTCTTGTCGGTCTGCTGGCGGTCTGTCTGCTGGTTTTGGCCTGGTTGTCCGGGAAGCGATGAGATTTCGCATCATACGCCTGCGCCTGCGCCGGCTGCCGATTCTGCTGGCGGTCATCAGTCTGGCACTGACGATCGTGTCGCTGCTTCTGTGGCGAACGGGTCAACGCGATGCGACGGTGCGCCAGGCGGCTGTGGAGATTCCCCGACAGATCGAACGCTCCCGCCACCTGATCGCCCACCATCTGGCCCGGTTGGCCGGCGAGGAAAGCGCCGCCGCCGCCCGGGATGGAGCGCCGGCACTGATACTCGAGATCGAGGCGCGGATCCGGACCGGCAGCGAGGAACTGTATCCGGAGCTGCTGGCCGTGCGATGCTACGACGAGAATCTGGAACTGAAGTCGGCCGAATCCGCCGCGACCGGTCCGGTGCCGCTGCCGGACGGCCTGCTGGCTGCCCGGCTCGGGGCGGGCTGGCGCGAGGGCTTGTACCGTTGTGGCTCCGAGGTCGATTATCGGGTCGTCGTGCCCCTCTTTGCCGGGCAGGATCGGCTGGGCGCGCTAGAATTCATCTTCGCGCCCCGGGTCCTGCTGTCGGGTTTGGACCGCGTCTACCGTGCCGTCTTGATCTGGCAGGTCGCCGCTGGCGGTTTTTTCTCGGAGAAGGTCCCGTCCGCTTCGCTGTCGTTGCCGATCGGGCCGGACCTGTTTTCCGGAAACCCCTGCCGCCTGATTTTCGACTATCGGCCGCCGCTGGTGCCGGGCCGTCTGATCTGGCCAGTCCTGGTCCTGTTGACTGTACTCGTGCTGCTGCTGTTTTCGCTGCTGCAGCTGCCGGCGAAGTTTCGTTTCATTCACGGCAAACCACCGGCTCGGCTTCGCTACATCGACGGCGAGCGCGACATCAGTGTCCTGTCCCAGGCCGTGGAGCAGAGCAATGTCGCCGTCATGGTCACCGATGTCCAGGGTCAGATCGAGTACGTCAACCGCAAATTCGTGCAGCTGACCGGTTACGAGCTCGAGGAACTGGTCGGCCAGAATCCGCGCATCCTCAAATCTCTGGCGACTCCGCCGGATGTCTACCAGGACCTGTGGCGGAGCTTGTCGGCCGGTAAAGCGTGGAGCGGTGAATTCTACAACCGCAAGAAATCCGGAGAACTGTTCTGGGACGTATCCTATATCGCGCCGGTCCGGGATCGGAACGGCCGGGTCATTCATTTTGTGGCCGTCAAGGAGGACATCACCGAACGCAAGCAGATGGAAGTGGAACTGATCGCCGCCAAGGAGACCGCCGAGACCGCCAACCGGGCCAAAAGCCATTTTCTGGCCAACATGTCGCACGAGATCCGTACACCGATGAACACCATCATCGGCATGACCGAACTGACCCTGAAGACCGGTCTGGACGCCGAACAGCGCGACTACCTGAAATCGGTGCTCCTGGCCGCCGAAAACCTGCTGACCATCCTGGACGAAATCCTCGACCTGTCCAAGATCGAAGCGGGTGCGTTGCGGCTCGATCCGGCGCCGTTTCTGCTGCGCGAGCAGCTGCGCTACTGGATGAACGGCATGATGGCCGAAGCCGCCAAAAAAAAGCTGGAGATGTTGCTGGATGTGGACGACGACGTACCCGACGCCCTGATCGGCGATTTCGTCCGTCTGGGCCAGATCCTGATCAATCTGCTGGCCAACGCCGTCAAGTTCACGGCCGCAGGCGGCGTCATGGTCCGGGTCGAGCTGTCCGGCGCCACCGAGGACAAGGAGACGGAACTGCATTTCATGGTCAGCGACACCGGTGTCGGGGTGGCCGAAGACAAGAAGCGGGAGATATTCGAGCGCTTTTCCCAGGCCGACAGCTCTTCGACGCGACGCTTCGGCGGAACCGGCCTGGGGCTGGCCGTCTGTTCCGAACTGTTGGGCTTGATGCACGGACGCATCTGGGTGGACAGCCCGTCGGACTGGGCGTTCGGCGTGCAACCCGGTCCGGGCAGCACTTTTCACTTCACGGTGCGTCTGGGCAGGCAGTTCGTCGCTGAAGAAGCCTACCGCAGCGATTTCACTCTGGCGGGGCGCTTACGAACCGTCATCATCCATATCCAGAATCAACTGCGGCTCAAGATGATCAAGAGCTGGTGCGAAAGCGGCGGATTGCAGGTACGGATCGCTTCCAGTTTCACCGAGGCCGAGCAGTGGTTCCGCCAAGAGTCCGCCAGCCTGTTTCTGAGCGACGGAAGCGATTGGCCCGGCAACGAGGTTTTCACCGGCCCTCTGCCGGAGCAGAATCGGGTCATCGTCTATCCGGGATCGACCGCAATGCCGATCGCTGCCTTTCCGGCCGGGTTGGGCAAAGAGATCGGCAGAATGCCGATCTGTGCCGCGGAACTGCTGGAACAGATCGCTTCCGTGATCGACAGCGCACCGACTGTTTTCACGACCATCGCGCCGACGGCAAGCCCAACGACGGGCAAGCGCTGGTCGATACTGGTCGCCGAAGACAACCCGCTCAACCGCAAGCTGATCGGCCGTCTGCTGGAAAAGGCAGCCTATGGGGTCAGCTTCGCCGAAAACGGCCTGCAGGCCATCGAAAAATTACGGCAGCAATCCTACGATCTGGTGCTGATGGACATTCAGATGCCGGAACTGGACGGAGTGGCGGCGACCATCCGGCTCAGGGAGGAGGGTTTCAGTCTGCCCATCATTGCCCTGACCGCCCATGCCCTGAAGGGCGACCGGGAAAAATTCCTGGAGGCGGGCATGGACGATTACCTCTGCAAGCCGATCCGGCCGGAGGAGCTGCACCGCCTGCTGGATATTCATCTGGACAAGAGCAAACGCTGATTATTCCAGTTCTACCGGGTTGTTCAGACTGCCCAGTCCGTCGATTTCGACGCCGATGCGGTCACCGGGGCGCAAGAACAGCGGCGGGGTACGGGTGTAACCGACACCGGCCGGTGTCCCGGTCAGGATGACGGTGCCCGGTGTCAGGGTCAGCGAGCGGCTGGCCTGATGGACGATCTGGGAGATATCGAATATCATGTCGCTCAGGTTGCTGTCCTGCACTGTCCGGCCGTTGAGGACGGCACGGATCGACAGGGACTGCACGGACCGGATTTCGTCGCGGCTGACGACGGCCGGTCCCAGCGGGCAGAAGGTGTCGAAACTCTTGCCACGGCTCCATTGCTTCATCTGCAGACGGATCTGCCAGTCCCGCGCCGAGACGTCGTTGGCGCAGCAGTAGCCGAAGATCGCTGCCTCGGCCTGCTCGAGCGGGATGTTTTTGCCGCCCCGGCCGATGACCAGGGCCAGTTCGGCCTCGTAGTCGACTTCGTCGGGTCCGGCCTGAGGCAACAGGATGGTCTGCTCCGGACCGATGACGCTGTTGATTCCCTTGAGAAAGATCAGGGGGATCTCGGGGATGCGCAAGCCGGTTTCGGCGGCGTGACTGCGGTAATTCACACCCAGAGCCAGAATCATCGGCGGCTCGAGCGGTGCCAGCAGACGGCGGAAACGGAACGGCGGCCGCCGGCGGGGCGAAAAGCCGTTCGCCCAGTCTCCAGTCAACTCCCTGGCCAGTTGCGGGTCTTGGGGCAAGATTTCACAGCAGCGGATTGCTCCCTGCTCGTCGATTACTCTGGATATGCGCATGACCGTATTGTACCATACCGGCCAAAACCGTTATCCGGCCAGTACTCGGTTGATTTCCCGGGCCAGTTCGTTGATGTGGAAGGGCTTGCAGACTTTGCCGTTGAAACCGTAGCGCCGGTATTCGGCCAGGACGGGGTTGTTGGCGTAGCCGCTGGAGACGATGGCCCGGATTCCCGGGTCGATGGCCCGTACCCGGTCCAGGGCGACCTCGCCGCCGACATCGCCGGGTATGGTCAGATCCAGAATGATCAGGTCGAAGCGCAGGTCCCGCTCCCGGGCCAGGCTGAACAGTTCGGTCAGTTCCAGGCTGTTCTCGACGGCGATGACCTGGTAACCGAGATGGCGGAGCTGCTGGTCGACAACGTCGACGACAGTCGGGTTGTCATCCATGATGATGACGGTGCCCTGGCCGCGGTACAATTCACCGTCGTTCTCCAGACTGGTCACCTTCTGCCGGGTGGCCGGAAGGTAGACGCTGAATTTGGAGCCTTTCCCCGGTTCGGATTCGACGGTGATCAGCCCGCCATGCCGCTTGAGGATGTGAAACGAACTGGTCAGGCCCAGGCCGTGGCCATTGGGCTTGGTGGAAAAATAGGGGTCGAACACCTTGCTCAGGTTTTCTCTGGGAATGCCTATGCCCTGGTCAGCTACGGTGATGCAGATGTATTCGCCCGCTGACAGGGGGGATTCTTGCGATTCGGAAACGGTGAAATTGTCGGCGCTGATGGTCAACTCGCCGCCCTGAGACATGGCCTGCTTGGCGTTGATGATCAGGTTGTTGAGCACCTGGGTGATCTGGCCGCGGTCGATGTGTGCCTGCCAGAGATCGGGGGCGAATTGAAAACGGCCGATGATCTTGGAACCGTGCAGCAGGAATTGGGTCGAGGCCTCGATCATCTCGACGATGGACTCGGACTGCTTGACCGGTTGTCCGCCTTTGGAAAAGGTCAGAAACTGCTGGGTCAGTTCCTGGGCCTTCAGGGAGGCCTGTTCGGCGGCCTTCAGCTTGTCGTCGAAATCTTTGCCGCGCTGGGCGTACAGGCGTGCCAGGCTGATGTTGCCCAGTATTCCGGTCAGGATATTGTTGAAATCGTGGGCGATGCCGCCGGCCAGAAGGCCGATCGACTCCAGCTTTTTCATGTTGAGCATTTCCTCTTCGAGCTGGCGGTGGCTGGTGATGTCGCTGATGACGAAGACGGCCCCCGTGATCACGGGCTGAGGTGAAAAGATCGGGGCGCCGCTGCAATAGATATCCAGCGTGCGGCCGTCGGGGCGGAGCAGTTGGGGGCTGTAGCGGCTGAAATCGATTTGTCGGCCGTTGAGGGTTTCGCCGAGAAGTTCGGAAAACGAGGGACCGTCGTGAACAACGATGCGCAGCGTATCCTGAAGCGGCTGTCCCAGCACCTGCCCGGCCGTACAGGCGCAGATGATCTCGGAATTGCGGTTCATCAGGGTGATCCGTCCGGCGGTGTCGACACCGATTACCCCTTCGCCGATGCTTTCCAGGGTGACCCACAGCCGTTCCCGTTCCTGGCTCAAGGCTTTCTGGGCGCGTTTGCCGGCGCTGATGTCGCGGATGATGAAGATCACGCCCAGCGTGTCGACGTTTTCCATGCGCAACTCGAAATAGTGGTCATTTTCATCGGCGATATGGGTTACGAGCGGTTCGACCGGGATGTGCCGCCGAGCCTGTTCGAAGGCGGTTTGCAGACCGGGGAAAAAGCTGCTCAGCTGCGATTCGGTCAGGTTCTTGCCCAGCTGACTGCGCTTGTGCAGCAATTCGTTGTAGTGATGGCCGCCCCGGAAATCGATGATCCGCCCCTGCGGGTCGACGACCAGCAGGATATCTGGGAAAGCCTGGAATATCGCCCTCATCTGCGAATTGGCCTCCAGCAGCTCCTGGGAGCTCAACTCCAGGGAACGTTCCAGCATTTTCCGATCGTCGTCGGATTGCCGGTAGGCTTGGTCGATCATGTCCAGCAGCCTGGCCATCCGCTCCGGCAGCGCGCCCGGGTCGATGGCGGCCTTTCTGAGCTGCCTGTGTAGCAGAGGGTGCAATACGGCGCTCATGGCCCGTCCTCGGCGAAGGTGGTGATGGTCATGGTCTGGTTGTGGAATTCGCTCGACTTTCCCAGCTCGTGCGGCGAGATCTCCCCGTAGGAATAGAAACCGCTCAGGCGGCACTGTTCGCCCAGGGTCTCCTGAACCGCTTCCAGCTCCTCTTCCACCCGCTGCCGCATCACCATGCGCCGGCCGACGCAGCTGATCAGGATCGCCAGCTGCGGTGAATGATCAGCCAGGCACTGCCGGTTGATCTGGGCGGCCCGGTTGGCTCCTTCGATCAGCCGATCGGTGTTGGCCTTCATCATCCGCGTGTAGGCGCCCTGGGGCAGGTTCCCGGCGAAAGTCATGCTCTGCTGGGCCTCGTCGCAGGCCAGAACCGTGCGTACCAGAGGACTTCCCCGGGGCTCGGCCATCAGGCTGAGCGGGAACAAGAGACCGGTGGCCGGCAGGCCGGCCGCAGCCTCGCCCAGGTAGGTCCTGTACAGTTCCAGGACGGATTTGCCGTCCACCTCGTAGAGCACGTTTTGATCTGAACGGGTGATCAGGCGGATGGGTCCGAAAGGGTCCCAGCCGCCGCCCGATCCGCAGCCGATGCGCAGTGAGCTGCCGTAGAAGCCGACAACCGTGGCGGTCCGGCTGGAAAAAGCATTCTGGGCCAGGACGACGGTTTGTTTGAAATCGTCCATGTCGGCCGCCAGACCGCCGCTGATGGAAACCGATGCCGGGAAACCCGTTCGCAGCCCCTCGACCAGATCGCTGCCGTTGACCTCGACGCCGTCGCTGAGAATGAAGGCGTGAATCAGCTGCTCATGGGGGATGGATGCGGCCAGTTCCAGGCCGGCCTGACGGCTGCCGGTGCGCTCCCCGAAGTGGACCTGTCCGAAGCGGAGGCCGGTTCTGTCGAAACTGACCAGGGTGATCTGGACGGACTGGAAGCCGACCGCTGTGCCGACGATTTCACCCCCGCTCGAACAGCCGGACAGAATGGCGGACGGGAATGCGGTCTGCAGTTCCGACAAGGGAAAGGAATCGCGCAGCAGTTGTCGGTAACCGAAAATCAGAACCAGTTGGGGCTGAGGGTGGATGGCGGCCAGCTCGGCCAGGGAAGGGGAAAAGCCGGCAGCCGGTGTCCAGGATGTGTGCGAACTGAACATAACATATTATTGTCATGATTTTGCGCTTCTTTCACCGGTTCACGATCTGTTTGCATTTTTTCACCGGGAGTGTTGTAAAAATATTTTCAGAAAAAGTGGTTGACTTGTTCCCGGTTTGCGTGCAATTTGGTATCAGTTGACAGCGCTGGGGTTTGAAGGCAAAATAATAGCTTTGAAGTTTTGGAGTCGTCGCATGAATGGGGACAGCTGACCATGGATGAACAGATTTTCTGGTTGGTGGTGAACGTGGAATTGCTCGTCCCGCTGGCCATTCTGGATGACGAGGGAATGACTTCCGACGAATTCATCTGCGGCGCCCGCCTCAGCGCCGGCATCACGGCGCAATCGCTTTCCTCGGCCCAGAAGCGCCTGGTGCGTCTAATCAACGAATTGACCGGCTGGCAGCGTGAATGGTTCGTCATCGACTACTGCCGGGTCAGTACCATCGAAGCCGACGGGGTGGCCGGAAAACTGGACGCGGTCGGAGCCGCCGAAAAGGATTTGCGTCAACCGCCGGTCATGAACGGGGTATGGTTTTACTCCAATCCCAAGTACCAGACGAAACGGGGCAAGGGCTGAAGACAGGCCCCGACAGCTTCAGCCGATGGGCTGGGGCGCGTGGTATTCCTCCATGATCAGGAAGGTTTCGGCCTTGTCGATGCCCTCGGTTCCGGTCAGCTTGTTGACCAGGAAATTGTGCAGGCTCTTGATGTCCTGCATGTTGACCTGCAGCAGGTAGTCGTAGGCGCCGGTGACGTGGTAATAGCCGACGACTTCGGGGGTGGAGCGCAAAAACGAGACGAAGGCCTGGATGTTCTGCTTTTGATGCTTCATCAGGGTGACGGCGATGAGCACCGGTACCTTGTATCCCAGCTTGTCGCGATCGATGCGGGTGTAGTATCCGGTGATTACCCCCGACTCTTCGAGTTTTTTAACCCGTTCCAGTGTGGCCGGAGGGGTGAGGCCGATCTCCTCGGCCAGCTTGACGTTGCTGATCTTGGCGTTGTCCTGCAGCAGGGTCAGGATCTGTTGGTCTTTTTTGTCCATGTTTCTGGCAATAAATGCCGTTTCCTGTTTCTGAGGGTAGCACAGGAACAGGTATTCTGCAATATTCAGCTGGTCATGTTTATGGCCTAGCGTCTGGCGGCGGGCAGGATGGTGAACGAGGTGTTGCTGTCGTCGCGGACGGACGGCTTGCCGACCGAGCTGACCCGGATCCGATATTCGTGTCCGGCTTCCGCCGACCTGCCGGATGCCGGGCAGTCACCCACTGTCCAGCTGTAGCTTCCCTGCTCGGGGGCGTTGATATCGATTTCCCCGAACACCGTGTCGCCCTTGATCAGGGTCAGTTTCACCGGTCCGGGAGCTCCCCGGGAGACCCATTGAATGGACTGAACCGAGCCTTTGACCCAGGATTCGCCGCCGTTGGGGCTTTTGACGGTGATGGTGGCGCTGAATGGGGCTTGGCTGCCAGCGCTGCCGACGATCGACATCGACAGTGCGAGCAGGGTGACGAGGATGCTGGCGACGTGAATGCGCATGTTCATCTCCTGGTCAGGCTCCTTGCACAACCTCGTTTTGTAGTCCTCCACTTTTACCATGCATTTTTACTGCCAAGCTTTGAAACGAATCGGGACTTGTTGGAATGAGGCTTCTGGGGGGTTCTGTTCGAAAAGCTGTCCCTTTTTTTGTCCTGAAAAAGAACAGTCGGGACATGTTGCGGTCTTTCAAACGGCCTTCAGGTCGGTCCGGTTCCGTCAGATACGGAACAGGAGCTCTTGAAGTTCCGGCAGGGAGACACGGGGGACGCGGAACAGACTGAAGTCGCTGCGGCGCAGGACCAATGCCTGTCCGGTGAACAGGAAGGCCAGATGTTCTTTCTCTTCCAGCTCATGGCTGCTGCCGCTCCGGAACGGTGACTCGACGGCCCGGTTCAGCAGGGCCTTGGTGTCGGCCAGGTCGAGTTCGAAGCTCAGACGGTGACAGGGCAGCGAGATGGCCATGCGGCACAGGCTGAAGAAGGCCCGGTTTTTCAGGGCGTTTGGCAGCTGCTGGGTGAAACGGGAGGAGAAGAAGGAATGGAGCAGCTGCTCGGCGGCCAGAACCGGTGCCAGGGGGGACAAGCGGCTGACGGGTTTGCTCCTCCGTTCCAGAAAGAAGAGTGCCTGGACGGGAAAGCCGTCGGACAGCCAATCGCGGCAGGCGATGCGGGGTGAAAAAAAATCTCGGCCCCAGAGCGGCGGGGAGTGGAGGCTGAAGCCGGATCGCCGACTGGCCCGGATCATGCTCAACTCGTCGTTGATGACCGTCAAACCGTCTCTTTCGGCCATGGCCGCAAGGGTGGTCTTGCCGGCTCCGCTTCGGCCGACGAACAGGAAACCGTGCCTGTCATGGATCAGGGATGCGGAGTGGAGGGTCAGGCAGTCCGTGGATGTCAGAATCGAGGATACGGCGATGCTGACGGCGATTTCCAGGTAGCGCTGCCGGATCTCGAAGCGGTTTTCGTCTATTTGTACGTAGAGGGTCCGTCCCAGCCGATCGATCCGGATCGCCGTGCCGAAGCGGTAGAGCGGGATGCTGCCCGCTGCCGGCTTCCCATGGCTCAGGAGTTCGATGTGGTAGACGGATCGGTCGGTTTCGTTCGGTAGAGGGCTGCTCGAGGGTTCAAACAGGGGGGGGATGAAGTGGCGATGGGGGAAAGCGGCCGCCGGAAGGTGCAGCAGGATGGATCCGCTTATGGGCAGCCGGTAGCTGT
>CAYXHZ010000051.1:0-4848 GCA_964465065.1 uncultured Clostridia bacterium
TCATTTCCCACGCCACCATATACTGATTTGCAACCAATCAGTCAGAGCAGCGTCAAAAGGGTTGAGCGATGAATAGCTGAAAAGCCGATGTCCTTCAGAACGGAATTGTTCGGCTCGATGTGCGAAAAATGAACCTCGAGTTATCATCGTACAAAGGCTGTTCCCAAACGCTAGAAATATGATGTGCCAAAATACCATTATCTATCGGGACACTCGAGTAAATAAATATGTGCAAACAGTTCAATTGCGCAGCCAGCAAAGATAAGCGTTGATATATCAGCCAGTTATGCACAAAAAATGAGGAAGGCAAGGATTCAAAAAAAGTTGAAGACATTTTGTGGAAAACTTAATTTAGGATGTCTATCACGATATGATAGGGCATGTGTGCTTAGAATGACGATGAGGAAATGAATACGCCGCCATATCAGGAGGGCCCATGAGATATGAAGAACACCTTTCAGAATCCCTGGCCTTGTTCGGCCAGGAGTATGGCTACGTTCATAGCTGGCTCGATGAGTTTGCCGGTACAGCTCAGTGCCGCATGCGGCATCGCCAGAAAAGACATCACCTGAAAGGGATCGAGGAGGTCAGAACTCGTTGGGGCGATCAGGCGGCAGCAGTGGCAAGGCAACACATCATCTCGGATCTTAAGCTTGAAGGCTGGAAAGAAAGCGACCATTTCCCCAAAGATGAAGCCGATTATGTAAAAATGGGGTTATATTAAGCGAATCAAGGGGGACGCCCATTGGTCAAAAATTGTATGAGAATGAGAAAAGATAAACGAGAGAAGATTATAAAAGATTGATTGTCTTGACAATTCTAATGAAACATTGAAAATTAGGCTGAAGGATGAATAAAACAAGAATTTAATCAATCTAGAAAAATTGGAGAAAACGATGGTACCAGTAGCTATTCTAATAATATTTTCTGTGATTTTTCTTTATGCCTTCCTTCATTTAATATGGCTGAAAGCATGCCAGTATAAACAAATACCAATCTTTTACAGTGTCGTTATGTCGTCAAGTTATTTGTTGTTTTTCCTATCTGCAATATTAATAAGATCAGCCAGTGTAATTTTTACAGTCATAATCATCTTGACTGTGCTTATTTTGCAAAGCGTTTATGCAATAAAAATGAAGAATGGAAAAGCCTTAAGGGCGACCGCATTGCTTTACATATTCAACAGCCTGTTGGGGGCGTTGGAAGTTCTTGCCTCTGGGCATGCGTCATTCATAAGCATGGGATTCATAATCCTAGCTCTCCTTGCATTACCTGGTTTGTTTTTTTTGTTTTATGCATCGCGATTTTCTGGAATAAAACATCAAAAGGATGAAATCTGTGCAAAAAATGACAGGTGAATATAAATACGTGTCAATCGGCGCATAATTTTGCGCAGTGAATCGGCGTATATTTTTACGTATGAGTAAGAGGAGTTAGATGCCGTAGTGGGAATGTGGTAAACCCGAAGGGTTTTCCAAAGAGATGTGGGAAATCTTTGCTTTTCCATATCGATGATCTCTTTCGGTTCTCTCTTGAAGAAGTTCTTCTGCCGGTTTACAGGGCTGATTGAAAGATGATCACCTCGCTCTCGCTGCCAGGCTTTTTATTTTCTCTTCGGCATACCGATCCGTCGGATCGATCTTGCCTTTCTCTTTCAGCTTGGGGGAAAAGTGTTTTGCCGTAAAAAGAACCAATTTCCCTGGAACGCTGTCGCTGAGCTTGTACTAGGACAGACTGTCCGAGCGGAACCGTTCCACCCGCTCGATCAGCTCGAAGCGGGAATTGATCTCCAGGCGCTGGTAAATCCGGTAGATGTGATTTTTGACCGTGCTGGCCGACAGGGCGAGCGCCGCGGCGATCTCTTTGTTGCTCTTCCCGCCCACCACCAGTTGTACGATTTCGGCCTCCCGGTCGCTCAGGCCGCTTCGGGCGGCCAGCTGGGCGATGGCGTCGTTGCGGTTGTCGGCCGTCGCCTGTTCGGCCAGATGGGGCATCAGGTAACGCTTCAACCATGAGTAGACCAGACCGATGGTCAGGACCAGGTACAGGGCGTCCCCGAGCAGACCGGCCGTCATCCCGGCCTGCGGACTTCCGCTCGACAACAGTTCGCTGAGCATGGTGCTGAACAGATCCAGGCCCTCGCGGATCATCAACATGACGGAAAATGATCGCATCAGAACGGCGGCGCCGGGGCTGGTCAGACTCCTGGCCTGGCGGTAGAGCTGGATCAGCATCAGCAGGAGCAGCAGGTTGAGGTGGCGCAGCGGGTACAGTCGCAGCCACAGAAACAGCTGGATTGCCCATGCCTTTCCCGGCAGCAGCAGGCGCAGCGACAGCAGCAGCAGGTACAGTCCGCTGAGTGTGAACAGGCAGACGCGGGCCCAGCGGAACGGTTTTTTGGCGTGCAGGCATTCGACGGTGCGGATGAAGAAGAAGACGCCGGCCAGCTGAATCAGATTCAGGGTCAGAGTCAGCAGGATGGGCCCGACGGCGATCCGGTCCAGCAAGGCGGACCAGACTTCGGGCAGGTTGATTTCCAGATAGGTAAGGAAAAAGGAAAAGAAAAAATAGAGTACGGTACAGGACAAAAAGAAGAAGAATGGCTTCAGAAATGAAGCTTCCGGGTGTCTGCCCAGGCGGCGGACCTGCAGGAGGATCAGGGCGCAAAGGGGCAGGAGCAGCACCAGGGACAAGAGCCAGATATGTGTATGTATCATTTTCACACTGCAGGGATAACTGACATATTATATCGCTTTTAGAAGATTCTGTCGCCGGGGGTGTTTTCGAGTTTCAGGAGTGGAGCCGTTTTGAGGTATAATTGGACCGTGAGGTTATACGGAATGAAAGACAACCCCCTGCTCGACCGCTGGCTGCACGCCGAGGGCGATTTGACCGGCGACGAATACATCGTTCGCTTGATCCCTCCCTGCTGCATCATCCGCATCGGGGAATCTCTGAGCGATCCGCAGCTCGGCGGGCCGGTACTGGAGAACCGCTTCGGCGAGGATTTCGCCGTGGTTCATTGGCTGGATCCCCGGCCCGGTCGGGAAGAGGAGGAACGTATCCTGCGCGAGGCCATCCAGGCCAACGACAGACTGATCGATGATTCCGTCAGCAACGGCGAGGACAATTGATCACAATCCGTCGTCTTTTTTCCGCCTATTCCCGGCGCGCCCGGGAACGTCGCGCCCGCTTGTTCCGTTCTCTGTTCGCTCTCGGGGAGAACAGCCGCGTCCTGGATCTGGGTTCCGAACGGGGTGATTACATTCATACTGTCCTGGCCGGCACAGCGGTGCATCCGCAGAATGTGACCATCGCCGATATCGACGGAAACCTGGTCCGCGACGGGGAGCAACGCTATGGCTACCGGGCCCAGCCGATTCCGGAATCGGGCCGTCTGCCCTTTCCCGACGGCTACTTCGACCTGGTTCACTGCTCCTCGGTCATCGAACACGTGACAGTGCCCAAGGACGAAATCTGGTGCATTCGTTCCGGGGCCGAATTCCGGCGGCGGGCGCTGGAACGTCAGAGAGAATTCGCCAACGAAATCCGCCGTCTGGGCAAGGGCTACTTCGTCCAGACTCCCTGCCGCTACTTTCCGATCGAAAGCCATACCTGGCTGCCTTTTCTGGGCTACCTGCCGCGGCGGCTGCTGCTCTTCAAGCTGCGTTTCATCAATCGTTTCTGGATCAAACGCACCAGCCCGGACTGGCATCTGCTCACCCGAACCGACATGGCCGGGTTCTTCCCGGACGCTGAAATCCTCTGTGAGCGCTCTTTTGGCCTGGTGAAATCTCTTATGGCCGTCCGACGGGGCTGATCAGGGCTGCAGGGGGCGGCAGCTGACCAGCCATTCGAAATGGAAACGACCGCAGCGCGTCACCATCTCCATACGGCTCTCGCCGACCTCGATACGATCGTAGAGCCTTCTGTCGACCGCCTGCTTTTCGGTGTCGTGTCCCGGCCGCCAGGATTGCAGGCTCAGGTAGTAGGTGTAGTCGTTTTTGTTTTTGGTGTAGTACTTGTCGACCACCAGAGCCGTATGGGCCACCGGCTCGCTGGTATCCATACGGCCGTTGAGCAGGCTGACCGTGCCCAAGCCCAGGATGACGAATCCGGCGAGGGCCAGGAGCGTCAAAGCCAGAAAATGGCCGTGGGCCGCCGAGTTTCCGCGCAGGGTGGCGAAGGCCAGGGTCAGGAACAGGGCGCAGGCGGGCAGGCTGTACTGCAGGGCGAACAGAAACACCCGGCCGGTGTCCAGGGGGGTATAGACCGACAGTCCCCAGGGCATGGCGGTCAGGCCGAGGAGCAGAGCCAGTCCGGATAGGGAATACAAGGTGGTCAGGCGGTGCTTCCAGCTGCGTTGCCGTTGGCGGTCGCCGTCGCTGAGAGCCAGACGTTCGCTGTCTTTGAGAATTTCCACCAGATCGGCGACCAGGAGGGGGATTTCCGCGGCGCTGATCTGCCGGTTTTTGGGACGGTAGGGCGCCCAGCTCAGAACCAGACCCTTGCCGTTCAGCTGCAGACGGACAAAGCCCCGGTCCAGCAGCCGCCGCACCGCCGCCCGTACCTGGCTGCGGCTGAACAGCAGGCTGCAGAATTCCGGGTGGGGACTGTAGATATAGAAACTGTCGTCGAAGTTGTCGTCGTAACTGGTGATCTTCTCCACCAGACCCAGGCGTTGACCCAGGCGGTCGAAGGTTCCCTGGCGATGCAGGGAAAAACGGGCTTCCAGGCGGCAGGGGACGGTGAGTACGAAGGATGGATTCTTGTTCTGGCCTGCGCCGCTCTGCTGCCAGCTGTAGGGCTGCCCGGACAGTTCGCCGGACCCTCTGCGCGGGATTTTTT
>CAYXHZ010000051.1:4948-18195 GCA_964465065.1 uncultured Clostridia bacterium
TTGTCGTTCTGATCGGAATCGCCGTCGGCCTGTCCCTGGATGCCTTCACCGTGTCGGTCACCAACAGCACGGTCGTCAAAAACCTGGAATTGCGGCATGGCCTGCGCATGTCGGTCTTTTTCGGCCTGTTCCAGATGATCATGCCCATCGTCGGCTGGGCCGCGGGCACGACCTTTTCCCGCTACATCCAGGATTTCGACCATTGGATCGCCTTCGGGCTGCTGGTCTTCGTCGGCGGCAAAATGATCGTATCCGGCCTGCCCAAAAACAGGCGAAACTGCTGCGACGACGGTCCGGGTCAGGATTGCCGGCATCTGCCGACCCTCCTGCTCCTGTCGATCGCCACCAGCATCGATGCCATGGCCGTCGGGCTCAGTTTCGCCATGATTGAGATTTCGGTGATATTTCCGGCCCTGCTGATCGGCGTGGTGACCTTCTTCATCACCTTGACGGGCTATTTTCTGGGCAGGAAGGTGGGCAAGCGGCTGAACCTGAAGCTGGACATCATCGGCGGCGTCATCCTGGTCGCCATCGGCCTGAACATCCTGCTGCAGCACCTGTTCAACTGATCCTCATTTCTCGTCACCTGGTCGTAATCGGAGATCTCAAAAGTCAACAAATGCAACCTGCACTTGAAAAGTGGCGCGTTTTTTTTTACCATATGGCGGTGTGTCCGGGGCATCGAGGCATTGGCAAGGCCGGACATGCGCAAATCGCAAAAATTAAACCATAGTGAGGCGACTAGAATATGGCTGACCAGGAAAAATACCCCAAAGGGTACGAGCACAAGGATATCGAAGACAAGTGGCGCCGGCTCTGGGACGAGCGGGGCATCTACCGCTGGGACCCGTCCCGCAGCCGCGAGGAGACCTTCGTGGTCGACACGCCGCCGCCGACAGTGTCCGGCTCCCTGCACGTCGGCCACGCCTACAGCTACACTCAGACCGATGTCCTGGTCCGCTACCAGCGCATGCTGGGCAAGAACATCTTCTACCCCATGGGCTGGGACGACAACGGTCTGCCCACCGAACGCCGCACCCAGAACGTCTTCGAGATCCGCTGCGAAGCCCACCTGCCCTACGATCCGGCCTGGAAGCCGACCAAAGCCGACGGCAAGAAAAAGGAGATCGAGGTGGTGTCGCGACGCAACTTCATCGAAGCCTGCGAGGCCATCACCGCCGAGGACGAGAAGGTCTTCGAGGGCGTGTGGCGCAAGCTGGGTCTGTCGGTGGACTGGCGGCAGGTCTACACGACCATCGACAGCCGCTGCCGGCGCATTTCGCAGCATTCCTTCCTGGACCTGATCCGCAAGGGCAAACTGTACAACGAGGTTTCGGTGACCATGTGGGACGTCGATTTCCAGACCGCCGTCTCCCAGGCTGAGGTCGAGGACCGCGAGACCCAGGGCGCCTACCACGACCTGCGCTTCGGCATCGAGGGCGGCGGCGAGTTCATCATCTCCACCACCCGTCCCGAACTGCTGGCCGCCTGCATCGCCGTGGCCGCCCACCCGGACGATGAACGCTTCAAGCCCCTGTTCGGCAAGCAGGCGATCACGCCGCTGTTCAAGGCCGCCGTGCCCATCGTGGCCAGCCCGCATGCCGATCCGGAGAAGGGCAGCGGCATCCTGATGATCTGCACCTTCGGCGACATGGCCGACGTGGAGTGGTGGCGGGCCTCGGGCATGCCGGCGCGCCAGATCATCGGGCTCAACGGCCGGCTGCTGCCGGTGCGTTTCGACGCCGAGCCGTTCAGTTCCCTGGATGCGGCCGCGGCCCAGGAGGTGTACGACCAGCTGGCCGGTCTGACCGCCAAGCAGGCCAGAAAGAAGATCGTCGAATTGCTGACGGCCCAGGACAGCGCCATCGACGGCAAGGGCCCGGCCATGGTCGGCCAGGCCAGAGCCATCGTCCATCCGGTACGATTCTATGAAAAGGGCGAACGGCCGCTGGAGTTCATGCCCACCCGGCAGTGGTTCATCCGCATACTGGACGAAAAGGACGTCCTGCTGGCTCAGGGAGCCAAAATCCACTGGCACCCGGATTACATGCGCGCCCGTTACGACCATTGGGTCGAAGGACTCAACCAGGACTGGTGCGTCAGCCGGCAGCGCTACTTCGGCGTGCCCATCCCGGTCTGGTATCCGCTCCTGGCCGACGGCCGCTGCGACTACGATCGGCCCATCTTCCCCGAGCCGGACCAGCTGCCGGTCGATCCGCTCAGCGACACGCCCCGGGCTTACAGCGAGGCGCAGCGCAACCAGCCCGGCGGCTTTCGCGGCGAAGAGGATGTCATGGACACCTGGGCCACCTCGTCGCTGACCCCGCAGCTGTCCAGCCACTGGGGCGTCGACCCGGAACGGCATGGAAAACTTTTCCCGGCCGATCTGCGTCCCCAGGCCCACGACATCATCCGTACCTGGGCCTTCTACACCATCGTCAAGGCCTGGATGCACCACGGCCAGATCCCCTGGAAGCACGCGGCCATCAGCGGCTTCATTCTCGATCCCGACCGCAAGAAGATGAGCAAGTCCAAGGGCAATGTCATGACTCCGGAATCCTTGCTGGACGAGCATTCCTCCGACGTGTTCCGCTACTGGGCCAGCCGCGGCCGCCTGGGCACCGATTCGGCCTTCGATCCCACCCTGTTCAAGATCGGCCGCAAGCTGGTCATCAAGCTGTTCAACGCCAGCAAGTTCGTTTTTTCCCAGCTGGACAGCTTCTCGCAGACGGACGAAGCCGCTTTTTCCCTGGACCAGGTGAGCTCGGAACTCGACCGCGCCTGGCTGGCCATCCTGGGGCAGACCGTCACGGAAGCGACCCAGGCCTTCGAACAGTACGAATACACCACTGCCCTGCAAAAGACGGAGGACTGCTTCTGGCGCTTCTGCGACCATTACCTGGAACTGGTCAAGGAGAGCGCCTATCAGGCCGGAAAGAGCGCCGAGAGCCGCTCGGCCCTGGCCACCCTCAACTGGTCCCTGAAAACCTTTTTACGGCTGCTGGCCCCGTTCATGCCCTTCGTCTGCGAGGAGATCTGGAGCTGGCGCTATCAGTCCATATCGTCTTCCATCCACCTGGCCCGTTGGCCGAAGCCGGAGGAGCTGCAGGCCGTGCCGGCAGCAGAGCACGCCGACATCTTCGAATTGACCCTGGAGGTGATCGGGCAGGTTCGTTCCCACAAGACCGCATCCCAGGCCTCGCTGCGCACCGAAGTCGACAGCATCCGCATCGAGGGGACGGCCGAGCTGCTGGCGGCGATCGGCGGGGCGCTCGAATATATCCGCGATGTCACCTTCGCCCGGTCCTTGCCTCAATTGGATGAAAATCCGACCCCTCTGACCGGAGACCAGCACTTCCGGGTGAGTACCGTTCTGGCGGAAACGACTGCCGAGCTGCAGGGTTGATCAGGCGCCTTCGCGCTGACGCGGCGTCTTGATATCCCCTTTGGGCAGCTTGACGGTGAACAGACTGCCCTGGTTCACCTGGCTGGTGATCGTCAGACTGCCGTTGTGCAGCTGAATGAATTCCCGGCACAGGATCAGACCCAGACCCGTACCTCGTTCGCCTTCGGTCCCGCTGCTGCTGAGCGGGGTGTTGGGCGAATTCAGGGTGTCGAGTTTGTCCCGGCTGATGCCGATGCCCGTATCCTGGATACCGATCGACCAGCTTGTACCGTGGTCATAGACTGTGATCGACAGGTGACCGCCGCGCGGGGTGAACTTGATGGCGTTGCTGATCAGGTTGCGCAGGATGAAGCGGATCATGTGCCGGTCGCCGAGCATGTCGCAGCGCGGCGGGATCAGCAGGCTGATCTGCAGTGACTTGCGGCTGGTATCGGTTTCGAACAGCTGCAGGATGTGGCGGATGAGCCGGGTGAGATCGATGCGGGAGGGGATGAATTCCATGCGGTCCAGCTGCGTGCGCGACCAATCGAGCAGGTTGTTGACCAGTTCGTAGGTCAGTTTGGCGGCGGCGTGGATTTCGTGACTGTGCCTGCGCTTCATTTCATGGCTGAGACTGTCGAAGTTTTCGATCAGAAATTCGGTGCCGGTGAGCAGCGAGGTGAACGGGGTGCGCAGGTCGTGGGCGATGATGGAGAAGAATTTGTTCTTGGTGCTGTTGGCCAGGCGGAGTTCGGAGTTGAGGCGTTCCAGTTCCGTTTTCTGCCGTGTCAGCTGCTCGGTGCGGGCCCGGACTTCGTCCTCGAGCCGGTGGGCCTGCCGTTTCTGCAACAAGGAAACGGTCAGCCAGGTCGGCAGCAGCAGGATGAAAAAGACGGCGATGGTCTGGAAGGCCGGGCTTTTCCAGAAGACCTGGGCGATGTGGATCGGGGCGCTGCGGCTGATCGGCCCCCATTCCCCGTAGGCGTTGGCGGCCTGAATCTCGAAACTGTAGCGTCCGGCCGGGATGTTCTGGTAAAAAAGCTGACTGAGCTGCTGGCCGCCGAGTTCGCTCCATTGTTCCATGTAACCCAGCAGACGGAAGCGGAAGCGGTTTTCGAACTCGTTGATGTAACTCGGGCAGAAAAAATGGATGGAGAAGCTGTTCTGGTCGTATTTGAGGTGAATGTCTTCGCCGGGGGCCAGGCTGAGCTGGTTGACGCGGATTTCGTGCAGGACGACCGGCGGCGGGGGGATCGAGGCGCTCTGATCCAGGAGGGGCTGATATATGGAAACTCCGCCGTTGCTGCCGATCCACACCCGGCCGTCCGGAGCGATTTTGAGGGCGTTGCGGTTGATCTCGTGGCCGGGGACGCCGTCGCTGGAACGGTGCCGTTGCAGAAGCTTGCCGTCCCAGCTGATCACGCCTTTCTGGGTGCCGATCCACAGCCGGTTCTGCGGATCCAGATTGAGGCTGAAACAGAGATCGGTCAACGGGTTGTCGCCGAGCCGGAACGGCCGCATCGTGTCGCCGTCGACCCGGAACAGGCCGGCCGAGGTGGCCAGCAGCAGACCGTGGTCGGGATGGAGCAGGCTGTAGTACACGCTGTTGGCACGCGGATCCTGATGGCTGAGGATCTGCCGCCAGCGGCGGCCGTCGAAGGTGATCAGGCCCTGCGAGGTGGTGGAGAAGGCTACGGTACGGTCGCCCAGCCGCTGAATGTTGCGGATCGAGCCCAGCGGCGGCAAGGAAGGCGGGCCTTCCAGCCGGAATCCGTCCGGCGAGAAAGAGAAAATGGCGTTGTTGCTGGCCACCCAGATCCGGTCGTTGGCTGCATCGACGCAGACCCCGCTGATCGTTTGCTGGTCGGGTCCCGGCGGGCTGAAGAAATCCTGACGGCCGTCGGGGTGTATCACCAGCAGTCCCAATTGGCTGCAGGCCAGATACAGGGTGCCGTCGGCGGCCGAGTCGATATTGGTGACACGCTGGGTAAGCTTGGAACTGCTGAAATGGTGCTGGACGAAGCGGCCGTTCTGATACCGGCTGAAGCCGATGTTGTGGCCCAGGATCACTTCGTCCTTCAGGAAATGGATGGCGCTGACCTCGTCTTCGAGCAGGCCGTGTTCGCTGCGGAAGGTCTTGAAACTGGGGTTGACCAGTTTGCAGGGGCCCCGTGAAGTTCCCATCCACAGCGTCTTTTCCCGGTCCTGGGTGATACAGGTGATGATCATGCCCCGCAGGCTGGAATGTCGGCTGATGTCCTCCAGCCATTTTTCTTTGGCGGAGAAATAACTCAGGGACGGCGCATAGAAACGGTTCTGGTGCTGCAGCAGAATGAACAGGCCGCCGTTGTGGTCGCCGACAATGCTGCTGTAATCGTAATTATCGGCGGAAAACGCGACGGGGTAGAGCCGGCTGCCTTCCCGGGAGAAGCGGTGAATCCATTTGCGGCCGACAACCCACAGCGATTCGCCGCCGTCGTTTTGCTGGCTATCCCAGGCCACACCCAGCAGATCCCGGTCCATAAGCCGATGGTTGAACTCGCTGGCCGAAAAGAGGCGACCCTGATCGTAGCGGTACAATCCGGCCGAAGTGCTGATCAGTACGGATTCGTGAAAGCGGCACATGCCGGTGATCCGCAGCGTTCCCCCCTTGGCGGCGACGGCTTGTCTGTGCCAGCCGGTCTGTTCCTGGAAGCTGACCACGGCGCCGGAATCGACGGCCAGGATCAGGGTCTCGCCGTTTCGGGCGTCGTTGGTGACCAGGCTGTCGATCCAGGTCTCGTCGGCCTTCGTGACAGCCGCTGCGTCGACCGGCCAGTGTCGCCACTTTTTGTCCTGATAGCGGAAGATGTTGGCGTCGGTCAGGGTGCGGCGGTCCAGCATCCAGATCGCTCCGTCGGCACCCTGAATCATCTTTTCGGCCGACAGGGAGATATCGGCAGGGGAGCCGGTCTGCTGGCGGGTGATCATTTGCCAGTCGACGCCGTTGTAAATGACGATGCCGCGCCGGGTGGACAACCAGATGCGCCCGTCGCTGTCCTGGAGCAGGGAACTGACGAACTGGTTGGGCAGTTCGTTGTTGTTCTGGTAATGGCGGTACAGGTATTCCTGCCCGAAAAGTGCGGACAGGCCTGGCAAAGCCAGACAGGTGGCCAACAGGCGGATCGTTTGGCGCATCGTTTTCCGTATACGGTTCGTGGGCATGTTTGAACGGTTCCATCATACGGCTCGCATCAAAAAAAGTAAAGCGTACGGCGCTTGACAGACAGACGCCTTAATCCGTATACTGCCTTGCGGACTGTCTGGAAATGAACGACACAGGAGAACTCGGATATGGCGGATGACGGTAGCAGTCGATCGACGGCGGCCCGGGAACGGGGCAATCGCGGCCTGCGTTTTCTTGACCGCTTTCTCGGTATCCCGCTCCTGCGGCTGTTGGGTTTTGTGCACAGGAAGCGGCCTGGACCGGTTCAGGTCCGGCGCATCGCCCTGCTCAAGACAGCGGCCATCGGCGACACGGTGTTGATATCGGCCATCGTCGGCGATCTGAGACGAGCCTGGCCGCAGGTTTGGATCACTTTTTTCTGCGGTGCCTCGAATCATGGCGCGGCCAAACTGCTCGACGGTGTGGACGAGGTGTTGTGCCTGCCGGTGGCCCGACCGCTGCAGGCCGTCCGAACCATGAGAGGCCGCGGCGGCTTTGACGTTCTGATCGATTTCGGACAGTGGCCCCGGCTCGACGCTCTGCTGGCCGGGTTGGGCGGATCCCGCTTCAGTATAGGTTTTCAAACCGCAGGGCAATACCGTCACTACCTCTACGATGCCGCGGTCTTGCACCGATCCGATCGTCACGAGATCGAAAACTTCCGGGCTCTGCTCGGTCCTCTGGCGATTCCGACCGGATCGTCGCCCCGGATAGCCTGCTCCAGCCCGGCCGGCGAGTCCAAGCGAGTGGTTCTGCACCTGTTCGCCGGCGGTCTGCGCGCCGGCCAGAAGGAATGGCCGGCCGAGAACTGGCTCGAACTGATCGACCATCTGCTGGCCGACGGTTTTTCGCCCGTATTGACCGGCAGCCCGGAGAATCGCAGACAGGCGCTGGATTTGGCCGCCCGAACGCGGTATCCCGAACGGGTCCGGGTTACGGCCGGCGAGCTCGATCTGCCCGGTCTGATCGAATTGCTGGCCGGGGCGGCATTGCTGATCACCGTCAACACCGGTGTCATGCACCTGGCTGCGGCCTTGGATCGTCCGCTGATCGCCCTCAACGGACCGACTTCGGTCTTGCGCTGGGGGCCTCTCTCTGCCCGGGCGATCGTCCTGCGCAGCCCGCGCCCCTGTTCGCCCTGCCTGAACCTGGGCTTCGAGTACGCCTGTCCTGGCAATGCGTGCATGCAGGAACTGACGGTCGAATCGGTGCTGGCGGCCTATGACGCGATTCGGTCCGGACGACAGCTCTGATGCAGATTCCCCAGCCTTGGGGCCTGTTTTTTGCCGGATCTTTAATTCTTGTAGGGGTGATTGCACTTTCACTTGTCGTTCATTTACAATATTGCTGAAATAACTTAATTTTATTAGGACCGGAGGTAAATATGGATATCGGCAAGCTGCTCGCTGAGCGTACGAAGGGAATGAAGGCCAGTGCGATCCGGGAGATACTCAAGGTGGTCAACCGACCGGGCATGGTTTCCCTGGCCGGCGGTATTCCGGCTCCGGCCAGTTTTCCGATGGACCTGATGCCGGTCCTGATGGAAACGGTATTGAGCAAATACGGCAGCTTCGCCCTGCAATACGACCTGACCGATGGCTTTGTGCCCCTGCGCGAGGCCCTGAGTCCGTACCTGGCCCGCAAGTCCATCCAGGTCGGTCCCGATCGCATCTGCATCTCTTCCGGTTCGCAGGGAGCCCTGGACGCCCTGGGCAAGGTCCTGATCAGCCGCGGTGACACGGTGGCGGTCGAGAACCCGACCTACCTGGGTGCCATGACCGCCTTCAACGCCTATGGTCCGAACTATGTCGGTATCGACACCGACGAGAACGGCATCATTCCCGAAGCGCTGGAGAATGTCCTCAAGAACAACCGCATCAAATTCATATACCTGGTACCGACCTTCCAGAATCCGGCCGGACTGACTCTGAGCCTGCAGCGACGGCCCGTGATCGCCGACATCCTGCGCCGCTACGACGCTCTGGCCATCGAGGACGACCCCTACAGCGAATTGCGCTACAGCGGTCAGTCTGTCCTGCCGCTGTGGACCTTCGCCCCGGAACGGGTGATCTACCTGGGCACCTTCTCCAAGATTTTTTCGCCGGGCCTGCGTATCGGCTACTACATCGCTCCGGCCGAGGTGCAGACGGCCATGCTCAAGGCCAAGCAGGGAGTCGATCTCAACACCTCGACTCTGGGACAGGCCCTGGCCGCCGAGTACCTGAGCGGCGGTCACCTGGACCGGCAGCTGCCCAAGATCATCGATCTGTACCGTCCTCGTCAGAAGGCCATGCTCGACGCCCTGGCCGATTTCTTCCCGGCGGGCTTCAGCTGGAGCAAGCCCGAAGGCGGCATGTTCATCTGGGCCGAAGGTCCAAAGGGTCTCGATACCGAAAAGCTGTACTACAAGGCCATCGAGGCCAATGTGGCCTACGTCCCCGGTCGCTTTTTCTTCTTCCGAGACGATCAGGGCCTCAACACCATGCGCCTCAATTTCACCATGAGTTCGGAAACGGTCATCCGCGAGGCCATCGAACGTCTGGCCGGAGTGATCCGGGATTTTTGCGGATAAGGGAAAGCGGCTGTGCTACAATGGCCGGGATGAGCCGCATCGTCCTGGCCACACTGAACGCCCGTTACATCCACAGTTCCATCGGTCTGCGCTACCTGTTGGCCAACCTGGGCGAATCGCGTACGGACGCCAGCATCCTGGAATTCGTCGTCGCCGACCGTCCGGCCGACATGGCCGAGAAGATCCTGGCGGCCGACCCGCTCATCGTCGGACTGGGCGTCTACATCTGGAACGCCCGGGAGACCGCCGAGCTGATCCGGGTTCTCAAGGCGATTCGCCCGGATTTGATCGTCGTTCTGGGCGGACCCGAGCTCAACCAGCCGGCGCAGGCCGATCCATACCCTCTGGCCGATTACATCGTCATGGGCGAGGGCGAGACGGCGTTTTCCGAACTGTGCCGGGAATTGCTGGCCGGACAGCGTCCCGGGCGACGGCTCATCCAGGCCGCAGCGCCCGATTTGACCCGCTTGGAGCTGCCCTACGAATATTACGACGAGACCGATGTGAAAAACCGCGTCGTCTACCTGGAGGCTTCGCGCGGCTGTCCGTTCGGCTGCGAATTCTGTCTGTCCTCGATCGAGCGTCGGGTCCGTTACTTCGACACCGGCCGCATCCTGGCGGCCGTCGACGGGTTGTGGCGGCGCGGCGTCCGTCACTTCAAGTTCGTCGACCGCAGTTTCAACCTGGATGAAAACAGGGCCGTCGCCATCCTTGATGACTTCTTGGTCCGGACGGAGCCGTATCTGCTTCATTTCGAGATGGTGCCGGAGCTCCTGCCGCCGCTCCTGCGGGACCGTCTGCGTCGATTTTCTCCAGGCCGCCTGCAACTGGAGCTGGGGATCCAGACTCTCAATCCCGAAGTGGCCGCCCGAATCGGCAGACCCTTGGACATGAACCGGATTACCGAAAACCTCGCTTTTCTCAGCCGGAACACGGCGGTCCACCTGCATGCCGATCTGATCTTCGGCCTGCCCGGCGAGAGCCTGGACAGCATGGCCGCCGGGCTCGACCGCCTGATGGTCATGAGCCGGGGCGAGATCCAGCTGGGTATCCTCAAGAAGCTGTCCGGGACGGCCATCGCCCGCCACGACGGCCCGTTCGCCATGGTGTTTTCGCCGCTGCCGCCCTACGAACTGCTGGCCAGCGGTCTGTTGCCCTTCCACCTGCTGCAGCGGCTCAAGCGCATGGCCCGCTTCTGGGACCTGTGCCACAACAGCGGCCGTTTCTGCAACTTGTTGCCCCTGCTCTGGCCGGACGGGCGGGTGTTTACGGCCTTTCTCTCGTTTTCGGACTGGCTGTTCGAGAACCTGGGCGTGACCAGCGCCATCGCCGCAGACCGCCTGCTGGCCAATCTCCAGCTTTACCTGAACCGGGACCTTGGCGTCGAGCCCGGTCGGATCGAGGCGGCCCGCTGCCGGGACCAGGCCGATTCAGCCAATCGGGTGCGCGGGCAGGCGGAGCGTCGCCTGCCCCGGCGTCAGGGGCGGCACCACCGCTGATTCAGGTGGAAGATCAGCTGGCCCGGGCTTGTTTGGCGGCAATGAGCTGATGCAGCAGCAGGGAGGCGATGACGATGACGCCGCCGATCAGCGCCCAATGGCCCGGACGTTCCCCCAAAAACAGGAAGACCCAGACGGGGTTGAGGATCGGTTCCAGGGTCGGTACCAGAATGGCCTCGATGGCCCGGACATGGCGGATGGCCTGAGTGAAGAGAATGTAGGGCACGGCGATCTGCAATACGCCCATGACGACGATGCCGATCCAGTTGCCGGGCCGGCTGTCAAGCCCGCCGTAAAACGGCAGGCAGATCAGCACCACCAGCAGGTTGCCCAGGATGACGGTGTCGATGGGGCTGGCGTCCTTCTGCTTGCGCAACAGCAGCACCAGCCAGGCGAAGCTGACACCGCTGAAGATGGCGATCAGGTTGCCCAGGGTTCCGGACGTCGACAGTTTGTCAAGGAAAAACAGGGCCATGCCGGCGATGACCAGCACCATGGTCAGCAGATCGTGGCGGTGGATTTTCTCTTTGAGAAACCAGATCCCGAACAGGGCGACGTAGATCGGAGCCGTGTACTGCAGCAATATGGCGTTGGCGGCAGTGGTCAGTTTGGTGGCGCTGACGAAACTGATCAGAGTCAGGGCGTAGGCCAGGGCGCCGAGCAGCATGGTCGGCGAGTAACGAACCTTCCAGCCGCCCCGCCAGATCAGAAAGAAGACCAGGGCCACCAGGCTGCGCATGCCGGCCAGTGTCAGCGCAGGCCAGGAGATGCCTTTGATCAGTACGCCGCCGATGCTCCACAGGGCAGCTGCGGCCGTCATTTGCAACAGGGATCGGGTATGGATCTGCATGATCCCCCCATTGTATCGGAAGAGCGGTCGCCCGGCAAGGCGATGGTGAAAAAGAAGGGCGGGCCGTTAAGCCCGCCCAAGCCTTGTTTACTTCTTCTGGGCCGGTGGCGGTGGCAGCATGCTCTTGGCGAACTTCTGTTTCAGCTCCTGACGCTTGTCCAGGGTGTCCAGGTAGATCCACAGGTTGACGAACTCCTCTTCCAGGGCCGAGGCCATCTGGCCGATGGCTTTCGGATCCTTCATCTTCCAGTCCCAGTCCACGCCCAGGCAATCGAGCGAGAATTCGTTCAGTTCCTTCATGATAACCTGTTCCCAGACGGCGTTTTCGCCCTTCATCGGGATCAGGATCAGCTTGTAGATCAGCAGCAGGCGGTTGAGGCGCCGGTTGAACACCGCATCGAGCTTGCCGGCCTTGAAGCTGGCCGAGGTGTCGACGATGGCGGCGTTGAGACGTTCGACGGCGCTGCCCAGGCCGCTGCCTTTGCTGGTGATTTCCTCGAAGATCTTGCTCAGATCGTTGAGCAGAGCGTAACCGTCCTTGACGGTTCCGCCGCCGGCCGTCTCGCCGGAGATTTCATCCGCCGCCGGAAGCGTTCCCAGCAAAACCAGGCAGACTGACAGCAACAGAATACATTTTTTCATGATCATACCTCCTGATGTATGGTGGCTACCCGGGTCAGGAAACGCTCGAGCGTGTTTTCCCGGATGATTCTCTGGATACGGTTTCGGGTTTCGACCGGATCGCCGCTCTGGCAGGGACCTTTTTCCGGCGCGGTCGTTTCGGGCTGTTGAGCCAGGAGCTCGCTCAACCTGTCTTTCAGGGGGGAAAGCGCGACCGGGACGACCGGTATGGGTCTTGGGACGTCCAGGGTGCTGAACAGGGGCAGCTGGTCCAGGGTCAGGGCCGGGTCAGCACGGCCGGGGCGGGTCCGCGACAGGAAGAGCCCCGTGCCGAGCAGGATCAGCAGGGACAAGGCGGCGACGCTCAGGCGCAGCGGACGCCGGGAAAAACTGGGGTGGACCGGCTGTTTGAAGAGGGGCAGTTCTTGGCTCCGGTTCCAGGCGGCTTCCTTTTCGGCCTCGATCAGGCGGCGGATGGCCGTCCAGTCTCTGTCAGCGTCGTGTTCCATATTGCTTCTCCTTGACGTAGCCGGCGACTTCGGCTCGGGCGCGGTGAAGACGGGACATGACCGTGCCCTCGCTGATGTTCAGGGTTTGAGCGATCTCACCGTAGCTGAGATCGTTGTATTCGCGCAGTACCAGAACGTCGCGCAGTTTTCCGGAAAGTCCGGTTATGGCCCGGCGCACCAGGGCCGTCTGTTCGCTTTGGGAGTGGACCTGTTCGGGAGCGGCGTCCGCCTCCCGATGGTCGGCCAGCCAGGGTTGAAATAAGCGCCGGACCTTCTGACGACGCAGCTGGTCCAGGCAGAGGTTGCGGGCCAGGCATAAAAGCCAGGGGCGCAGGTGGTCGGTCGGGATGCGTTCCGGATGGCGCAGGGCCCGCAGGTAGGTCTCCTGGGTCAGGTCCTGGGCTTCGCTGGCGTTGCGGGCGTAACCCAGGCAGAGCAAAAAGACGCTGCGGCGCTGGGTCAGCAGCATTTCCTGCAAGGCTTCCCGGCTCAGCGGTTCGGCCGTCCCGTCCATCAGCGGAGTTCCGTCTGCGGTCATTTCACTTGGCATCATACCCTTAAAACGCCCGGCCGCGCAAATTATTCCAAAAGGGACTGTCCCTTTTT
>CAYXHZ010000051.1:18295-22289 GCA_964465065.1 uncultured Clostridia bacterium
CCGTAACTCAGTCGGCTGGTGTGCCGCCAGACATGACTGGTCAGGAAATATTCGGTTTTCAGCCGGCTGACATCAAAATCCAGCTGCCATTGTTTCTTTCTCAGCAGCGGACTGTACAGGCTGTCCAATCCGGCCTGCCAGGCCGTTTGCTGATGGGAACGGCTGATGAAACTGCCGCTGAATGTGTATTGTCTCTGCCGGTACGAGCCTTCGAATTGATTGTCGATACGGGTTCGGTAGTGTTGGTACTCTGCCGAAAACTGGAACAGGGGGGATGGCCGGTAGCTGGTACAGAATCGGTAAGAAAACGCCTGCCGGTATTCCCAAGTCTCGCTTCTGTCCGATTCCTGCATCGTGCTGGATGACCGCTCGCCGGCCGTGAAGGGTATAATGTAATACAGCTCGGTTTCCAGCTGCAGGCTTTGCAGGACGCCCAGTCCGGCGCCCAGCCTGAATTGCCAGTATTTGGCCTCCTTGTCGCTCTGCGAGAGGTTTCGATAGCCGCCGCGAGTCGATTCGGAACGGTAGTCTTGCGTTCTCGCGATCCAGGAGACGCCGGGGGAGAGCCGCCATTGACCGTGGGCGAGCAACGGACGGTTGTATGCCTCGTGGCTGCAGGGCAGGCTGGAGGGGTCATTTGGCCTTTGGCTGAACCAGTGGCACTGAAGGCCGTATTCCCGGTAGCTTTCCGTATAGTTGTATCGGCTGTTCTGAGCCGTACTCCGGATGGTTTCGCTGTCCTTACCGCTGGCCCTCTGCACGGTCAGGGCAAGCTCCAGGTCGTTGCCGGGCCGATACAGTAGTTCGCCGGCCAGATTGAACTGCCGGTCCTGAGTGTTCTCCTCGATATGATCGATACTTGGCCTGTGCTCCGTGACGGGAAAATCATAGTCGGTGGTCAGGTTCAGTTGCAAGTGCCTGGCCAAACCCAGTTGCAGATCGGAAAACATGCCCCGGTCCTGCAGCTCATACACGCTCGTGCCATTGAAAAAATCAGTGACGTAATGTGTCGTCTCATGGCCCTGCAGGCGGTAATCAAAGGCCAGCTGACCGGGACTCAGCAGCGGATGCTTCCAGGTGTTGAGCGAACTGGGGTACAGGGCCGGGCCGAGAACGGTAAGGGCCGTAAAAAAACGGACAATTCGTGTTTTCATTGTCAAATTGTATCATGGCGGACATCCAACGAACAAGTTTTCGCTCAAAAAGTGTCGACAGGCAGGCGAAAATGTTCAATCCAGACAGCTGATCGGCATGCGGATGATGCGCATGAATTCGTCTTCATCCTCGGTCGTATCGTTGACCAGAGCATACAGGTGCTTGGCGGTAACGGCAAAACGGCTCAGGCTTGGTCTCTGGTCATAAAATGAATACTTACCGGACTCGATGGTCAGTTTTTTTGACATGATCCCTGTTGCGGTATACATCATACAGGTCAATGGCCTGTTCTTCTGAAAAGATGTCGGGAACGGTGTAACCAGCAGGCGATTGCCGGGGAGGGGCAGGATGCTTGCGTATATGGGAAAATGGCTGTCGAAAAGGGTTGAAAAATCGAACGAGTTGAATACTTTCAGGAAGGGATGGCTTTTTTGATGATTAATCCGCATAGTCTCCTTGAGATCATTGATGGTTTTGTCCTGAAAGGATTCTATGTGTTTCCTGGTAACCGGTTCCGCTTTCAGCTCGATGTCGAGAGTGCCGATTCGCTCACCGGATTCGTTGAAGAGCGACAATCGCGGGCAATCGCTTTTTCCGATCCACAGTTCGCCTTTCGCTGTGGCGGCCATGATCAGTCTGGGAGTGAAATACCCCACGCTAGTGGAGATCTCTGGGCTGTTCTGCAGGCGGATACTGGATTTGTCGGTCAATTCAGCTCGGTACACTTCCTTTTCCAAACCTGTTTCAATGTTTTTCAGAAAGACATGCTCAGTGAATTGATTGCAAGGCTCCTGCTGGGCGGATTGGTGATATTTTTTATAGGAATAGGCGATGATATGGTTACGAAGGCTTATTGCCCTGTCGCATGGGTGTTCGGTCCTGACCTGACGGATGAAATGGCCTTGCAGATCGAAAAGAGATATTTTCCGGTCAAGAGAATAATTGAATACGATTACAATACGATTGTCCAGAATGCCGCCAAGTTCTGGATAGTGTAAATCTCCAGGTCCCTGACCAAGCTGGCCGAATCGGGATTCCTCCTTTCCGTTTGCATCGAAGCGGACAATCTGGTGTCGATCCAGATCGGCAAGAAACATGGAACCATCGGGACCGACCACTAGGGGCGGGATCACTTCCTTCATGGGCAAGTTGGCCCAGTCCGTATCTTTGCCGAACGATGGCTCGCCGTTCAACTGCAGCGTTTGACAGGGAAGCTGGACATGCAGAACGGCTGAAAAGAGGAGAATGAAGCGGATGATTTTTTCTGACATGAATCGCTCCTGGCGTCTCGTATGGTCTTGTCGGAAGCGGGAATCGGCATTGCGAAAGTCAGCCGGTCGATGTTGACGGCCGATGTCCCGCGACGCCCAAACGCCGCCTGGGCCATTGTAAAACAAACCGATTGAATCCGCACCGCTTCGGCAGGGCGACTCAGTACAAAAAACCGGCCTTACGCTACTGAGTCTGGATGTTAAGAGTTTTTAGGGGACAGTCCCTTTCAGCGTTTTGAATTTTTGATCGCCTCGGTCTCCATGCCCATCCAGCTGACCTTGACCCGCTCCGCGGCGGCGTCCCGGGCGAATTTGAACTTGAATACCTCTTCCAGGCCGTTGATGATGTATTCGTCATCGGACAAGGGCAGCATCTCTACAGGTTCCAGGAAGCCCGGCACCTCGGCCAGGATTTTCCCGTCAGTCAGACGGACAGACAAGCTATACCCCGAAAACATACCTGAAAACGGGTAGTCGCCAGCCCAGGAGGCGGCCATTTCTGCGTTCAGGGCCACGACTTTGTAAGGGGCCAGCCGCTCGCTCATGGCTTTCTCGATCTCCCGCCTGTAGGCCTTGGCGGCGTGGTTCTCTGAAAAGAGCGATGCGAGTTCGATGACCCGTTTTCCCTGGTGCAGTTCCTGGTCAAGGTCGATCAGCACTTCGTTTTCGAAGTCGTGAAAGTGGAAGAGGTGGATCGTTCCGTTTTTAAGATCGCAGATATTGCTGTACTGTGTCGGATATTTGCCTTCCTGGTGGGTGGCGGCCAAAATGCGTCGCATGAGCGTCACATCCATGCGTCGCTCATGCTCCACCATCTGTCGGCCGATGCAATACCGTGAATCCGTGGCTTGATCCCCGGCCGTTTCGGATTGTCTGAAATTGGTCACCAGCTGCCAGGGTCCGTGCTTGCGGATGATGGCCCGGGCCTCGATGATGACCGAGTTGCCGTTTCTGTCGGCGAAAAACTGCTGGGCTCCGGCAAGTCCCGATCGGTCGTAGCGCTCGAATAGGTCGATCACTTCCTCGACGCTGCGGCAGGTTTCCATGGCCTTCTGGGCTAGATCCCCCGGATAGATTTCCTTGCCCGGTTCCGGTGCGAGTTCCAGAGGTTTGACGGCATATCCGTCAAAGAAAAGACCCTGGTCGTTCATGCCGCCCTGGTAGCCGCCCTCGGCGAACCCGAAGTAAACCCGGCCGAATTTTCCGGTTTCGGCGGGCAGGTACCAGATGCGCGAGAACGGACTCATCCAGTCTTCGTTGTTGCCCACCATGGCCAACTTGTCCTGGCTATAGAAAAGTCCGGTGCAGGCCGGCAATGAGGATAAAGCTCCCCATAACACATGGACAGACAGGAACAACAATAATCGTTTGAACGGACTGTATCTCGTCATGATCATCTCCTCGCCTTTGCGGTCTCTTCGATCAAATGCAACATGCTTCTTATACACCAATCCGCTTGGTTTTGAATCGGGAATGTTTTCCTAAAAAATGAAATTGAGAAAAAGGGCATTGATTTGATGTGTCAGGGGACGTTAGGGGACAGTCCCTTTTTGATCGAAGGTATGTTT
>CAYXHZ010000052.1:0-21582 GCA_964465065.1 uncultured Clostridia bacterium
TTGAAAATTCATGCAATTTGTTATATATATTTTCATGTTTTAATGAGAAACGACAAGGGAGAAATGGGGGGATAATGCCACGGAGAAAGAGACTTTTCATTTCACATCAGTATGGGCTTTATCATATTATTTCCAGAGTGGCCGGCGGGTATTTTTTATTCCAGGATCCGGAAAAAGAATACTTTGTTAAAACACTGGAGCGTTTCAGCAGCGGATTCTACGTGCGCATCCACGCTTTTGCCATCCTGTCCAACCATTTTCATCTTCTGGTCAGTGAACGAACTGAGGAAGCAAAAAAGGCCAGCAGAGAAGATCTCGTGGAACGGTATCACCTTCTTTTCGGAAAAGATGCCGAACCGCCATTTGGCAGACAAGGTAGCGACGGCAGCATTGTGCCGGACGAGGATGGAGGACAGGAACGCTTGCGCACCCGACTCGGTTCGGTTTCGCGTTTTGTCCAAGAGCTCAAGCAGACATATTCACGCTGGTTCAATCAGCGACACCATCGTACCGGTTACCTTTGGAGTAACCGCTTCAGCAGTCTAGCTGTTCAACGCGGTGAGCCGGAACTGATCTGCAGCGCATACATCGACCTCAACGCCGTACGGGCTGGTATCGTTAAAACTCCTGAGGCATACCGCTGGTGCAGTTTGGGAATGTCAGTACGTAATCCCCGTCGTCACCAAAAATTGCTCAGCCCACTGCTTCTCAATACGGAAAAGCTGCTTGTTAGCCGCAGAGAATATCGATTGTTCGTTTACAGGGCCGGAAGCGTAAACGTATCCGGGAAGGCGAATATCGAATCGGAAACTGTTGAGAAAGTAACCACTCTTCATGGCCGGATGACCATCAATTCTTGGGCATCTTACCGTATTAGAAATCTATCCGAAGGGGCTGCATTGGGGAGCGAGGATTTTGTGGTCAATATTCAAAGGCTATTACACCATAAAACGACACGTCCACGTTCCGTAGCGGCTTACCCCAACTTGTTCTGCAGCCGATTGTTAAGTTCCTCTTAGCACGATTACCGATTGGCAGTTTATTTAACCCGCCACAGCTGGATCCAGTCTACTTGAACAGTATTTGACATGCGTCATATAGCTTTTATCCCGGATTACTCAATGAAAATTCAAGGATTCCGGTTTATTTTTTTCCTTATCCTGTAAAGTGAAACGGTAATGACCAATGACAAAAAATGTAAAAATCTTTTATCTGCAAAAATTAAAGAAATTCGCCTGGCACCTGGTGTGTGTGGCACCTGGTGTGTGAATTACTGAATTTCGGCGGCGGCTACGATACGTTGCCCCTGATACAGAACTGCGGTTTGCCCGGGAGTGACCGACATGGCCGGTTTATCGAACAGCAATTCAAAGCCCTGATCGTTGCAGGCTTGCACCCGCACCTGTACTGCCGGTGTTTGGTAGCGGATCTTGACTTCCAATGTCTCACCTGGCTGCAGAGCCCGCCAGTACACAGGCTGAACCGCCCGCAAACGATCGGCCATCAATTCCTGCGCTTCACCCATGATCAAGCGGTTATTCGGACCATCCTTGCCGACGACAAACAGTCGTTTTCCTGCGGCAAGCCCCACGCCGCGACGCTGACCGATGGTGTAATGAGCCAGCCCTCGATGCTCGCCCAGTACCCGACCGGTTCGGTCGACAATCGGTCCGGAACGTATAGCATCCGCATCCAATTCATTGGCCAGGTAATCCGCCAAACGGCCTCCAGCCAGAAAGCAGACATCCTGGCTTTCCTTTCGGTTGGCCAGCGGAAGTTTCCGGGTCATCGCTCGTACCTGATCGATACCAGTCCCCGCCAAGGGGAAAACGACTCGGTCCAATTTCTGCGGATCAATCAGGGCCAGAAAATAAATCTGACTCTTCCGGATCTCCACGGGCTCGCAAAGAAATTTCCGCTGCTGATGATCGCAGACAGCCGCGTAGTGACCGGTCGCAAAAAACTGGGCACCGCTGATACGCAGGGCCTCGTCCATAAACCGTCCGAACTTTATCTCCCGGTTGCACATGGAGCAAGGGTTGGGGGTCTGGTCGGCCAGATATGCGCTGGCGAATGGCAGTCGAACGTAACGGTCGAACAAGCTGCTGAATTCAATGACCTGCAAAGGAACATCCAAAACCGAACATAAAACCTTCAGCTGTTCAACCCGCTCCGGATCAGTTGGAAGCCCCAGAGTCATCGAGACTGCCGTCACATCATAACCTTGCTCCTTGAGCAGCAGTACCGCCGCCGCCGAATCCTTGCCTCCGCTCATAGCCACTGCCACTTTTCCTTCAGTCATGGCCGATGTTCTCCCGTTCATCGATCAAAGCCAGAATCAGGGTACATATTTCCGAAAAATCCCGAGATTCATTGATTTGTACCCGCAAGCGACGGCTGCTGCGTCTGTGCGCCGACAAAAACCTGACTTGCGTTTTGATGCGGTTGACTCGGCGTTCAGGCGGCAGGTATTCCTGAACCAGATCGAAAAAACGCAAGATAACCACCCGCAGGGAAGGCAATGACGGCAGGCATGCCAAGCGGGCAAACAGCAAGGGGTCACCCATCGGCGCTCTGCCGAGCAGCAAACCATCGACCAGCCCCAGTTTTTCACGGACTGTGGCCTCGTTCATGACATCACCGTTGCCAATCAGAGGGATGTGCAGCCCGGCTTTGATCTCCGAAACCCGGCTCCAATCGGCAGCGACATTGTACCCCTGTTGCTGCAACCGGAAATGCACGGCCAGAGCGTCAACGCCTTCTTCCTGCAGCACCCGGGCCGTTTCTGCCGCTGTCACCTCTTTCACGCCCAGGCGGATCTTGGCGGTCAGGACACCCTTGACCTGGCGCCGTAACGATCTTACCACTTCGGCCAAGCGGGCCAAATCCTGCAACAGAGCCGATCCGGCCCCCTTCCTGATGACTTTTCGGGCCGGGCAGCCCAGGTTCAGATCAATCCCGGCATAACCGGTCTGGTCTTCGATGATCCGGGCGGCTTGACACAGAGCCTGGGGATCCGAACCGAACAGCTGTATGAATTGCGGGGTCCGGCCGACGAATTCGTTGATCATCTCCCGTGTCTTGGAGCTGTTGCGGCAAATGGCCTCGGCCGAAATCAGTTCGGTGACCATGAAAGCCACCCCGCCGAGCTCATCGAGCAGCTTGCGCCAGATGATGTCCGTCAATCCAGCCATGGGAGCTAGCGCCAGTGGCGAGGCATAACAATGACCAGCAATTTTCAACGGTTTCACAGCTGCAGATTATAACACAAGCTCGGAAGCGTTCAGTCGTTCAACCGGTTTGCGAGATACTCCTCAGCAGATAGACACTGAACTGGAAGATCAGGATGTCGGTGCGACGGCAACGGTTCAAATCATCCCGACGTACCGAAAACCAAAAACGCGACACGTTGCGCAGGGTGGTGAACAGAGCGCTGTATCCATCCCGGTTGGGCAAAATCGCCTGTTCCAAAGCGCACTGCAACTCCTGATGGTTTTTGCGGATCTGTCCCAGGTAGTACCAACGGTTGGAATCCTTGAGGAGGCCTAGCTGCAGATGTTCGCGCAAAATGGCTTCGATCACGTCCTGCTCTTCCAGTTGATGGATATGACAGGCGGAGAATTCACGCATCTGCTCGAAGGGGTTGACGATGTCTTCCATGATGTCGGCTTCACCGGGCATGCCTTCGCAAAATCTGATCAGGTACTGCAGAATCAGCTTGGTATTGTTCAGACGTTCTTTACTGCGGAAGAAGCAAAAGGCTTCATCGGAATCGATGGCATCCCGCATGCGGGCATCGAGCACCGCCAGATTGTTCAATTCCAAATTATTCAGATAGGCCCAGGCCTCGCGCCGAAAGGAATCGATTTGAAAATTGGCCGTGTAAAAATGGCTCACCAGTTTGCTGGTGATTAGATCCTTTGATTCGATACCCAGGTAGACTGACATGATAAAAAAATAGTAATATCGGTTTGCATGAGTGTCAATCGAAAACCTTGACTCCCAGTCGGTCCGGCGCTACACTATGCGGATCCGGGTGTTAGCAGAGATCTTCATGGGGCTCAACAATAAACCGCAGTATCTGGCCGGAATCGATGCCGGTTCGGTCACTCTGAAACTGCTCGTCAGTGCCATGTCAGGAGAAATTCTCTTCTGCGCCTACGAACGGCACCGTTCCGATCCCCTGCTCTGCCTCCGTCATCTGCTGGAAAAAGCCCAGGAATCTCTGGGGCCGTGCCGGCTGCGGGCTGTCGCCAGCGGCAGCGCCGGATTTCTGATCGCCCAGTCTCTGGAGTTGGAGCATTATCAGGAGGTTTTCGCCGCCGAACAGGCCTTGTCCGTTTGGGCGCCCCAACTGCAAACGGCGATAGAACTGGGCGGAGAAGATGCCAAGATCATCTTTTTCAACCCTCCGCCGGAGCAGCGGATGAACGGTACCTGTGCGGGTGGCACCGGAGCCTTCATCGACCAGATGGCCGCCCTGCTCCAGATCAATCCACAACAACTCGACGATCTGGCCGGCCAGACTCGTACCTACCATGCCATCGCCTCGCGCTGCGGCGTTTTTGCCAAAAGCGACGTTCAGGGGCTGTTGGCCCGCGGTCTTCCGCTGCCCGAAGTGGCCCGTTCGGTCATGCGGGCTGTCGTGCTTCAGACGATCAGCGGTCTCGGCTTCGGGCGCAGAATCCAAGGACCGCTGGCTTTTCTGGGCGGACCTTTCCACCATCTGCCATCGCTGAAGGCCATATTCAGCGAGCAATTGAATCTGACACCGTCCGATATCGTTCCCATCCGGTACGACCTGTACGCAGTCGCCTATGGCTGCACCCTCAGCGCACGATCCAGGCAGCGACTGCCCTTCCTGGATCTGCAGGACATCCGGACCCGGCTCGACTCGGCCATCTCGGCACGGAGCCAGAAGACGTTCAGATCCAGTCTGCCAGCTTTGGGACCGGTCAAGGTTCGTCAGGTCTGCTTGCCGAAGATTGTCTGGCCGGAGGCCGAAGGTCCCTTCTATCTGGGTATCGACAGCGGTTCGACCACAAGTAAACTCTGTCTGTGCGACTGTCGTGGCCGTATCGTATTCGAACGGTACCGCGACAACGGTTCTTCAGCCCTGTCCGTCATCGTCGCCATGCTGCTGGAACTGTACCGGGAGCTGCCCTCCGGTCAAAGCATCGCCGCTGCCGGCGCCACCGGGTATGGAGAACCGCTCTTGAAGGCCGCTCTGGGCGTCGATATCGGCGAAGTCGAAACATTGGCCCACAGCCGGGCCGCCACCAGTCTGACCGAGGCAGTGGATGTCATTTTCGACATCGGCGGCCAGGACATGAAATATATTCACCTCCGCGACGGCCAGATCGACAAAATCGTCCTCAACGAGGCCTGTTCGTCCGGCTGCGGCTCCTTTCTGCAGACTTTCTCCAGTTCTCTCGGACTGTCACTGCCCGAATTCTGCCGCCTCGGTCTGCAGGCCCGGCACCCGGCGGATTTGGGGACGCGCTGCACAGTATTCATGAATTCGAAAATCAAGGAAGCGCAACGCGATGGCATCGACTTGGGCGATTTGTCAGCAGGACTGGCCTACTCGGTGATCCGGAACGCTCTCTATAAAGTGCTGAAACTCGCCAAGGCCAGCGAATTCGGACCCCGCGTCTTCGTCCAAGGCGGCACATTCCGCAATGACGCCGTGCTCATGGCCCTGGTCCGCGAAACCGGTGCCGATATCGTTCGGCCCGATCATCCGGAGTTGATGGGCGCCTTCGGCATGGCCTTACTGGCCAGGGAACGCCAGGAGCCGGGGCAAACCCGCAGCCGATTGCTCGACGCTTCCCAATTGGCCGGCTTCACCATCCACAGCGAGCAGCAACAGTGCCGGGGCTGTACCAACCGTTGCTCGATCACCAGTTTCAAATTCCCCGGAGGCGGCCGTTACCGCAGCGGCAACCGTTGCGAGCTCCACAATCCGGAAAAACCCGCAGCCCGGAATATTCCCAACCTGTACCGCTACAAACGGGATCGCCTCTTCGCCTACCCGGACATCGCTCCCGCCCGGACGCCGCTCGGCACCATCGGTCTGCCCCGGGTGCTCAACATCTACGAACATTTTCCCTTCTGGTACACCTTGTTCAGCCGGCTGGGTTACCGGGTGCAGCTGTCACCGCCCAGCCGACAACTCTGCCCCAGTCAGGGCTGGGAATACCTCAGCTCCGAGGCCATTTGCTACCCGGCCAAACTCGTCTACACCCATGTCCTGGCATTGATACAGTCGGGAGTCCGGCACATTTTCTTCCCCTGTCTGCCCCGCGAAGAAACTGCGGACGGAGCCGACTTCCGTTACAATTGCCCGATCGTCGGTTCATTCCCGGAAGTCATCGCCAAGAATCTCGACCCGCTGCACAGCCAGTCAATCCGGCTCGATACCCCGTTTCTGCCCATCCACCGCCGTGACCGGCTCTGGAAATACCTGCGCCCGCTCTGGCCCAAAACCCTGATCCGCGACAAGGACTTGCGCGCCGCGGTTCAGGCCGCCTACGCCGAACTGGACCGATACCGCTCGGACCTGCTGGCTGCCGGTTCCCGCGCGCTGGACTGGCTGCGACAGAATCCACAATCCCAAGGCTTGGTTCTGGCCGGAAGGCCTTACCACCTGGACGACGAGGTTCACCACGGCATCCCGGAAATGATCGAAAGCCTGGGTGTAGCCGTGATCAGCGAAGACGCTCTGCCCGAACTCGCCCCGGAGCGCCTGCGGCAAGGGATGCGGGTCATCGACCAGTGGTCTTACCATCACCGGCTCTACAACGCCGCCCATTTTACCGCCGAGCACCCGTCACTGCAGATGGTTCAGCTCAACTCTTTCGGCTGCGGTCTGGACGCCGTCACTGTCGACCAGGTGGAGGAGATCCTGCACCGGGCTCGCAAACACCTGACTCTGCTCAAGATCGACGAAAACAGTCAGCTGGGCGCCGCCCGGATCCGTCTGCGCTCCCTGTTCGGGATTCCGGCCCGCATCCGCCCATCAAGCGTTCCCGCAAAGATCGCAGTTCGCCGCCGGCCAGAGTCGGGCGACACCATTCTGGTACCGCAAATGTCGCCGATCCATTTCCGTTACCTCGAAACGGCTTTGCAAAACAGCGGTTATCCGGTCCAGGTCTTGCCTTCACCCAGCACAAGCACCGTGGAAACCGGCCTGCACCTCGCCAACAACGACATCTGTTACCCGGCCATCATCATCATCGGCCAGATGGTTGAGGCCTTGCGCAGCGGCCGTTGGGACCCGGAACGGGTCACACTGCTGCTCAGCCAGACCGGCGGCGGCTGCCGGGCCAGCAACTACGTCGCTCTGCTCGAGCGGGCTCTGGACAAAGCCGGTTACGGTCAGGTTCCGGTTCTGACCCTGGCCGGCAGCAACCGGGTCCAAGCGCCGGCCATCCGCTACAGCCTGCCGCTAATCAAGCGCATCATCCTGTCGCAGTCCATGGGAGACCTCGAACTTCGCCTGCGCAACCGTTTCCACCCCTACTGCCCATCCCCTTGCCGGGAAATCCTCGACCGGCACCGTCCCGGTCTGCTCAGACTGCTGCACCGTTTCAACGGCCGTTCCCTGACCAGGGCCTCGCAAGCCCTGTGCCGCGAATTCCTACCCTTCTTGTCCCCACCGCGCCGACCAAGGGTCGGACTGGTGGGTGAGATTTTCATCAAATACAACGAACTGGGCAACAACCATCTGATCGACACTCTGGAGAACGAAGGCTTCGAGGTTTTGCAGCCGGACATCGTCGGTTTCGCCCAGTACTGCGCCTACGACCGTATCGCCAATCATCGTCTGCTCGGCGATTCGTTCACCGCCCGCAGCGTCGCCCGCTTGTTCATCGGCTTGAGCGAAAAAATCCGCCGCAGCATCATGACCGGTCTGTCCCTGTTGACTCCGGACGAAGCGACCCACCATTCCATCGATCGCCTGACGGAACTGGCCGCTCCCCTGTTGTCCACCGGCAACCAATGCGGAGAGGGCTGGTATTTGACCGCCGAAATGGCTGCCATGATCGAAAGCGGCATCCGCCGCATCGTCTGCGTACAACCCTTCGGCTGCCTGGCCAACCACATCTGCGGCCGTGGCATGATCAAGCCCTTGCAGCGGCTCAGCGCCGAAGCGGCTATCCTGCCTCTGGATTTCGACCCGGGTAGCAGCGCCGTCAACCAGTACAACCGTTTGAAACTTTTTCTGGGTGATATGAAGAATTTCCTGACAACTAGCGAATAAGCGCGATTTTTTTCATCTCGGCCACGGCCTCCGGAGCCCAGTCCCCTCCGTCCCACCATTGGATTACTCGGGACGCCGTCTCCCGGGCCCGAGCGGTTCTGCCCGTCTTGAGCTGCAGACGGGCCAACTCGATATGGGCCGTGACGAAAGCGGCGGCGTTGTCCAAACGACCCGAATTCTTGGCGATAATCGTTTCGTAGATCGCCACGGCTTCCTCATTGTCACCGCCAGCCGTCTTGATCTGCGCCAGGGTATGCGCGAAATCGGCGATATCGTCCGGGTTATCCGGGTTGGGGAACAGTTTCTGCGCCTGGTGGTAAAAATTCTCGGCTTCGGTCAGTTCTCCGCGATCGAGAGCGGCCAGGGCCCGCAGGTGCAGGGGGTAACGCGCCTTGAAACGCCCCAGGACCGCGATCATGGTGTCCATTTCCTCAAGTGTTGAATCGAGCTCGGACCACGCTTTGGAGGAAATCTGCAGGCGGCCCAGCGTATAGAGGTCCGTGAAACGCTCGCTATAATCCTGATCCTCCGGCTTGACCTGCAACTGATTCTGCATTCTGGTCATCGCCTCGGCCTGCAAGGCGCGATCGGGTTGCAGGGCCAGCAAGCGCAAACGATCGCTTTCCAGTTCCCCGACCAAAGAGATGTCGGAACTGTCCAAAGCCTCGCGCTTCAGGCCTTCCAGCCAAGCCAACGCCTCACGCAGACGGCCACGGTGCAGGCTGAGGTTGATCAGGCCGTTGATCGCCGGAATTTTCAGATGCGGCGGGGACCGGCGGCGGCCGACAAGCAGATATTGTTCGCCGGCCTGATCCAGTTGCCCCCGTAACACACGAAGGTTTCCCGCCATAACAGCGACTCGCGACGAATCGCCGCTTTCCGCCTCGACCAGCGCCAGTTCGCTTTCAGCCTGATTGAGCAGTCCCTGGTTGAACAGCAGCAGAAAACAGAGTTCGTGGTACATTGAAGCGCGTTGCAGCTCGTTTTTGTACCGTTCCAGTATCTCCAGCGCGGCGCCGAAGCGCCCCTGCATCAACTCGTTTCCGAACAGGTTGGCGCTGACAACGGCTCTCCCCGGGTTCAATCTCTCCAGCTCCCGGTACGCCCGGCTCGATTCCGCCCAGTTCTCCATGCGACGGTTGATGGCGGCATATTGCTCCCAGGCGTCGACATCGTCAGGGTATTCGCCCAGAACCTGCCGGAAGCGTTCCAGAGCGCGGCTCAGGTCGCTTTTCACCGAATCCAGATAACGGCCTTCGATGAGCAGCCGCTCCCGATGAGAAATTCGTTCGGAAAGCGCCAAGGCCTGGTCGTAAAACAATTTTTGCCGGGAGTCACGGCTGTACCCCATGATGCGTGCGGCATCGGCGTAGGCCAATGCGAAATCGGGATCGATGGCGATGGCCTTCTCGTACTCGGCCACCGCTTCCAGATGTTTACCCTGGCAAGAATAGTCCTTGGCGGTAGAGTAGGCCTTGAGCGCATCGAGCGAACGCGTCGTGATCTGACGAATATCCTTGTCCGGTCCCTGCAGAATCATCTCTCTGGACAGGTTGAAGGCCAACTTGGTCTTGTCGGTCAGGCTGTCGATCATTGTAAACAGGCTTTCCTCGCCGAGACCTTCGCTTTGAAAACTGCCACGGATCTCGCCGTTGTTCAGAGAAACGATGCGGGCACTGACCCGGAAACGGTTACCTGCCTGATTGATCTCGCCGAGCAGGACGAAATCGGAGCCGCTCTCCTTACGCAACAAGTCCAATTGATCCCGATTCAGAGTCTGCCGCGGAGTCCAGTCGGAATAGCGATTGAAAAAGGTCTGAAACTGGATCCGTCCGGTCAGGCGGATATGGCGCGACTGGGCCAGGTCTATCGTCAACAGATCGGCCAAAGCCTTGCTCCAGAACGCATAACGCTCCTCACCGGTGTTGTTGGCGAACGGCAACACGATCAGGCTGCGTTCCATTTCCTGTATCGGAACGGTTTTCCGGCGCAGCTGCCAGAGACTCCAGCTCCCCAGTATCAGTATCACAAGTACAGCCCCCAGCCATACCCGACTGTGCAGCCAGCGTGCGCTCTGGATTGCAAAAGGCAGTTTGGGAGCCTTTTGAGCGATCAAGTCGTTTTCCATATCGGCTGCACACTGGTATCGGCTGGACGGATCCTTGGCCAGACAACGCAGAATGATGCGACGCAGATAATCGGGAATCCGTCGTTTTTCCTCAGACCTGAAACTCGGAGTTTCGTTGAGGTGCTTGTGCAGAAAACCGAGTTCGCTGTCGGCTTCAAACAACGGTCGGCCCGTGACCATCTCGTAGAGCATGACGCCCAGACTGTAGATATCGGAACGGGAATCACCACGCTCACCACGCCATTGCTCGGGAGCGATGTATTCCGGCGTTCCCAGAATGACTCCCGAAACGCTGAGTCCGCTCTGGCTCATTCCCTTGGCCAACCCGAAATCGGCGATGTAAGCCTGCCCGTTTTGATCGATGAGGATGTTCTGCGGTTTGAGATCGCGGTGGGCGATACCCTTCTTACGGGCCGCCTCCAAGCCATGACAGATCTGAACGGCCAGAGTCTGAATCCGATCAACCGGCAGCGGGCCGGATTCGTCGATCAGGTCGCGCAAGGTACAGCCATCGACAAACTGCATGGTGATGTACTTCAATCCGTGCCATTCGCAGAAGTCATGAATGCGGACCACGTTCTCATGACTCACCTCGCGCGCCAGCAGGATCTCGTTCTTGAACCGCTTGACCATACGTTCGTCATCGAGAAATTCCGTTCGGATTATCTTGATGGCGATCTCGATGTCCAATACCTGGTCCAGAGCGCGGAAAACCCGCCCCATGCCTCCGCGTCCGATCTCGGAGACGATGCGGTAGCGCTCGGCGAAGATGTCGCCCGGAGAAAATTGCAGCGGCTGATACGGTGAAAAATGCCGCGAACCCGTGGGCGTTTCGCCGCCACGACTGGACACGCCAACCGGATTTCCACAGATCGCACAGAACTTGCTGCTATCCAAATGATCGTTGCCGCAGTGTTTACAGCGCATTTGCTCTCAGTGTCATTTTCAGCTTCAACAATTCTTCCTTGCCAATAACAATAATATAATGCCTGCCCGACAAACACACAGATATTAAACAATTATCCGCTGGTTTTGCAAGCCCCTTGACGGGAAAGCCATCCATTCGGGGATGGGTAAGGCCTCGTGTGCCGCCACTCGCAGGCTTGGCTTGAGAATAGCCTACCCGGACGACAGGTTGCGATATTTTTATAAATATTGCAAATATATCTTGATATTAACATTAAACGTGTAATAACATTAAAATATCCGCATTCATTGTTGCGATGCTCTAGGCGTTATCGAAAAAAATATTTTATACAGTATGGAGGGTAGCAACATGATCAATCAACAAGAACCCGGAATTGTGACCATTCTCAAGGCCTTGCGGGCGGCGGTGGATGCCATACCTAACCAGGGAGAAAAAATCGATTGGGACAGCTTGAACCTGAAAAAGAATATCGCCAAGAAGGCAATGGCCAAACTGGAAGAAATTTTCGCGACAGAACCGCTAAAAACACAAGGCGAAAAATGCGATGACTGGTGGCCGAAAATTTGGTGATCTGATCTCTCAGAGATCGCTATAACTGCTGTCGCAGCCGTCTCTTCTCTCTACTTGTTCAGATCGTTCATTTCGTCCGCCATGCGGATGAACATGTCGCCGTCCTGCCACCAGTTCACCACCTTGGCGGCCAGTTCTCCGGCTTGACTACGAAGTCCTCTTCGGCGATACAGTCTGGCCAGCTCGGCGTGAGCCATTACCCAGGCGGCGGCGTTCTCCAGGCGACCGATATTCTGATCGATGATTTGGCTGTAGACGGCGCTTGCAGCGTCGAATCGTCCCTGACTTGTCTGGATCCGGGCCAGGGTATGCATAAAATCTCCGGTCATGCCTTCCGGGCGTTCGGGATTGGGGAAAAGACGCTGGGCCTCCCCGAAATACCGTTCCGCTTCTTCAAGTTTTCCCTGTTTCAAAGCCCATTCGGATCGCAGATGCAGGGAGTGACGGGCGAAGGCTCCACCGATATTGGCTACCATGGCGTCCATGACAGTCAACACTTCTGTCAAGGTTTTTTCATCCCCGGTCAGGACGGACAATCGACCGATAACGTACAAATTCGACAATTGGTCAATGCTTCTGGATTCGCTCGCATTCTTATGATACTGCGAATACATTTGCTCCAATAGCGCTCGCGATGAATCCCGGCGCTCGTCATAGGCGGCCAGAACATATTGCAGGGCAGGGAAAACCTCGAAAAAGGAAAGGTCTTTTGTCAAATCTGCTTTTACGGCCAGTGATTCGGCCAATTCCCGAGCCTCTTGGAGCTTGCCGGCGTGAAGCAGAGAATTCGTGATTTTGCCGATGACCTGGATTTTATCGTTGACATCCCGATAGCGGTCGAGAATAGTCTCATAGCGGGTTCTGGCTTCGTTCACCTTTCCGTTCAACAGGAGATAATCCCCGTACAGTTCCGAAAAGTGGTTTTGTTCTTTTTCTTCGACGCTAATTTGATCAATCTCCGCTTTGGCAAGATCAAGACGTCCCTGATAAAGAAAAACCCTGAGTCGGAAAGAATGATAGCGATTGTATTTCAAGAAATCCGTTTTGTACTGCTCGAGGATATCCAGAGCCTCGCTGTAATGGCCCTGAGAGAACTCATTGTTCATCAGATTCGCCTGAATGACAAAACGACCGGGATTCAGCTTCTCCAATCTTCGATAAGCCTGAGTGGATTCCTGCCACCGTTCCATGTTCCGGCTGATAAAAGCCACGGAATGCAGGGCTTCCTCGTCATCCGGATATTCACCAAGCAGCTCGCGATAGCATCGGATCGCTTCGGTCCGATTGCGTTTGATTTGATTCTGGTACTGTCCTTGAATTATAAACCGCTCCCTTCTAGACACCCGGTCCAGGCGTTTCAAAGCCTCCTGATAATACAATTCGTTGCGGGAGTCACCCGCAACGGATATCAGCCGCGCCGCAAAGGCGTAGGCCATGGCGAAATCATTGTCCGCGGCGATAGCCTTCTCCATCTCGGACAGGGCCTCATCCCGCCGCCCCATGTAATAGTACTCCTTCCCGGTCGAATAGGCCTTGAGCGCCTCCAGAGAAGATGTAGTGATCTGGCGGATGTCCTTCTCGTAGTCCTGCAAGATCACCTCCTTGGGAATTCTGAATTTCTGCTTGACCTTGTCCGTCAAGTTGTCGATCATGCTGAAAAGGCTTTCTTCCCCCTTTCCTTCCAGAGTGATCCGATCCGTTTGGCCATCAGGGGAGATGCGAATGAAAAGCGACACGCGCAGCGTCTCCCTGTCCTTTTCATAATAACCAGTCAGGAGATAATCGTAGCCAAGCTGCCGGGACAAGCGAGCGAATTCTTCCTTTGCAGCTCCGTCGTCTTTGGGCTTGTCATTCCGTAGTGCAGCCAGCGGCTGCAACCGTTCTTGCGGAACCAGCTGCAAATATCTCGACTGACCGAGATCGGTGGTCAGGAGGTCGGCCAGGGCGTTGCTCCAGAATGAAAAGCGCTCCTCACCTGTTCTGTTCTCAAAGGGCAGTACGGCGACACGAATCCGTTTCGGCCCGTCCGACGGACCGTCCGGACCGACGATTCGGTGCACCACCCAGGCCAAAACCACGAGCAGCGCGAGGGCTGTCAGCGGTTTGTACATCTTTTTGGCCTTTTCCTTCAGTTTCAGGCTCAACGGTATGGAGGAGGCCTTCTGGGCCTTCAGGTCGGCTTCCACTTCGGCGGCGTTCTGGTAGCGAACATCCGGATCTTTTTCAAGACAGCGCAGGATCACCCGGCGCAGGTATTCCGGGATGCGCAGCTTGTCGGCGGCGGCGAAAACCGGCGTTTCGGTCAGGTGCTTATGCAGATAACCGAATTCGCTGTCGGCCTGGAACAGATGTCGGCCGGTGGCCATCTCGTAGAGGGTGATTCCCAGGCTGTAGATATCGGAGCGGAAATCGCCCCGCTCTCCCTTCCACTGCTCCGGGGAGATGTATTCCGGCGTACCCAGGATCACCCCCGTCAGACTGACTCCGCTTTGTCCCTGCCCCCTGGCCAGGCCGAAATCGGCGATATAGGCATGCCCCTTCCTGTCCACCAATATGTTCTGAGGTTTGAGGTCACGATGGGCAATCCCTTTTTTGCGGGCCGCCTCCAGGCCGCGACAGATCTGTCCGGCCAGAGATTCGATTTCATCAATGGGCAACGGCCCGGACCGGTCGATCTGGCTGCGCAGGGTCCAGCCCTCGACGTACTGCATGGTGATGTAGCGGGCCCCACCAAGCTCCGCGAAATCGTGAATGCGGACCACGTTCTCGTGAGTGACTTCCCGGGCTAGCAGGATCTCGTTGCGGAACCTTATGATCATGCGCTCGTCGTCCAGGAATTCAGGCCGAATGACCTTGACGGCCACCTCCACGTCCAGTTCCAGGTCCATGGCCCGGTAAACCCGCCCCATGCCGCCACGACCGATTTCACCGACGACCCGGTAGCGCCCGGCGAAGATTTCTCCTTCCTGTAAGTTCAGCGAATCGATAAAAGCGCTGTGCATCGGTCGTGTTCCGGTTTTTCCGGAAGGATTTCCTTCGGCGAGCAGACTGCCGCAGCGTTCGCAGTAAACGCCTGCCGGAGTGTCGTGACCACAGCGTTTACAGTGCATACCGCTCCGGCTCAACTACTGTACTATACTTATTCATTAAGCGAATGTATTTCCATTCTTCATGTAGTTTTATCATAATATATCCGATTATCGCATCGTTTTCTATTTATTTTTCGATCGGCACAGAATTTTCTTGCCTTATCAGACCCCTGCGGGAAGTCCACTCTTGTAACCTGAAAGCATGCTGACCCTGCTCGAGCTCAGTACAGGCTCTGGAATTGACATACTGAAGCCACATATTGTATGAGTATGTACGAAACGCACTGATGCTATGAACGGACTTTTCCCGAGATCCCGAGCTACGGAAAGCGATAATGATCCTGACCTTCATACTGACCGAACGCTGCGACGGCGACTGTATCTACTGTCCCCAGACCCGTTCGAACCGGAGTATGTCCCCGGAAAGGGCGTTGGCGGCATTGGAGCGGCTCCTGCCTCTTCTCGCCGACAACGAGGAGCTGCGCATCAGCTTCTACGGCGGCGAGCCCCTGTTGGAAAAGGAGACTCTCCTGCTCCTGGCGGAACGGGCCCGACAATTGACCGAAAAGAGCAGCCTGCGTTTCGCCGTGACCAGCAACGGATCCAGGCTCGACGGTGAATTTCTTGAACGGATCGAAAAATTGCCTTTCCTGCTGGTCATCAGCCACGACGGTCTCTGGCACAAGGAGACCCGGCCAGGCTGTCCGGATTGGATGACCCTGGATTATTTTGAAACTCTGCTCGCCAGCCATCCGCAGATCGAAACCGAATACAACTGTATCTGTCCGCCCGGACAGATCGGCCGCCTCGGCGACAACATCCGTTTCTTCCGGGAGAAAACCCGCCGCCCGGTCCATTTCGGTCTCGACATGATCAGTCCCTGGACTGGGCAAGACCTGACCACACTCGACACCGAGCTGGGCCGCATCCGCGCCGCCGGAATCGACGACGCATGTCCCGATTTCTTCACCGCCCCAACGCCAGGTCAATTCGTCTGTGACAGTTGCAACCGCATCAGCATCGACCCCGACGGCTTCATCTGGGGCTGCCATGAGTACTACGACCTCTTCCGCCGCCATCCGGAGGCGGGCCGGCCGGAACGGCACCGGACCGGACACATCGACATGCCGGAGGCAGAACTCCGGGAATTGATCCTATGCTGGCCGACCTGCGAGCCTCACGAACAATCCCAGTGGATGGCCGGAAACGAAGTCTGCCTCGTATGCGATCAGTTTCTCTCCTGCCGACAGTGCCCGGTGAACGGCGCCTACGTCACAGGAAAAATAGGCCACCTGCCACCCTGGACATGCGCCGTGCGCAGAATCCTGAACAGTCACAGCAGGCCCCCCTCTTTATTCCCGCTCAATTCTGCTGTATAAAGTAAGCAACCATAACCCACAGAATGAACTGGAGACGAAATGGATCAAATAAAGAGGATCGGACTGATCATCTGCCTGCTCCTGCCCGGATCTTTACTGTACGGCAATGACATTCCCCTGACTGAACGTCAGGCACTGATCGCTCTCTACAACAGTTGCGGCGGTGACAACTGGACAGACAGAAGCGGTTGGAAGGACGGAGAGCTGCACAGCGACGGCTTCGCCCTGCCCGGCAGCGAAGGCGGCTGGAAAGGCGTCACCGTCCTGGCCGACCATATCGCCAGTATCTTTCTCAAGAACAATCATCTGACAGGTACCATCCCCAACGAACTGGGCGATTTATCCGACCTTCAAGTACTCTGCCTGGGCTGGAACGAATTGACCGGTCCCATTCCAGCTCAACTGGGCCGATTGGCCAAGTTGACCAGTCTGGACCTGTACAGCAACCAACTGACCGGAACCATCCCGGCCGAATTGGGACAACTGAGCGAGCTGCTGAACCTCGACCTGCACGACAACCAGTTGACGGGGAAAATCCCGGCCGAACTGGGTCGACTGACCGGCCTCATCGAGTTGAGTCTGGGAGAAAACCAGCTGTCGGGCGCCATACCGCCTGAACTGGGTCAGCTGAACAACCTGCGTGAGCTGATCCTGAGCAGTTGCGAACTGACCGGTCCCATTCCGGCCGAATTGGGTGCTTTAAACAGTCTGGTTCGGATCGATTTGTCCGACAACCAGTTGTCCGGCTCCATCCCGGCCGATCTGAGCCGGCTGTCCAATCTGAACAGTCTGGAACTGTACGGCAACCAACTGTCCGGCCCCATCCCGCCCGAGCTGGGCGAGATGAACAACCTGATCAGCATCGATCTGTACAACAATCAGCTAACCGGCCCCATTCCCGGTGAACTCAGCAAACTGGGTAGCCTCCAGAATCTCGACCTGCACAACAACCAACTGTCCGGGGCCATTCCTCCCGAATTGTCCCGGCTGAGCAGGCTGGAGGAACTCGGACTGGAGAGCAACCAGCTGTCCGGCAGCATCCCGGAAGAGCTGGGCAACCTGGCGAACCTGGAATACCTCGAACTCAGCGACAACCAGCTCACCGGCGAAATTCCCGGCAGCCTGGTCCGACTGAGTAAAATCTACGAGCTCAACCTCAGTTACAATTGTCTCTACGCCACCGATGCCACTCTGCGCATCTGGATCGACAGCAAGGAAAAGGATTGGGAAGCCCGGCAAGACCGCTGCAGATCTATATTCGTGAAAAAGCCCATCCCCGACGGCGAACGCCAGGCCCTGATCGCCCTGTACAACGCCACCGGTGGCGACGCCTGGGAAGAGAACACCGGATGGAAAACACCGCCGCTGCATGAGGACGGTTTCGCCAAACCGGGTACGGAATGGGGCTGGAAAGGGGTGACGGTCAAAGCCGATCATGTCAACCTGATCGAACTGGACGGCAACCTGCTGACCGGCTCTCTTCCGGCGGAACTGGGCGGGCTGGTTCAGCTGGAATACCTCAGCCTGGGAGACAACCGTCTGAGCGGCGGCATCCCGGCAACGATCGGCGGTCTGACCAAGCTTCGGCTGTTGCGCTTGTCGGCCAACCATCTGAGCGGTTCCATTCCGGAATCCCTGGGCAATCTGGCCCTGCTGGAATTTCTGTCTCTGGATCACAACCGTCTGTCGGACGCCGTTCCGGCCAGTCTGAGCCAACTTGGTAAAATTTCATTTTTGAGCATCGCCTACAACTGCCTCTACGTCGGCGATCAGTTGACCCGGGACTGGCTGAGCAGCAAAGAATCGGGCTGGGATTTCCATCAGGATCAATGTGAGACCGAGGCCGTTCGCAGTGACCATTGATCCCCGGCTGAACTCGCAGCTTCCCGAAATATCGGCAGTTGATTTTCTGGGTTTTCTATTTATCATAAATAAAATATGGGACTTGAGAAAAGACGTTACCCCCGTTTCTATTTTCCAGTCGACCGTCAGCCGCCGCTGATCCTGCAGACCGGCCTGGATCCGCACATTCCGGCAGAGCTTCTCAACATCAGCGCCTCCGGTTTGTGCCTGAGCGTCAGCTACCATCACAAGATCGACCTGCACAGAATGGACGGACTGCGGATCAAGAGCCTGGATCTGGACGATGGGCTGACGATTCAGAATACATCGTTAAAAGCCTGCTACACCTTTCCGGCCAAAGATTTGCGGAAGGTGGTATTCGGACTGGAATTCTGCGATTTGCCTCCGGAACGCCGGGAACAGATCGCGCTGTACGTCCAGGATCAGGCAGAGCGGGAAGATATTGCCCTCTGAAGCGCATCGTCCCCGCTTCCGGAAAACCTTTGCAGATTTCATCGAGCTGTATCAGGATAAATATCCCAAGGCGGTTCAGTGCCTGACCAACTATGACTTTCCTGCGGCTCATTGGGTTCACATTCGTACAACCAACCCGATTGAATCGACGATTTCTACTGTACGGCACAGGCAACGCCAGACAAAGGGCTGCGGTTTCGGTCAAAGCGACCATCAGTATGGCGTTCAAACTGATAAAAGAAGCTGAAAAAAGCTGGATAAAGATCAGAGGTTATGAACTCATCTTCAAGGTCTTATCAGGAGCAAAATTCGTTGACGGCGATGAATAGAAGATGGCATAATTATTGACACTGGATGCGCTCTCAAAAAACTCATCCACAACATTTGACAATAACTCCGGGTCAGGACCACCCGCCGTTTATTCTTTTTCTTCTGATCCATTCCTTTTTCCACACCGGTAACGGTTGTTCTTCACCGCCAGGCAGACCTTGCGTACATAGGCCCGGGTCTCGGAATAGGGCGGCAGGCCGTGATAACGGAGCACAGCCGTCGGGCCGGCGTTGTAGGCCGCCAAGGCATGAATCAGATTGCCGGAAAACATACGCAGGTAGCGCTTGAGCAGGATCGTGCCAGCCGTCAGGTTTTCGATCGCACTCCCGCCTTTTGCGCCCATGGCCGTCAGGTTGGCCGGCATGAGCTGCATCAGGCCGATGGCTCCGGCCGGACTCTTGGCTTGCCGCGCGAATCCGGACTCGACCAGAATCACGGAAAAAACGATTCGCGCATCCAGGTTCAGCAATTCGCACAATTTAACGACCGGGTGGTAGATGGCCGGTTCGACGGTCACCCCCATCGCAAAAATCAATCCAGCCAGCCACCCGTTCATCTTATCTCCCCCCAGCAAAACACACAATCGTTACATGTATTTTTGTTAGTCATATAACTTATACGCTCATGTACTTTTATTTGTCAATAGCAAAATCACCAATTTGCAAATTTCCTTTTTTTCTACCATCAGGCTGGGTGGCCGCCTCAGATTCCGTACATCCGATATTATCTTTAATCCAGAAACTCGTTTAAATCTGCCCTTCGGTCCTAAATTTGATAATTAAAGGCCTGTTTTTAAAAACGATTGCCCTTTAGATCCGCCAGCCTTAAATATCATAGGCCCCAGCTTTACCGCTGCATAGAAATTGCCAATCGACAATACCGACATATACAAGGTTGCTTTTGTCGTTTCCCAAAAGCCAACACTTGTTTCGCCCCATGCCATATGTATGGCTTTTACTTGAAAACTCATGTTTGCGTCTAGCGCCAACGCGATAAACACAAATACAAGCGAGTATGATATTATGCTCTTCACCCATGTAACAAAAACAAATTTTAATTCATCGCTCAATAATGTTATTGCCGCCATTGGCCCTAGAATCACAATAAAATAGAATGAAACAAACGCACTTAAAAAAACAACCATTCCAAGCATGTTGCTGATAAAATAGAGTAATTTTGTAAACAGGTTTACCGGGTTCAGTTTTGCGAAAAGTTCGGCCACGGATATTCCAGCCTTTAAAAGCCAGCTCTCATCTTTTACTAACATCTCTCTGTATTCTTTAACTTCCTTGACGTTTTCCGCTGAAACCTTATAAAACGTTCCCAACGCTTCTAAAGGTATCTTGTACAAATTTGCCTGTACTTGAAAGTTGAAAGAAGTGCCATTGTAGTTTGCTGTACCAGAAAATGACGTTACCAACAAACCCACCATCCCGTATTTTATCATTTTCCCCACCAGCTCAATCTGCTTTCCTTGTACTATATTAAGTGCTTCTTTTGCAAATTCCAGGGCTACAATAACAGGGAAGAACACTCGCGCTATATTTGCGAAAATTTTTGCGTGAGGTATAAGCGCCTGGTGTACCCATAACATTACATGGGTAATCTGACTCGGCGACAAAATTGGTTCACTCAATGAGAACTGCATTTTTAATCCTTATGTGCTGCGGCTTTCATTTCTGAGCTCACAGCCTGTACTGCCACTTTCGCCGTTGCCATTCCCGCTTTTGCCGCCACTGCCGCCACCACCCCTGCCGGGCCCATCGCGGCTCCGGCCGCTCCAGTTGCGGCTTGTCCTGTCATCGCTCCACCAGCGGCGCCGGCTCCACCACCCGAGCCAATATTCTTCGCCGTAGCGATTCCCTTTCTTGTCGCTGTTCTTAATGCCATTCCCATTACCATTCCCATTCCCATCGCGCCCAATTCGCCTCCACCGCCAGCGCCAGTTAACACCGTCGCTGCCTTTGTAGCCGCCTTAATTATCCCCAGCGCCATCATTGAAAACATCAGCCCCGTCACCGCAACTTCCATAAAATTATAATTGCTTGAATTATACCCAATAGTTCCAAACTTCATTTCCGTGTATTCTATCTGCAGTTTTTCTACGACCGTAACGCCTATCGCTATCAGCGGAAAAGTAATCGAATAACTTATGATATGCGTCACCCAGCTCGTGAATACATCCTTCAAGTCGTCTGACATTAGAAACGCAAAGGCCACCGGCCCCATTGCCAGCGTCAGGTTGAACATAAACACGTAACAAACGTATGTTATTGTGGTTGTTACCGACGCCACGAAATATAGGATCATTGAAATTATTGTCAGGGGCAGCGTTAGTATATCCTTCACGCCCGAGAAGAGGGTATCTATTATTCCCTGGTCTTGGTACGCCCCGTAAAGCATTTTGGCCGCTTTTTCGGCCTCTGCTTTGTTGAAATCAAAAAGCGATATAGTTGTTAATGGAATCTTCTGAAATGCGCTGGCGATATTCGGCATCAAACCCACAACCGTGCCTATCGCAGCATATTTAACGAGTTTCAAGAATAGGTTATGCTCTTTCCCCTGCGCAATATTTA
>CAYXHZ010000053.1:0-21448 GCA_964465065.1 uncultured Clostridia bacterium
TGCACTCATGATGTGTCTTGTATTTTAGGACGAAGCGACCGTCAAGTCAAGGTGTGGACATGACGGGCTTTTTATGTACATTGGGTAATGATATGCAAAACTTCGTTTGGCAATCAACAGTCTGGCGCGGATTTTGCGGCATTATCTCCAGAATCGCGATCTCGTGTCTGCTGCTGACGCTCGGCCTCTGCGGTCAGGATGACTCCGATATTGCCAAGTGGATGGTCATGGAGCTCGAGGAGCTGAGCCAGGTGCGTCTGGTATCGGTAGCGGTCGGTAAAAAAGACTTGTCCGTTCGGGAATCGCCGGGAATCGTCACCTTGATCAGTGCCGCGGATATCGAGAACTCCGGCGCCCGGGACTTGATCGATCTGCTGCGGCTGGTGCCGGGATTCGATTTCGCGGTCGACGTCGAAAGCTCCATCGGTCTGGGCATCCGCGGCAACTGGGCTCACGAAGGCCGGGTCACGATTCTGCTGGATGGTCAGGAACTCAACGAACTGCATTACGCCACCTTTCCGTTCGGCTTCCACATTCCATTGCAGCTGATCGAACGCATCGAAATCATCCGCGGACCCGGTTCGTCGATTTACGGCGGCTTTGCGGAACTGGCGGTTGTCAAGATCGTCAGCAAATGTCATCCCGGGGACGAACTCTTTGACATTTCCATGGATTACGGGCTGATGTCCCGGACCTACGCCCGCAAGAGCCTGAACCTCACCGCTCGGCGAAAATTGGCCGGGCTGGATCTCAGCCTGGCTCTGTTCGTCGGTCAGGCCAAGCGCAGCCAGGCGGATTACCGCGACCTTTTCGGTGCCAGCTATTCCATGAAGGACCATTCCTCTGTTCAGAACAGTTTCCTGAACCTGGGATTGGAATACCGGCGTCTTAAGGTCCGCTACATCATGGATCTTTACGGTTACTGGCTGCAGGATGATTATCGGGAGATCCGGGATGATCCGATCCGCTATTCGTTCGATGCGCATTACCTCGATGTCAGTTACGAACAGCCGATCGGCGCGACGATGAAACTGAGTCCCCGGATCAATTATTCCTCGCAGTACCCCTACAATTCAACCGGCGCGGAAGCTCAGGGAGAAGATTTCTACAAGGTCCGGGTCGAGCGTATGAAATTCTCGCTGACTTTTTCAGGCGATGTCAGCAAAAGCCTCTTCATCAACAGCAGTTTCAGCGCACATGCCGATCGTGGCACGGTTCTGGGTGACACCGACCCCGCCTACTATTTTTTGGGGGCCAGAACGGTGGATTATTCCGGGCACGCCTTTTTTATTCAAACCTTCTACAAGACGCCGCTGCTCATTTTTTCCACCGGTTTGCGCTACGACCATCACAACCTGTACGGCGACTCTCTGGTGCCCTGGATCGGCTTGAACAAAGTCTATGACAAACTGTATTTCAAATTCCTGTTCGGCCGGACGACCCGGGTTCCCAGCATGGCCAACATCAACTTGGGCCGGGGCATAGAAAGCGAGAAGTCCACTGAATTCGATATCGAGGTCGGCTATCAGGCCAATAAAAATGTGAATTTCAGCGTGAATCTATTCAGTACCGGTATCCGCAACGCCATCGTGTACGGTGTGGACCCGGACACGGAGGCGGAATTTTACGACAATTCCGGGCGTACCGGTACCTGGGGCGTGGAACTGGAATGCCTCTTGAAAGGGTCTTGGGGCAATCTCAATGCCAATTACTCGTTTTATCGGGCCTCGAACCGTAAGATGGCAGATTTTTCCGTGCCCGGTGAACCGTTTTTGTTCTTGGGATTCCCGGCGCACAAACTGACCGTCGGCGCCAGCTTTGTTGTCAAACCGGGTGTCCGGGTCAACCCGACCCTCGTGTATTATTCCCGACGTTACGGCTACGCCGACAGTCATGCGCAAGGCGATCCCCCGATCACCGCCTTTTCACCGGTGATTCTGGCCAATGTGTATCTGAAAATCGACAAGTTCATCAGGAATGTGGAATTGGGGTTGGGAATCTACAATGTCTTCGACCGCCACTGTCCCTTCATCCAACCTTATCGCGGCGGTCACGCGCCGTTGCCGGCAGGGTCACGCGAATTCGCGCTGAAGCTTGTCTACAGGCTCGATTGAGATGGGCAATACGCGGCCGGGCATGAAAAAAATCATCGTCGGGGTCCTGCTGCTGCTGACTGTCGCCGGAGTCTGGTCCATGGAGGCCTGCCCGAGTACGATGCAGGCCGTGCTGACCGTCAAGATCATTCCGTTCATAAAGGAGTATCAAACTTCGCAGACTTTCTTTCAGATCACCATCGGTGTGTACGGTGACAACGAAATCGCAGCGCATCTTCAGGCCGCTGCACAAAGATCGGCAGTCAAGATTTTTGTCGTCGTCATCTCCAAAACCGATCCCGTTCTGGATGGTCTGCAAATCGTTTACATACCCTATGGAACGTCGCCGACAGCCATGAAAAGCATCAGCCGTCAGGCCAAGCAGAAAAAAATCCTGACGGTTTGCGGGGACCCGTACGCCGCTTTGAGCCAGAACTTGAGCTTGTCGTTTTACGTCTACGATGAGAAGCCCAAGATTCTCATCAACATGAAATCGTCCCGGCTGGAAGGGGTGTCTTTCTCCTCCCGGGTGCTTCGCCTGGCGGACCTGCGCGATTGAAATCCTCTTGATTTCCGCACACGATCACCATAAAATCGGCATATGATACAAACCAACAAGGCTCAGATTGCCGTCTTTCTGCTGCTGCTTCCCTCGTTCGCCTTCGCCCAGTTCCGGGATATGTGGGGCACGCAATGGAACAATCCGGTATCCAGTTTCATCGGTTCCAGTATCTACTGGAAGACCATGACTCACAAGCCGAAAAAACAGGCGTCGCCATCTGCGCAACCTGATCACCGAACCTCGTCTACAGCGGCTGCCAAGGTGAGTTTCAGTCCGGATCCGCATCATGTCATGACCGACCGCCTGGCGGCTTCTTTCAGCGATAAAGCCGACGAAAGAAAAGAACTGGCCGCGGTTTTCACACAGTTTCTGGACTTGTTCAACGGACAGATCGCCAGCGGTGAGGATCGCTTCAATGTCGCCAGTGCCGCTGCATTTTTTATAGTCAGCACCTATACGGCCGCCTGCGGCAGGGAGGTCGGCGATCAAGAATTGGCGGCTCTGCGTGACGCCCTGCAGATCAATCTGGCCGGGCATCAATCCTTCCAACGGCAATCGGCCCGCCAGCGTCAGGAACTTTACGAGAGTCTGATCATCTTCGCCCTGCTGGCCCGCTACGGGTACCAGGAAGGCCTGGAGAAGGGCGATAAACTTCAGATGCAGCGCTTCCGGGATTTTGCCGGCGAAAGTCTGAAAGCGGTACTGGGAGTCAAACCGGAGCAGATGGTCTTCACGGCTGCCGGTCTGGAATATCGCTGACAGGAACAGCCGGTTCGGTACGGTTGCGCCCCTTCCTCTTGGCCGAATAGAGCGCCTCGTCGGCGGCCTTGATCAACTCGTCCTGGGTCCTGCCGTGATCTGGGTAGCAGGCCGCGCCGATGGATACGTTGACCCGACCGATGACGAGCGAACCCGACTTCATGTCGACCGCATGCAGACGCTCGTGGATTTTGGCGGCCACGCTCAGACTTTCGGGCAGATCGGTTTCCGGCAACAGAATGACAAATTCCTCGCCTCCGTACCGGCACAGGATGTCTTCGCTGCGCAGCACCTGTAACAGGAGCCTGCCCAGTTCACTGAGTACGGCGTCGCCGGCATCGTGACCGAAACTGTCGTTGAGCTTTTTGAAATGGTCCACATCCAGCATCAGGATGCCGATTGGTTTGTGACGGCGGGCGGAGCGGCTCAATTCGCTCTCGAAAAATTCCTGCAGGAAACGGCGGTTGTACAAGCCGGTCAGACTGTCCCGGGTGGCCTGGTTGCGCAGGCTCTCCTGAAGCTGCAGGTTGGCCATGGCCAGGCCGGTGTGTTCGACGATGGCCGCAGCCAGGTTGCGGTTTTCGGGACTGAAGGTTTCGAGACGGCCGGCGATGTGCATGACTCCGATGGTCTCGCCCTGGGCCATCAGCGGAATACAGAGCATGGTCTGGTCTGCCGGACCGTTGCCGTGGGTGCAGGAGACGATACCGTTTTCCGAAAAATGGCTCTTGCCGGTACGCAGTCCCCAGCAGTCCCGTGACTGAAAAAACCTGTCGCCCTGCCAGTCGCCGTTCCAGGTGACGGTGACTTCCAGGACGTTCCGGGAGGCCCGGTACAAAGACAGCGCTCCGAAAAAATCCGGCAGCATGCGTTTCCCGGCCCGGCCGACGATTTCGAAGGCCTCCTCACGTGATTTGCAGGCTGTCAGCATGGTTCCGAGCTGGTGCAGCATGGCGATCTGACTGGTCCGTTCCTGCACCCGCTGCTCGAGCAGCTCCTGGTCTTTTCGGACGCGCTGGTTGATGAAGTTGATGGACAGAAGGCTTATGACCAGGGTCATCAGCAAAATGATGATGTACAGGACGATCATGACCACCCGTTGCGCAAGCAGATCGTGATGCAGGACGGAACTGGGTCTGGCGGTGCGGATATATCCGGAGTTGAAGAGGGTCCGGTACTGGATGGCGGCAAACAGCATGTCGGCTTTCAAGGGAACGCTCGTTCGTTCGAAAATTCCCATACCCCGTTGGCTGGCGTTGCGGATTTCCGGTAGCGACAGTTCGCTGTCGGCTTGCTGCAATTCCAGTTTGGACAAATTACTGTCGGCCAGGTAACGGCCGTCGTTGTCCAGGATGCTGATCCGGGTTTGCGACACCGAGGCCATCATGTTGGCGATATCGGCCAGTTCTTCAGGCGTGGCGCGATGGTTCAGAAAACTGATTGACTGTTCGCAGAGCTTGGCCAGTTGGACCAATTCGAGCTCGTGGAGCCTGCGCAGCGAATCGGCGTATTGAAAGTGCAGGATCAGGCCGGAGATCACGAAGAGAATGGTGGTGAGCAGCGGAGGTATGAAAACAGCCCATGTGTTGAAATGTCTGAATATCCGGATCATTATCGCATTTCCGTTTACTTCATCAATAATATGTATTTATTCGCCAAAAAAAACAGATCGGTCTTTTTCTTGACAACCCGGCTCGACGCCGGCATACATGCCCTGGACCCTTTGTCCCAGCGCCGACTGTTTTTGCGTCAGAAGCGCTCGCCTGTGATTGACTCCGGGGTGCTCATGTTTCTACAATCGCTATGGGAACGATGAGCGCTCCCTGTCACGGGAGTTGATTGTGGAGATGAAAATGACAAATAGACGGGAGTTTTTAAAAAACACCATCTGGGCGGGTGCCTTGCTGTACGCGAGCCCGCGCAGACTGTTGTCCCTGGAACGGGCGGCGCTGACGCTCGATTCGGTCGATTTTCCGTACCGCTACAAGACCGTGTCGGTCAGCCATGTCAGGGAGGTCGGGGAGTGGATGAGCAGACTGGACCGGGACGGTAAACTGAGCGGCAACGAAACCTTCCGCAAATATATCGGCGCATTTGTCTACGAATACGAGAAAGTGGCCGCTGACGCCAAATCGCTGATCGTTCTGGCCATTCCCCAGAACATCATATCCGTGGTGTTTCGCAAGGGCGGTCAGGCCTACGAGGTGATCACTCCCAGCGGTTACTTTTCGGATGGGTTGAAACGTGACGATATCATGGCCCGGCTCAAGAAGGACATTTTAAAAGGTCCCGGAGCCGTCCTCTACCCCGGCCCGCGTCTTCCCCTCAAGACCTTTGCCGTCCGCAGCGGTCTGGCCAAGTACGGCCGCAACAACATTACCTATGTGGAAGGCGAATACGGCAGCGTCCACCGCCTGGGCGGTTATTACACCAATATGGAACTTCCCGACAACTGGGGACCGGTCCTGGCCATGAAAAAATGCCAGAACTGCATGATCTGCCGCAGCAACTGTCCGACGAAGGCCATCGGAACCGATAATTTCGTCATCGATGTCGGCAAGTGCATCACCTTGTACAACGAAACGTCCGATCCGATGCCGGCCTGGGTGGACGCCAAGGCCCACAACGCCCTGGCCGGCTGCAACCGCTGCCAGGAGAAATGTCCGGGCAACACCCAGGCTTACAAACGGATCGAACGCTTGGCCGAGCTCGACGAGGCCGAAACCGAGTGTATTCTAAGCCTGAGTCAGGACAAGGCGCTGCAGGAATCGGTCGTCAGGAAACTGAACCGCTTCCTGGGCGGACCCGAGGATATCGCCTACCTTTCTCAAAATCTGAAACTGGTTCTGCCCAACGTCAGCGCTCAGTCGGCGTAACATTATCCGAAAGAGTCGTTCAGCCTCGATAATCGAGAGCCGGGTTAAGTTTGGTTTCGGCCGTACCAACTTTTAGGACAGCATAAGTGATCCGGTTGAATGGATTATTTGACGGGGATTTCAAGAATTCCTGCAAGTCCATGTCCTGTGGCTTGAGCAACCCGAAAGCCCCCATATACTCAGGTTTATTTTCTAGAATTATTGGGTAGTCCCGTCCTCTGGCCAACAGACAGAACCCTGGATTCATCACACCGACGTTGATGTTGGGTACACCGGCTGTGAAGGTGTCGCGGGCCCGGGCTGTCAGTGCCAATGTCAGCGGTCTGCTCTTGAACAGTACTTTTGGGTTGGATTTGTCCAGACGGTTGAGAAGCTCGTCTAGGAAACCGATGGCCTGGCCGGTAATGGCAGGGAAGCCAATGGCTGAGGTCAGGGCTTTTCCGGTACCGGACTGAAGGAAGGAGAATATTTTCTGCCACCATTTGGGCTCGCTGTGTTTGACTACTTCAAATGACAATCGGCCCAGACCGCCCGGGATTTCGACCGGTCGCCTGGAAAAGGCTTCGTTGAAATCGGTTTTGAGATCTTTGCCTTCGCTGGGTTTTTTCTTGAAGCTGTCGTAGAGATTCAAACCGGCGGCGATAGACCAGAAGACAGTGTTCAGCGGCGAGTCTGAATTCGAATCTTTGCCAAGGTCCAGTCGCAGGGTGGCCCGGGTATTCTTGTCGACATCTTCGTCACTGCCGACACAGAACGCCGCCATCTGTACAATGGCCAATGCGTCCGGCTTGTCCAGGCTGCCTTGCTGGCTGGGGACGACCTCGGATGTGTCGAGCAGAGTCGGTCCATTCGGATCCTGGTTGAATTGAAACAGAACAAACTGATCGCCGATGTCCTGCTCGGATATCAATGTTCCGCGATCGGTGGCAAAAGAAAGAATCTGCTTGTCGCGGGCTTTGACCAGGGTACCGTAATCCGGACTCCCGATCAATTCCAGTGCCCGATCTCGTTGTACATGGACCAACGAATTGATTGTCTCTTGTCGGAATTCCCCGAAATATTTCATTGTCGGCTCCTCACTGAATCGAACCGCCAATTGCATGGAGAACGTTGGCTTTATGGGTTCTCCAATGACAGCTGTGTTTGCGGCGGTCAAAGAAGGAGCAGGCCGGGCAATGTAATATTTGCATGCTGTCGGCACGATCGGTCCAAGCCCGTTCGTACCGCCCCCGTTCATCGTCCATGCCTGCTCCTTCCACCTTTAAATCTTGTGGCCCGAAAATTAAAGTTAACGGCCCTCCCGGAGGGAAGCGGCCCTCCGCCCGTATGGGTTGTGGCATCACCCATGTATTTGTAGCAGTCGTTTTCACCTATGGTCGAGGCGGCGGTTCTTCGCCGATCGGGACACTTTGAGCCGGACCATCGTCGCAAGCGGCTGTCAGCGGGTTGACCGTTTCGTCCGAATCGACCGGCAAAAGGCCGATACTCGTGTAGGCTGGCGGAACGGCTGTCGGGTCGACATCGCCGCCCACTGGCAGAGGCAGCAGCAATAAGCTCCCCTGGATCAGCAAGGGCCTGATAACGAATGCCGACTTTCCGATACTGTTCGCCGCGTTTGCCGAAGTGATGAGCGTCAGAAGCAGGGGCAGCGAAAGAAACCGCAATGAAGTTCTTTTCATTAATGGCCTCCATCCTTTGACCCCCTATAAGCAAAGGATGCCATTCCGATACGGACAGCCACCACCAGAGGCGTTCCAAAATTCTACAATTATGTTCCATGACCCGCGGTTCTATCTCCGGGGTCGGCGCTGGAGCGGCGTGGATGTCCCTTCGGACTGAAATCGCATGTTTCATCGCAATGATGCCTGTCTGCTGGGTGCACTCCTCCCTGGTGTGGCTTAGCATCATCTTGAATCGGTACGGTTGCCGGCGCTACCAGAATTGTTCTGAAAACCTATGCTGATGTTCCAGATCCGCTCAGCTGTCGCTCATTCGGTCGCTTGCCGTGTACCGAGACGGGGTGATTCCGAATTTCTGTTTGAAACATTCACTGAAATAGGCCGGGTTGGTAAAACCAACGGCCAGCGACACCTCGGTGACGTTGCCGTGTCCTTTCAGCAGCAACTGGGCGGCTCTGGCCAGGCGGAAGGAACGCAGAAACTGCGACGGAACTTCACCGGTCAGGGCCAGCAGCTTGCGGTACAGGGTGGTTCGGCCCATCAGCAGTTTCTGCTGAAGGGCTTCGACGTGAAACAATGGGTCGCTGTAGTGAGTTTCCAGTAAAGCGGCCACTTCGGCCAGGAAACGTTCGTCGGTGGAATTGACCGCGATCTCCTGCGGCTCGGTCAGCAGGTGGCGGCGCAGCACCTTCTGCAGCTCACGCCGTTGCCGGATGAGGTTGGCGATCCGGGCCAGCAACAGGGCCGGGCGGAACGGTTTGACGATGTAGTCGTCGGCGCCGAGTTCCAGACCTTTCATCTGACTTTCTTCACCGCCGCGGGCTGTCAGCAGGATCACCGGGATGTGACTGGTGGCCACATCGGCTTTCAGGGTCCGGCACAGTTGCCAGCCGTCCATGACCGGCATCATGATGTCGCTCACGATCAGATCGGGCAGGTTGATCCGAGCTTTTTCCAGTCCTTTTTCGCCGTTGCCAGCCAGGATCAGACGGTATTCCTCCTGCAGGATGCCCTGTATGTAGCGGCTGACATCGGCATTGTCTTCGACCAGCAACAACAGCGGACGGTTAGCGGGGAGCGCTGTCTGTATCGGCGTGGGCGGTTCGGGAATGGCGGTTTGGGGAACGTTGACGAAGTTTGCGTTTACAGGCCCGCTTGACAGCTCGGCGCCGTCCGGTCTGATCCACGGGAGTTGAACGATGAAGCGGCTGCCGCCTTCCGGTCGGTTTTCCGCCCAAATCCGTCCCTGATGTACATTTACGATTTCCCGGGCCAGAGCCAGTCCGATGCCGCTGCCGGGGAGGGCGTTGTGCAGGCCGATTCGGGTGAAACGGTCGAAAATGAATTCCAGTTTGTCCTGGGGAATGCCGTTGCCGTTGTCACTGACCGTGATTTCGATAAGGTCCTCCTGCAGTTTCAGTTCCAGGGAAACCGCTCCGCCGGCGGGGGTGAATTTGAGGGCGTTACCGATCAGGTTGATGACCAGGCGTTCCGTTTTGTCCTGATCCAGGCAGGCCGGCAGGGTATCGAGCCGGCTGATGAAACTCAGCTGGATCCTTTTTTGTTCGGCCAGCGATTCGAACGAGGATAACAGGCCCTTCAACAGGCAGAGCAGGTCGAGGGGGCGGCGTTGCAATTCGCTCTGACCGCTCTCGAATCGGGCCAATTCCAGGAGCTGGTTGACCAGATCCAGCAGGCGGTCGGCCTGGTGCTGCACGTTGCGAAGGGTGCGAACGGCAGCCGGATCGTTGATGCGGGCCGCCAGACTGTCGACCGGACCGGAAATCAGGGTTAGCGGAGTTCGGAATTCATGGGAAATGTTGGCGAAGAATCTCGATTTGAGCTGATCGAGTTCCTGTAGCCTTTCGGCTTGCTCGGCCAGTTGGTTTTTTTGCCGGCTGATTTCCGTGGTGCGGGAACTGACGATGGTTTCGAGCGCCTTCTTTTCCGCCTGCAGTCTGGCGGTACGCCACCCGATGATGAGCCAGACCAGCAGACCCGACAGGAGCAGGTAGGCGAAATAGGCGGCAGGGTGCCGGAACCAGGGAACAGCGATGGAAAAGGAGATCCGGTCCTCCCGGCTGAGTCGTTCGAAAACGTTTCTGGCCCGCACCCGCAAATCGAAACGGCCGCTGGGCAGTTTGGCGAAACGGATAACCGGATTATCCTGCCAGGGACTCCAGTCGTTGTCCAGGCCTTCCAGTTTGCATTGATAGGCCGTGGCCTGTTCTAGCTGAAAGAACGGGGCGCTGAGGGTTATTTCCAGATCGCGGTGGCTGAAGGGGATCTGTCGCTCATACGAGCTCGGCGTGACGAAGCGGTCGATACCGAAACGCAGGCGTTTGATGTAACAGGAAAATTCCGGAGCCGGAGCGTTCGGAGACGGTTCGAAAACGCTCAGACCGTTAATGGCGGCGAAAAAGACGGTTCGACCGCTGAAATGGATGTGGTTGACCTGACGTTGCGGCAGGCGCAGGAACGGGGTGTGCTGCCGCTGCCAGTGTGCCGGAGCCGCGGCCCGGAAGCATTCGATGCGGTTGTCGATGCAGGCCCAGATGTTCTGCCGGTTATCCTGGGCCAATATGAAAACGGTTTTTCCCCCATTGCTGAATTCCGGGCCCAGCCGGTCGTTGGCTTGAAAACGGCCGGTCTCCGAGTCGTAGACCATCAAACGGCCATCGGCGACCAGCCAGATCTCCCGGTTGACGGAGAATACGCGCACCGACTTGTCCGATCGTTCCGGGGCGCCGCAGTGTGTCTGTGTCCAGGAATTGCGACCGTCATGCCGTTGCAGACGCCATAAGCCATCGCTTTCGCTGCCGCACCACAGGACATCGCCGGAAATCGATGCCAGACTGCGGATTTGGGGAATCGCCTGTGAATTGATTTTTTGCAAATGCCAGTGTCCGGCGGTCTGCGTAGCGGTGTACACGGCATCCATGGCGGCGGCGTAAACGAGGTCTCCATTGCCGGCAGCGGCTTCGAGCACAAAGAAGGCCTGATCGGACAGACGGGTGATGTCGCTGGCCGAACGGAGGAGATACAGCCCGGAGCTGCTGGCGCAGAGGACCCCGGTCGGTGTCGACAACAGGTCCCAGACGCTGGCGGACAAGCCCGGCACTTCAATGAACGGATCGCGCCCGGAGCCGCAGAACAGCCCGTTGGTGGCACCGGCCCAGATCAGATCACTTGTGGCGGTGACCGATAACAGCATCTCGGGAACCGAACTGCTGGCAGAGAAAAAGCGGAATGGCGAGAAGATCTCCAGTTTGCCGATACCGTAGCTCAGTCCCATCCATAAATTGTGTTCCCGATCCATAAACAGGCAGTAGAGGGTGTTACTGCGCAGGCCGCTTTGCCGGTTGATCAGCCAGCGTCTGTTCCCCTGAGCATCCAGGATGACCAGGCCGCCCAGTCGGGTGGCCAGGGCGAAATCGCCGTTGTCCAGCTGCAGGCCGTCGACGATGTTGCTCTGACTGAGGTAGTCGTTGAGAGCGGAGGGGAAGGGCTTGACCGATCCGTTTTCGAGCGAATACAAACCGTGCTGGTAGGTGGCCAGAAGCAGACGGTCTCCTTTCAGGGCGGTCACCCAGGTGATCAGAGCCTGGCGCGGGTCCAGGGCGGCGAGAGCCTCGGGTTCACCGGATCGACAGCGGTACAGTCGACCGTTCTGAGTCTGGAAGAAGGCATCGTTCTGACTGGTAAAGACGCGCCGGATATCGAATTCGGGCAGCCATGGCTGCAGGCGCTGGCCTGCGAGCAGGAAAAATCCCTTCTGAGACTGGACGACCGCCTGCTCGCCCAGGCGGTGCAGGCGGTATACCCGGCCCAGCGCCGGTGTGTCCGAAAGCGCATGGTAGGCCAGCAGACCTTGATCTGTACGCCGTAAATAGCCGATGCTGTCCTGGCCGGCGGCGATCAACTCGTCTTTCAGAGCCAAGACTGCGTAGGCCGACGTGTTGGGCAGCGGGATCTGTTGCCAGTTGCGGCCGTCGTAGCTGAGAATGCCGCCCTGGTTGGCGAATATCAGTTGTCCGCTGCTGTCCTGGGTGATGGCCCAGTTCTGAGGCTGCAGGTTGTAGTCTTCGAGGGTGTAATTCTGCAAGGGAGGGGGAGCCAGATCCGGCTTCAGGAATGTCAGGCCAGGCAACGGCAGGCTGAGAAGCAGAATCATTCCCTGCGGAAACCATCGTCGCGATATTGTTTTCATGATTGCAGTGGTGATCATGGCAACGATTATGAGTGTACTATGATACATAGCCAAAGACAATGACGATGGGACTACGTGGACTTGCTTTGTTTTATCAACAACCGGAAGGATCGCGGTAATAGGCGACAGATTGGCTGTGACCGACTCGGCAGAGATGCGGGGGCGGCACCGGGCCGCCCCCGCTGTGGGTTAAAGGAGGGGGGGGGTAAGAAATGCTAGCCAAACAGCCAAGCGCTGCAGGCGACGAATACGGCCACCAGAACGATCACCACTTTGCGTATCATGCCTCAGTCTCCCGATTCGGTCTGTCTGGTTTCATACCCCTATAGACGGTTGTGGGCGGCTTTCGGTTTCATTTTCGAAAAAATCGACACATCAGAAAAATGTATTTCATGAACAGCGGTACTGGCCATAACCATACCGGACGGTGTAAAATCCGACTGAAACCGAAAGGAGACGTGAAGATGAGCGTTATTACCGATACGGCCGAACGCTTCGAGCAGCGCGGAATCCCTTGCCGCTGCTTTGCCGACGCCAGCGAAGTCCTGACGGCCCTGAAAGCGACCCTGAACGCCGGCGATCGCGTGGCCATGGGCGGCTCGATGACCCTCGAGGAACTTGGGGTGTACGAAGCCTTGCTTGCCGCCGGCCATCAGGTTCTCTGGCACTGGCGGGTACCTGTCCAGCAAGGGGATCAGCTGCGTCGGGAGGCCATGACGGCCGACGTGTATCTGACCAGCAGCAACGCCGTGATCCGGGACGGGCGCCTGTTGAATATCGACGGGACGGGCAACCGGGTGGCGGCCATGTTCTTCGGACCCGGGCGGGTGATCGTCATCGCCGGCCGCAACAAGCTGGCCGCGGATTTTCAAGCCGCCCTCGAACGGATCAAAACCGTCGCCGCCCCTAAAAACGCGGTACGGCTCAAACGGGAAGTGCCCTGCCGATTCACCGGACGCTGCCAGGATTGCCGTTCCCCCGAGCGCATGTGTCAGGTGACGGTGTGCATCGAGAACCGCCTGGTCGGTCGCGAGCTGGAAGTATGGCTGGTCGATCAGGATCTGGGTTATTGAGTTGACGTTTACTGCACGAAACTTTTGTCTGGAGGATTGGCAATGAAATTACCCGAAGGTTCCGGCGGTACGCCGGGTGGCGTGTGGATGTTTTTGGGAGGTCTGCTCATGGCCGCCTCAGGTTTTTACCTGATCTCTCGCACCGTCGTGCTCCATTCAGGCTGGTCAGGCTCTTTTTACGGCATTCCGTTCGGGCTGACCATGCTGCCGCTGCTGGTCGGCGTGGGCTTTCTTTTCTACAACAGCCGTTCTTTGACGGGATGGATTCTGGGGATTCTGGGACTGGGCATCATCATCGCCGAAATCTTGATGGCCATTCGCATGACGCTCAAACCGGTCACCCTGTATCAGGGACTGGTCATGTTCGTGCTGTTTTTCGGCGGTATCGGACTGATGCTGCGGTCCTTCCGTTCCGGTGGGCAGGCAGGGCAATAAAGCCCGGTTCAGATTCCGAGGGTCTGGATGGTCTGCAGCAGCAATTCTGAACGTATCGGCTTGTTGACGTAGGCGTCGATGTTCAGTTTCCCGGCCAGATTCCGCTGCGACTGTTCGGTTTCCGTGGTGACCATGATGATCGGCAGGTACCGGATACTGTCGTCGCTGCGCACCTTCTCGGCCAGTTCGATACCGTCCATGTTGGGCATGTTCAGGTCGGTGATCAGCAGGTCGAAACACTCGGCCTGCAGCTTGCACAAGGCGGCCGCGCCGTCCTGAACGGTGTTTACCCGGTATCCGGCCTCGGACAGGATGCTTTCGTAGAATTTGCGCACGGCCATGGAATCGTCGGCGGCCAGGATGCTGGCTCCGGCCTGCGGGCGAACGGATTTCCGGTCCCGCGCGGCCTGAATGGCTTCCTTCAGATGGGTTTGGCCGGACAGCTTGACGATCAATTCCTCGGCCTGACTGTCGATCAGGGCGTCGATGATCGCCTGGCCCTGGGGCTGGCTCGGATCGATGCGTTCACTGATTTTACTGCCGACGAAAGGGAAGTCGTATCGGTTCAGGGCCGTCAACACGCTGATCAGCAGAGCATGGTCGGTCTCGGCCAGGGCCTCGATGAGGCAGACGAAGGTTTTCAGGGACGGAAAGGCGCCCAGGGCTTCGTATACGGCGAAGCGGACGTTGGCGTCATCGGCCTGGCCCTGATCCAGCACCGTCAGCAACAGGTCGCCGCCGAGTTTACTGTTGGTTTGAGCGATCAAGTTGGCGGCCAGGATTTTCTGGTCGTTGTCGTCACCCGAGAAGATCGGGGTCAGATACGGGATCACCGTGTCGCCGAGTTGAGCGAGCTGTTCGATGATGAAGCGTCGGACAGTGGGATTTTTGTGGTGCAGGGACTGGCTGAGGAAGCGCAGGTTGTCCTGACCTCCCAGTTCGGCCAGGGTCTCGATGGCCTGGACGGTGACGACGGCGCAGCTGTGGTAGCGATCCGGCGATTCGTTGTCCCGGATCAGCTGCTGCAGGTATGGATCCTGGCTGTGATCCCGGCACAAAGCCAGTCCTTTGATGGCGGTGGCGGCCAGCAGGCAGTCCGGGTTGCGTGTTTCGCTGCGGAACAGCTCGCCGAAACGTTCTGGGCTCAGCTCCAGCATGGTGCGCAGCATTTCGTTCTTTTGCGACGGGTTGTTCTCAACCTGGTAAAGGGCGAGTAAACGGGGGGCAGCGGCCTGCATTTTCTTGCGGGAAACGATGCCCAAGGCCAGATTCTGGTGCTCGCTCACCGGGCTGTCCAGCAGTCTGACGGCGGCGGCTTCATTGTTGAGCAGCAGATCGCGCAGGGTGTGAAGCAGCATGAGGTCGATGGTGCTGTCGCCGCTGCGGCTGGAACTGAGTTCGATCAGTTCGGCGATTTCCAGATCGCTGCCGTCCACAGCGATCTGGTTGAGCAGGTTGATCTTATCGATAAACGCTTTCCGGTTGAAATCGTGCAGGCGGCTCATCGTGTTAACCTCCATCTCGGCCTGTACCGGGTATAAGTCATCCCGGTGCCATGGTAAACTGTTCGCTGGGTTGCTACTGTTATAGCGGCGTTTTTAAAAAAAAACCACCTCAAGCCGGCCGTGAGTTCATGGGCGCCCGACTTGACAATGTCAAGTTACTGTCCAACAATGAATCCATGACAAAAAAAATGGTGACGGCTTTGTGTCTGACAGCCTGGTTGCTGTTTCCATGGTATGGAGCGGCGGTGGAAGAGCTGGACAACCGTATCGACCCCAGCGGCGGTTGGCGCAGCCGGATGGGTGTCCTGTCGCTGATGCTCAGCAGCGACACGCTGTCCTTCTCCTATTCTTCGCTGTTTGCCGAAGCGGCCCACATCTGCGATGCCGCCGGCGTGGCCGGTCTGGTCGGTCGCAACGAGTACCATTACGTCGACGAGCAGGGAACCGTGGCCTTCATCGTGAGCCGCGATGCCGTAGAACTTAAGCTGGTCTCCGGTATCGCTTCCTTCTGCGGCGCGGACTGGCCGGGGGAGACTTTCACCTTGGAAGGTTACGAAGCGCTCGAGATCCGGGAAGTCGATGTCGACAGGACCGGTTTTCATGTAGTCATGCCCGCGCCGCCGACGAAGCGCAAGGCTTACGTCGTCCGCGGCGATCGGCTGGAAACGGCGCCCTGCCGGCATGAGGGAGCCGATACCTATGTGCTGGCCCGGTACCGGGGCAAGAAGGGCAGCACCGTCGGTTTGATCGAGGAAGCGGCCCTGTCGGTACCATTGAAAGAGTAGAACCCAGACCGCATTCCGCCATTTTCCCTTGTACGCCGCGGCGGCTTGTGATAGAATGGCTTCGTCAGCAAGAATCCCTCCGATCCTTTTAGACGGCAATTTTCCGGTCTTTGCAGATCCGACCTGTCCGATTTTTCTTGAAAGGCTCTGGTGGTTGATGTACTGCAAAAAAAGGAGAATCATGATCACATTTCAAGAACTGGGATTGGAAGAGAGTTTGCTCAAAGCCGTCGACAAACTCGGCTACTGTGAACCGATGCCCGTCCAGGCGCAGGTTGTACCGCAACTGCTGAACCATGACGACGACCTGGTCGCCCTGGCTCAGACCGGAACCGGTAAAACCGCCGCGTTCGGCTTACCGCTGCTGCAGACCGTAGCCGCCGACAACAAGCATATCCAGAGCGTCATCCTCTGTCCGACACGGGAACTCTGTCTGCAGATTTACGAAGACCTCCGCGATTTGGGACAATTCAAGAAAACTGTCCGCCTGGTCGCCGTTTACGGTGGCGCCAGCATAGAGAATCAAATCCGTGACCTCGATAAAAGACCGCAGATCGTAGTGGCCACCCCCGGACGTTTGCTGGACATGATCCGCCGCGGCAAGGTGGACCTGAGCGAATTGCAGAATCTGGTACTCGACGAGGCGGACGAGATGCTCAACATGGGCTTCGCCGAAGAACTCAACGCCATCCTGGAAACGACTCCGGTGCAGAAAAGAGTGGCCCTGTTTTCGGCCACCATGCCCGCCGACGTCGCGCGCATCGCCCGTCAGTACATGCACGAGCCGCGCGAGATCGTCATCGGTCCCCGCAACGCCGCCGCCGGCCAGCTCACCCATCAGGTCTACATCGCCAGATCCGCAGACCGCTACGCCGTCGTGCGCCGCATCATCGATTACCATCCGCACATGTACGCCATCGTTTTTTGCCGCACCCGCCAGGAAACCAAGGACATGGCCGAACAGCTCTGGCAGGACGGCTACAGCGCCGACGCCCTGCACGGCGATTTGTCCCAGGCTCAGCGTGAAACTGTTCTGGCCCGCTTCCGCAACCGCCAGTTTCCTTTGCTGATCGCCACCGATGTGGCTGCCCGCGGGCTCGATGTCTCCGATCTCAGCCACGTCATCCATCTCAATCTGCCCCAGGACGAATCGGCCTACACCCACCGCAGCGGACGCACCGGCCGGGCCGGCAAGAGCGGGGTGTCGGTCCTGATCGCCCTGCCTTCGGACCGTTTCCGTCTGCAGCGCCTGGAGAAACAGCTCGGCGTTCGTTTCGAGTTTCTGCCTGTTCCCGACGCCCGTTCCGTTTGCGAGAGGAAGGTCCTGGCCCACCTGGACCGTCTCGACGGGGCAGTGCAGCACAGCGAGCTGATCGATCCCTACATGGAACTGATCGAAAACCGCTGCTCGGCAATGAGCCGCGAAGATCTGATCAAACGCTGGCTGACCGCCGAACTGGGCACTCATCTGGCCCGTTACCAGGGCGCTCCGGACCTGAATTTGCCGTTCAATCATGCCAAAACTCTGCCCCGGACCAAGCCGCACGAACGGAAAGCGCCGGTCGACATGGAATTCAGCAAACTGATGGTCAACTTGGGCAAGCGCAACCAGGTCAGCCCGATGACGGTCATGGGACTGGTCGCCGACGCCACCGGTAAACGCAATATCGAGATCGGCCGTATCGAGATTTTCAAATCTTTCACCCTGTTCGAAGTCGACAGACTGGAAGAAAAGAGGGTCCTGAAAGGTTTCGAGGATTTCGACAGGCGGGGCTTGTCCGTCCGCGTGACCAAGGTCACCAATACCCCCCGTCCGGAGAAAACGATGAACCGAAAGGCGCGCAAAGGCGTTCACCTTTCGGCCTGATCCTGGTATAAATGTTTCTGTGAGTGCCGGTGCCGCTCTCATGGGCGGACCGGAAGCCAGAGGGAATATGATCGAAAACGGTACGGTGCTGCACGGTTTTGTACTGGAAAGGCAAGCCTGGGTCGACGAACTGGACGGCCGCTGCCTGCTGTTTAGCCACGAACGGAGCGGAGCGCGACTGCTCAAGGTGCTCAGTCCGGACGACAACAAGGTTTTTGCCGTCACCTTCAGGACTCCGCCCGTCGATGACAGCGGTTTGCCGCATATCATGGAACATTCCGTTCTCAACGGTTCGGAACGCTTTCCGGTCAAGAGCCCGTTCGACGTACTCAGTCAAGGTTCGCTCAAGACATTCCTCAACGCCATGACCGGCAGCGACATGACCATTTATCCGGTCGCCAGCCGCAACGACAAGGATTTTCGCAACCTGATGCATGTCTACCTGGATGCCGTCTTCAAACCGCTCATCCACCGCGAGCCGCGCATTTTTCAACAGGAGGGCTGGCATTATGAGCTTGAAGCGGTCGATGCTCCGCTGACTTGCACCGGTGTCGTCTACAACGAGATGAAGGGCGCTTTTTCCGCGCCGCAGCGGCTTTTGGACCTGCATATCGGTCGCAGACTGTTTCCCGACAACTGCTATTCCAGATCCTCAGGCGGCCACCCCGATGCCATCCCCGAATTGGATCAGGATCGCTTCACGGCTTACCATCGCGTTTTCTACCATCCGGCCAACAGTTACATTTATCTCTACGGAAACGGCGACCTCGACGACGAGCTCGAATTCATCGACGGTAATTACCTGTCCGCTTACGAAAAAAGAACCGTTCCCAGCGACATCCCCCTGCAGGCCCCGTTACGGCAGGTGCCCGATATCGTCGAGTCCTATCCCTTGCCGCAGGGGGTTGACGGTGAAAATCAGACTTACATCGCCTGGGCGGGAGTGTACGGACGCTGCACCGACCAGGAGACGACCATCTGCCTGGACATACTGGCCGAGGCTCTGGTCAACCATCAGAACGGCCCGCTCCGACTGGCCCTGCAGCAGGCCGGAATCGGACAGGATGTCGCCGCGTCCGTCGACAGGATCCAGCAGCCGGTGTTCCAGATTACCATCGATAACGCCCGGCCGGAGGACTTTTCACGTTTCAAGGAAATTCTCGACGGGACAGTGCGGCAGGCGTGCAAGACCGGCCTGGACCGGACGATGCTCGAAGGCATCGTCAACCGCATGGAATTCAGCCTGCGCGAGGGGCAGGGGAGTTTCACCGGTGTCAGCGGCGCCATGATGGCCACACCGGGTTGGCTGTTTGGCGACGATCCGTTTCTGACCCTGTCCTTTTACAGCGAGCTGACGGAAATCCGCCGCAAAATCGCCGACAACCACCTGGAAAAGATGCTGAAAGAGCTGTTTTTGACCAATGAACATGCCTGCTTTGCGCTCCTGAACCCTCAGGAAGGGCTGGAGACGGTACTGCAGGAAAGACTGACTGACAGGTTGTCCCGGATCAAGGCGGCGATGAGCGGCCCGGAAATCGAATGCCTGGTTCAGGAAACCCGGGAACTGCGGGACTACCAGCAGCGTCGTGACGATCCCGAATCTTTGGCCAGCATTCCCTTGCTCGAGTTGAGCGACATCGATCCCGTGGAGTCTGATATCCCCGTCCGTCAGGAGGATGCCGCCGGTGTCCCCATGCTGTTCGTCGATGAATTCAGCCGCGGCATCGTTTATTTCAGTCTGTATCTGGACGCCGGCGCCGTCAGTCAGGAACTGATTCCGTATTTGCAGCTGTTCAACCAACTGATCGGTTTGCTGGCCACGGAGCGTTACAGTTACGGGGAATTGGAAGATCAGATCAACCTCCACACCGGAGGTATCTCCAGTGCGCTGAACCCGCTGCCGGTTCTGCGGGACGATACGCAGCTGCGCAGCTTCTTCGCCCTCAAGGGCAAAGTGATGCCGGAAAAGAGCGCCAAACTGCTGGAGTTAATGCGCGAGCAATTGCTGCACAGCTCGTGGAGCAAGGATCCCGAACGCCTGCGCGAGCTGATCGTGCGCATGAAGGCCCAGACCGAGCAGGGGCTGGCCTACAACGGACTCAGTATCGCCGCCATTCGCGTCAGCTCCTATTTCTCCAACCGCGGCGCCTACCGGGAACTCATCGGCGGGCACAGCTATTACCTGTTTCTCTGCGATCTGGTCGATCAGTTCGACCGCAAGCTCGGGCAGATCACCGAAAATCTGCAGCGGGTGCAAGCTCGTCTGGTCAACCGTCGTGGCCTGTTGCTCAGTCTGACCTGTCAGCCGGAGCAGGCCGAGGCTCTGCGGCGCGAACTGGGGGGCTTTCTGGCCGATTTTCCGGATTTTCCGGTCCAGCGCACACCGTACCGCTTCGTCAAGGAAACCGCCAACGAGGCCTTCAAGGACGCCAGCAAGGTGCAGTACGTGGTCAAGGGCGGCGATTACCGCAGTCTGGGCTACTCGTACAACGGTCGGATGGAGGTGCTGTCCCAACTGCTTTCGACCGTTTACCTGCAGAATACGGTCCGGGTCATGGGCGGCGCGTACGGCGGTTTTGCCATGCTGTCCGATAACGGTTCGTTGCTGCTCGCCTCCTACCGCGATCCCAACTTGGACAAGACGATACAGGTATACAATCAGACTGCCGATTTTCTGAGGGATCTGCAGCTGTCCGAGCGCGAGTTGCGCCGCCTGATCATCGGGGCCATTTCCAAGCGCGATTACCCGCTGGACCCGGCCCAGAAAGCGATCGCGGCCGTGGAACGGCATTTGTCGCGCATCGGTCAGGCGCAGCGGCAACAGGAACGGACGGAGATTCTGACCACCCGTCTGGAGGACCTGCGGGCCTATGCGGAGCTGCTTGCCGGATTGATGATCCAAAACAACCTGTGTGTCGTCGGAAACGAGCAGCTGATCCAGGAGCGGGCCGGACTGTTCAAGTCGGTTTTGAACCTGCGGCGCTGATTCAGGATCGAGCGGATTCCGGGCGGAGCTGACGGTTTTCGATTTTTATGTTACTATACCTTTGTAATGTATGTCGATGAGAACGCGATTGATATGAAAACAGAACCGTCAAAACACTTCATAAGGTGGGGAACATGATCAACAAGAGCTATCAGAAAAGTGGCGGCATTTGTCGGGTCACCTTTCGCTTTAAACCGGAAATTGACACGAAGAAGGCCTATTTATGTGGAGATTTCAATGATTGGAATCCGATGGCCAACCCGATGAAGCGTCTCAAGGAAGGAGATTTTTCCGTCACCATATCGTTGCAGGCCGGTGGCACCTACAGCTTCAAGTATCTGCTCGATGGCAAACATTGGCAGAGCGATCCGCAGGCCGATGGCTATGTCGGCAACATTTACGGCACTGAAAACTCCCTGATATCGATTTAGTCCATCAGGTCGGCCGTCTCACCGTCAATCCTGTCGTCTGCAGTAAAAATTTCGTGAATGCTTCCGGGATTTTTCAGAACATAATTTGGCACGATATTCAGGGCCGATAGCGAAGATATCATGAAAAATTTTGTTTTGGTGGAAGGCGGCGAATTCGAGATGGGTTCGGCCGACGGCGGCCTGGACG
>CAYXHZ010000054.1:0-21316 GCA_964465065.1 uncultured Clostridia bacterium
TGGCCTGCTCGGTGGCGCCCTGGGACATCTCCTGGGCCGTCGAATTCAGCTGCTGGCTGCCCGAGGAAACATTCTGCGTAGCGGAACTGACTTCACCGATCACCTGGTTGAGCCGATCGACCATGTCCTGCAGCGCCGCCGCCAGCTGACCGATTTCGTCCCGCTGATCGATGTCGATCCTGACCGTCAGGTCTCCGGCCGACATACTCCGGGCAAACTCCACCCCCTTCAGCACCGGTCTGACGATGCCCCGGACGATGAAAACGCTGACCAGCAGTCCGATCAGAATGGCCAGGACCGTGAAGACGACCGTATTGCGCTGAGTTTTGGCCACGACCGTTTTCATGTTCTCCATGATCATGGCGGTGTACTCGTCGGTGCATTCCAGCGCCGATCTGGATTGCTGCACCATTTCCGAATCCATGGTCCGCTGATCCAGTACCGACTTGTGGTATTGAGTGCCCAGATGGCTGTATTCATCCAGAAGACGTCGGCTCCTCTCGGTTTCCCGGGTATCGATGCCCAGGCTGGCAGACCGTTCGCCGAACTGCGTCAAGCCGCTGTACATGCCGGACAATTCCAGTTGAGCCTGATTCCAGCGCTCGTCGCTCTTCTCGCTGATGAAATACAGATTGGCCACCCGAAGCCGATAGAACGGGATCATCAGTCTTTCGAAAAGTTGAGCCCTGACCGCCGGGAGGTCATGGAGCCGGGCGGTCTCCTCGATCGATTTCAGGAATTCGACGCCCTTGGGACCCCAGGCCGCCAGCGCCTGGTCTTGTTTTTTGCGGGATTCGACGAAATTATCGAAAGAGCCCTTGTACTGCCTGGAGCCCTCCCTGGCCTTGTCCAGCAAAGGCAGCTGGCTCTTGTCGTGAGTGAAGCGGACCAGTTCGGAAATAGTTTTTTCGATTCGCTCGAAATGCTGCAAGGCCTTCTCGACCGAGTTCTGCGTGTCCTTGTCCACCAGGGCAAAGCCACGGATAACGAAGTTTTTTTCCTGGCGCCGGCAATTGAGCAGCTCGTTGCTGAGTGTCTGGCTCAGGTCGACCAGCCTGGCGGAGGAGGTGATCAACGACATGCCCCGGTAACCGAAAATAGCCACGGCAATCGTCAGCAGCAGAATCAGAGCGAAACCGCCGCCGATTTTGTTGCGCAGCTTCATGTCTTTCAAAGAACCCATCTCTCCCTCCATTCAGCCTTCCCAACGGGGGCTGAGCCGAGCCCGCCCGCCTTCGGACGAAGGGGGGCGGGCCGGTTGTATTGAACGGTGATGAAAAGGCGTTTACCCCTCAGGCGTCGCAACCAGTCCGGCCGCCTGACTTTCCGCTTCGCTGACCGTCTGCACCAGATTCAGCTCGTCGGCCGAAAATATGGAATTGATATCCAGAATGATGATGAAATGATCGTCCTGCTTGCCCATGCCCTTGATGAACTCGGTACGGATCTGTGAACCGATCTTGGGCGGCGGTTCGATCTGCTCGGCGCTCAGTTCGATCACCTCCCGGACCGAATCGGCCAGGGTGCCGATCATGGTCGATTCGTTCTCCACATCGACCTCGACGATGATGATGCAGGTGTCGACGGCCCGCTGCGTCTGCCCCATGTCGAACTTGCGTTTGAGATCGACCACGGGCACGACCCCGCCGCGCAGGTTGATGATGCCGCGCATGAACTCCGGCACTTTCGGCACCTTGGTGATATGCGTGTAATCGAGCACCTCGCGGACCCGGGTGATTTCCAGGGCGTAGATCTCGTCCTCGAGGCGAAAAGTCAGATATTGGCCCTCTCCGGCCTGCTTTCGGGCATCCATGTCAATACCTCTCGAACAGATCGTCTTCCTGATCCTGGCCTTCCTCTAAACTGATGCTGACTCCCTTGCCCGGCCGCTTATCCTCTTTTTTCGGCTTGGCAGCGTTTTTACCGCTGCCGAGCTTATTGGCCCCGATATGGGAGATCAATGTCCGGCGATTCTTCTTGACGCCGGTCTGTATCGTGGCTGGCCCCGGACTGTGGACAGCCGCGACATGGCTGTCGATATGAAAAAATTCGATGGAGGCCTGCAGCTGCTCGGCCTGCGAAGACAGTTCCTCGGCGGTAGAGGCCATCTCCTCGGCGGCGCCGGCGTTCTGCTGGATCACCTGGTCCAGCTGCTGGATGGCCTTGTTGATCTGCCCGACACCACCGTTCTGCTCGACGCTGGAAGCGGCGATCTCCTGCACCAGATCGGCGGTTTTCTGTATGTCGGGTACCAGCTGTTCCAGCATGGACCCGGCCTTCTCGGCTACATCGACACTGCCTTTGGCCAGCTCGGTGATCTCCCCGGCGGCGGTCTGACTGCGTTCGGCCAGCTTGCGCACCTCGGAGGCCACCACGGCGAAACCCTTGCCGTGCTCGCCGGCCCGGGCGGCCTCGATGGCGGCGTTGAGCGCCAGGAGGTTGGTCTGGCGGGCGATTTCCTGGATGATACTGATCTTCTCGGCGATCACTTTCATCGCCTTGACCGCTTCGGATACGGCACTGCCGCTCTCGCGGGCATCGTTGGCCGACTTGGAGGAGATCTTTTCCGTAGCACCGGCGTTGTCGGTGTTCTGCTGGATGTTGGCGCTCATCTGTTCCATCGAGGAGGACACCTCCTCGGCGGCGCTGGCCTGCTCGGTGGCGCCCTGGGACATCTCCTGGGCCGTCGAATTCAGCTGCTGACTGCCCGAGGAGACATTCTGGGCGGCCGTCATGACGCTGCCGATCACCTCTTTCAGACGTTCGACCATATCGGTCAGGGCCTCGGCCAGCTTGCCGATCTCATCCTTGCGCTTGATGTATTGACCCTCGATGCTGGCGGTCAGGTTGCCATTCGAGAGTTCTCTGGCAAAACTGACGCCGCGGTTTATTCCGCCGGCGATCATGCGGCTGATCAGGAAAGCCAGCACGATAGCCAGAGCGATCCCCAGCACAATGCCGATGACCACGGACGCCTTGGCGGCAGTACTGGCGGCATCGCCGTCGCGGACCGATTGATCGGACATCTCGATGTTCATGGCGACGATCTTGCTCAGAATGCCCAGGGCCTCGTCCTGCAGCACCCGAACATCCACCATGGCCAGTTTTTCGGCATCGGCGAACAGAGCGGTGGCTTTCTGGGCCTCGCCGATGGCCTGGTCGAAATAAACAAAGACGCGTTCTGCGGCCGGCAGCATGGTGCGTTCGTACTGCGTCGTCCCTTCGCCGCGGTTACCGGCGGCGACCAGACGTTTGATCTGCCGTACCGACTCGTGAAACTGGCGGTGTGGCTCCTGCAGGGCATTGAAAGCCTGGCTCAAAACCGGATTCCGGGTGCTCAGGGTCGGCAGCCAGCGCCCCAGGTTGCAGGCGCTGTGATCGTCACCGCCCTCGAAAGCCGAGCTGCCGCGCAGCAGGTTGACGATTCGAACCTGCAGCTTGTAGTGATCCCCCTGAAATGTCTGAAGATCCTTGAGAAACTGCATGGGATAATGAATGTCCAGGTTGACGATCTCCTGCATCATTTTCAGGAATGAATCGTTGAGATTCTTCCATTTGGCCAGCTTTTCTTGGAATTCGCTCCACAAGGCCTCCGCTTCCCGGGTTTTGGCCAGGGCGTTGTACTTGTCGATGGCTTCCGTGTACTTGGCCACCGCTTTGTCGATATTGCCGAACTGCCGGTTCCGGTCCTCACCCTTGAGGTTGGGGTTGAGCAAGGTACGCTGGGCCACCCGGAATTTTTCGAAACCGATTTCCATGTCCTTGAGGTACTGCACCGCCGGCATGCGGACGTTGGCCACATCATGAAAAGCCGAGCCGACCTTGCCGACTCCGGCGTACCCCATGACGCCGATGAACAGGGCGATCAAACAAACCAACCCGAAGCCGGCCAGGATCTTCACACTGATCTTCCAATCTGTAAACGCCATATTTTCCCCTCCATCTCTCGCAAGAATGCGCAACGATTCCCCCACTTCCCCCGCCACCCCGGGATAAGACTCGTCTCGACCGGGCGAACACGCGCATCAGTTGCCGTACTTTTCGCTCAGGTAGGAAAACCAGCCCGTTTGAAAGAAGGGCACCGGACACTCCGTGTCCTGCGCCGACGAAAAACCGGTATGCACGGGGCAACGGCTCTTGTCGATCCGGCACGTTTCGCATTTGCTTTTCTTGCGCAAGGGTTCCTTCAATTCCTGGATCAGCGACTGGATACGCAGCAAAACTTCCTCTGTCTGTTGTGCACGTTCACGCATGGATATCTCCTTTCAAACTGAATTGACTGTACTGTGGACAGGGCACCCGATTCTCCTCCACCTCTTTGACCAGCCACGGGACATCGAGAATCAGCGCGATTCCCCCGTCGCCCAGGATCGTGGCTCCGGAAATGCCGTCGAGATGTTTGAGATAGGCGCCCAGATTTTTGATCACCGTCTGGTGCCCGCCGATCACCTGATCGACCACCAGACCGACACGGCGATTCTCGTTGCGGATGATGATGATCTGTTCGTAACGGGGCGGCGGCTCCGGGTGTCCGAACAGCTCGTGCAGGTAAATGTAAGGGACGAGCGTACCGCGCACCTGAACCAGCCGGTTGCAGCCGTTGGCCTGTATCCGGTCATGGCTGATCTCGACGCATTCCTCGACCAGGGCCAGCGGCATGACGTAGCGCTCGGCACCGACCTGAACCAGGAGTCCGTCGATGATGGCCAGGGTCAGCGGGATCTTGAGAATGACATCGGTACCCTTTCCGGCCTCGCTCTCCACCAGTACCGTTCCGCGCAGGGCTTCGATGTTGCGTTTGACGACATCCATGCCCACGCCCCGCCCCGAAACCTCGCTGACCTGCTTGGCGGTGGAGAAGCCGGGTTCGAAGATGAGATTGAATATTTTCTGCTCGTTGAGCTGGGTGTCGCCATGGATCAATCCCCGCTCGATGGCCTTGTCGCGGATGGCGTCAACATCCAGACCCTGACCGTCGTCGCGGATGCGGATGATGACGAAACCGCCGGACTGAGAAGCGCTCAGGTGGATGCTGCCCTGACGGGTCTTACCGGCAGCCGTCCGGACTTGGGGAACCTCGACGCCGTGATCGATGCAGTTGCGGATCAGGTGAATCAGCGGATCGTGCAGCTTCTCGATGACCGATTTGTCCAGTTCGGTCTCGTCGCCATCGGTGGTCAGCTCGATCTCCTTGCCCAGTTGCGCCGACAGGTCACGAACCAGGCGACGGTATTGGGCGAAAGTGGAGCCGATCGGAAACATGCGGATTTCCATGGTCTGATCCCGCAATTCCGCAGTCAGGCGTTCCATCTCTTCCGAAACGCCGAGCAGGTCGGGGTCGTAGCGCTGACTGCACAGTTGGTTGAGCCTGGCCTGCAGGGTCACCAATTCGCCGACCAGGTTGACCAGCAGGTCGACCTTGTCCGAAGAAACGCGCAGGGAAGTGGCCTCTTTATGCTCGCTGTCCGCCTGACGCAGCTGTCGGATACGCTTCTGTTCGATCAGGGCCGATTCGATGGCTTCCGGTTTGATGCTGCCCTGGGCCAGCAGGATTTCACCGAAACGGTGCTGCTGGGAAAGAGCCAGATTCATCTCGTCGACTGTGATATCGCCGCGCTCCACCAGAATGTCGCCCAGCTTCTTGTAATCGGGGGACTCGTCCTGGCCATCGTCGATCAGGTCGATCTGCACCACGGCGTATTCCTCCAGCATCATGGCCACATCCTGAATGCTGTCGCTACCCTTGCGGGTGGTCAGGATAATGATCCAGGCCATGTGACAGGCCTCGGGATCGAGCTGGAAGAAATCGGGGATGGACGCAGTCCGGGCCATGATCAGGGCTTCGCCCAGCGTAAGGAAATTGCGCAAGGTTTCGAGGGGGTCGAGGCCATTGCGAAAGAAAGGCCGATGCGGGGTGAAAAGAATCCGGAAGGTCTGATTGCCGGCCGTTTCATTTGCAAGATCGGCACTCTCTACCTTGGCGACAGCGGTTCCCTGATCGCCCTCGCCATCCAGACAGGCTTTTACCCGGTCGACGATTTCCTGCTTGCATTGCCGCATATCTTCCGGCAGGTCCGGATTTTCCAGCATCCTGGAGATCAGGTCGACCGAGGTCAGGGTGAGGTCGATCATCGCCTTGTTCAGGCGCAGCCGATTGCCGCGTACACGATCGAACAGGTTTTCCAGGTGATGGGCGAATCCGGAGATTTCGTCGAATCCGAACATGGCTCCGGAGCCCTTTATGGTGTGCAGCGCCCTGAAAATCCTGGCCACCAGATCCATATCCGCCGGCTCGTTCTCCAGCTCCAGCAGCGCGGCGATCAGATCGGCGATCAATTCGCGGCTTTCCTCGATGAAAATGTCACTGAAGGACTGACTCATCACTCTTCCCTGAGCGTCACCTGGTTTTCTTTGAGAAAATCGTAAAAAGGAGTGGAAATGCCGATAAACTGCCAATTGTTCAGAACGACGCCGGGAATGGCACCGCATATTGCCACCGTGTACGGCTTCAGCTTGGCGGTGCGGATCAGGGCGATGAACCACTGCAGGAAGCAGACATCCACCTCGTTGACATCCTGGAATGCGATCTCGATGTGATCCTTGTGCTGCAGCCACTCGGAAACCTGACTGTGGATGGCGGCGATCTGATCGATTCCCAGAATATGAGTCAGGATGAACGGTTTGACGCCCTTCTTTTTCATTTCATTCCTCCACCAGCGCCGTTGTTGCATTTTCGGCCCGCCGTTTGAAAATCAGCAGACGCTTGCTGACCACCCGCTTCTCGTCCGAAAATGAAAAGAGAATTTCCCCGCAGGTGGGCGCGATCTGACAGACCAGGCTGAGGTCGATCTTGAGAAAGTCGGTATCCCGAATGGCGTCCAGCAGCAGTTGACGCAGGGACTCGGCGTCCTCCTGGTTGAGATCGCCGTTGATCACCAGCGTGGCTTCCCGACTCCAACGTTCATAGTCGTATTTCAACACTTTTTTCACCCAAGCGGATTATGAATGAAAGAAATGTGCCAAAAACACTGAACTCGCAGGAGTGTGGGACGAAGCGGCTTTACAAAGAAAGAGCCACCGGTTCACCCTGAACGGGCAGGCAAAACGCGCTGGCAGGTGCGCAAAATGCACGGGCGTTTTGCACACCAACGAGCGCGAGTCCGAAGTCGCCGCCTAGTCCAGCTTGAATTGCGCCACCAGACCATCCAGGTTGTCGGCATGGTCCTTGAGTTCGTTGGTCAGATTGATGAATTCGGAAGACATGCGTGCGTTGTCGTTGCCCAGGCCGTCGATTTCGTTGACGGCGATATTGATCTGACCGATTCCGGTCTGCTGCTCGCTCGACAGCGAACTGATCTGGGTGATGAGCGTGGAGATGCCGGAAAGAGTGTTGCGGATCTCGGAAAAGAACCGGGCCGTTTCCTGAACCAGGTTCAGACCTTTCTTGGTGGAACTCAGGTTCCGGGTGACGATGTCGCGAATGGTACGCGACGATTCGGCCGTTTTCAGGGCCAAATTGCGCACTTCAGCGGCCACGACCGAAAACCCCCGGCCGGCCTCACCGGCCCGGGCGGCCTCGATGGCGGCGTTGAGGGCCAGCAGATTGGTCTGGAAGCTGATGTCGTCGATGACGTTGACGATCTGACTGATCTGATCTCCGGATTGATGGATCTCGTCCATGGTGCTGCTGACGCTCTCGATCAATTGCGTCTTATGCTGCAAATCGCTGTTGATTCTGGATAGACCGCCCTCGGCGTTGGCGGCGTTTTCGCTGTTGGTCCTGACCCCCTTGGAGAACTGCTCCAGGGTGACGGTGGTCTGGGTCAGTGCCGCCGCCTGCTGGGTAGTGTGTTCGGACAGGTCGCGGCTGCGTTCGGCGATGGTTTGGGTCGACCCGGCAATCGCCGCACTGCTGCCGGCGATACTGCGGATCATTCCGTGCAGCCGGTCGAGAAACTTGTTGAACCAGCCGGCCAGATCGCCGACCTCGTCCTGTTTTTCGATGGCCAGACGTTTGGTCATGTCCACCCGGCCTTCGGCCAGGTCACGGGCGCGGTCGACCAGGGACAGGATCGGCCGGACGATGCTGCGTGACAGCACATTCCAGAAAAAGGCCACCGCCGCCATCGACAGGACCAGGATAATCAGCATGATATTGCGGCTGCTTCGGTTGGCCTCCCGCTGGGCGTTCACCCCCGCGAAAAACTCGTCGTCCCAGGTTCCGGCGCCGATAATCCAGTTCCAGGGCGCGAAATAGCCGATGGTCACGGTTTTCTGCCGGGCTCGGGCATCGGCGGCGTTCTGCCAGGGGTAACTGACGTGGGCGAACTCGCCCGTTTTCAGCGCCAGGCTCTTCTTGACAATCTCCTGAATGATCGGATTGCCGGCGGAATCCCGGCTTTCCCAGATGTTTTCGCCGTCGCGCTGACCGTTCTGGGAAATGATGTACTTGCCCTGAGGATCGAGAACGTAGACATAACCCGTTTTGCCGACCTTGAAGTTCATAATTTCCCGGCGCAAGCTGGTGGCACTCTCCTCGGGAACACCGACGTAGAGGATGCCGATCACTTTCCCCGATGAATCACGCAGAGGCTCGTAGGCTGTGACGTACCATTTATCGACGACAAAGGCCCTACCGGTGTAATTCTTGCCGGCCAGCACCCGCTGCAGCACCGGATTGGCCTGGCCGTCCGGATTGACGACCGGAATGTAGGTTCCGATAGCCCGCTTTTTTTCCAGGTTTTCGACGTTGGTGACCACCCGCAGCATGTCCCCCTGTTCGTTCATGCGCTGAAAGATGGTACAGGTGCCTCCCACCAGGCTTCGGGTCCGGTCGACCACGGGCGAGGGTTGGTTAATATCCGGATTCCGTCCCAACCAGGCGTTTCCGACCATCATTTTGGGCAGGCGGACCGTAGTCTGGGCCTGGGTGAACTGGTTGACAGCCTGCCATTCGATGGCTTCAGCGCTCAGGCTGACGACGCCGGATTTCTGCAAAACCTCCCGCGCCACGTTCAGGTCATAGATCACCTTAGCTTCCAGTGTTTCCTGCTGCGCGGCCAGCATGGCCAGGATACCGGAGACGATGTGCTCCTGGCCCTGATGAGCTTGAGACAGGGTCTCGGTCTCGGTGATACTTTCCAGCGCGGATGCCTGCCAGAGGGCGATGGCGACGATCAGCAGAACTGCGAGACTGGTGGTGACGACTCCCAGAACAATCAGTTTCCTCCCGATATTCATCGATTTTTTAGCAGCCATGAATCCTCCTCTACTTCGTCGGCGCTCATCTGCAGTTCGTTCGAGACGATGCAAACGATCTTCATTACATAGTAATGATATTGTCAATATTCTTATTTTTCTAAAAATTATTTGCGAATTGATCCGGTCGCAAAACAAAATTAATCGGTATTCAGCCGGTCCGGAGCCGTCTATTTCGGTTTCTGGTAATTCGGCAATTCCCGGATCAGGGTCGACAATCCCAGTACCGACAACGGGCACTGCGACCAGTCGTGTTCCCAGCAGACCACGTGAGTGTAGGGTTCCAGCTCGGCTTCATGACCGATCAGTTCGGAACTGTGGTGCACGAAAACGAGTCGAACCGTCGACCATTCCGTCTCGTCGAGACGATGGGTGCGGAAACCGTTGAATCCGGCCCCTTCCCCGGCCGTCTCCAGAAAGAAACCGAGCTCGATGGCCACCATGCCGAACAGGAAAATGACCCCGGTGCGATCGGACGGGGGAAACTGCAGGCCGCGGAAACTGAGCCGTTCTCCTTTCATCCGTTGTTCCGGCGGCGGTTCATTGCTCAGGTCCGGCACGATGATCGGTTGCCGAGCCGTATGGATATCCGGGTTGTACTCCGGCAGCAGAATCCCCTCTTCGCCTTCCGGCCAGGTGGCCAGAGTGCGATCGCTCTCCTCGGGCGCCGCCGGCCGGTCCGGCTCGTTTTCCGCTTTGACTTCCTCGACGGGAACCACCGGCACGACGAATTCCGGAACCGGCGCCGAAACCACGGTGGCGGCCAGCTGGGCATCCAGATCCTGGGAGTCCTCGTTGGCATCGTGTCTTTGCGCGCTCGTATCGGGTTGATCATCGCTCGAGGCCGACCCGGAGAACATGCGCGTTCTGCCGGCATCGGTCAGGTAACCGTCCCGGGACTGCTCCTGCTTTTTTTCTCCGAAATAACGCTGCGCCAGCTTGAATGGTACTTCCAGGCTCCGCCAGTGCTGCTGGTAGGTGGCCGAAGGGATCTTGCCGTATTGATCGATCAGGGCGTAAGTCGGGATCTCGCCGGTCAGGGTAAAGATGCGCCACAGCTCGGTCAACAGATCCTTGCTGGTGGGTTCCTTGCGAACCACGCCGGACAGGCGGGCCTCCAGCAGCGCCGATTTCCAGGAACCCATGAAAAATTCTACCGTATTGAGCGGAATGGTCGAACATTCCTGAAACTGGGCCGGGGTAACCGTGTCGGTTTTGAGATAGGCAGCCACCCGCCGGATCTCGGCGACGATTTCTTCCTTGCTGTACATCGAAAATCTCCCTTCCTCTGCTCCGGCCTCGGCCGGTCATCGCACCCCTCTTCAGGCCAAGACGATCGTCTGCTCCCGGGTCGGCCCCACAGAGAGAAAATGCACTGGAATTTTAACATAAGATTCTATGAAATGGATATAATCGCGAATCGCTCCGGGCAGCTCATCCGCTTTACGGACCGTATCGAGCGGGCACTGCCAGCCGGGCAGTTCTTCATAGACCCCCTCTACACGCGACAATCTGCGGGCATCGGCGCAGAAGGTCCGGCTGATCTCGCCGTCGGGATGGCGGTAGGCGGTCAGCAGCGGAATGGTGGCGAACTGGTCCAGGACATCGATCTTGGTGAGAAACAGTTCGTCGACGCCGTTGATATCGACGGCATACTTCAAGGCCACCAGGTCCAGCCAGCCGACCCGGCGGGGACGCCCGGTGGTGGCGCCGTATTCGTTGCCCAGGGTGCGCAGCTCTTCGGCGGCCTGACCGGACAATTCCGAGGGGAAGGGGCCGCCGCCGACCCGGGTGGTGTAGGCCTTGGTGACTCCGACCACCTTGCCCAGCTGCTTGTGCGACAGACCGGTACCGGAAAAGAGACCGCCGACCGTCGGCACCGAAGAAGTGACGAAGGGGTAGGTGCCGAAGCGCAGGTCGAGCAGAACGCCCTGGGCTCCTTCGAAGAGCATGGAGGCGCCGTCCTCGCTGAAACGGTGCAACAGGGAGACGGTGTCGCAGAGCAAGGAACGCAGACGTTCGCCGGCCTGCAGGTATGAATCGATGTAGCTGTCGATCGTCACCGTTTCCCCGCCGTGAATGGTGATGAGCTGGTTGAAGAAGCGGTTCAGCGGGACCAGCTTGGCCAGAAGCTGATCGCGGTCGAGCAGGTCGCCCAGAAAGACGGCCCGGCGCCCGGCCACGTCCTCGTAGGCGGGACCGATACCGCGTCGGGTGGTACCGATTTTTTCGTAGCGGGCCTCTTCGAACACCTCGTCCAGGCGCTGATGTTCCGGCAGAATCACCGGAGCGTCCATACTGATGAACAGATCATCGATGAGAATGCCCTGTGCCGACAGATCGTCCATTTCCGACAGCAGGGCCAGAGGGTTGACCACCACGCCGTGGGTGATCACCGAACGGGTACCCGGCGTGCATACACCGGAAGGCAACAGGTGCAGGGCCAGTTTCCGGCCTTTGTTGTAGATGGTGTGACCGGCGTTGTGGCCGCCCTGATAACGCACGACCACGTCGAAATTGTGCGCCAGGTAATCGATGGCTTTGCCCTTGCCCTCATCGCCCCACTGCAATCCCATTACCGCAGTATTCATCTCGTTCTCCTTGTCGATGCACAATGAAAGCGGGCCCCGTCCAGCTCCGGTTCCGGCTCAGGACACCGACGGCCATTGTAACAAAGGCGCCATGGCGTGTAAATAGCGCGGCCGGAAATCGCGGACCGTTGCGCCCTGGGTATCCACAGCGTCAGCCCGCCCCTTCCTTGACACTGTGCGCGCTACGGGATACAATCCGTTTTATTCAGAGGTGAAGCATGTTTGGCAGCGTCGGCATATGGGAAATTCTCGTTATTTTACTGATCGTGGCCGTTCTGTTCGGCGGCAAGAAGATTCCCGAACTGGGCAAAGGACTGGGTGAAGGCATCAAAAACTTCAAGAACGCCCTGAAAAAGGAAAAGGCGGAGGACGACAAGACATCAGCCCATGATCCGCACAATTGAGGCCCTGATCGAGCGACGGAAAAGGCTCCAGGACCAACTCAACTCCAACCTGAACGAGCTGGCCGAGCACAGTACGGCACCGTTCTGGCGCCGGCGCCGGCAGCGGGAAAAGCTGCAGTCGCTCTACAGGCGTCTGGCTCAGACCGTTTCGGAACTGATCACCGTTTCCGACCAGGAATGGGACGCCCAGAGCAACAACCACAGCAGCCAGGTCTTTTCCTCGCTGCAGCACCAGATGGAAACGCTTCAGGCCCAGTATCAGCAGATCAGCACTCTGCTGGTCGGTTTTGCCCAGCTGGAAGAGAAATTGACGCGACTGATCGCCGGCCTGGACCAGGCCTCGGAGCAAACGCAGATCAAGACGGAGCTGCAGGCCATCCGCGAACAGCTCAGCCCGTTCCAGTACGCCGACTTCGAACAGCGTTTCCGCGGCGGTCCGCAAGCCGTACGGGATCAGCTCGGCCGCTATCTGCCCCTGCTGACCGGTCACGCTCCGGTCCTCGACTTGGGTTGCGGCCGCGGCGAATTCGTGGCCATGCTCCTGCAGGCCGGCATCGCCGCCGAAGGAATCGATCTCAGCCATTCCATGCTCAGGCAGGCCCAGACCGCCGGCCTGCCCTGCCGTCACGGCGATATCGTCGCCACGCTGGAGCGATGCCCTTCCGACAGTCTGGGCGCCCTGTTCTCGGCCCAGGTCATCGAGCATCTGGACGGCGACAGTCTGCGCCGACTGGTCAGCGAATCCTTCCGCGTCCTCAAACCGGGAGGACTGCTGCTGCTGGAGACCGTCAACCCCCTGTCCCTGTTCGCCTTCAGCCGCATCTTCCTGCTCGACACCACCCATCGCAGCGCCCTGCACCCCGAATTCATGCGCTACCTGCTGCAGTGCAGCGCCTTCACCGATGTGGAAATCGTCTACGGTCCCCTTCCCGACAGCGAACGACTCGGTCTGGTGCCGGCGCAGACACCGGAATCGGCCATCCTCAACCAGAACACCGACAAGCTGAACCGCTTGTTGTTCGGCGCCTCCGTTTACGCCGTCAAAGGCACAAAACCATGAAACATATCCGAAACTTTTCGATCATCGCCCATATCGACCACGGCAAGACGACGCTTTCCGACCGTCTGCTGCAGATCACCAACGCCGTTCCCGACCGCGAGATGCAGGAACAGGTTCTCGATTCGATGGAGCTGGAGCGCGAACGCGGCATCACCATCAAGTCCCACTTCGTCAGCCTCAAAAGCGACTACGACGGAACCGAATACACCCTCAACCTGATCGACACCCCCGGCCACATCGACTTCAACTACGAGGTCTCCCGGGCCCTGTCGGCCTGCGAGGGCACCCTGCTGGTCATCGACAGCACCCAGGGGGTGGAGGCCCAGACCGTGGCCAACACCTATCTGGCCATGGAACACGATCTGGTCATCATCCCGGTAATGAACAAGATCGACCTGCCCAGCACCGAGCTGGAAAAATCGCTGGAGCAGATGGAATCGGTCATCGGAATCGGCCGGGAGGAAGCCCTGATGGTCAGCGCCAAGACCGGCCAGGGCATCGACCAGCTGATCCCGGCCATCATCGGCCGCATTCCCCCTCCGAAAGGGGACGAGAACGCCCCGCTCAAGGCCCTGATCTTCGACAGCTGGTTCGACCCCTACCGCGGAGTCATTATCCTCATCCGCCTCATCGACGGCCGGATCAGCAAGGGCGACCGTATCCGTTTCCTGTCCAACAACGCCGAGTACGACGTCACCGAAATCGGCGTATTCTCCCCCAAAATCACCCCGCTGACCAGCCTGTCCGCCGGCGAGGTGGGCTACCTGATGGCCAGCATCAAGAACATCTCCGAGGTCAAGATCGGCGATACGGTCACCCTGGCCAAGCAGGCCAACGTCACCCCGCTGCCCGGTTTCAAGGAACCGCAGCCGATGGTCTTCGCCGGCTTCTACCCCGGCGAGGGCTCCAGTCACGAGGAGCTGCGCGATTCGCTGGAGAAACTGGTGCTCAACGATTCGTCGATGAAGTTTGAACCCGAATCCTCTCCGGCCCTAGGCATCGGCTTCCGTTGCGGCTTTCTGGGCCTGCTGCACAAAGAGATCATCCAGGAACGGCTGGAACGCGAATACGACCTGGCCATCGTCACCACCGCCCCCTCCGTCCGCTACCGCATCACCAACACCAAGGGCGAAAAATTCGAGATCGAATCCCCGGCCCAGCTGCCCGAGCCGCAATACCTGCGCACCATCGAGGAGCCCTTCATCGAGGCCATCATCATCACCCCGGAAACCTACCTGGGCAACCTGATGAAGCTGATGCAGGACCGGCGCGGCATCCACAAGAAAATGGACTACATCAGTCCGCAGCGGGTGCAGCTGACCTACGAGCTGCCCCTGGCCGAGGTCCTCTACGACTTCTTCAACCGCATCAAATCCATCTCCAGCGGCTACGCCTCGCTGGATTACGAAATCAAGGACTACCGCGAGTCCAAACTGATCAAGCTCGACGTGCTCATCAACGGCTCGCCGATCGACGCCCTGGCCCTGATCGTGCACCAGGACAACGCCTACCACATCGGCCAGGCCCTGACCAGCAAGATGAAGAAGGTCATCCCGCAGCAGCTCTACGAGGTGGTCATCCAGGCGGCCATCGGGAAAAGGGTCATCGCCAAGACCGTGGTCAAGGCCATGCGCAAGAACGTGCTGGCCAAGTGCTACGGCGGCGACATCAGCCGCAAGATGAAACTGCTGGAAAAACAGAAGAAGGGCAAGAAGCGCATGAAGCGCATCGGCAAGGTCGAGATCCCCCAGGAAGCCTTCCTGGCCGCGCTGGAGCTGGAAGACTAGCCCCGGGATTCACATGCGGATCTCCTTTCTGCAGATGGATGTCCTCAAGGGCGACATCCCGGGCAATCTGAACTTCATCCAGGAGAGCCTGGACGGGGCCGAGACCGACCTCGTCGTCCTGCCGGAGCTCTGCTTTTGCGGCTACGTCTTCCCCGACCGCCAGTCGCTGCGGCCCTACTCAACACCGGACCAGCTCGAAACCATCGTAACGGCCCTGACGGAGCTCTGTCGCAAAAACCGCTTCCACCTGGTGGCCGGTCTGCCCGAAAGCTGCGGTGAAAAACTCTACAATTCAGCCTTTCTGATCGGCCCCGACGGTCTGGTCGGCAGACATCGCAAGCTTCACCTCTCGAAATTCGAGACGATCTTCGCTGCCGGAGACGCCCTCGAGGTGTTCGACATCGGCCGGGTCCGTATCGGCATGACCATCTGCTATGACATCTGGTCGCCCGAGGCCTCGCGCATCCTGATGCGCCAGGGAGCCCAGATCCTCTGCTGCCCGGCCAATTTCGGCGGTCCCTGGACTCCGGACATCGCCCGGGTGCGGGCCATGGAAAACAAGGTGTTCCACATCCTGGCCAACCGCATCGGCGCCGAGCCCATGGGCCGGGACACGGCCCATTTCCGCGGCGAAAGCCAGATCGTGGACGGGCTGGGCAATATCCTGGTGCGCGCCGACGATCGGGCCGGCCTGAAAACGGTGACGATCGATCCAGGCGAAGCCGCCGACAAAAGCACCCTCATGAGTCGCGACATCACCGCCGAAGCCGCGCGATACTCGCTGAATATTCGCACACCTGAGGCCTAACCCCCATTTCCCCCTTCCCTGAAGTGGAAGGGGGCTTAAAAGAGCTCGCAGTAACCCATAATCTTCAGCGCCCGTCCACCCCCGGTCCACCCTCTTCTCCAGGTCCACCATGTCCACAAAATCCACAGGCGCTCTCACTCCGTCCACAGGCTTCCCTTTCAAAGCGCCAACAATGTCGATATATAAAAATGTATAAAAGACTTGCAGGTTGAGAACTGGGTTAAATAGTGCCGGAGAATTCGCAGATCTGCAATGCGGAATCCGTCAGGAAGCCTTCCTGGCCGCCCTCGAGCTGGAAGACTGAGACAAAGAGGACTTACCCGACCTTTCTCGCCGTGGCAATCAGTCGTTTTTGGGGACTATCACAAGCTGATAGTTGGAAGGTTCCGAGGCGCCGGCTGAGTTGACCGCCCTAACCCTGAAAAAATATTTGATGCCCTCACTGAGGCCCCTGATATGGTTGGAACCGTCCATGTTCTCATAGATGATGGTGAAATTACCATGACGACTTCTGTTCTCCGCCACCGTAAAAGTCCCGACATCGACGAACTGGTTTGGTGTGATCTCGCTCCTCTCGATGCGGAAAGACTGCAGCTTGGGAATCAGTGGATCTTCTTCCTTTGGCTGGTTCCATGACAGAAAGACATGGATTCGGTCGCGGAACTGAGCGGAGACGAGACGGGGGGCAGCCAGGGGACGGATATGCGGGGAAGAGAGCCCGCCGCCACTCAAACCCGCAGTTGTTGCGCTGACCTCTTCGGAGTAGGGTGAAGAAAGCAGTCCGCTGACCGATTTGACCCGGAAAAGATAGCTAATTCCGGCCAGCAGCCCACAAAGGGTATATCTGTAGGACCGCCCGGCATTGACGTTGGTCCCCTGCACCTGGGCCGCCGGAGTGAAGGTGGTGTTCGGCCCCCGGCGCTCGACCACAAAATGGTGAGGCATCGGGCCGGTACCCTCCGGGTCGATGTTCCAAGCCAGGGTCACTGAACTGTCGGTGAAACTCTCCACCAGCAGATCGACAGGTTTCCGGGGGGGAGGGGCGGCGACCACCGGCCCAGGACCGAAGCCGGTGCGGAAAGAACGGACCTGCCCCAGGTTCGGCTGCGACGGGCGTTTGGCTCCGGCCGCCTGGGGAGGCCAGGCCAAAAGCCGGTAGTAGTAAGTGGTCCCCGGCTTCAATCCGGAAAGCTGGACCTCCACCGGCTGGTTTCCGCTGCTGGCCCCGGCCGTAGCCTCGGGAGTGGTGCTGCTGAACGCAGCACCGTCCATCTTCTCGTTCTCGCTGTACCAGAAGCGGTACCGGGCGCCGGTGCAGCCGTTGGGATTGATCATGCCGTGCAGGCGAGCCGCGTTCATCGTGATGTTGTCGACCTCACCGGTGACCACGGTGATGTTCGGTGCCTGGGCCGCACCGGGCAGGGTCAACAGCCCCGCAAGAAGGACGGACCAGGCCGCAGAAACACGATTTCGGATCTTCGACGATTCGATGCTCATTTTTCCCTCCAGACTCTCCAGTTTATTAATACCCTTATCCTGTTCTTCATCGCTTTTTCATCAAGCATGATAGCTGCCAAAACAACCCGTTAAACGCCAAGTCCGATCAGTCGGTTTTAACCACCTTCGACGCCATTCCAGGCCTGCATTTTTTACATCGTTTTTGTCTCGAAATCGAACAGGCCGGTCACATCCTAGTCCCCATTTCAACAAGGTGGAGATCTACCCCAGAAAGCCTTCCTGGCGGCTCTCGAGCTGGAAGACTGAGCGCACGGAGACCTCCCTCTCCGGGTGATTGACAAGGTAAATGAGCTTGAGTATCCTTCCACTATGAGCCCCGATGCACAAGCAGACCTGACCGGACAGTTGTCAGCGGCTCTTTTCTGGGACGTCGACAGAAGCTCCGTGGACCCTACACGACATCGGAAATGGTTGCTGACGCGCGTACTCGAACGAGGAGACTGGTCCGACTGGTTGCCGATCAGTTCATTCCCGGGGCCCGAAAACATACATCAGCTCGAACCGGAACTGCGCATCGCTCCCCGAGAACGAAGCTTTCTGAAAACCTGGCTCGCCCACCACGATGCCCGTTGAAGCTGTCCCGCACGATCTGCAGTACCTTTTGATCCGACTGATGTCGATTCCGGAACTGAGTCCGTTTTCTCTGGGAGGAGGCACATCCCTTGCATTGCGTTTCGCCCGCCGCCAGTCCATGGACATCGACTTGTTCACCTCCCTTCCTCAAGAAAGATTTCAGCGACCTGCTCTTATTGCATCAGCACGGACTTGAAGTCCGTCAGTCACTCGACTTTTTTTGTCAAAAATATGGAGAAGAAGCCAGATTTCTGGCGATCCGCAGTTTGCTCTATTTTGCCGATGCTGATGTGGAGCCCGATCCGGTATATCTCAACGGCTGGCCATGGCTGACCGTAAAAACCGATACTGGCAAAATCGTCCAAAAGCATCTTCTGTTCTAGCCAAAAAATCTATTGGAAACCGGTTTGAAACAGTTCCGAAGCGAAAATCAGTACAACATTCCGGAATAGTTGTTCTTCAAGGCCTCGATGATTTTATTTTTCCGTTTGTTTCTCGTTTCATCCGTCTTGGCTTCACAATAAAAACCGGCCATTTGCTTTTGTCTCGATGGTGCCTTGCCGTCATAAAGCGCCAATATTTCTTCGTTTTCCTGCAAGGCCTTTCTTAATGCCTGTATTTTTTCACTCAGTTCCGGCCCGGGCTTTCCCGTACCCTTTTCGGCCTGAAACACTTCGCTTCCGGACCGGGTCATGAGTCCGCTTCCGACCATTTGTTCGTAAATGGCTTTGTTCTTTTCCGACCATTTGTGTACATCTTTTCTTCTGGAAAAATATTTCTTGTACTTTTTATCGTCGATGGCCTTGATCAGGCCGTCGATCCAGCCGAAACAGATCGCTTCTTTCAGTGCGTCATCGGCCGTAAATTGTTTACTGCCTTTGCTGAATTGTATCCATATCCCGTTCTCTTGCCGGTGATTCTTCTCCAGCCAAGCCCGAAACCCGGCTCGATCGGAAAAAACGAATACATCCGCATCATCGTTCATGACATTTCTCCCTGGTCACTTTTGCCAGACCATGATTCTTGAAATGCCGGTACCGTCGGCCGGCGTCATCCCCCAGCCGCCGTATTCCCCGAGCATGGCAAACCCGGCTTCTGCGAGTACATTTTCCAATTCTTTTTTGTAGATGGGCAACAGATCTACCGTATCGCTGAAGGTTCTTGCCGACAGCTTGTCGTACAGGCTGATTTCGAAGCTGACGCTTTCTTTCGTTATCCGGGTATACCTTCTGGAAAAAATGAAGCCATCCCTTTCTATATCGTTGAAGATCATCCTGTTTTCACTGACGATCCGATCGTAATTCAGAAGCTGCAATATGAACCTTCCCTTTTTTCTCAGGGCGGAATGGATCGCAACGATAAACTCGGCCAGCCGCTCCTTGCCTTCGAGATGCGGCAGGGTATTGCCGAGGCAGGTCACCAGATCGTATTCATCGGCGGCTGCCAGGTCCGACATGCCTTTCTGATAAAATTTCAAGCGTTCTCTCGAACCGTACCTCTCGTTGGCGATGCGGATCATATCGCCGTCCGGATCAATTCCGGTAATCATGGCATGTTCCAGCAGCAGGCTCAATTCGTAAGCCAGCTCTCCGGTCGCGCAGCCAATATCCAGAATGCCGGCAGCGCCGGCCGGCAGCTGAGAGGCGACAAACCGTACCTTTTCCGGAGCGACTGGGAAAATCGAGGCGTAGCTTGCGGCGATGATATCGTACATTTTCCAAACTCCCGAAAAATTTCGCCTTGCCCTGATCCAGGCACAACTTTTTGCCGGACCGATTCGTACACATGAGCATTGCCGAGGTGGAGCATGACACATTATAGCCTGATTCCGACCTGTTTGATAATTCTCGTCACGGCTGGTTCGCTGAAGGCCCAGGAGCGGGTGATCCCGCTGCCGGAACTGATCCGGGCCCACCGCATGGCGGTGACGGGCGATCGGCTCTACGTCTTACAGAAAAACAGCCGTATAGTGGTTTTCTCCCTGTCCGGCGGACGCAAGATCATGCAGTTCGGTCGTCCCGGAGCCGGCCCCGGCGAGTTCCCCATGCTGCCCGGTAACATCCGCATCGCCGGAGACCGGGTCTTCGTCGGTAACGAGCATCAGTGCTGCTTCTTCAGCCTGGAAGGAAAATTCATATCCCAGCATCGGCCGCCGCGGACCGGAGTGCTGCAGCCCCTGGGGGATGGCTTTTTCTTCAACACCATAATCTTCCCCAAGGGAAAAGCGGAGGTGGTATCCCGCCTGCTCCTGCTCGGTCCGGACATGAAGACGCGAAAAATCCTCGACGAACGGATTCAGTCGAACCGAAAAGGCGGATTTATCATGACCCATACCGACGGTCAGCAGATCAAATTTCTCAGCCAGGGACCGGTGAATCTGAGCCTGCCGGGAGACTTCTGGCTGGGCTGCGACGGCATCGGTCTGCTGCTGGCCAAACCGGAGGGAGATGCGATCCGGATAACCCGCTTTGACAAGCTGGGACAGGAACAGGGCCGCTTCGAGCTCGATCTGCCCAAGGTTCCGGTTGACCAGACCATCCGCAAACGCCTCCTGGCCGAACAAAAGCTCCTGTACAAAGATTATTCAGCGCAGTACCCGAACTGGGAGAGAGAGTTCGACAAGCTCGAATTCAGCTACCCCGAGTTTCTGCCTCCGATCCGGACTTTAGGCCTCAGAAACGACCGGATCTACATACTTACTTATGCCGAATTCGAAGGCAAAACGGAGATGCTGGTCGTCGACCTGCAGGGAAAGATGCTGAAGCGAACGACCGTGACCCTGGGAGAGCGCTGGCTGACCGACATCGATTCCGGCAACTACTACCGTCTCGAAGAGAACCACGAACTCGACCAGTGGGAGCTGCACGTCCAGCCCATCTGAAAAACGCAAGCGCCGATCCGCTGCCGGGCTCGGCAACCGGTCCCTCTTTTCCCTTGTCTTTCGGGATTGTCTCGTCTATACTTTTCCATCATGGAATGCAAAAAAGACAAGAACCTGAACCGCTGCAACTGCAGCTACAATCCCTGCTCCCGCAAAGGGATCTGCTGCGACTGCATCGCCAGCCATCTGCGTTCGCGGGAACTGCCGGCCTGCTGCTTTCCGCAAGCCGCCGAATCCGGCTACGACCGCTCCTTCGAACACTTCGCCCGCCTGGTGGATCAGGGAAAAGCCTGACTGTCCCGACTTTTTCTTTGGGAAGAGATTGATTTTCGATGCCAATCATCGCTATCGTCCTCCCTCTCGTGGAGGATGTTGGGGACGGTGCTGTACTTCTTTACATTGTCGCCCACTGTTACCCCATACGGCGGGCCCGATG
>CAYXHZ010000055.1:0-21293 GCA_964465065.1 uncultured Clostridia bacterium
TGATATATTAGCGGTGGCGCTCCGGTCCGGAGGAGTTCAGTTGCTGAATTTGCGGTACAGGTTGTCGACATCTTCCTGCGAGGCCAGAACGATCATGATGTCGCTTTCCTTGAGCAGGAAATCGCCGCCCGGGTTGAGGATCGTCTGCTCCGGGATCAGGGACTTGATGGCCACGACGGTGGCGTTGTATTTTTTGCGCAGGTCGATCTCGGCCAGGGATTTGCCGATGAAGGAGTCGGGCGGCGCGAACTCCTGGATGACGAAGCCGGCTTCGATGGGCAGGTAATCGAGCAGGTTCTTGCAGGTCAGCCGGCTGCCGAGCTTGATGGCCATATCGCGCTCCGGGTAGGAGATCTCGCTGGCTCCGACCAGGGACAGGATCTTCTCGTGGTCCTCGCTCAGGGCTTTGGCGATGATGTGGCCGACTCCCAGTTCGTTGAGGTGGTGGACGATGATGATGCTCGATTCCATTTTCTTGCCGGTGGACACGATGACTGCGTCCATTTCGGTCAGGGCCAGGGATTGCAAATTTTCCTTCTTGGTGGCGTCCATGGTCACCGGCTGGGTGGCGATGTCCTTGATTTCGTTGACCCGGTTTGGGTCCGCGTCGATGGCGATGATTTCACAGTTTTTCTGGGCCAGGGCTTTGACCAGGCTGCCGCCGAAGCTGCCCAGACCGATCACGGCGAATTTTTTCGGCATGGTTTCTCCAATATGGCAGTAATTTTAGCAAATCTGCGCCGTTTGTCAAAACCCGATCCGTCTTCAGTCGGGTGTCTGACCGCTCTCGTCGTCTCCGGTTTGGCCGATCTCCAGGCTTTCGAGTTTTTTATACAGGTTGCTGCGCGGCAGATCGATTTCGCGGGCGGTTCGGGCCAGGTTGCCGCCGTTTTCCCTGATTTTGTATTGCAGAAAGGCCTTCTCGGATTGCAGCTTGAAGTCTTTCCAGGTGCGGATATGGCCGAAATCGTGGCTTTGGCTGGTACTGTCCGCCTGGTTGAACGGCGGTGGCAGGTGGGCCGGCTCGATCAGCGGCCCGTCGCAGATGATCAGCATCCGTTCGATCAGGTTGCGCAGCTCGCGGATGTTCCCCGGCCAGTTATGCTGGGTCAGCAGCGACAGGACCTGAGGCGAAACCTGTTTGCGCTTGAAGTTGTGCTCGCTGGAGAAGAGTTCGATGAAGTGATCGATGAGCGGCGGGATGTCGTCGCGGCGCTGGCGCAGGGCCGGGACCTGGACCGGGAAGACGTTGAGCCGGAAGTAGAGGTCTTCGCGGAATGCGCCGGTTTGGATGGCGGCCGCCAGGTCCTTGTTGGTGGCGGCGATGATGCGCACGTCCACCTGACGGATCTCGGCGGTGCCGACGCGCTGGATCTCTCCTTCCTCCAGAACCCGCAACACCTTGGCCTGGGCCTTGAGGCTGAGATCGGCCACCTCGTCGAGAAAAATGGTGCCGTGGTGGGCGCTTTCGAATTTTCCGGTCTTTCTCTCGAAGGCTCCGGTAAACGAGCCCTTTTCGTGTCCGAACAATTCGCTTTCGATCAGTTCGTCGGGAATGGCCGCGCAGTTCACCTGTACGAAGGGGGCGTTGTGACGCGAGGAGTTTAGGTGGATGCGGCGGGCGATCAGTTCCTTGCCGGTTCCGCTTTCACCGGTGATCAGGACGGTGGTCGATGTCCGGGCCACGCGGTCGACGGCGCCGAGCAGTTCGCGCATGGCCAGGGAATTGCCGATCAGCGAATATTTCTTTTCGGTGATCCCCTTGAGGGTGACGTTTTCCCGTCGCAGTTGACTCTTTTCGTAGGCGTTGCGGACGGTCAGCAGCAGCTTGTCGCGGGAGATCGGTTTCTCGAGAAAGTCGAAGGCGCCGTATTTGGAGGCGGCGACAGCTTCCTCGACTCCGGAATGGCCGGAAATCATGATGATTTCGGTAAAAGGGTTGATCTCCTTGAGCCCTTTGAGGACCGTCAGTCCGTCCAGTCCGGGCATGCGCACGTCGAGCAGGACGATATCGGGTTGCTGGGTCTTGAACATTTCCAGACCGTCCAGGCCGTTGGCGCTGGTGATGACCTTGTACTGTTCGTAGGCCAAAACCATCTCGATGGACTGCAGGATATTTTTCTCGTCGTCGATGACCAGGACCTTGATTTCTTTTTCTGACATGCCCCGGTTATAGCACAGATTCCGATCCGGGTTCAATGTCAGAGGGCCGTTCGTCGGCCGAAAGGCTTGCCAGCCCGGCGGAACCTGGTCTATGATATGGGGAAAATCCGGAAGAGGACGATGAACGAACCCGACAACGATACAGTGCGGCTGGTAATCGCCGAATACGAACGCCTGGCCGACGAGACGCGCGACTGGAAGGTCGGCAGCCCGGCGGCCTTTGTCTACCGCCCGCTGGATTATGCCCGTACCGCCCACCAGGCCTACCTGCGGCGCTATCTGCCCGCCCGCCCCCGTTGCATCTTTCTGGGGATGAATCCGGGACCGTTCGGCATGGCCCAGACCGGTATCCCGTTCGGGGAGGTGGCGACGGTACGGGATTGGCTGGGAATTCACGATGGCGTCTTTCCCCCGGGCGAAACCCATCCCAAAAAGCCGGTGCTGGGGTTTGCCTGCCGGCGTTCGGAAGTCAGCGGCCGGCGTCTGTGGGGACTGTTCCGTCAACGCTTCACCAGCCCGGAAGCTTTTTTTACCGGGCATTTCGTCATCAATTACTGCCCGCTGCTGTTCCTCGATGTCAATGGCGCCAACCTGACCCCGGTCCAGCTGGCGGCTGCCGATCAGCATCGTCTGAATGCGGTCTGCGATGCCTCCCTGCGCCGGTTGATGATCGCACTGCAGCCCGAGTGGGTCATCGGTGTGGGCAAATTTGCAGTCGATCGGGCGGTCAGGGCTCTGGACGGTCTGGACATCCGTGTCGCGTCCATCCTGCATCCCAGCCCGGCCAATCCCCAGGCCAACCGGGATTGGGCCGGCTGCGCCGCCAGGACCTTGATCGAGCTCGCGGTCTGGCCGGCGGCGGCATTTGCAGAAAAGGCTTGAGCTTTTTTGGGCCGCGACTTATCATTGAAGCATGGAATTGTTCGATTATCAGGCTGCGGTCAGGGCCGAGCGGCGCGAGCTGCCGGCGGCGGACTTTTCGCTCAGCGTTCCCGTTCAGGGCTGCGGACGTATCTGCGACTGGGGTATGAGCACCGACGAACTGTCGGATCATCTGGCCAGTCTGATCGACGACATGGGGGTGACCAGCTTCGATCACGCCGACAATTTCGGCGACTACGAAGCGGAGATCCGTTTCGGTGAGGCCCTCAAACGGACATCGCACAACCGTCACCATATCGAACTGATCGGCAAGTGCGGGTTGCGAACGGTTTCGGCCAAGTATCCGGAGCACCGTCTGGAACACGTCGACACCCGCAAGGAACACATCCTGGCGGCGGTGGGCGCTTCGCTGGTCCGGCTGGGGACCGATTACCTGGACCTTCTGCTCATCCATCGGCCCGATCCGTTGTCGAGAGTCGAGGAACTGGCCGAGGCCTTCGAGCTCCTGGCCCGCAAGGGCATGGTGCGGGCTTTCGGGGTGGCGAATTATTCGCCCCGGCAGTGGCGCAACCTGGCGGCCGTCAGCCCGCGGCCACTGGTCTGCAATCAGATCGAATGCTCGCTGTTGCATATGCAATCCCTGCTGAACGGCGTTTATGACGATCTGCTCGGCGATGGTCTGCTGCCTCTGTTCTGGTCGCCGCTGGCCGGCGGACGCTTGGTGGACGGCCGTGACGACCGTGTCGGCGAGCTGCTGTCCCTGCTGGCCCAGATCGGCGACCAGATGGACCTGACCCCGGCCGGCGTGGCCCTGGCCTGGCTGACAGCCCTTCCGGGGCGTCCGGTGCCCATGCTGGGAACAGGCAATCGCCAACATCTGCTCCAGGCCATCTGCTCGATGAAACAAAGGCTCGACCGCCAGGATTGGTTCGCCCTCTGGGAGGCTGCGGCCGGACATTCGCAAGCCTGAGTCCCGGTTTCGACGGCTGCGTTCAAGCCGTTCGCTCGGGCCGCCGATATATTCGCTGATGGATATTTCCGCAGTTGCCGAGCAAGTCAGCGCCGAGCAGATGCAGCTGGTCTACCAGATGCGCGATATGAGCGCTCTGAAAGGGGCCATCGAGGTCCAGGCCATGGTTCAGGCCGAGCTGACGGCCATGATCCGGGAAATCTTGCCGAATCTGGCACAGAACATCGATGTCCTGGTCTAGAGGATATCAGAGCAGACGACTCATGGCGAAGTGGTAGGCGCCGACGGCCACCGCCTTGCTGGTTCCCAGCCGACTGATACCCAGCGGGATTTTTTTGCGGGCCAGATAGGGCTGGTTGCCGTCCAGCATGATTTCGGCAGGGCGCATGAATTCCGCCGCTTCGACCGGGTTTTCAGTGTTGTAGACCGTCGACTCCAGGCGGGGGAAGCCGTTGATCTGGCCGTTGAGTTCCCGCATCAGCGCCGGCAGGAAATGCCGGGCCGCTCCCGACAGCCCGCCGCCGATGACCACGGCGCCGTCGATCAGGGTCAGGGCGTTGGCCAGGGCGTCGCCCAATACCTCGCCCAGACAGCGGTAACTTTCACAGGCGGCGGCATGATCGGCGGCGCTGTCGTCGTCGGCGATGGCGGCGATTTCCTTGGGCTCGGGCACTTCCTGCGGCTTTCGGCCGGTCAGTTCGGCGAAACGTTTTTTGACGGCGCGGATACTCACCCCTTCCTCGGCGTTGAGTGCGCTATTCAGCTTGTGGCGCAACAGCCAGATCTCGGCGGCGGCCGAACAATCGCCGATCAGCATGCGGCCGTCGCAGACGATGCCGCCGCCGAAACCGGTGCCGATGGTCACGGCCAGCAGGTTGCGGTAGCAGCGCTGCTGACCGGTTTGGGCCAGGCTGCGGTTTATGTTGGGCAGAAATCCGGCCATGGCTTCACCGAGGGCGAACAGGTTGCCGTCGTTGTTGATGAACACGGGCAGTCCGAAGTGTCCGGTCAGAATTCTGCCCAGCGGAACCCCACCGCGAAAAGCCGGCAGGTTGTTCAGGTCGCCGATGACGCCGTTCTCGTAATCGGCCGGTCCGGGGAAGGCGAAACTGATGGCCGACACCTCCTCGCGCAGCGAGTTTTTCAAATACTCGAAACCGTGGATCATGGCATCGATACAGGCCTGGAGGTTGGCGCCGTCCACGGGAAGTACCAGCGGCTGGCACAGATCCTGCTGGGCATGGACGGCGTGAAAGGAGAAAGTGGTGCCTCCGGCATCCAGGGTCAGTACGGCAGCTTGGGATTCTTTGCCGGTCATGGATCAGGCTCCCTGATGCTTTTTTTGCAGCGAAACGGCCAGCAGATAGGCAAAACACAGGGCCGGGACGGTGAAGGGCAACGCCGCGCTTCCTCCCCCCAGTCTGGCCATGATCAGGGGCACCAGGGCGCCGCCGCTGATGGCCATGCACATCAGCCCGCTCAGCTCGGAAGCGCGCTCGGGGCGGCGTTCCACCGTGATCGAGAACAGCATTGGCCAAATGTTGGCAAAACCCAGGCCGCTGACGACGATCGCCGGGATCAGCAAAAATTTCAGGCCGCTGAGAATCAGCAGGATCCCCGCCAGACCCAGGGCGGCCGAAAGGCGGAAGAAGGCCTGGGCGCTCAGTTTCATGCTGCCGGCCAGGAGGCGGCCGACGGTCACGGCACCCAAAAAGAAGCTGGGACCGAACAGGGCGGCCTGGTTTTCGCTCCAGCCGCCGCTCTGCAGCAGGGGCTTGAGGAAGGTGGTCATGCACACCTCGGCGCCGACGTAGACAAAGATTCCCAATACAGCCAGGGCGAACGGCTTTTCGCGCAGCAAGGCCAGTGAATCGGCGAATTTTGGGGGCTTTTCCGCCTTGGTTTCCATTATTTTCACCGGGCGCAGGCTGACCAGGGTGATCAGGGTCATGGCCAGAAAGATGGGGAAGGCGCCGCGCCAGCCCATGGAGGAAAACACGCTCAGCGCGGTGACGGCGGTCACCAGGTAGGCCGAGGCGGTCGAGCCCACGCCCTTGATGCCTTGGGCCAGGGCCAGGTTGCGGCTGTACTGTCCGGGTCGGCTGACATCGCGCATGATCGGATTTCCGGACACCTGCAGAAAGGTGGTGCCGATGCCCAGCAGGAAGATGCTGGCCAGGAGGAGGGGAAAAGGCGGCTCGAAGAAAGTCGGGACGGCCAGGGCGACGCTGCACAGGACCAGTCCCAGGGTCAGCAGGTTTTTCTTGCCGATGCGCGCGGCCAGCAGGCCTCCCGGGACGCTGAAACAGGCGAAGGCGATGAACACGAAAAACGGCATCAGCGCCGCCATGAACGGGTTGCTGGCGACTGCGCTGGACAGAGGTCCCATGGCGTCGGCGACACCCATCAGCAGAAAGGTCAAAAAAATCGGGATGGCTTTGATCATTTTTTCTTTCCTCGGTTGATGTGGATTCCTTCGGGGCTGGTCGAAAAACTGTAGGGACGGTTTTTGGCCGCTTTTCCCCACGACATGTCCGGCGCATCGGCCATGAAAAACTCCAGTGTGCCGCCGGCGATGATTTCCTGGTGGTTGATGTAGGTCCTGGGCAGCGGCCGGCCGTTGAGCAGCACCCGCTCGACGTACGGAGTTTGCTCCGAGCGCTGATGGGCGATGACCGTGAATGTCCGGCCGTCGGGCAGGCTGATCTCGGCCCGGTCCAGGAAAGGCCGGCCCAGCACGTACTGGCCGCTGCCCGGAGCCACCGGGTAGAAGCCGAGCGAGGTGAACAGGTACCAGGCCGACATCTGTCCGCAGTCTTCGTTACCCGGTATCCCCTGGGCGCTGTTGTCGAACAGGCCGGTCATGATTTGCCGCAGCCGCTCCTGGGTCTTCCAGGGCTTGCCGGCGAAAGGGTAGAGGTAGGCGATGTGGTGGCTGGGCTCGTTGCCGTGGGCGTACTGGCCGATCAGGCCGGCGATGTCCTCGACCGCGCTGTACTTCTCCTTGTCGGCCTGGATGACGAAAAGCTGGTCGAGCTTGCGTACGAAATCCGCGTCGCCGCCCATCAGCTCGATCAGCCCGGCCGGGTCGTGGGGCACGAACCAGCTGTACTGCCAGGCGTTGCCTTCGGTGTAATCCCCGCCGTAGGCGGCCAGCAGCGGATCGAACGGTTCCCGGAAAGAGCCGTCGCTGTTGCGGGCGCGCATGAAGCCGCTGTCCGGGTCGAAGATGTTGCGGTAGCTGAGGGCCCGTTCGTAGAAAATCCGGGCTGTTTCGCTATCGCCCTGGGCCGAGGCCATGCGGGCGATGGCCCAGTCGTCATAGGCGTATTCCAGGGTCTTGGAGGCCGCCTCCTTCTCCCGGTCGATGGGCACGAAACCGTGCTGCATGTAGCCGTTCAGGCCGCCGTACTGCGGCGATTGCGCCGTGTGCACCATGGCCGAGAGCGCCGCCTTGGGATCGAAGCTGCGGATGCCCTTGAGCCAGGCGTCGGCGATGACCGACACGGCGTGGTAGCCGATCATGCACCAGGTCTCGTTGCCGTGAAAAGACCAGACCGGCAGCAGGTTCATGGCGCTCTGCCGCTGGTGGGCCAGCATGGAACGGATCATGTCGGCGTCGCGTTCGGGTTGCAGCAGGGTGAACAGGGGGTGCAGGGCGCGGAAGGTGTCCCAAAGGGAAAAGATGGTGTGGTTGTCGAAGCCTTCGGCACTGTGGACGGCCCCGTCCAGACCGCGGTAGCGGCGGTCGACGTCCATGTAGACGGCCGGGGCGATCAGGCTGTGGTAGAGGGCGGTGTACAGGGTTGTCAGCTCGGATTCGCCGGCCTGGAACTTCAGCTTGTCCAGTTCCGTCTGCCAGGCCGACCGCGCCGACCGGACCACCTTGTCGAAGTCCCAACCCGGCATTTCTGCCGCCAGGTTGGCCTTGGCTCCGTTCATGTCGACTCCGGAGATGGCCAGCTTGACCAGCAACGGTTCGTCGCTGCGGGCGAACTCGAAACAGGCTTTCAGCTTGCGACCCTTGGCGACGGGGTAATTTTGCAGCAGCGGGCCCTTGACGCCGAAGCCTTTGTAGACGGGTTCGTCCTGGTTGATCAGTCCGTAGTCGACGATGGGCCGCGAGAACTGCAGGCAGAAGCAGATGATCCGGTCGGGGGCCCAACCGTGGCTGCGCCGGTAGCCGGTCACCGTGGTCGCGTTTTCGACACGGATCTCGGCCCAACTGATCTTGCCGTCGTAGTCGTAGATGGAGTGGACCAGATCGAGCAGCACCCTGGGCGCGACCTGGGGCGGGTAGCGGTAGCGGTGAATGGCGGCTCGGACGGTGGCGCTCAGTTCGACCTCGATGTCGCTGTCCTGCAGCCGGACCCGGTAATAACCGGGACTGGCCTTTTCCTGATCATGGCTGAAGCGGGAACGGTACCCGCTGTCCGGGTCCTGCGCCGTACCCGGGTCGGCCTGAAGCTCGCCGTGAAACGGCATCAGCAGGATGTCGCCCAGGTCGGAGTGACCGGTGCCGCTGAAATGGGTGTGGGAAAAGCCGACGATGGTCGGATCCTCGTAGCGGTAGCCGGCGCACCAGGGGAAGCCGCTCTTGAAGCTGTGCAGCTCGGTGTCCGGGCTGACCTGGATCATGCCGAAGGGAACGACGGCGCCGGGGAAGGTGTGGCCTTCGCCGCCGCTGCCGATGAAGGGGTCGACACGGTCGACGGACGCCTTGTCGCTTGCCGCGAGCGGGTGAATGAAAGCCAGGATCAGGACCATTAGCGAAAAGAGTCGCTTCATCGCCGCACCTCCACAAACCATCAGCTTAACCAAGAAACCAAATGTTGACAAGATGCCGTGCCGAAAAAAGTGAACGTTCACGGAGATTTTTAACTTTCCTGGGAACCGAGGAAGAGCGCTTCGTTGGGATGAAGAAAACGGACTACGGGGTGAAGCGGCGCGCCGCCTCTTGCCCGGCTCCGTTTTTTACCCTACTATACTGTTGTGACGATGAAACCGTTCCCGATGGATGTTTCGTCTAAGCAGTGATCAAGGAGCCGTCATGAGCATTTTGAAAAAGGGTATACTGTTCGGTCTGGTGGTGTTAGTCCTGATAGCCGTCTGCCCCCTGCCTGGCCAGGATGATCAAGAGCCCAAGCTGGTCTTCGACGACGATTGGAAGCTGTGGTTCCGGGTCGGACCCACGGTCGGCCTGCCGATGGGGGCTTCGGCGGACGTGAACACCAAGTTGACCTTCGCCTACGGCGGGATGGTGGCGGGACGCTTCGGCGGCAAGATCCCGGGTAACTGGACCGCCGAGTTTCTGACCACCGAATCCAGCACGGTTCAGTACGCCAACATTTCGGAGAGCAAACAGGCCAACTTCTCGGGCAAAGACGTCCAGCTGCTGCTCAGCTGGCAGCTGCCTTTCACCCGCAGGGCGGGTATCGCCCCGTATGCGGAACTGATCGTCGGCGGACTGATCTACACCTCGACCATCGAGGCCCAGTACATCATGAACAACATGGCCTACACACTGGGTTACGACGAGGAGACGCGTTTCACCTACCTGTGCGGTCTCGGTCTGGGGGCATCCCTGCTGTTGGGGACCGTGGAAGGCCGAAGCGATTCCCGACCGATCGGCTTCGCCGTGCAGCTGTTCGCCCGCTGGCTCTACGGCGGCAAGATCTTCATGCCTGTCGAGGTGGTCGGGGATTATCCGGACTTCGAGGAGCGGCACTACCAGAACTTCAACCTGGGCTTCGGCCTGCAGTTTCTTCTCTGAGTTCGCCAGACCGCGGTCAGTCCGAAGCGATCGCCCGGATCAGGGAAATCGTCTGTTCGACGGCCCTTGACCAGCTGAACTGACGGCTGCGTTCCAGTCCGAGCCGTTCCAGCCGGTCGCGCAGATTGGCATCGCCGGCCAGTTGCCGCATTCCCAGCAGCAGTGAATGGCGGTCGTCGGGATCTATGTAGAAGGCGGCCGGACCGAGAATCTCGTTCAGACTGCCGCGACCGCTGCTGAGCACCGCCTTGCCGCGGCTCATGGCTTCCAGCGGCGGCAGACCGAATCCTTCGTACAGTGAGGGGAAGACGAAGAACAGGCAGGCGTCGATCAGCTCGATCAGGTGCTGGCGGTCCAGGTGACCCGGAAAGCGCAGACGCCCGCCGATACCGAGCTTTTCGGCCAGTTTGCCGATTCCGGGACCGGGCGGCGAACCGGCCAGGACGAGATCTATGTCCGGATTCTCCCGGGCGAAGTCCGCAAAGACCTCCAGCAGCAACGGCAGGTTCTTGTGCGGTTTGTCGTTGCCGATGTGCAGGATGTAGGGACGGCCGGCGACCGTCTCTTTGACCGGCTGGCTGAAAAAGATCTCGGATACGCCGTTGTGGATCACGGCGATCTGGTCGGGACGGAATGAGAACATCTCGCACAGGTCCTTTTTGCTGTGCTCGGAAACGGTGATGATCAGCCGGGCTCTGTCCCGGGCCGCCTTGACGAAGATCTCGGCCAGTTTCACTTTTGCGCGCGGTCTGAAAAAATGGGGAAAGCGGAAGTGGATCAGATCGTGGATGGTGACGACGAGCGGATTGCGCAGCAGGTAGGGGAAGACGTAATGCGGGGCGAAAAAGATCGCTTGCCTGTGCCGGCGCAGCTTCCAGGGGATTTCCAGATGCTCGGCCGCCTGGTAATTGGCCGCCCGGCAGGGGATCAGTCGCCCGGTCGGCAGGTCCGGACCGCCTTTGCCCGGCAGAACCAGGGCCTGGCAGGAGAAATCCGGGCAGGCGATCAGGCCGGGAAAAATTTCCTGGATATAGGTGCCGATTCCGAAATCATCCCATTTTCGGGCATCCAGAATCAGTTCCGGCATTTTTCACCTGCACGGATGGTGTCCAGCAAAGACCGGCGCAGCGGCGGGGGCAATGAACCGTCCCAGCGGTAGCGGAGGAACAGGTACGATTTGAGGAGCAAACAGGACAGGCGGCCGTTGTGGCGCGCGTAGTAATGCAGCTGGCCCCGTTTGATGGCCGGCAGCAGCTTGCCTTTGTCGCGGCCGGTGGTTTCGCCCAGCAGGTGAATGACCGTGCCGCGACGGTCCAGGAGGACCCGAAGGCCGAGTTTGCGGACGCGTCGGCACAGGTCGGCGTCCTCCATGTACAGGAAAAAGGCCTCGTCGAAGCCGCCGACGCGGCGGTACAGCTCGGCGGACAGCAGCATGGCGGCGCCGCTGACCCAGTCGACGATCTGTCGCTGCGGGCCGCGCTGGATCCGGCGGCTGTAGCGGGCGGCAAAGTGTTTCATGTAGAATTCGCTGACGATGCCGTGGTCCGGTCCGCAGGAGAGTTGAAAGCGGCCGTCCGGAAAGCGGATTTCCGGACCGACTATGCCGATGGCCGGGTCCTGGCGCAGGTCGTCGAGCAGCGGGTCCAGGCTGTTTTCCAGCAGCAGGGCGTCGTTGTTGAGCAGCAGCAGGTATCGGCCGGTGGCCACGGCGGCGGCACGGTTGCTGGCAGCGCCAAAGCCCAGGTTCTCCTGCAGACGCAGCAGTTTCACCCCCGGGTCGTGCCGTTCGATCAGTTCGGCCGAACCGTCCTGCGAACCGTTATCGGCGACGATCACTTCATGGCTCAGCCGGGCGGCGTGCCTGCTGATCGAAGCCAGGCAGTCCAGGGTCAGACGGCCAGAATTGAAATTGACGATCAGGATGGACAATTCCGGGGCGCTTTGCATGGGTGCTGGTCATTATAAACGAGCAGCGGCCGCGATTACAAGGGGCAGGCGATGATGTCAGTGCTCGTCTAGAGATCGGTAGTCCTGACTGCGGTTGAATTCTTCCAGGCGCGCTTTGAGGGCCGGATCGGCGTCGTGCAGGAACGATCCGCCCGGGACGGCCAGTCCTTCGTCGCTGAGTCCGATGAAGATCGACAGGGAACTCCCCCGGGCCGGAAGCACCGCCCGCCGTACGGCCTCCAGGGCCGGCGGTGAGTAGCGACCTTCACGGAAAGCCTCTTCGAGAGCCGTTCCCCGGGCCACGAAGGTGGGGTTGAGGTGCAGGTTGATGGCGATGTCGTGTTTGCGGGAGATCCGGTCCAGGTAAGCGATGGCCCGGTGGATGTCGCCGACGGCCTGTTCGTCGCTCATGCCCGGAACCGGCTTGAGCATGAAATAGGTCTTGAGCCGATAGCGGTAGCGGGCCAGTTTCTCCACCAGGTCTTCGAAGAGATCCAGGCTCAGGCCTTTGTGGAAATGCTCGTTGCGGATATGGTCGTCGAAGGCCTCGAAACCGACGGCGATCTCCAGCCTTGTCGGCGTCTCGCCCTCGACCAGGGCGCGGGACAGCACCTCCAGTTCGGCCATGTCGACGTATTCGGGCCGGCTTTCGATGGTCAGTTCGCCGATATTGGGGCAGTGGATGTTCATCATGGCCGTGAAGTAGAGCAGGGAGGTGGTCGAGAAGGTGATCTCGTCGAGTATGGAACCGTTGTTGGAGATGATTATTTTTTTCAGTTCCCGCTTCTGCCGGTCCGACAGCAGTTCCTGGAACACCTGGTCGATCTGGAGGTTGATGTCGCGGAAAGAAACGTGCTCGGGCGAGGAGACGGAGGGCAGGTTGCAGCCCAGGCAACGTGACCAGCGGCAGGCCTGGGTGTAGAAGACGATGAACAGGGCCGGTCCGGCCGGTGTCTGCTGGAACCAGTGATCGGCGATGCGTCCGTGCGGGTGGGTCGTGGTGAATTCGTAGCGTTTGCCGTATTCGCGGTTGATCTGCGCCAGGGTCGGGGCTGGTGGCGAAAAGATCATTTGTTTTCTCCGGATCTGCCGAACCTATCGCCGCCACTGTACCATATCCGTCGCCGTATCTGCAAACCGGAAAATTTCGGCGATTCGTAGTATCATTTCAGTACAAGCGGAGGGAGAACATGACCGATTTGAAAAGATTCGCAACGATCGCCGTCTTCGTGCTGCCGCTGCTCATGGGCGCAGCTGCCTGCAGGCAGACCGAAGACGACGATTCCGATCAGCCCGAAGCGGTCGATCCCCTGCGGGTCGACATCGCCGTCTTCCCGGCCGACAATCCCTGGAATCTCGATGTGTCGGCCTACCCGGTGCACCCCCGGTCGGCGGCCTTCGTCGGCTCGATCGGCGCCGACGAGGAACTGCACCCCGATTTCGGGACGGTCTGGGAGGGCGATCCCATCGGCATCCCGTACCGGGTCGTCGGCGCGGGGCAGGCTCTGGTTACTGTCACCTACACCGCCTATGCCGACGAAAGCGATCCCGGCCCTTTTCCAATCCCGGACGACGCACCGGTGGAAGCCGGATCGGACCATCATGTGCTGGTCGTCGACAGCCGCAACCGCATGCTCTACGAACTGTACAAGGCGGTCAAGGTCTCCGGCGGCTGGGAAGCGGAAAGCGGCGCCAAATGGAGCCTGGACTCCAACGCCCTGCGCCCCAAGTACTGGACATCGGCCGACGCCGCCGGACTGCCGATTTTTCCGGGGCTGGTCCGTTATCAGGAAGTGGAAGCCGGGGAGATCCGCCACGCCCTGCGTTTCACCGTGCCGCGCAGCCAACGCGGGTTCATCGCGCCGGCCCGGCATTACGCGTCGGACAGCGACGATGCCGACCTGCCGCCGATGGGACTGCGTTTCCGGCTCAAGGCCAATATCGACATCGGTCGCTTTTCCGCCAGGGTCCAGGTCATCCTGCGCGCCCTGCAGCGCTACGGCATGATGGTCGCCGACAACGGAGCCGCCTGGTACCTCGGCGGCAGTCCGGACAGCCGCTGGGACGACGAGGATCTGCACAGCCTGCATCAGTTGCATGGCCGGGATTTCGAAGCGATTTACACGGGCGATATCGAGCATTGACAGCCTGGTTTATTGCGCCGGGATCGGCTATGATGGATTGATTGCTGATATATCAGAGGAGTGAACATGGGTCGTAGTCATATTCTGTTGTCTGCCGTACTGATTTTCCTGACCGCGCTTCTGCTGCGTCCGCAAGCTGTAGCGCCGCTGCAGACCGTGAATCTGGGCCAAAGCGAACTCAGCGACGCCATCCGGCTGTACGCTCAGGAGGAGCTCAGTCTGCGCCGCCAATTCGAATTCGACTTCCTGCCGGCATACCGCCGTGAACAGCTCCGGCTTTGCCAGGCTTGGCAGAAGGCCTTGGAAACGACGGACTTCGCCCCTCTTTCCGCGGACGGCCGGGTGGATTACACTCTGTTTGCCGCATACCTCAAACAGAAGCGAAACCTGCTGGACGATGCGGACAAGCGGTTTGCGGATCTTTTCGGACGTTTCCCCTTCATCGCCGCCATCGCCTCGCTGACGGAAAACCGGCGCCAGATGAAATGGGACGACCCGCAGACGGCGGCCACGGCGCTGAGCCAGGCCGATGCGCAGCTGAACGCGCTCGAGCGGGACGGGGCCACCCGGGATCGCTGGGCGCTGTACGCCGATCAGGTCGAAGCCGCCCTGGACGATTGGTATCGCTTCTACCATCTCTACAGCCCGGTTTTCGATTTCTGGGTGGAGATGCCCTACAACAAGCTCAAACAGTCCTTCAAGCGGATGCGCAGCCAGGCGAACGGAAACGCCGCGCCCGGTCTGGACGGCCTGCGTGCCGGTGAGCGGGGACTGCGCGATGCCTTGGACGCCGAACTGATTCCCTATTCGGCCCGGGAACTGATCGACATCGGCCGTAAAGAGCTCGACTGGTGTCTGGCCGAGATGAAGAAGGTGGCCGCACAGCTGGGCTACCGGCAGGATTGGCGTGAAGTTTTCGAGCACGTCAAGCGGCGGGCGCTGCCCCCCGGCGAGTACCCGGAAGCTATCCGCCGGATGGCCGGGGACGCCGTCGCCTTTCTGGAGCGGCACGATCTGCTGACCATCCCGAACATGGCCAAGAACGATTGGCATATCGACATGCTGTCGGCCCGGGAACAGCTGATGAATCCCTTCTTTTCCGGCGGTGACGTCATCGCCCTGTCGTATCCGACCAGCGACATGGACCACCAGCGCAAGATGATGAGCATGCGGGGCAACAACCCGCACTTCGGCTGGGCGACCGTGCACCACGAGCTGATTCCCGGCCATCATCTGCAGTTCTACATGGCCGCCCGGTACAATTCGCACCGGCGGCTGTTCGACACGCCGTTCTACGTCGAAGGCTGGCCCCTGTACTGGGAGATGAAACTGTGGGACATGGATTTCGCGCGCTGCCCGGAAGACCGGGTGGGTATGCTGTTCTGGCGTATGCACCGCTGCGCGCGCATCGTTTTCTCGCTGAGTTACCATTTGGGGCTGATGAGTTCGGCGCAATGCGTGGACATGCTGGTCGACACGGTCGGCCACGAACCGGAAAACGCCCGGGCCGAGGTGCGCCGCTCGTTTGCCGGCAACGATCCGCCCCTGTACCAGTGTGCCTACCTGCTGGGCGGCCTGCAGCTGCGGGCTTTGGCGCGGGAAGCGGTCGACAGCGGCAGGATGGACCTCAAGCAGTTCCATGACGCCGTGTTGCGCGAGAACAGTATGCCCATCGCCCTGTTGCGGGCCAAGCTGCTGGGTTTGCCGATCGAACGCCCGTTCCGAAACGACTGGCGCTTCTACGGACAGGACCAGAGTCGTTAAATGCATTTGCGTCCGAGAACTTGCCCGACCGCTTGGCTGCCGATGCTGACGCTGCTGCTTTGCGCCCTGCTGTCCCTGGCCCAGCTGCTGACCGAACCGGACATCAACGACGAGCACATGTACCTGGCGGCGGCCCGTCTTGCCGACGATCATGTCCTGTACCGCGACTTCGCCTTTCTGCAGACGCCCTATATGGTCTACCTGTACCGCTGCTGGTCGGGCCTGTTGCCGAACGCCGGTCTGCTGATGAGCGCCCGCCTGCTGCAGTTGCTCCTGGCCGTGTTGACCTGGTCGCTCTTGTGCCGTGTCTGTTTCCGCCTGTCCCGTTCCGGCTGGTTGACGGCGGCCCTGCTCTGGCTGCTGTTCTCGTCGGCGATCCTGCGTTCGGATCTTCATTTCGCCCGCAACTATCAGCTGCCCCTGCTGCTGACTTTGTGCGCCGTCGCTCTGCTGGAACGGACCGTGAGCCGTGCAGTCCCCGGGAGACTGGCCCTGTTTGCGGCTGGATTCTGTCTGGGACTGGCCGTCGGCGTCAAACTGACCTTCGCTTTACCTGCGCTGGCCTTCGGCCTGGCCGTCCTGGTTCTTGGGGGAACAGCGCGGCTCCGGCTGATCCGGATCGCGGCACTGGCGCTGGGCGGCGTTCTGGCAATGCTGCCGATGCTGGCGCTGTTCTGGCGGGCCGGCTGGGAACGGGTACGTTTCGGTCTGTGGGAGTATCATCGCCTGAATACGGTCTGGCGTCAGGCAGGAAACTTCGATCATGGCATGGACGCCGCCGGCAAGGCCCGTATGGGACTGGGCCAGTTGCTGGAGATCACCAACCTGAGCGTGCTGCTGCTGGTGGCAGCCCTCGCGCTGTTGCTGGTGTCGGCCCGACGCGCACTCCCGGCTCGCGAGCGTGCAAAAATCGTTATGCTGTCGATCATGGCGGCAGCGGCGCTGCTGCTCTACCTGTTGCCCACACCGGCCTGGATCTGGTACCTCGGCCCGCTCTGGCTGCTGTTGACCCTGCTGGCGGCCGAGCTGTTCGGCGGCTTGGCCGATCCGGCCGGGAGGCGCCGTATCGGTGTCTTGACAGTCGTTCTGGTCTGTTTCAGCCTGCTGGTCAACTTCAGCCGGGACGCTCAAAGCCTCGGCATGGCCCTGGACAACGGGCAGAGGACCGTCCGACGGCTGCGGCAGGACTCTTTGGCTCTGGCGAGACTCCTGCGCCACAGGGGGCTGACCGGACCGGTGGCCACTCTGCGGCCGTTGATCGCCCTGGAGGCCGGACTGCCGGTCTACGACGAATTGGCCAGCGCCGATTTCGCCTACCGTGTGGGCGATCTGATCGCCGCCCGACGGCGGCAAAACCTGCGCATCAGCTCGGCAGGCGCAATCTACGACCTGCTCGAAGGCAGACCGCCGGCGGCCATCGTCTGTGGTTTCGACAGCAAACTGGAGGAGCCGCTGCTGCGCTTCGCCCGGGACCATGCCTACCGTCCGGACAGACTTCTGGCCGGCGGCGGCCGGGTTTACCTCAAACCGCCCGATTCGGAACTCGGCCGACCCTGAGCGCAGCCTGCGTCTGTCCCCGGCCCGGGATATCGACAGCGGCACGGCGATCACTTATAATAGGCCAAACAGTCTGCAGGAGGATTGTCATGCCGGTCATCAACGTCCGTACCATCAAGGGGCTTTTGAACGAGGAAAAACGGAAACTGATACAGAAACGGATCACCGATCTGTTCGTGGAGATCGAAGGCGACGGCAACCCGGGCTACAAGCCTTACATCTGGGTGAGTATCGAGGAACTGGAACCCGAGCAGTGGGCCATGGGCGGCCAGCCGCTCAGCAAGGAGATGCTGAAACGGATCCGGGAATAGTCGGATGGTCGTCCGCACGCCGCTCGCCCTGCCCGTTCATTTCGTGTCCGACGTCCATTGGCCGTTGCGGCACGATTATCCGAACGGCCAACCTTTTCTCGATTTTCTGGATTCCCTGGATGGCATGGGCGGAACGCTCATTCTTCTGGGCGACATTTTCGATTTCTGGTTCGAATGGCGGCAGGTGGTTCCGGCCTATTGGTTCGCTCTCTTGCATCGACTGCGCGTTCTGATCGAAGGGGGAACGGAAATCTGGTTCATTTGCGGCAACCATGATTTCCTGCCCGGTCCCTACCTGAGCCGGGAAATCGGACTTTCCGTCTGCCCAGACCACCTGGACTGCCAGGCCGGCGGCCGGCGTTTTTTCGTGGCTCACGGCGACGGACTGGCCCGACGCGACCGGGGCTACCGCGTGCTGAAAAAGCTGATCCGCCATCCCATGTCCGTCTGGTTGTACAAAAACCTGTTCCATCCGGACTGGGGCATGGCCCTGGCCCGCTGGACCTCCTATGCCAGCCGCAAGCATCGCCAGATCGACAAGGCCGCCTGGGCCGAAGAGTACTGGGATTTCGCCCGCGCCCGCCTGGACGAGGGCTTCGATCATGTCGTGCTCGGGCACCTGCACTACCCGGAATTGCGCAGTGAAGGCGTCAAATCCTACCTCAACTGCGGAGACTGGCTGGGTTTTTTCAGTTACGGCCATGTCGACGACGAGGGGCTGACACTCCGCTATTGGACTCCTAGTCGCGGCCGGCCATAAGGGCCTCGATTTCGTCGATTTCCTTGGGTACGTCCCGGCTGAGGATCTCGCAGCCGTCGCGGGTGATGAGCACCGTGTCCTCGATGCGGATGCCCAGACCGGTTTCCGGGTAATACAGTCCCGGTTCGGCGGTCAGGACCATGCCTTCCCGCAACGGCACGCCCTCGATGCCCACATCGTGGGTGGCCATGCCTACGTAGTGATGGATGACTCCTTGCAAACCTCTGGAGTCGATGTTTTTTTCAGCCAGTACCTGGGCCACGTGTTTCCTGACGTCGGCCAGGGTCACTCCGGGGCGATAGCAAGCTATGGAAGCCTTCTGCACTTCCAGGACGCACTGGTAGGCCGCCCGCTGCTCGGGGCTGAATTTCCCCGACACCGGCCAGCTGCGGCTGATGTCCATGCACAGGTAATCCAGGTCGGCGCCGAAGTCCATCAGGACCACCTCGCCGGCCTGCATGCAGCGGCTGTTCTGGGCGTAGTGCATGATGCAGGAGTTGGGGCCGGAGGCCACGATGGGGGCGTAGGCCGGGCCGTTGGCGCCGTTGCGGAGGATGACCTGCACGGCCGCCGCCTCCAGTTCGTATTCGAAGGCTCCGGCCCGGCTGGCCAGCATGGCCGCCTTGACGGCCTGGGCCGATATCCTGCCGTTGCGGCGCAGGATTTCTATTTCACGCGGACTCTTGATCACCCGCAGTTCGTCGATGACCGGGGCGATGTCCTGTACGTTCAGGGCCGGGAATCTTTCGCGCAGCAGCTTGGCCCGGCGGGCGTCCGGGGTCAACGGGTCGTTGTAGGGGTTGCGGTTGCGGCGGCCGGCGAAGAGGAGGTCCTCGTAGCGGGCGCCGTCGACCTTGTCCTGGCCCGACAGGCGGATATGAACCGTCTGGCCGATGCGTCCGCTCATGCGGCCGATGAATTCGTCCAGGGTATCGAGGGGCTGAAAGTCGTCGATGCCCGTTTTCTTCTGCGCGTCGCTGTCGCTCAGGAGGTTTTTGCCTTCGTACATCTCTTCGCGGGCGGATTTGTGCGGCAGGAACATCACGCTGCGGCCCGTTTTGGGGAACAGGAGCAGGACGGCGTTCTCGTCCCGGCAGCCGCTGAAGTAGTAAAAATCGTTGTCCTGACGGAAGCGCTGGGCGGGTTGAGCCTCGGTCTGGGCGAAGAGCATGATCATGCCTTGCGGCACCTTCTGCATCAGACGCTGGCGCCGCTGAGCGAACTCTTCAGCGGGCAGTTCGGTCCGTTGGGCGTACAGGGGCGGGAGGGCCCAGGACAGCAGGCCGGCCAGGCAGAGGGAAGGTAAGACGAATCGTTTCATGACGACCTCCGGAGAAAGCGCGACTACGCGACTAGGGAAGAGTATAGAATAAACGCAGAAAAAGGACCATGTTTTCCGGGGCGGCGGATCGGCCATGCCGTTCTTTTGGCAATCCGGGCGGCCGAACCGTTAAATCAGGTGTGCATACGACTGGAATCATGATATCGGACGAAAACGGCGTTCCGCTCCGGTATGGTGATGGAGACAGCTGGAAGACCGCCGCCAGCCGGGTGGTCGGGAGGCAGAATGAACCGGAACATCCAGCAGGAGTTGCAACGTCTGGGATTCATGGTGCCCAGCGAGCAGTTCAAGGGCTTCCACCTGGTCCGGAACGGACTGTCCATGTACCTTTCGCCGGTCGTGCAGGCCGTGACGGCGGCATTGATCCGGGCCAACGGTTACCGTCCTCCCAGGTTGTACCTCGAGGCGGTGCGAGGTGTTCCCACCCTGGAACTGACCGTCAACGAAGATCTGGAAGTCGCCGTCGGCAATCCGGCTGTCGACGAACGGACATACTGCCCCTTGTTCCGGTCGCCAAACGGCCTTCTTTTCTGCATCGACAGCCAGGACCCCAATCCGGACGACCCGGCCGTGTACCGGATCCGAAACGGAGGCAGTCGCTTCCGCAAGGTGGCCAAAACGTTGAGCGAATTCCTGAAACGGGCTTACAGCGAGGAGGAAGCGAACTGGCTGCTGCGTAATTCTAGACAAGGCCATGAATTCGCCGATATCCGCCTGTACTGTCAGGTCCGCAACGGGGGGAGCTAGATGTTCCGCTCCATTTCGTACTGCGAGACGAAATGCCGAAAACCCAGTTTGCGCAAGAGGTTCTGACTGGCGACATCGTCGTGCTGGATGTTGTCGGCACGGATGCGGCTGCCGGGCAGGCCGAATTCGGCCAGGATGCGACTGAGCAGGGCCCAGGCCACCCCTCGCCGCCGCCAGGCCGGTTTCACCTGGATGGCCATCAACCAGTTGAGCCGGGTGTTGAACGAGGCCAGGCCGACGATTTCACGATCGCTTCTGGCGCTCAGAAACAGCATGTCTTCGGCGCAACGGCGCTGGGCCGGATAACTGCATTCCCAGGACAGCGGCCACTGGGCGCTCTGTTCGAAGTCCAGGCTGGTCTGGGCATCGACCGGGGCGATGGTAATGCCTGAGGGCTCCGGACGGGCGGAGACAGCGGCCTGCTGCGGATGGAAATCGAAACAGTCCAGCTCTCGGCTGATCTGAAAACCGCTCTTTTCGTAGGCCCGGATGGCCGGTTTGTTCTCCTGCAGCACTTCCAGAACAAAGGTTTGTATCCCACGGGTTTTCAGTACGGGCAGGGCGTATTCGAACAGGGCCGAGGCGTAACCCCGGCCGCGCCAGGCCTTGACCAGGCCGGTGGCCGAGTCGAAAGCCGCCGGGCCGTTTTTCCAGGGACCCAGTCCCACCAGGGTGAAGCCGACCAGCTCTCCGTCCACGAACAGACCCGGGCTGACATCCAGGGCCACCCCGTTTTTGCGGGAGCGCCGCTGCAGGTAGTCGACGGTCATGTAACTCATGTCGACTGCGTAATCGGAAAACGAAGCCTGCAGTGCCCGGTGCAGTTCAGTCCAGGGTGTGGCCTCGAGAAAACGTATGGAGACGGCGGTTTGGCGTTGAGGGATCATGTTTCTGCTCCTGATGTTTTTTGTTTTCAGTCATTGTGTCTGTCTA
>CAYXHZ010000056.1:0-20735 GCA_964465065.1 uncultured Clostridia bacterium
CAGTACTTGCGGTAGAGGATCTCCCATTCGCGGGAACCTTCGGGAATGGTCTTCTTCTGGGCGGAGACCCGTTCCCGGGAGCGATCCTCGATGTCCCGGAACAGGCGCAGCTCGTCCATGATCAAATGGAAGACCCTCATGCGCATGTTGCCGATATCGCACTGGTAATCGGTCTCGTCGTTGTGCTCGATATGGGACACGATCAGGCGGGTCAGATGGTTGACCTTGTTGCGGGAGAGTTTGAGGCTCATAGGATGATATCCTCTTTCTCGGCCAGTTTGGTCTTGACCATCTTGAACATTTCGTAATAATCTATATTGGTATTGCGGATTTCGTTCAATTTATCCTTGAGGATCTCTTTTACGCGCTCGTCGAGTTCGTCTTCCCGCTCCAGTTCCCGGGTGACGATCTCCTGCACTTCGCGCACCAGCTTTTCGCGGTCCTCGGTGATGATCATCTGGTCCTTGATCAGCCCGCGGACGATGCTGAAGGCGAAGTGCTCAATCTGATGCTTGTTCAATCTCATGGCCTAAAATATAGCAGATGCCGCCTTTCAAATCAATACAAGCGCTAACAAGTCCACACTCAAGTCGCCGGCAGCGCCTATCGTGACCGACAATTTTTATGATAAAATCGCCACTATGAGCCAAGCCGCCGTAAGCTGGGAACAGTACTTTTCTCCCTATCGCAGCCGGATCATCGGCAACGGAGTCGTCTACCCGGGTCCTTACGGCCCGCAAACGATGATCTACGCCGACTGGACGGCCAGCGGCCGGCTCTACGCGCCCATCGAAGAGCAAATCTGCGACCATTTCGGCCCCTTCACCGCCAACACCCACACCGAGACCAGCGAAGCCGGCCGACGCATGACCCTGGCTTACCGCCGCGCCCACCAGATCATCAAGGAACACGTACACGCCTCCAACGAAGACATCATCATCACCTCCGGTTTCGGCATGACCGCCGTCATCAACAAATTCCAACGGATTCTCGGCCTGAAAACCTGCAAACGCCACAACCTGTCGCTGCCTCAAAGCGAACGCCCGGTGGTGTTTCTGACTCACATGGAGCATCACTCCAACCAGACCTCCTGGTACGAAACCAACGCCGACGTGGTCATCGTCCCGCCCGGTCCGGACCTGCTGGTCGACCCAGCCGGGCTGGCCGAGGCCCTCGAGCCGTACCGGGACCGGCATTGCAAAATCGGATCGTTCACCGCCTGTTCCAACGTCACCGGCATCCACACCCCCTATCGCCAGCTGGCCCGGATCATGCATCAGGCCGGCGGCGTCTGCTTCGTGGATTTTTCGGCCTCGGCGCCCTACGTCGATATCGACATGCATCCGGCCGACCCGCAGCAGGCCCTGGACGCCATCTTCTTTTCACCCCACAAGTTTCTGGGCGGTCCCGGATCTTCCGGAGTGCTGATCTTCAACCGCGCCCTGTATCACAGCGAGGCTCCCGACCAACCCGGCGGCGGTACAGTCGATTGGACCAACCCCTGGGGTATGTACAAATACAGCGACGACATCGAAGTCCGTGAGGACGGGGGAACACCGGGCTTTTTCCAGGCCATACGCGGCGCCTTGGCCATCCGCCTCAAGGAACAGATGGGGACCCGGGCCATCGCCGCCCGTGAACGGGAATTGGTCGACAGAGCCCTGAACGGACTGCGCGCCATCCCCGGGCTGCACATCCTGGGCGACAACGGCGCCGAACGCAGCGCCTGCATTTCTTTCTATTTCGACGATATCCATTACAATCTGGTCGTCAAACTGCTCAGCGACCGTTTCGGCATCCAGGCCCGCGGCGGATGCGCCTGTGCCGGCACTTACGGTCACTACCTCCTCGGCGTCGGCTACGAACAATCCCGGGCCATCTCCGACAAGATCGATCTCGGCGACCTGTCCGAAAAACCCGGCTGGGTACGCCTCTCCCTGCACCCGACCCTCTGCGACGACGAGCTCGACCACATCCTGACCGCCATCGCCGCCATCGCCGAAAACAGCGCCGACTGGAGCCGTGACTACATTTACAACCCGGGCAGCAACGAATTCAACCACAACGATTTTCATTCCCCGATCGCCGACTGGGTGGAGGAAGGATTCGGCCCGCCGCCCCCCGTTCCGCCCCGCTGAAGACGGTGCGAAAAACCGCTCGTTGCTTGACACGACAGGTGAAATGGTATACAGTTACCCATATTTTTTTTACGAGGTAACTATGAGCCTGAACAAAAAAAACAAGACGACTATCGTCAAAAACGAGGCCGTAACCCGAAGATGGTGGCTGATTGACGCTCAAGATGTCGTCCTTGGCAGACTGGCCAGTCGGGTGGCCAATATCCTTCGTGGTAAGGATAAGCCCCAGTTTGCCCCCTTCATGGACATCGGCGATTTCGTCGTTGTCATCAACGCCGAAAAGGTCAAGTTGACCGGACGCAAAGAGGATCAGAAGATCTATTACCGTCACTCCGGCTACATGGGCGGCATCAAGGAAACCAGCATTGAACGCATGCGGCAGACGCATGCCGACCGTATCGTCGCCATGGCGGTGCGCGGAATGCTGCCGAAGAATCGTCTCAACCGCAAGATTCTGAAAAAGCTGAAAGTGTACGTCGGATCCGAACATCTGCACCAGGCCCAGAAGCCTGAAGTGCTGAAAGTCTAGCAGGAGGTCAACTTGAGTATCGTTCAATACTACGGAACAGGTCGTCGCAAGACCAGTATCGCCCGGGTTTATCTTCGTCCAGGCAAAGGCGAATTCACCCTGGTCGTCAACAAGAGAAAGCGGGTTTTTGATGCCTACTTTCCTCAGAAAATTCACCGCATGGCCATCAACAAGCCCCTGTCGCTCACCAATTCCAACGAAAACTTCGACGTTTTCATCAGTGTCGAAGGGGGTGGCGTCTCCGCCCAGGCCGAAGCCATCAGCCTGGGAATGTCCCGTGCTCTGCTCGACTTCAACGCTGAATTGCGTCCGCCGCTCAAGAAAGCCGGTCTGCTGACCCGCGACCCGCGTGAGAAAGAACGCCGCAAGTACGGTCTGCTCAAAGCCCGCAAGGCTTCGCAGTACCACAAACGATAGGAGATACCCATGGTCACTGTCAATATGCGCGAAATGCTGGAAGCGGGCGTTCATTTCGGCCATCAGATCCGCCGCTGGAACCCCAAGATGAAGCCGTACATTTACGGCAAAAAGAACGGTATCTATATCATCAACCTGCAGACCTCCATCGAACTGTTCAAGAACGCCCTGGATTTTGTCGCCAACGTCGTCGCCAAAGGCGAGGAAGCCCTGATTGTCGGCACCAAGAAACAGGCGCAGTCGATCATCTCCACGGTCGCCGACGAGAGCGGCATGCACTATGTCAACAAACGTTGGCTGGGCGGCCTGCTGACCAATTTCCCCATGATCCGCAAGAGTATCGACAAGCTCATGGATCTGGACGAGATGAAGCGTGACGGCCGTTGGGAAGTCAAACCCAAGAAAGAACAATCCCGCATGGAAAAGGTATACAAGAAACTGTATAAGAACCTGTGGGGTATGCGCAATCTCAAGAAGACTCCCGGCGTTCTGATCGTCATCGACGCCGTGTACGAAGATATCGCCATTCTGGAAGCCCAGAAGTTGGGCATCCCCATCGTGGCTGTCGTCGACACCAACGCCAACCCGGAACAGGTCACCTTCCCGGTGCCTGGCAACGACGACGCCATCCGTTCCATCAAGCTGTTCGTCAGCAAGTTCGGCGAGGCCGTCCAGGACGGTCTGCAACGCCGTATCAGCGAGAACCTCGAAACTGAAAAAGCCCAGGATAAAACGGTCGAAGCCGCTCCGGTCCCACAAGACGCAATGACCGAAGCAGAGGAGAACTAACATGGCACAGGATGCAAATCTGGTAAAAAAACTCCGCGACCAGACCGGTCTCGGCTTCATGGAATGCAAGAAGGCCCTGGCGGAAACCGGCGACGATCTGGAAAAGGCCGTGGAATACCTGCGCAAGCGCGGTTTCGAGAAGGCCAAGGCCAAGTCCAGCCGTTCCACCAAGCAGGGGACCATCGGCTCCTATATTCACACCAACGGTAACATCGGCGTCATGGTCGAACTCGGCTGCGAGACCGATTTCGTGGCCAAGAACGAGGATTTCAAATCCCTGCTCAAAGACATCGCCATGCAGATTGCCGCCATGAGCCCCAAGTATATCGCCCCGGAAAACGTTCCGGCCGAAGTGCTGGCCAAGGAAAAAGAAATCTTCACCGAACAGATGAAGAACAGCGGCAAACCGGCCGCCATCATCGACAAGATCGTTGAAGGCAAACTGACCAAGCTCTACAGCGAAATCTGCCTTCTCCAGCAAGCCTTTTTCAAGGACGACAGCGTCACCATCGAAAAATTGATCGCCGAGAAAATCCATAAAATCGGCGAAAATATCGTCGTCAAACGGTTCGTCCGCTACCAAGTGGGCGAAGAGTTTTAAGACATGGACGAGGATTCCAGGCCACGCCGTCTACTGATCAAAATCAGTGGTGAAGCACTGAAAGGTACTTCACCGGCTGGCCTTTCCGTCGATTACCTGTCCGGCCTGGGCAATTCCATACGCGAACTCCGCGAGACTGGCTATGAAATCGCCCTGGTGATCGGCGGCGGAAACTTTTTCCGCGGCAATCTGGCTCCGACCATCGGCCTGAACCAGAGCGATGCCGACCAGATGGGCATGTTGGCCACGGTCATGAACGGCATTGCCCTGCATACCCTTTTCCTCGGCCTCAAGCTGCCGGCGGTCCATGTCAGCGCCTATTCCATCGCCGGTCTGGTTGAACCTCTGTCTCCCTCAGACTGCCGTCAGCTGCTCGCCGCAGGCAACATTCTGATCTTCAGCGCCGGACTCGGGCGACCTTTCTTCACCACCGACACGGCGGCCGTCAGCCGCAGTCTGGAAATCGGCGCCCAGCTCCTGGTCAAGGGCACGAAAGTCGACGGAGTCTACAGCGCCGATCCCTGTAAAGATCCCGACGCCAAACGCTTTCGTCGCCTGAGCTACCGGGAGGTCCTGCAAAACCGCCTGCAGATCATGGATCAGACCGCTTTCACCCTGGCCCAGGAACACAATCTCCCAATAAAAGTGATCGATATCACCGACCCGTCGAAACTGAAAATTTTCCTGGAAGATCCAGAGACTGGAACCATCATCAGCTAATGGAGGAAAGATCATGATCCGTGAAATTCTGAACGAAGCCAAAACAGAATGCAAAGCCATCGAAGAGGATTTTAAAAAGGAAGTATCCAAATTCCGTACCGGCCGGGCTTCCATATCCATCCTGGATGGCATCATGATCAACTATTACGGTTCCCCCACCCCCATCAACCAACTGGCCACCCTGTCCACGCCCGAGGCCAGCCTGATCGTGGTACAGCCCTGGGACAACAGCCTGATCGGCGAAGTCGAGAAGGCCCTGCGCAGCGCCAACCTCAACATGAACCCCATCTCGGACGGCAAGGTCATCAAACTGCCCATTCCGCCCATGGACGAAGAACGGCGCCGGGAAATCGTCAGAACCCTCAAGAAATACACCGAGGAACGCAAGACCGTCATTCGCAACCTGCGCCGCGATTACCGCGACACCGTCAAGGGCATGAAAGACGGCAAGGAAATCTCGGAAGACGAAGAGAAACGTTTTTACGACGATCTGCAGAAGGTCATCGACGACAGTGTCCGTGTACTCGACACCGTCGAACGCGAGAAAGAAAAGCACATCATGGAGGATTGAGCCTCCGTGCCGGATTCTGTATACCCGCCCCTGCTCGCCCGCCATCGTGTCAAGAGTTACGAACTGGACTCGTTCGGACACGTCAACAACGCCGTCTACCTGAACCTGTTCGAGGGCGCCCGCAACGAATTCCTGTTGCAGCGCGGCCTTCATTTCGGCGATTTCGCCGCCTGGCAGGCCCACCCCATCGTTGCCGAGGCCCAGGTGCAATACAAACGACCGGCTTTTGCCGACGACGCCCTGTTGATCCATGGTTTTGTCTCCCAGGCCGGCAGTGCCTCTTTCGTCATCCAGTACCGGATCGAACGGGAAACGGACCGCGAATTGATCGCCACGGGCAGCACGCGCATGGCCTTTGTCGATTACGGCGGCAAACCGACCCGGATCCCGGCCGTCTTCAGGGATAAATTCATCGCACGCGAACAATTGTAGGAGCGTATGATCATACGCCCCTACCCTTCCGTGGTGTTCTCCGGATCTTTGAACCATGCCTGCAGGTTATTGATGATGTATTCCCGCAAGCTGGCCAATTCGCCTTCGTCCCTGATGATCCGATCATGATAGTTGCGTTGCCAGATATCGAATACGGGGGTATTCTGACGCGCCCAGGCGCTGACCGCTCCTTTGTACCCCCGCACGATCGCCCCCAGGGATCGCGACGGCGAGACAAAAGACCCGCACCGTAGGGGCCGTATGATCATACGCCCCTACACAGGCCCCACCCCGATAAAACATGCGTCCGTGCGCGGTAATGGGATGCAGGCCCTTTTTCCGGGGCGAATCGTCATTGGCCACTATAGGAGCAATTCATTCACGGCCGCCACCCGCCGGGCCGTGTCTTCGGTGAACGCCCGCACCATGGCCACGTTGCGGGCTCCCAGCGCCGCCAGCTGCGAAATGTTGGTCATGTCGATGCCGCCGATGGCCACCACCGGCAGGTCGACATGCCCGAGCACCCAGGCCAGCAGCTCCAGACCCACCGGTTGGTAATCCGCCTTGGTGGGGGTGGCGAAGAGGGGTCCGCAGCCGATGTAATCCGCGCCCCGGGCCACGGCGTCCAGCGCCTGTTCGCGCGAGTGGGTGGACAGGCCGATCAGCATGCCGCTCGGCAGGATGGCCCGCAAAGCCTCGATCGGCATGTCCTCCTGGCCGATGTGCACCCCGTCGGCCCCGACCGCCATGGCCAGGTCGGCCTGGTCGTTGATGATCAGCTTCACCCCGGCGGCGGCGGTGATGCGCCGCAATTCCATAGCCGTACGGTACATGTGCACGTTCTGGCCGGTTTTATCCCGGTATTGCACGATGCGAACGCCGCCTTTCAGCGCCGCCTGCACCTGAACCAGCGGGTCCCGGGAGGTGATCAGGTACGCCCCCCAGGGCGCGCCGCTGACGCGCACGCCCTTACCGTGACGCGCCCGATAATCGGCCAGAGCCTGTTGATGGCTGTGGAAAGCAAGCGGAGGTATTTCGCCGGCTGAGAAAAAGCGGCAATCGGTCGAATCGTCACCGGGATGCAGTGCGGTCAAGTCGTCGACCTGGATATGGAAAGCGCTGACCAGCACCGAATGGTAGAACGGATTGTCGCTGAGGTAAACGCCGATGAGCTCCGGGCTGTGCCCCGTCAAACCGGTCTCCTCGTGCAGCTCGCGCCGGCAGCTGTCGTGGGCCTGCTCGTCGAGTTCGATGTAGCCGCCGGGCAGGCACCATTCGCCGGCCTTGGGCGGCATACCGCGTTTGACCAGCAGTACCCGGTCCGACGCATCGACGACGATGGCGGCCGAGGCCGGAACCGGATTGCGGTACTGAGCGGCCCGGCACTGCGGGCAGTAATCGCGCACCCGACCCTCATACTGTTTTTTTACCAGCTTCTGGCCGCACCGACAACAGAACAGGTTGTCCGCCATCCTATTTGAACCGTTGAATCAGTTTTCTGGCGATCTCCTCGCCCGAGCGCAGCATACCGCCAAAAACCGGTCCCATGCGCGGCGCTCCCATGACGGCGTTGGCCGCCATACCGGCGACAAACAAACCCGGGAACACTTCGACCGAGTTGGTCAGAGTCAATTCCTCGCCGCGCTCGGCCCACATCGACATCTCGCCGACGACAGAACCGGTCGGAGTGTTCAGCCTGACATCCATCTTGCGGCTGGCGATGGCGCAGACCTCGGAAGGATGGCCGGTACCGTCAACAACTGCCCGGGCACGGATGGTCAGCGGATCGACATGAAGCCCCATATGCGCCACCGGCGACCAGTTGAGCACCAGTCCGTTGATGCGTTTGTCCTCGCCTTCGCCGCGGAACATGACGTCCTCGACCTTGACCAAATTGAAAATCGGCACTCCGTTTCTGACCGCCGAGGCAATCAGTGTGGCGGTGGCTTCGACGCTGTCGGCCACGTAATAGCCGGGCTGGTATTCCTGACGGCGGATGCCCATGCGGTCCAGCAGCTCGACGGCCCCCTGCTGGACGACGATTTCGTTGAACATCATGCCGCCGCCCCACATACCGCCTCCGGGAGCCAGCTTCGACTCGAAGATGGCCGCCTTCAAACCGGCCTGCCCGAGCAGGGTGGCACAGAGCAGGTTGGAAGGACCGGCGCCGACCAGGGCCACATCGATGTCCATGTGATTGAGCAATTTATCGAAATACCGTTCCACTATCGCCCGGGAAATGACAATATCATCCAGCTGCATGAACCTGTTCCTCCTCAATTCTTGAAGCTCCAGTTTACGCGAAGCGCCGCTGGAATTCAAGCCGGATGGGCAGTTGGACCAGGTCGACAGGACAGCGAATGCACCCCCGAAGAGTCCTCTTGTTGACAGGTAAAAAAATTCTGCCTAGAATTGCAATTTCTTCAAAAAATAAATATCTCTATTGACATCGACCGAGAGGATCATATGAAAAAAAAGCGGATTCGTTTTATGTGTACGGCTTTCCGTGACGGTTTTCAATCCGTTTACGGAGCCCGTGTCTTTTCACGCGACTTCATGGCGGCGGTCCAGGCCGCCCGGGAAGCGGGCCTGGACTACTTCGAAGCCGGTGGCGGGGCCATGTTCCAGTCCCCATATTTTTACTGCAACGAAGATTCGTTCGCCATGATGGACGAGTTCCGGCGCGTGGCCGGTCCCGACGCCGAACTGCAGACCTTGGCCCGTGGCGTCAACGTCGTCGGTCTCGAATCGCAGCCGGCCGACATCATCTCCCTGCACGCCCGGCTGTTCAAGAAACACGGCATCACCACCATCCGCAACTTCGACGCCCTCAACGACGTCAACAACCTCATACACAGCGGCCGGGCCATCGTCCAGGCCGGCCTCAAGCACCAGGTGTGCGTGACCATGATGGAGCTGCCCCCCGGCTGCAGCGGCGCCCACGACCCGGACTTCTACGAACAGACTCTGCGCCGGATCTTGGATGCCGACATCCCTTTCGATTCGGTCTGTTTCAAGGACGCCTCGGGCACATCGATCCCGGCGACTGTCCACGAAACCATCCGGCGGGCCCGGCGCCTGCTGCCGGAGGGTACCCTCATCCATTACCACACCCACGAGACGGCCGGAACCTCGGTGGCGGCCTACATTGCCGCCTTGCAGGCCGGAGCCGACGCCATCGACCTATCGCTGGCCCCCTGTTCGGGCGGAACCTGTCAGCCGGACCTGCTGATCATGTGGCACGCCCTGCGGGGATCGGAATTTGACCTGGGAATCGACCCGATTAAGATCCTCAAGGTGGAAGAAGTGTTCAAGGAATGCATGAAGGACTATTTCATGCCGCCCGAGGCTACGGCGGTGGAACCGCTGATCCCCTGGAGCCCGATGCCCGGCGGCGCCCTGACCGCCAACACCCAGATGCTGCGCGACAACGGCATCATGGACAAGTACCCGGACATGATCAAGGCCATGAGCGAAGTGGTCAAGGCCGGCGGTTTCGGCACCTCGGTGACCCCGGTTTCCCAGTTCTATTTCCAGCAGGCCTTCAGCAACGTCATGTATGGACCCTGGCAGAAAATCGCCGAACCCTTCGGTCGCATGGTACTGGGATATTTCGGAAAAACCCCGGTTCCCCCCGCCGCCGAAGTGGTCGCTCTGGCCCGTCAGCAGCTCGGCCTGGAACCGACCGACGAAGCGCCGATCGAGCGCAACAACCGTGATCCCAAGAAAGGCATCGCAGCGGCCCGCAAGATCCTGGAAGCCGAAAACATAGACCAGACGGATGAAAACATCTTCATCATCGCCACCTGCGGCGACAAGGGCGTGACCTTTCTCAAAGGCCAGGCCAAAGTCAGTGTACGCAAGAATGCGGCGGATAAGAAGGCCGATGCGCCAGTCCCCGCCGCCAGCCAGCCGCTCGGCAAGAATTTCACCATGGAAGTCGACGGTCGCAGCTACCAGGTGCGCATCGATGGCGACAAGGTCAGCGTCGACGGCACGACACATCATGTCAAGACCTCGTCCGCGGCAGCCGGAACCGATCGGCCTTCCCTGCCGCTGTGCTCGCCGCTGGCGGGTATCGTCAGCGCCGTGATGGTTCGCAAAGGCGACCGCGTCAATCCGGGCAGCCCGCTGCTGAGCATCGTATCCATGAACCGGATGACCACTCTCAGCGCCCCCGAAAGCGGCCTCATCCAGGAAGTCTCCGTTGAAATCGGCCACAACGTCCAGCCCGGCCAGGTCCTGATCCGCATCGCCTGAGCCCGGGTCAAGCCAAGCGGAGGCGGGCCGGTCAAAGCCCGCCTCCCGGGTTTACGAGGGTGGCACGCCCTTTATTTTATTTCCTTTTCGTACCACTTGGAACGATCCGGCTGCGCGGGGTTTTTCGGCCTTTCCGCCGGTGGGTTGTTTTTCAACTCTTCCAGCAGATGCCTGACGGCCGCCTCGATGCAGGGATCGTTGCCCTTGGCGATCTCTTCCGGACGATCGTACACTTCCTGGTCCGGATAGATGCCCACCCCCTCCACGATCCATTGGCCGTCGGTGCCGACGATTCCGCTCATGGGAACGGCGAAGGAAGGCCCGTCGACCAGGCTGGGACTCCAGCTGTAGCCGACCAGGCCGCCCCAGGTTCGCGTGCCAATCAGTTTACCCAGCTTGTGCTTCTGAAACAGGTAGGGAAAGTTGTCTCCACCCGAGGAGGAATAATGGTTGATCAGCATCGCCTTGGGCCCCTGCAGAGCGAAAGCAGGCGCCTGACGCAGGCGCAGACCTCGGGAATGCCAGTAATTGGTGATCTTCCGGGACAGGATGTCGGTCATCTTGGCCGGATCGTAGCCGCCGCCGTTGTAGCGGTCGTCGATGATCCATGCCTCCTTGTCGAGCTGCGAATACAGCCCTTTGTAGAATTCGCGGTGGCCGTCGTCGGCCGTATCGGGGACGTACACGTAACCGATTCGCCCTGCCGACAGTTTTTCGACCATCCTGCGCCGTGATTCCACCCAGTCCATGGCCATCAGATCCAGTTCGCTGCGCACCGGCTTGATCCAGAAACTGCGGCTTTGGGCTGCATCGGCACTGGCGCTGACGGTGATTTCGATCCGTTTGTCGACGGTGTTCTCCAGGAAACGGTAGGGATTGTCCGAGAGTTTGACCTCGTTGCCGTTCAAGCGCAACAGGTAATCCCCTTCCCGCACATCGACGCCCAATTCGGTCAAGGGCGACCGGGTCCGCTCGTTCCAGTTCTCGCTGGCAAAAATCTTTTTGATCCGGTAGCGTCCGACCCGTTCATCGGCTTCCAGCTCGGCACCGAGCAGGCCGGTATCCATGCGCCTCACCTGGGAAAAGTCTCCCCAGTTGACGTAGGTGTGCCCGGCATTCAGCTCCCCGACCATCTCCCCGAAGATGAAATCCAGGTCGGCGCGGTGGGCCAGCGACGGCAGCATAAGCTCGTATTTGGAGCGGATTTTCACCCAGTCGACACCGTGCATGTTCTCAACGTAGAACCAGTCCCGGTAGATGCGCCAGCCCTCGTTGAAGATCTGCCGCCATTCCTGGACAGGGTCGATTTTCATGGTCAGGCCGGACAAATCGAGACGTCCGTCACCGATTTTTTTACCCGGAGTGACATCGATGATGCCATATTCGCCGTTGCCCTGGTACAACAGTTTTTTGCCGTCCGCGCTCAGGGAAAGACCGCGGATCTGGGCGATCACCGATTCATTTTTCTTCTTGTCCAAATCGAACAATTGCAGCCCGTTCTCGTCCAGGTAGAGAAGCTTTCCGCCCAGGTCGGCCACAGGCTGATAATTACCGGCCTGCAGCGGCAGAACCATGATCCGGGAATCGATGCCGTCGAGGTCGACCTGGAGCGTTTTTTCCTGGGTTTTTGAGTCGGTTTTTTTGTTTTTGGCATCCGGGGCGGGCGTTGGCGCCGCCGCTTTTCCCTCTTCGACATCGTTACCGTCGACAAACAGATTGGGCGCCGATTTATCCAGGGATACCGCGTAAATGCGTGTGCCCCGTTCATAGACGTAGTCGAATTCGAAGTCGGAGAATTTCCAGTTGAAATCGCGCAGGGACGCGAAATAGAGGTATTTGCCGCACTGCGAGAAGACCGGTGCGGAATTGGCGTAGCGGCTGTTTAAAAGCTGGCGCTTTTCCTTGCGCTCCAGCGAATAGAGCCAAATCGAGTCCAGATTGTTTTTGGCGTCGCGGCTGTACGCCAGCCAGCGCGAGTCCGGTGACCAGGAGTAATCGGTGATTTCACGTAAATCGGCGTGATCCACCGGGGTGATGACCCGGCTCTGGACATCGATGATCTGCAGAGTCTGGTTCTTGTCCGAAAAGGCGATTTTCCGCGAATCCGGAGACCAGAGCGCCGGATATTTCCAAACCTTGTGGCCGGCGGTCAGGGCCTGCGGCTTTTGTTTGCCGCTGGGGTCGAGCAGCAGCAGTTCATATTCTCCACTCTGATCGCTGTAACAGGCGATCCACCTGCCATCGGGAGACCAGGCAGGATAAAACTCGCGTACGCCGCAAGTCCGGGTCAGATTCTCGGTGCGGCCATTCTCGGCCGGGACGGTGAAAATATCGCCGCGGGCGTCGAAGACCGCCCGTTTGCCGCTGGGCGAGATATTGTAGCCGAAGCGGCTGATGAATTCGCCGACATTTTTATGGTAGGGCAGGACATTGGGGTTGTCGAACTCGATGTCGACGGTCAGCTTGCGGCTGGTGCCGGAATCGAGATCGAGCAAGAAAATGTGGCCCCCTTTTTCGAAAGCCAGGCGACCGAAACGACCGGACGGCCAAAGTACATCGTAGTCGTCAAAACGGGTGACAGGCTCGACCTTGCCGCTGTTCAGATCGAAAGAGCAGACATTGAGTGTCAGGTCCCGATCGGACACGAAATAAATCTTGTCCTTGTACCAGAGCGGATGCTGATCCGTGCCGGGAAAGTCGGTCAATCGCTTCGACTGATTGCTTTCCAGATCGAATATCCAGACATCCTGAGCCCGACCGCCTTTGGTACGTTTCCAGGTGCGGAATTCCCTTTCGATCGGGGTATAAACGATTTTCTTGTTGTCGGGAGAGAGACGTCCGCCGCCGGCCTCGGGAATCGGCAAAGGCTTTTCCAGGCCGCCGTCCAGGCTGACCAGGAAGTATTTGCCCATGCGGTCCCCCCAGGGGGTGCGGTTGGCGCGGACCATGATCGAGCGGCTGTCCGCCGTCCAGTCGAGGACGACATAATCATAGCCTCCGCGCGGCGGCATCACACCGGCATCGTTGTAAAAGGTCAGTTGCCTGGGAGTGCCCCCCTGACAGGGCATGACGTACACCTGGCGGCTGCCGGAATATTCCGCGGAGAACGCGATCCATTTGCCGTCGGGTGATATTTTCGGGAAAAGCTCCATTCCGGCGTGACCGGTAAGCCGGCGGGCGCTGCCTCCGCTTACCGGTACCGACCAGATATCGCCGGCATATACAAATACGACCAGTTCCCCGTTGACATCGGGGAAACGGAGCAGGCGGGAATCCTGCACTGCGAACGCCTGGCCGCCAATCAGGGCAGCCAGGGCCATAAACCAGAAAAGTTTTTTCATATCGCCTCCATACCGATTGATACGGAGGCATGAACGGTTTGGATCAGCAGGCCGGGACAAAACGGCAATCCCTTGTTACGAAATTGCCGCTTCGTATCCCGGCAGCGATCGGGCGGACAGGCTCAGGAGCCGGATTCGATCCGCACTTTGACCGGCAGGACATCCAGACCGATGTGCAGGATGGAAAAGGTTTCCTCGCCGTCGATTTCACCCAGGTAGGACCGGGTCTGATCGGTCTTGTACAGACGCAGGCGGACACCCGGGGTCTGCCCGGTCGCGGCCGGATCGAAGGCCAGCCCGAAGATTTCCGTCTGCCGGCAATCGGCCAGTCCCTGAGTCAGCAAAGTCAGTAGCGTATCCCGGCCGAAGATATCGGGCGAGGATGGACAGCTTTCGTAGTATTCCTTGCCGGCAGCGATGATCTGCCGGCTCGAGGCGATGTGGAACTCTCCGGAATCGAGAGTCAGGCTGTCGCCGTCATGCAGGTAATGGATGCGTACCCCGCTGATTTTCATGGCCGCGCCGCTGCCCTGAACGGATGCGTTTTGGGTGTCGACGACCAGCACCCCGGAACGACCCACGACCCGGGCCTGACCGTGCTGGACCAACAGGGCCGTATCCTCGTCGATACCGAAGCCCCGATTCATGAGCGGACGGATATCCGGGTGCAGCAGCATGGCCACAAGACGTCCGACCCGACCCCGCTTCAGAAAATGCTGGTCGACCATCACCCCGGGCCAAAAGCCCAGACCGTGGTCCCAGCGGACCGGGTCGGTCGGCCCGCCGGTCAGGGAATCCAGGCTGGATCCCGACACGATCATCGGGTCGCTCATCATGGCCGCACCGGCACTGGTGCCGGCGACAACGGCGCCCTGCCGATAACGCTGGCGGACGGCTTTCAGAACCGGACCGTCCTGGCCTTTCTCGTCGAGCAAAGTCTGCCGGTAACGGATCTGGTCACCGCCGGAAAAATAGATCAGGTTGCTTTCGGCCAGCCCGGCCGCCAGTTCGGCGGAGAAGCCGTTGCCAATCCAGGTGGATTCGTCGAGCTCGCGGCTGCCCGGATCGTCGACAACGGCGATCGGCAGCAGATGCATCTGCTCGGTTTTCACCCCGTAAAGCCGAAAATCGGCCATGATGTCCTGAGCCGTCTGCGTCGGCTGGATGCTGCCGGCGGCGATGATGGCCATGTTCACCTTTTCGGGGCCTCCGGCCAGCCGGATGATTTCCCGATATAGCGCGGCGTTGTCGGATTTCTGGGCACCGCCGATAATGCACAGCGCTCCCTGGGGGGCGGCGGACTGACCGAGCAGGGCGGTCGACAGGAAAAGGATACATGACGTAATGACTCTGATATTTACCATGACCAGCTCCTCAGAATGGGCCCCAATTCGTCAGTACCGGCGGGACCAGCAAAATGAAACCGAGAATCAGCATAACGACCATCAGGGGCAGAAACCAGCGCGCCCACTTTTCCCAGGGAATCTTGGCCATGCCGAGCACCCCCATGGTGACGGCCGAAGTCGGCAGGATGGGGTTGATCAGCTCGCAGAGTTGAAAGGCGAACACGGAAGTCTGACGACTGACACCGACCAGATCGCTGAGCGGGGCCATGACCGGCATGGTCAAGGCAGCCTGGGCGGTTCCCGAATGGATGAAAAAGTTGATTCCCGACTGGATCAGCAGCATGCTCTGGGCCACCACCCAGCGCGGCAGCAGTGCGATGCCGTTGGACGCGTAGTGCAGCAACGTATCCATGACCATCCCCTGCTGGGCGATGATCAGCAGGGAACGTCCGCAGGCGATGATCAAAGCGACCCCGATCATGTCTTTGGCCCCTTCGACAAAGGCCTTGGCGATCTCGCTGCTGTTGCGTCCGCCGACAAAACCGCTGATCAGGCCCATGGCCAAAAAAACGGCGGCAATCGGCTTGATGTACCACTGAAAGGCCAGCACGCCGGCCACCAGCACGGCGATACCGCCCAGAAAGATCGCCAGCACGGATTTATGGCGCCAACTGAGCCGGGAATCTTCCTGACCGGACTCTTCGCTGGCCGCCATACGGCTGCGGTCGATCTCGTAAACCGGACTGATTTTGGGGTTGGCCTTCACCTTTCTGGCATAAATCATGACGAAAGCGATCATGACCGCCGTACTGAGACTCCAGGCCAGCAAACGGTATCCCAGCCCGGAATATATGGGCAGTCCGGCCAATCCCTGAGCCACACCGACGGTGAACGGGTTGAAGAACGCCGCCCCGAAGCCGGCCGCGGCCCCCAGGAAGGGAATGGCCACACCGACGATGGAATCGTAACCCAGCGAAATAGCCAGGGGGATGAAAACCAGCACGAAGGGGATCACCTCCTCGGCCATGCCGAAAATGGCTCCTGCAAGTGAAAAAATGATCATCAGAATGGGAATCAAAAAACCCTGTATGCGCGGTCTGGCGGTGAAGAACAGAGTCAGTCGGCGGATGGCCCGGTCGATGGACTGCGTCGAGGCGATCACGGAAAAGGCGCCGCCGATGACAAACAGGAAAACGATGATCAGCGCTCCGTCGACAAAGCCCTCGATCGGGGCTTCCAGCACAACCGCCGGACTGAGTATGCTCTTGCCTGTTTCGGAATAGGACCCGGGCACCGTGACCAGGCGTTTCACGCCGTCCAGCTCCACCTCGTGGCGGACGAACTGCCCGGACGGGATCACCAGGGTGGCCAGATAGGTCAGAATGACCAGGCTGTAGATCAGAACCAGCGTGTGCGGTAAACGGATCGGTTTGTTGAAGGTTTTCATGCCGGAAATTTTACATTCCAGATTTTCTATTATCAAGTAGTAAATATTTTTTCAAAATAACAAATTTTCATAATATACAGAAATATCGGTACATTTATAGCTACTGAAAAGAAAATATTTTTTCATCATTGACATTTGTAAGTCTTTATTCTACGATTTCAAAGGCATTCCTGAACACGACGGAGGCTGGATTGATACTGCTTAAAAACGGCACGGTTTACGCACCGGCTTACCTGGGTCCGATCGACCTGCTGATCGCCGGCAATCAGGTTGCGGCCCTGGGCCACAACCTGAACATTCCCACAATATACCTCCGCGAAACTATCGACCTCAAAGGCAAATGGGTTTTTCCCGGCCTGATCGACAACCATATCCACATCGCCGGAGCCGGCGGCGAGGGGGGGCCCGGCAGTCGGACCGAGGGCATCAGTATCGGGCAGCTGCTGCCGGCAGGCATCACTTCCGTCGTTGGCTGCCTGGGTACCGACGGCGTCTCCCGTTCCGTCGAGTCGGTGCTCATGAAAGCCAAAAAGCTGAAGGCCCAGGGCATTTCCGCCTGGGTCTACACCGGCTCCTATCAGATTCCACCGCCCACGCTGACCGGCGACATCGCCCGCGATATCGCCCTGATCGACGAAGTGATCGGTGTAGGTGAACTGGCCCTGGCCGACCACAGATCCTCCATGCCCGGTCTGAGCGATTTTGTCAGGATCATCCAGCAGGCGCGTATCGGCGGCATGATCGGCGGAAAGAGCGGTATCGTCAACATCCACATCGGCGATTACGGTCCGCCGTTCGAGTACCTGGAACAGGCGCTGGCCATACCCGGCATACACTGCGGCCAGATGCTGCCCACCCACTGCAACCGCACCCGGGCCGTGTTCGAGCGCTGCAAGGAATACGCCGCCCAGGGTTTCATCGATATGACTACCAGTTCATACCCATACTTCACCGATTCGGAAATCAAATCTTCGGAAGGCTGGCGGGAGCTGCTGGATTGCGGCGTTGCCCCCGAATCGGTCACCCTGTCGTCGGATGCCGGCGGTTCTTTGCCGCGTTTCGATCAGGCCGGCCGCTACCTGGGCATGGATGAGGGAGACCCCGCCTCGTTGCTGAACGAATTGGTCGACATGATCCGAATCAACCCGGGTGACCGGCAATGGGTGGAGCAGGCACTTTCCACTGTCACCCGCAATGTCGCCGAACGTCTGAAACTCACCGACAAGGGGGTTATCCGTCCGGGCGGCTGCGCCGATCTGATCGCTCTGGATCAGAACATGGGCGTCGAATTCCTGCTCGCCAAAGGCAAGATCATGATGAGGGACGGCCGTATCGCCGACGAGCCGGCTGTCTCCATGAAAGAATAAACGGAGGTAACCTTAATGAAAAGGAGCGCCATTTTCTTACCGTTTCTTTTTCTCCTCGGCGGACTGCTTACCGCTCAGGTGAGAACGGGAAACATCATGGGGCAGGTCGCTTTGGAGGACGGTACCGCCATACCCGGCGTGATGGTCACCCTCACCTCGCCTCAAACCGCCAAACTGGTGGCCATCAGTTCGGAAAACGGCAACTACCGCTTTCTGTCTCTGCCGCCCGGCAAGGACTACGAGCTGGTTTTCGAACTGGAAGGCTTCAAACGGTACACCCAGAAAGGGATCCGCGTCGCCGTCGGTGACAACGTCACCGTCAACGCCGTGCTGATCACGGGCAACATTTCAGAAGAGGTGGAGGTAACCGGCAAGGCTCCGGTCATCGACACCCGCAAGACGACCGCATCGGTCAACATCACCCAGGAGACCCTCAAGTCTCTGCCCACAGCCAGAGACCCATGGTCCATCCTGGAAATGGTCCCGGGCATGATGATGGATCGCCAGAACGTCGGCGGCAATGAATCCGGACAGCAGTCCTACTTCGCCGCCCGTGGCGAAGGCCGCTCCAACTCCCAGTGGAACGTGGACGGCGTCGACGTCACCGATCCGACCGCTCCGGGCGCCTCCGGCATCTACTACGATTTCGACATGTTCGAGGAAATGCAGATCCAGACCGCCGCCAACGACGTCACGGCCATGACCGGCGGCGTCAACGTCAACTTCGTCACCAAACGCGGCACCAACAAGCTGCACGGTGGCGCCCACTTTTTCTGGACCGGCGACGCCCTGCAGAGCGACAACCTGCCCGAATCCCTGGAACTGGCCGATCTGACCGGAAACCTGATCGATAAAAACACCGAGTACGGCCTGAATTTCGGTGGACCGATCCTCAAGGACAAGATCTGGTTCTGGGGATCCTACGGTGTTCAGGACATCAACCTGATCGACACCATCGGCGACCCGGACGCCACGCTTCTGAAAACCATCAACGCCAAGTTCAACTTCCACCTCGGCAAGCACCGCATCGAACTGTACGGCGTCTACAACGACAAGGTCAAAGAGGGTCGCAAACGCTACGCGCTGGACCATTACGAGGCCTCGCGCAAACAGACCGGCCCCTCCTATATCTTCAAACTGCAGGATGAAATTTCCCTGAGCAACAGCACCATGCTCTCGCTCAAACTGTCCTACACCCCGATGGGCTACAAACTCGAGCCCTACGGCGGCCGCGATGTACCTTGCTACGAAGAGTACGGCGAGTACCGCTGGAACACCGGGGTCTGGTACGAAAACGAAACCGAATCCTACGCCGCCAGCCTGCAGGTCGACCATTTCGCCGACAAATTCCTGGGCGGCGATCACGAGATCAAGTTCGGCGTCGACTACCGCGACTCCACCGCCTCTTCGGACTCGCAGTTCGGCAACGGGCTGCAGGTGGTCACCTACGAGAATGAAGGCTACTACGTCAAACTGTGGCGGGAAGTCAAATTCGATTACTACTCCAAACGTCTGTCGGCTTTCCTCCAGGACACCTTCAACGTCAAGAACATGACCCTGCTGCTGGGTCTGCGCTACGACCGGCAGAAGATCGGCAGCAAGGACACCGTCATCCCCGGTACCTCGCTGGCCGAGTTCAACAATGTCGGCGGAGTCAACTACAACTGGCCAGAAACCACCCAGAAAGGCATCGAATTCCCCTCGACCTTCGATTTCATCTCTCCCCGCATCGGCTTGACTTGGGATCTGGGCGGCAACGGCAAAGACGTGCTGAAGGCCAACTGGGCCATTTACGGTTCGGTGCTCGATTCCGGCTATCTCAGCAATTTCTGGCCCGACAGCAGTCACACGCTGGACTGGTACGACAACGGCGACCTGATCGTCTCGGCCAACGAGCTGGAATTCTACCGCACCCGCGACAACCTCGAAGAGCTCAACTCGATCGACCCCTCCTTCTATTTTTCGGAGAATCTGAAACCCGAGAAAGACATGGAATTTCTGCTCGGCTACGAGAAAGAACTTTTTGAAGACGCCAAGATCGGCCTCAACCTGATCTACCGTCACCAGTACGACCTGAACTGGGAAGTTCCCTACGTTTGGGACGGCGACGATCTGCGCCTGGTCCAGGCATCCGATTGGAGCCGTTACGAAGTGAACGTCAACGGCAAGACCTACTATTACTGGGACACCTACGATGCCGATGTCTACGATGCCGGCGTCAGCCAGCTGCAGAGAAGGCCGGATTACACCATCGATTACAAAGCCCTGGAGTTGTCTTTCCGCAAGGCCTACTCGCACAACTGGATGCTGAGCGTTGCCCTGACCCTGCAGGACACCACCGTCGATTACGGTTCACGGTCTTCCTACATCGATCCCACCAACCTCGAACCGTTCAATTACTTCGACGGCCAGTCCGGCCCCCATTCGCTGGACGACTACGTCATGAACTCCCGGTGGATGCTCAAGATCAACTGGATGAACAGGCTGCCCTGGGACTTCCACTTCTCCGGGAAAATCGTGGCCCGCGAAGGGTACATCTTCCCCAAGATCGCCACCCTGGTCGACGAAGACTGGCGCTACTGGGACGAGGAGAAACCGGTCCTGTTGCTCGAGGATTTCGGCGACAACCGCTATCCGACCTTCTTCCAGCTCGACCTCAGACTGGACAAGACCTTCGATCTCAAAAAACTGGGTCAGATCACCCTGTCTCTGGAAGGTTTCAACATCACCAACAGCAACGTGGCCCTGCGCACCAACAACGATCTCAGCTTCAGCAC
>CAYXHZ010000057.1:0-20221 GCA_964465065.1 uncultured Clostridia bacterium
ACTTGACAGTCTGATGTCTAATGTAAAGAAGTAAAGCACCGTCCCCTACGGCCCTCTGAAATGTCACCCATGATATCAACGTGAGAGCAAACAGGTCCTGTACGGTGCCTGCTGATTATTTTTGTCTGAAAAAAGAAAAGAAACGATTAGTGCTGAATTATTGGTGTTTTGAAAGAGCGCACCCGGCGTGGCTCGAACACGCAACCTGCTGATTAGAAGTCAGCTGCTCTATCCATTGAGCTACGGGTGCATATCAGGCGATTCAAATCGGGGCGAGAGGATTTGAACCTCCGACCCTCGGTTCCCAAAACCGATACGCTACCAGCCTGCGCTACGCCCCGAATCTATGAAAGTCAGAACTCGGAAGAGTCCCGGCGCAGACGTTTGCGCATCCGTTTCTGGGCCAAGGCCGCTTTCAGGCGTCTCTTCTCGCCGGGCTTGAGGTAAACGGTATGCTTCTTGATCTCTTTGATGATCGCTTCCTGCTGCACTTTCCGTTTGAAACGCCGCAGCGCGGAGTCAAACGATTCGCCTTGATTAACTTCTACGTAAGCCAAAGTATTGCTCTCCTTGCGTGATTTTCCGGCTCACTATACCCCATCTTGCCGTTTCTGTCAAGGTTGCGGTGACCACAACTCAACCCTGCGGCGCCTGCGGGTCGATCCCCTCCAGTTTTTTCCGCAGACGCTCCAGGCGTCCCTCGAGCTGACGACGCTGGGCCGGAGTCAGGGAGAGTTTCTCCAGAGCTTCACGAATCAATTCCATGGAACGTTCCGGATCCCCGTCCCGAAAGGAGGCGTGGACGATCAGTTCGCTATAGGCCCGCTTGTCCAGCGTCGGCAGCAGCTCCTGCCACAACTGGGCCGCCTCCTGGTACAATTTGCGCCGCTTCTTGCCCAAGGCCAGACGTCGGATGGCCTCGATGCGGATCTTTTCGCTCCGGCAGGCGGACAGCTCGCAGAGCAAGCGCTCCTGAGCCGCATCCAGATTTCCGCTGCGTTCGTAGAGTTGCGCCAGTCCCAGCTGCTCCCCTTCGCGCCCGGCCAGGGTTCCGTCCTGCAGGTAGGAGGCCGCCAAAACGATCAGGGCCGCCAGACCGACGATATCCAGGGCGTTGTGCTCGATGACCGGTTCGAGCATCGTCAGGCGCCGCTGACGCAGGTAGCTGAAGTACAGCGCCGGAATAAACTCGCCGGCGATATCGTCCTGGCGGGACAGGCCCAGCAGCTCCTCGCCCAGAAGACCCAGACGCCGCGACGGAAAGGTCCAGCCCCACAGGCTGCGGGCCGGATAGAGAAAATCGAGGTGCGGCAGGGCGTCGAGTTCGAAGGGCAGGCGGTTGAGGATGAAGCGCGATTCGAGCAGCGGCAGGTCGAAGGCCTTTCCGTTGAAACTGACCAGGCAGTCGGGCCGGACCGTCCGGATCAGCTGCTGCCATTGCCGGAGAAAGCCCTCCTCGTCGGCCGGGTCGAGCAGGGTCATCACCTGGACGGTGAACTGCTCCGGCTCGAAAAAGCCGCTGCCGATCATGAACGGCAGGGTGCCGACTCCGCCGGACAGACCGGTGGTCTCGGTGTCGATGAACAGGGGTCTGCGAAAATCCGTCGCAACGGAATTCGTATTGGGAAACAGCGTGCCGAAGGCCGCGGCGGGAATACTGGACCAGGCGGACAGCTGCACCGGACCGATCAGGCGGCGCAGGGGGTAGCTGCGGACCGTCAGTTCGACATTTCCGTCCGCAGTCTGACGGCTCGGGGCGGCGGGGACCCGACTGCGCTGACGGAGCTGGGCGGCCACCAGCCGTTCCAGGCGCTGACGGGTGTTCAAGCCGTTTGCTGCCGGTCCGGTCGACGGCGCAGCCGGATCCGCAGCCGGAGCAGTCCCGTCTTTTTTTTGGTAGAGGAAATCGAGCTTGTCTCTCAGCTTTGACACGAAAGCCCTGTACGAAGCGCCGGCGCCACCCTAATCGAAAATGAAATCCATCGGATTCTGCGGCTTGTTGTACACGATCACTTCGTAATGCAGGTGCGGCGCGGTGCTGCTGCCCGTCGAGCCGACGTAACCGATGATCTGGCGCCGCTTGACGTGTTCGCCTTCCTTGACCGCGAATTCGTAGAGATGACCGTACCGGGTCTGAAAGCCGAAACCGTGGTCGATGACGACGTTTTTACCCAGATAACGGTTGAAATCGGTCATCAGCACGTAGCCGTCGGCGGTGGCCATGACCGGGCTGCCGAGCTGGGTGGCGATATCCTGGCCGGAGTGGTGATCGGGTTTGCCGGTCAGCGGGTGGACGCGGGTACCGAAGGAGTCGGTCAGCAGACCGTGCACCGGCCAGATGGTCGGAGTCGAGGCCAGGCGGACCTTCTGCTTGTCCAGAAAGCTGTCGACGAACTGCAGCGTCTCGTTGATCTTGAGGGCCTTGCCGGAAATCTGCTCCAAACTGTCGATGCGTTCGTTCAGGGGCAGGGAAGCCGGGCTGGCAGGCATCTGAACCGGCGGATTGGCCAGCTGGCTGTCCAGAGGAGCCTCGGCGCCGCCGCGGCCGACTTCGGTCAGCGCGGTCGGTGAAGTCAGACCGGTCGCCACCAGGATCTTCTTCTTGAAGGATTCCATCTGTTCCAGATTGGTTTCCAGAGACTCGATCTTGGTGACCAGCTTTTCGATCTGCTGATCCTTCTGGGTGTTGTCGGTTTCCAGCCGTTTGATGCGCTGGGTGTCGAACGATATGGTCAGATAATCGTAGATCATGAAACCGAAAATCAGCACCAGGACCGAAAAGGCGATGATGGCGTTCTTGATGAAGCGGTGGGTCACCACGAAATCCTTGCTGCTGGCCAGGGCGTCGGAAACGATGATCACCGAATATGTGCGTTCTTTCTTTTTCATAGCTGGCATGTTAAAACCTATGGACTTTACATACACAAAAAATATTTGATTGTCAATGTTTCACAGTCGAAAATACGTAAAACCGACTATAAAAACAAGAAATGATTGACAAGCCTTTCCCGCTGATGTTAAATAGTTCTTATGGGTTTTTCTGTAGATGGAGGAGATCCGATGAGCAAAGAAACGGTATTTCTGGCAGACAGCAGTTATGCGATCCGTAAAATTGCCGAACGCAATTTTGCCGAAGAAAATAACTACAGCCTGGTAACCTTCAAGAGCGGCCAGAGTCTGAAAGAACAAATTCTGGAACAGAAACCGTTCGTGATTCTGGTGGAATTGAAGCTGCCGGAATGGAACGGCTACGAAGTCTGCAAGTTCGTCAACTCCGAACCCAGTCTGACCCATACCCATGTCTTCCTGCTGCGGGCGGCCTTCGATCCCGTCGAAGAGGATAAACTGCACGGCATCCAATACGTCGATATCGTCACCAAGCCCTTCGACCACGCCCTGTTGATCGAAAGCATCGAAAAACTGGGCAAAGGGGCCGCCGCCGAAGCGACATCTGCGCCCGACCAGGTCGAAATGCCGGACGATTTTCCGGAGATCGACGATTTCGACGCGCCTGCGCCAGCGCAGGACATCAGCTTTTCCGACATCAAGAACGTGATCGACGAGGACCTGCCGTCTGCGGCGGCCGCCCAGGCTGCGCCGACCTTCCAGATCCCGGTCATGCACCGGCCCAGGGAAGCCTTCGGCGATGAAGTCCAGCCTTCCGAGGAAGTCACCCAGGGTTCGCTGCCCGGCGGAAGCGACTCGCTCTCGCCGGATTCCCAGACCGACGAGATCGACAACCCGTTCGCCGACGACGACTCCCTGCAGGACCATATCCATGAACAGGAACGCGAGATGGGCATCGGTTCCATCACCCAGGAAGCCCTGGCCATCGAGGCCGCCATCTCCAAGGCCGGCATGGAAGCGGATAACGACGAGGGGATCGATTCCCTGCCGGGTATCGCCGACAAAGGCGACACCTCGGAGGTGGTCGCCCATTCCGCCCTCGACACGGACGTTTCCGACGACGAATTCAAAAACTTCTCGTTCGACGAGAGCGATTCCCTGTCCTTCCCGTCCTCCGCCGACGAACCGGCTGCAGCGGCCGAAACCGAGTTCCCCGCCCCGGAAGAAGAGGAAGCCGGCAATTTCGACCTCGACGAAGCGCCAGCGCCGGACAGCTTCGATCGTCCCAAGACGCCTTCATTCCTGGACATCGCCGCTTCCCAGGAAGACCAGGAAGAGCCCGAAGAATTCACTCCCGACAGCATCCAGACCGAAACACCGGACGACGACGTTCCACACTGGGCGGCGCCGCCGCAACCGAGCTTCAACGATTTCGTCATCGAGCCCAAAGAGGAGGAAGAGGTCGAGCAGGAGGATGTGCTGGAAGTTCCCGAACCTCTGGACAAGGAAATCGGCCAATTCGACGATTTCCCGGGTGTGGAAGACCCCAGCGACGAGGCCAATTACAGCCAGACCGTCATCCCCGAACCCGACAACACCCGGACCAGCGAAAGCCAGGCCATTCCGGACTTTTCCGCCCAGGAATACACCCCGGCCCCCCAGGTCTTCACGCCACCGGTTCAGCCGCCACCGATCCCGACCGCCGCACCCGCTCCGGCAGCTCCGGCCGCTCCGGTAACCCTGGAAAGCATGACCTCGACCGACCGCGAAATCATCCTGCAGCGGATCGAGCAGAACATATCCCAGACTCTCAAGGATATACTCTGGGATATCATTCCGCCCATCGCCGAGCGCATCATCCGCGAAGAAATCGAGTCGATCAAAAAAGAGATCGCCCAGAACATCGATTGATGGCAACCTGACCGTCCCCCGGTTCCGCCCATGGCCGAATTCCCAAAGCGTGAATCCGTTCCGGATACGCAACGGATCGACTCCAATACGCTGCACACCATTCTGGTGCTGACGGCCGGCGGCGACGAAGCGCTGTTGACCCGCGCCCAGGCCCGGCTGTTGTTCTCGCTGCACCGCCGCCCCATTCCCATGTCCGCCATGCTGAGCTGCGACCTGTTCGACGACCGCAAGACGACGATCGGCCCGGTTGACGAAAACGGCCTGCGCGCACTGGCCTGGCTGTTCTGCAGGCAGCTGATCCGACGCGGGCTCCTGTACCGCGAGAGTCAGGCCGCCGGGCGCAGCCGGATGGTTCTGCGCAGTCCGGACCCGCAACAGCCGGCCGTTCACCCTGCCTCGGCGCAGCGCGGACTGCGCTGGCAGCTCCGCCATGGATCGCTGCTGGCCGACGGCGACGGCCATGACCCGGATGCGCTGCCCATCCCCGTCGGCTTCTGCCCGCAATGCCGGCGCCTGCTGCTGCCGGGTCGCAACTGCCCGCAGCATCCGCTGATCCGGCCCGAAGCCGGAGCCAGCCTGCGGATCGGCAAACCGGTTCAGCGGCTAGTCTGGCTGAGCTGGAAACTGTCCCGGCCCGTCACCGTTCTGCTCGTCGAGCCCAGCCTGTTGAACGGCCGGCTGGGATTGTTTCTCGCTTTTCTGTCCCAGCGACCGCACGCCCCATCCTTCCAGGAGATCATCGTCTGGCCCCGGCAACCGTTCCGGAAATTCAGGCCGGCTGCAGGCGACCAACCGGCAACGACGGCACAGGCCCTGACCATGCTCTGGTCCGGATGGCGGGACCTCTCCTCCCCGCCCAGCGGGCGGCTCCGTTTCATCGAACGCCTCGAGCGCGGCTGGCCCAGGCTCCTGCAAGCCGCCCGCACCCGGCCGCTGCATACCGGCCGCGGTCGGGAATCGGGCAGCGCCGCCATGCACATCGACCGCTGGCTCTTGCACAGCTTCAACCTGACCGTCGCCGCTTTCCTGCTCGACGAGGATCGACGCCGTTCGGCCCAGGCTTTGGAAAAACTGGCCGGTTTCATCCGCCATCAGCTGATCAGCGGTTTTTTAGACTGGCGGCGCAACGACTGGGACGCCGGCGCCCGTCAGGTTCTCGATACGGTCATGAGCGCCCTGGTCGGACTGACCGCTCCCTACGGTCTGGATTTCTCGATCGAAGGCGGCCTCGCCCCGTCCGGACCGGTGTCGCCGCTGCTGTACCGCAACGACTGGATTTATCCCCGCGAATACAAAACGGTGGAGAGCGCTCTGCAGCTCCGCCGGGCGATCGCCGCCCTGCAGGGTGAACTCCACCGGGCCGAGCTGCCGACCAGCGGGCAGATCCGTCTGTGCGCCCCCCGTGCCCGCACCATCCCCCGTGATCTCAACGCCCTGTTGCAGCGGATGCTGCCCAAGACCGGCATCGAATTCGCGTCCGAAACCGAGCTCCGGACCTTGCCCGGTCTGCGCGCCCAGGCAGGCTCCTGGCGGATCGTTCTGACCCTGGAAAACGACGAGCTGCGCCGGCGCCTGCTCGAGTTCTACCGGCAGCGGCTGCTGCATGACCAGCAGAGCTACGAAGCCTACAGAGTCCTCTACACGGCGCACCGGCACGATCCCGACGCTTCCCAGACCCATCTGAAGGCCATGCGCGGCCGGCTGATGAGCCTCAAGAAGCGCCAGATGATTTCTCTGACGAGGGCCCATGAGCTGCAATGATTTCCTGACCATCGTCTCCCTGTCCCGGACCGGGTCCACCAACAGCCACATCAAACGGAACCTGACCGACTTCAGCCCGCACATGCCCTGCTTCGTCCTGGCCGAACGGCAGAGCGGCGGTCGCGGCCGCGACGGTCGGGTCTGGGATTCACCGCCCGGCGGTTTCTACGGCAGCCTGGTGCAGGAGATCCCGGGATCGAGCCCCCTGTCCTACGGTCTGCTGTCGCTCCTGGCCGGACTCGGTGTCCGCGAGGCGCTCGGCGCCTGCCTGCCGCGACAGACTCTCGATCTGAAATGGCCCAACGACATCCTCTGCCAAGGCCGCAAACTCGCCGGCATCCTGGTGGAAAACCAGATCCGCGGACCGCAATGGCTGAGCATCTGGGGGATCGGCATCAACCTGGACCGCCGCGACACCCCGTTCAGCGGCGAGCTCTGCCGACACGCCGTTTCCCTGGACGAGCTGGGCGGCTTGCCCGTCAGCCGGACGCAGCTGGCCTTGCGGCTGTACGAGCGTTTCAGCCACTGGCTGGAGATCTGGGCCGCCGGCCGGTTGCCAACGGTCATGGCGGCCCTGGAATCGGCCTCCCGGGCCTTCGTGGGACAGACCATAGCCGTCCACGATCGGGGCGAACTGTGCCGGGGGGTCTTCGAACGGATCGACGATCAGGGCGGATTGCTCCTCAGGCAGGAAGACGGCCGGTCCCGGATCTGTTACAGCGGGGAAATCACCGCAGTCTGAGCGTGCCGGCGGCTCAATCGTCGCCGAAGATTTTCAGCCACTGGTCGACCTCGTTGTCGCTGAGTTGGCCGTGGATGCGTTTCTCCTTCTCCTGGCGCCGATCCTGGATGCGGTTGATCCGCTTGAGGTCGAAATAGAATTCGATGGCGTTCATGGCCCGCCCGCCCCGATCTCTGGCCAGGTCCTTGAGCTTTTTGTCCGAACTGACCAGGACGACGTCGCGGCAGCTGCTGTACTCCTTCATCAGCCGCTCGATCACGTCATCGGCCGTTTCCCCCTCGCAGGGGAAGAGGACCGAAAACCTTCCGTCGCCGATCGGCGGAACGACCTCGTCGCCGCGGGCGCCGTCAAAGACCAGCACCACCGAATTGCTGCGATGCCGCTGAAATTGCACCATCAGATCGATCAGCTTCTGGCGCGATCCGGATTCGGCCTGGGCCAGGTCCGGCGAACTGCCGATCACGTTGTTTCCGTCAATCAGGTAGGGCATAGTCGGTCACTAAATCCCCAAAGTCTCAGCCGGGAGGCCAGGACATGTCGCGCCCGGCCAGCAGGTGCAGGTGCAGATGGAATACGGATTGCCCGGCCCGCGGGCCGTTGTTGATCACCAGCCGGTAGTCCCTCAGCCCGAGATCGGCGGCCAGGCGGCGGGCCGTCAGCAGCAGGTGGGCCAGCAGCGCCGGATCGTCGGTGGCGGACAGGGAATCGCAATGCCGGCGCGGGATGATCAGAATATGGGTCGGGGCCGCCGGATTGATGTCGGCGAAAGCCACGGCCAGTTCGTCCTCGTAGAGCAGCTTGGCGGGAATCTCTTTTTTGGCGATGGCGCAAAAGACGCATTCCATGTCACACCCCCTCCGGAGTCTGTATGATTTCCAGTCTGGCGCCCAGGGACACGATCTTTTCCGGCATGTCCTGGTAGCCGCGGAACAGTTGCCGGGCATTGCTGATCCAGGTTTCCCCGTCGGCCCGGGAAGCGGCCAGAAGCAGGGCGGCCGAGGCGCGCAGGTCGGTGGCGTTGATCCGCGCCCCCTGCAGCCGGACCGGTCCGCGGATTTCGGCCCGATTCTGCCGCACCTGGATGCAGGCGCCCATTTTGACCAGTTCCAGGGCGTGCTGCATGCGGTTGTCGAAAATGGTCTCGGCGATCTGCGATTGCCCGTCGGCCTGGGTCAGCAGCACCATCATCTGCGCCTGCAGGTCGGTGGGAAAGCCGGGGAAGGCCTCGGTGGCGATGTCCAGTCCCCTCAAGTCACGGCCGCTGACCGTAATGGTCCGTTCCGCGCAGCGCACATCGGCTCCGGTCCGGACCAGCAGATCGAGCAGGCTGCCCAGATGATCGGCCCGGGCGTCGTGTACGGTGACCGAATTGCCCGGAAAAGCGCCGGCGATCAGCCAGGTCCCGGCCTCGATGCGGTCGGCGATGATCCGGTGCCGGCCCCCGGTCAGTGGCTGGCCGTCACGCCCCTGCACGGTGATGGTGTCCTGTTGGCAGTCGATCCGGGCGCCCAGCGAGTTCAGCAGCCGCACCAGGTCCCCGACCTCGGGTTCCAGGGCGCAGTTCTCCAGCCGGGTCTCGCCCTGAGCCAGACAGGCGGCCATGACCAGATTTTCGGTGCCGGTCACGGTTTTCTGGGGAAAACGGAAGCGGTTGCCGGTCAGTCTGGGGCAATCGGCTACGATGTGGCCGTCCTCTTCGTCGACCCGGGCGCCGAGCCGGCGCAGGCCGTCCAGGTGATAGTTGATCTGACGGCCGCCGATGGGGCAACCGCGCGGCAGAGCCACCCGGGCCTTGCCCATCCGCGCCAGCAGTGGGGCCAGCACCAGGATCGAGGCGCGGGAAATCCCCACCACCCTGCCCGGAACGTGCACCGTGTCCAGCCCGTCGGCCAGCAGATCGACTGCAGCGCCGTCGCGTTCGACCTTTACCCCCAGGTGGCACAGGGCCTCGATCATCGAATCGATATCCTCCACCCGGGGCACATTTTCCAGCTGCACGGTCCGGTCGCTGAGCAGCGCGGCCGCCAGTTCCGGCAGAGAGGCGTTCTTGGCGCCGGCGACACTGACCTCCCCGCGCAGAGGGAAGGGTCCGAATATTTTCAGCTTACGATTGCCCATATTGCCTTGACATTATAGCCATTCACCGCCGCCTTTGCAACCGCCCGTCTAGCGCTTCAGGCGCTGCTGACGCAGCAGATAGGCTCGCAGCGCGTTGACGGCGGCCGGCGTCACACCGGCGATAGCCTGGGCCTGGGCGACGGTTTCCGGTGCCCGTCGCGACAGACGCTGCCGCATCTCGATGGACAGCCCCGGCACCCGGTCGTAATCGAGGTCTCCGGGGATGCGCGTGGCCGCAAAGCCCTTCATCTGCTCGACGCGCTGATTCTGGATGCGGATGTAGCCCTCGTACTTGCAGTTGGCCTCCAGATAGGCGCTGTCGCTCTCGTCCAGCGGCTCGGCGGCCAGAACGCCCTGCTCGTCCAGTTCCTGCAAAGTGGCCCAGCCGACCTCCGGTCTCTTGAGCAACTGGGCGGCGCTCAGGACCTCGCCCTGCCAGTCGACCCGCCAGGTTCCGATCCGTTCCAGCATGCGCCGCCTTCGCTGCAGGCGCTCCTGGACCTTCCGGTAATAGCCGGTATCGAGCAGGCCCAGGCGGTAGGCCGTTTCGGACAGGCGTTCGTGGGCGTTGTCCTCGCGCAGCGACAGGCGGTATTCGGCCCGCGAGGTGAACAGGCGGTAGGGCTCGTCGACTCCCTGGCGCACCAGATCGTCGACCATGACCCCCAGGTAGCCCTGATGGCGGGCGACGACGAAGGGTTCGGCGCCGCGCCGGGCCAGCACGGCGTTGACCCCGGCCAGCAGTCCCTGGGCGGCGGCCTCCTCGTAACCGGAAGTGCCGTTGACCTGACCGGCGCAATACAGACCGGCGACGGTCTGCAGGCACAGACAGCGATCCAGCTGCCGGGAATCGACGGCGTCGTACTCGATGGCATAGGCCGGGCGCATCATCACCGCCCTGTCCAGACCGGGGATCACGGACAGCATGCGCCGCTGCACCTCGACCGGCAGGCTGGTGGACAGGCCGTTGACGTAGACCTCGGCGCAACGGATCCCCTCGGGCTCCAGATAGAAATGGTGGCTGGAGCGGGTATTGAACTTGACGAATTTATCCTCGATCGACGGACAGTACCGCGGCCCGACGCCCTGGATGCGGCCGCTGTACAGGGCCGAGGATTTCAGGTTGTCCAGAACGATGTCGCGCATGGCCTCCGGGGTACGGCCGATGTGGCAGAGCACGCGGTTCTTCAAAACCCGCCGGGTACGCAGCGAAAAGGGCTGCGGCGGCTCGTCGCCGGGCTGCGGGGTGAAGCGGCTCCAGTCGATGCTTTTTCTGTGCAGACGCATCGGGGTGCCGGTCTTGAATCGTTTCAGGTCGACGCCCAGTCTGCGCAACACGGCCGAAAGGTAATTGTCGGCGATTTCGTTGGCCCGTCCGGCCGCATAGCGCTGATCGCCGATATGAATCAGACCGCTCATGAAGGTGCCGCCGCACAGGATGACGGCGTCGGCCGCAAAGGTCTCGCCGGTCCCGGTCTTCACCGCGCTCACCTGGCCGCCGTGGACGACGATGTCGCTGACCAGACCCTGGTAGAGACTGAGCCCGGGCTGTTTTTCCAGCCAGCGGGACATGTAGGTCCGATAGGCGTCCTTGTCGTTCTGACAGCGGCCGGCCCGGACGGCGGGTCCCTTGCTGCGGTTGAGGGTCAGGAAATGGATCCCGGTGGCGTCGGCGCAGAGCGGCATGACCCCGCCCAGGGCGTCGATCTCGCGGACCAGGTGTCCCTTGGCGATGCCGCCGATGGACGGATTGCAGGACATCTGGCCGATGGTTTCCAGGTGCAGGGTGATCAGCGTGACTTCAGCCCCCAGGCGGGCGGCCGCGCAGGCGGCCTCGATCCCGGCATGGCCGGCTCCGACGACGACGATCTTTTCCTTCATTTTCCGATACAGAAGCTGGAGAAAATCCGCTCCAGCACCTCAGATGATGTCACGGCCCCGGTCAGATCCGCCAGCTGATCGTGGAGGATACGGATCTCTTCGGCGACCAGTTCCAGCATCGGCTCGGACTGCAGTTGCCGCTCGATCCGTTGCAGACCCTGGGCCACTTTTTCCAGCAATTGCCGTTGCCGCAGGCTGACCTGCAGATCGTCGGAACCCGGTTTGAACTGCTCGGACCAGCTTTCCAGGAGGCGGCGCACCTCGTCCAGCCCCAGGCCGGTCCTGACCGATAACTGGATCGGGCTGTGCTCGGCCGGAATGCCGTCCCAGTCACGGTGACCGCCGCCGGCGGCCAGGTCCGTCTTGTTGAGCAGGACCGCCTTGGGACCGTGAGCGAAGCGCTGGAAAAACTCGCGTTCCCAGCCCTGGCCGGGCCGGCTGACATCGACGACGAACAGCAGGGCCGAAGCGTCCTGCAGGGCGGTCAGGCCGCGTTCGACGCCTTCCCGCTCGATCTCGTCCTGGCTGTGCGGGTTGATCCCGGCCGTATCCAGCAATTCAACGGCCACGTGGTGCAGGAAGAACCGCTCGCGCAGCACATCCCGGGTCGTGCCCGGACTCGGGCTGACGATGGCCCGCTGGTCGCCGAGCAGGGCGTTGAACAGCGAGGATTTGCCGGCGTTGGTCGGTCCGGCGATGACGATGCGCAAGCCCTGACTCAGACGTTCGTAAAAAGCGGATCTGCCCAGCAGAGCGGTCAGCTTTTCCCGGGCCGACCGCAGAGCCTGAAGCGGCGGTTCCATCTCCAGGTGCTGATCCTGGGCGAACTCGATCGCGGTTTCCACCCAGGCCGTCAGGTCCAGCAGGGCCGACCGCAAATCCTCGGCCAGGCGGCGCACGGCGCCGTCCATGGCGTTCAGGGACAGACGGTAGGCGGTATCGGAAGCGGCGGCGATCAGTTGCCCCAAGGCCTCGGCCGCCGGCAGGTCCATCTTGCCGTTGCGGTAGGCCCGGTAGCTGAACTCCCCCGGCCGTGCGCCGCGCACCGCATCGCTGCGGGTGATCGCCTCGAGCAGGTTCTGCACCAGGAACGGGTTGCCGTGGACGTGAAACTCGGCCTGATCCTCGCCGGTGTACGAGGCCGGTGCCGGAAAAAAAACGGCCAGACCGCGATCGATCGCTTCATCGCCGTCGACGAAGTCGCGGAGGTAGAGACGGCGCGCCTGCCAGACCCGTGGGGGCCGGCGTACGATCCGGTCCAGGACGGCGCGCGTGGCCGGACCGGACACGCGGACCACCGCCACTCCGCTCGACCCCGGCGGAGTGGCCAGAGCGGCGATGGTCTTTTCGCTCATTCCTTCATTCTGATGGTGACCACCTTCTGGAAATCCTCGCCGGCGCTTTCCGAGACCAGGTCCTTGTATTTGTTGATGGTCATGTGGATGACCCGTCTTTCGAAGGGGTTCATTTCCTTGAGCTCGACCGGCTGGCCTTTGTCGCGCACCTGCTTGGCGTAGCGGTGGGCCATGGTGGTCAGTTCCTGCTCGCGCTTCTGACGGAAATTCTCGCATTCGCAATAGATCTTTTTCTCGATGCCGTCGGAGAACAGGCGGTTGATCAGGTACTGGATGGCGTTGAGCAGGTTGCCGTTCTGATAGAGCATCAGCTTGTAGTCGTCGCCCTTGAAATGGATGCGCACGAACTGCTTCTTGCTGCTGATCTGAAAGCTCAAATCCAGACCCATGGCCGTGATGAGCTGTTTGACAAAGGTTTCGATATGGCCGGTTTCGCTGTCTTCGCTGGTCCATGCCTCGATGTAGATTTCACGCTGACTATGCCCGAAGTACTTCGTTTTTTCGGTGATGATGCGGTACTGAACTTCCTCGACATTGACCTTGAAGAGTTCGGCGGCCTGCATCAACGCGTCACGCAGCGAGTTGGAAGAAAATTCCTGCTTCATTGCTTGACTCCTTTATTTTACAGCCTTTCGCTTTTCTTTCTTTTTTTCCTGCAGCTCCTCTTTGTGGGCCGCATGGACCTTGTTGTTGATGATCTGCTGCTGCCCCATCTGCAGCAGGTTGGAAACGAACCAGTACAGGGTCAGACCGCTGGGCAGGTTGAGAACGATGAAGGTGAAGAAGATGGGCATCAGGTACATCATCTTCTTGTTCATGGCGTCCCCGGAGGAGGGGGTCATGCGGGTGATCAGAATCTGGGTCAGACCGAACAGGACGGGCAGGATGTAGAAGGGGTCCTTGACCGACAGGTCCGGGATCCACAGCGCCCAGGCCTCGTGGCGCACGCTGATGGACACCGACAGGAGCTGGAAGAAGCCGAACAGGATCGGCATCTGGATCAGCAACGGCAGGCAGCCGCCGGCCGGATTGACCTTCTCGCGCTTGTAGAGCTCCATGGTTTCGATGTTGAGGTTGCGCCGCTGCTCGGGGTCCTTGACATTCTTGTACTTCTTCTTGAGGGCCTTGATCTTGGGCTGCAGTTCCTGCATCTTGGCCATCGATACGCTGGACTTGAAGGTCAGCGGGAAGAGCACCACCTTGAGCAATATGGTGAACAGGATGATGGCCCAGCCGTAATTGGGGATGATGCCGTGGATGAGCTGAATGCCCTTGAGCATCCACTTGGCGATGGTGCCGAACCAGCCATACTCGATGATCTGGTGCAGGTTGGGAAACTGGGACTCGAGCTCGGCCAGGGTCTTTTCATCCTTGGGACCGAAGAAAACCGCGTCGCAGTGATCCAGAATCAGGTAGGCGGACTGTTCGGTCGCCTTGACGGTTTTCCCCTTGCTGTCGACCTTGTCGACCGGCTGGCGCATCACGGCGTAACGCACCTGGCTGAAACGGGGATCGGTGCGGAAGACGGCGGAAAAATAGGTGTTGTGGTAGGCCGTCCAGTAGAACTGACCGGGCAGGGCGCCGACGGCCGTTTCCAGCAGGCTGTCCGGCTGACGGACGGTCTTGACCTTGGCAAAGAGCTGCGAAACCAGGTCGGTACCGGTGTGGCCGCTGATCTTGAGCTTGGCCTGGGCGTTGCGGTCCTCCTCGCTGACCCGGTTCTCGATGCTGGGGCCGAAAACCAGCGGTGCGCTGATTTCCTTGCCGTTGTGAACCAGTTTGACCCGGACGCCCATCTGGTAGGTATCCGGTTGGAAGGTGAAAGTCTTCTCGATGGCCAGACTGCGGGCGGGATCGACGAAACGGAAACTCAGGCTCTTGGTCTGCTCGTCGACGCGGATCGATTCCTGGCCGCCGAAGTCGTACAGCGCCTGGTTCAGCTGTGAGAACAGTTCGTTGCCTTCGAAGGGCGACAGGTGAAACGGGTAGACATGATTCTGGTCGGCGCTGCGGTGGATCAGGTCCAGCAGCGGCTTTTTATCCTTGGCGACACTCTTGTCTTTGAAGCTGGCGTCATCGGTGTAGCCTTTCAGTTCGAAGGCGACCAGGGCGGCGCCCTTGTTGGAAAAACGGGCGCGGTAAAGCGGCGTCTCGACGACGATCTGATCGCTTTCCTGGCTGGCCGACACGGCCTGGAAGGTCTCGGTTTCCACGGCGAGCGGCGCGGCATCCGTCTCCGGCTTCTTTTCCTTGTCGGAAAACAGGTTCTGCACCGTCTTTTCATCGATCTGTCCGGCGGCCGGCGCTTTCATTTCGGCGGGCGGCAGCGGGGTGCTGGCGGCAGAGTCGACCGGAGCGGTCTTGGCAGCGGGCGGCACGATGTAGGCCTGGTAGAGCCACAAAAAGCCCATGATCAGCACAATGGCCAGGATCAAACGTTTGGTATCCATTTTATTTCTTCACCTCACACGATTTCGGAACCGGATCGTAGCCGCCGGGATGGAAGGGATGGCAGCGCGCAACACGGGCGGCGGCCATGCCGATGCCGCGCAGCAGGCCGTGTTCGATCAGGGCCTGCCGGGCGTATTCCGAGCAGGTCGGATAAAAGCGGCAGTGAGTCCCCAGCACAGGGGACAGAAAACGCTTGTACAATCGGAGCAGGAGCAGCAGCAGGCGGGTCATCAGGCCCCGTTCCCCCTGGTCAGGTAATCGTCCAGGAGGGCGTGGAAGGACTGCAGCGCCGCGGCGGCATCTTTCCGGTTGAAGGCTTTGCGCATGACGAACCAGATGTCGTAGTGGCCCGGTATGGCCGACTGCCCTACCCTGAAGGCCTCTTTCAACCGACGTTTCATATAATTCCGTTCCACAGCCGAACCCAGCTTCTTCTTGACTGATACCCCTACGCGATGGTTGGACAGGGTGTTGGCTTTTATATAGAGAAAAAAAAAGGGGAGTACAAACGTTTCCCCTTTTTAAGCAGTCGCAAGAAATCTTCTTCTCGCTTCAACCGTTTGCTTGCCGGTAAGCGGAAATCCATTGTCAGGCGGATAAGACCTTACGTCCTTTACGACGGCGGCGGCTGAGCACCAGGCGCCCGCCCTTGCTGGACATACGGGCGCGGAAGCCGTGCGTTTTGCTGCGTTTTCTATTGTTCGGCTGAAAAGTTCTCTTCACGTCTCACTCCTGAAACGGGCAGCGGCAGACGGCCGCCCTTTTCTCTTGATCGATTTTAATAGCTGAATATATCCGAGATCATCGCTTTTGTCAAGGGCGCGTCCGCTTCAGCGTTCCTAAAAAATTCCCAGTTTCTTCTTTTTGCCGCCCTGCTCCTGCTCGGGAAGCAGCGACACCTTCTCGTAGCCTTCGGGCAGGACGAACAGGGCGGCGTCCAGAGCTTTCTTTTCCATGGACAGGACTTCCATGGTGGTGGTGGTCTTGCCCATTTCCTTGCCTTTCTTGCTGAACTGTGTCTGCTGGCTGACCGTCTTGAGCGGAAAACCGACTCCGTCCATCAGCTTGGCTTCCTTCTCGATCATCTTGTCCAGGCTGGCGTGGCCGGTACGGAAATCCTTGCCCAGAAAAGTCGCGCCGATCTCGGCCAGTCCCTCGACCTGACGGCTGCCCCAGACATCGCGGATCTCCTTGATGAGCATGGTCTTCTTGATGATGGCGATCTTCATGTTCATGGTGTATTCCCGGTTGATGCGCACATGCTTGCAGGGCAGGCCCATGACCGTCTCGCCGCCCAGATCCTCGACAGTGGCCAGCGCGTCGCTGATCTCGATCTTGACCAGCTCATCCAGTGCGCCGGCCATCTGCAGCATGCCGTCGATGGACATGGGCAGTATGGTTTTCTCTTTGTCGTTGACGATGTAGAGCATCTTCTCCTGGTTCTTGTAGAGCCAGAATATCTTGTCGCCGTGAAGATTGTCCTTCTTTTTGACCTCTTCGAACTGCTGACGCACGTCCCCGCCCTGGGCGAAGGTGGTCGCCAGCACTTCGTTGCGCTGGGCTTTGTTTTCGCTGTCGGTGACCGTTCGGGTCTTCCAGACGATGCCGGCCTGCAGGCTCAGGGCTGTGAAAACTACCAATAAAACCGATAAAAATAACTTTTTCATAATCAATCATCCTCCAAAAGTCTTCGGGGTCTTCAATATCGATAGATACGAATCATACGGGCAGATGAGCTGGCTGTCAACAGAAAAAGTCAGAACGACTCGCTCCAGATGGCCTCCGCCCTGACCTGCGGCAGGGATACCGACTCGGACAGGAGGTAATCGACGAAGCGGTCCAGCTCGGCGAAACCGACCGTCACCGATCCGTCTGCGGCCCGCTCCATCAGGAAGAGATTCTCGTCGACGCTCATCTGCTGCGCCACCCACTGCTCCCCCTGACCCTGCATGGTGAAACTGCCCTCGTCCAGTTCGATGGCCGAACCGCCGAGCCGTTTGCAGAGAAGCTTGGCCGCCGCCACGTAGAACAGAATGTCCAGCTCCCGGGCACGCTCCCCCAGGGCCTCGCGCTGCAGGCGGCGGATCTGCAGCAGGGCCGCGAAATTGCGGGCGCTGTGAATGGAGCGGTACAGGTCCAGCCGTTCCTGCTCGTCGGCGATCAGGTCCGGGCTGAGACCGTAGGAGAAGTTCACCTTGACCGTCAGCCAGCGCTGCCGTTCCTCGATGCCGCGCATGGCGTCCACCGCCTCGCGCAGCAGCTCGTTGTAGTAATCGAAACCCAGGGCCTCGATGTGACCGTGCTGACGGTTTCCCAGCAGGGAGCCGGCGCCGCGCAGACGCAGGTCGAAGGCCGCCAGCTGGTAGCCGGCGCCCAGGTCGCAGAAATCGCGGATGCCTTCGAGACGCTTCTGGGCCTTCTCGGAGACGATCTCGGTCTCGACCAGAAAATAGGCGTAGGCCTGGCGGTCGCTGCGACCGATACGGCCGCGCAGCTGGTAGAGCTGGGTCAGGCCGAAGTGGTCGGCGTGGATGACCAGCAGGGTGTTGACCCGGGGGATGTCGATGCCGTTTTCGATGATGGTCGTCGAAATCAGCACCTTCAGCTCGCCGGCCAGGAAACGGCCCAGGACCGCCTCGATCTCCCGGGTGTTCATCTGGGCGTGCATGACCCCGATTTCCACCCCGTCAAGCCAGGGCTTGATCCGCTCGGCGAAGGCGAACAGACTGTCGATGCGGTTGTAGACGATGAACACCTGGCCGTCGCGCTCCAGTTCGCGGTTGACCGCGGAAACCACGATCTCGCGGGTGAAGTAACCGACGAAGTTCTTGACCGCCAGGCGGCCCATGGGCGGAGAATTGATGATGGAGATGTCCTGCAGACCGGCCATGGCCAGCGACAGGGTGCGCGGAATCGGCGTGGCCGACAGGGTGAGCACGTCCACCTCCGGCCACTGCTGCTTGAGCTGTTCTTTCTGAAAGACGCCGAAGCGCTGTTCCTCGTCGATGATCATCAGTCCCAGACGCTTGAAAAGCAGGCTCTTGGCCAGCAGGGAATGAGTGCCGACCAGAAGGTCGATTTTTCCGGTCTTCAAATCGCCCAGAATTTCCGCCCGCTGCGAGGCGTTGCTGCGCCGGGTCAGGCAGGCGACGCGGACTCCGAACGGCGCCAGACGTTTGTGAAAGGTGCGCGTGTGCTGCTCGGCCAGGATGGTGGTCGGACAGAGCAGGGCGACCTGGAACCCGTTGCCGAGCACCCGGAACGCCGAACGCAGGGCCACTTCCGTCTTGCCGAAGCTGACATCGCCGCAGACCAGGCGGTCCATGGGGGTGTCGCGTTCCAGGTCGGCGCAGACATCGGCGATGGCCCGCTTCTGGTCCCGGGTCTCGACGAAGGCGAAGTCGGCCGCCAGCTTTTCTTCCCATTCGCTGGCCTTGGCAAACGAGTTGCCGCGAATGGCCTGGCGGGTGGCGTACAGCTCCAGCAGCTCCCGGGCGAAAGTGACGATGCCCTTGCGCGCCCGCTGCTTCTTGCGTTCCCAGGTCTTGCCGCCCAGACGGTCCAGGGCGGGTTCGGCCCCCTCCAGGGCGCTGTAGCGGCTGATGACATCCAAATCGTAGATGGGCACGTACAGGGTCTCGTTGCCGCCGTAGTTGATCTGCAGGAATTCGTTGTCGCGGGCGGCGATGCGCATGCGTTTGAAACCGACCACCCGGCCGATGCCGTGATCCTTGTGCACCACCAGGTCGCCGGGGCTGAAATCGGCGGCCTCGTTGCGGGCCGGCTCGCTGTCCGCCGGGGCCAGGTAGAAGAACGGCCGCTCGCTCAAATACCAGATGCGCCGGAGCGGGTCGATGAACGAGCAGGGTATGGCGCGCTGCACCAGACCGACCACCCCAGGCAGCGGCAGTTCCATGGCCGGGCTGTCCAGGTCGCGGCAGCGCAGCACCGTACCGCCCTGGCTCATCCAGGCGGCGATTTCGGCCAGGCCTGTCTCGTCCAGATCCGAAACCGTCCAGGCGCTGCGGCGCCAGGGCAGTTCGATATGGCCGGGTCCCTCGTCCCAGCGCAGTTCCAGATCGGGAGCGGGAATCGCCTGCAGACTCCAGCGCACCGGCAGCGGCGCCTCGCCGGTCTGATCGGTGATCCCCAGACGGATCTGTTCGAACTGCTCGGTCAGTTTGGCGAATTCCAGACGCAGTTTCTCGCCCTGCGACCAGATCGTGACAGGCGCCGTCAGGCTATCCCAGAGCGCCTGCTCTGGACAGGTTTCGCCGGGCTGGGCGAAACTGAAGCGGGCCGGTTCTATGGAGAACTGCCCGTAACGGCGCAGGGTCTTGTGACGGGCGGGATCGTACAGCCTCAGGTTGCTGACCCGGTCCCCCTCGAATTCGATGCGCAGCGGATAATCGGCCCCGACTGCAAACAGTTCGACCATGGCCCCTCGGTAGGACACCTCGCCGCTTTCCCGGACCTGGCTGACCGGGCGGTAGCCCATGGCGAACAGGCGGTCGACGAGACGGTCGCGATCGATCTCCAGGTCCGTCGTCACCGTCAGCGGCTGCAGCTGGTTTTCGGAACGCGTTTCCAGCGGGTACTGCAGGCCGGACAGGGTGGTCAGGACCAGCAGATCGCTTCGCTCCCGCAAGCGGTAGAGACGGTTTTTCTCCAGGACCGCCTCCCAGCGGATGCGGTTGTTGAGGTAGGGGTCCTCGAGCGGGCGCTGGTAGTGGACCAATTCCAGCTCATGGCCGAGAAAAGCCAGCCAGGACCGGATCTTCTGGCGGCGTTCGTCGAAACTCTCGTTCTCGCCCAGCACCCAGATCAGCGGCCTGCGGAGTTCCCGGGCCAGGCGACAGACCAGCAGTTCTTCCAGTCCGGCCGGAACGATGAGCTTGGCCTTTTCCGGCGCTGCCGTCAGTTCCAGGGGCAATGAAGGCTGATATTCCGCTGCGATGGTTTCTCGGTCCATTTTCGATTCTCAGAGGGCATAGTGTACCACAATTCGCCGTCCGAGCGCCGGATTTCCGCTCACTTTCCAGCCGGCTGCTTCCCCGATACCGCCTTTATTTCACAAGCTTCCTGGCAAACACCCGGTAGACATAGACGGTGTAGCCCAGAACGAAGGGCATGCCGATCAGGGCGATGACCAGCA
>CAYXHZ010000058.1:0-20209 GCA_964465065.1 uncultured Clostridia bacterium
CGCTGCTGAGCCTGCCCTTGTGGCGGCTCGTCCTGGACCGGGTGTACGGCTGAAGATGTACGACGAGACGGCCTTTTCTTGAATTTATCGCTTTGATTTGGCATGATCAATGCGGGGTGCTCGACTTGTGGTAAAAAAGATGAACAAAACGAGCTGCAGAGTCAGAATTTGACTCGAGTGATGAAGCGGCGTACTCTTTCCAAATAGGAGATATCATGCAGATCGAGGCTTTGGAAATCAAAAACTATCGGCTGTTCAAGGATACCAAAATCGTTGACCTGACCCGTTTGAATGTGGTGGTTGGAGCCAACGGGGCAGGCAAGACGACCCTGTTCGATATTTTTTCGTTTCTCAAGGAATCTCTCGAGAAGAACGTCACCCAAGCCGTTGCCCGGCGCGGTGGCATGAAGGAGCTCCGTTCCCGAGGCGTGAAAGGACCCATTTCGATTACGGTTAAATTCCGTGAAAGCAGAGGTCGTTTGGCGACGTATATACTGGAGATCGACGATCCCGATGGCAGACCGATCGTCAGCCGGGAGATCCTGCGCTTTCGACGGGGTCAGCGGGGGCAGCCCTGGCATTTTATCGATTTTTCGAAAGGTCATGGAACGGCCATCACCAACGAGGCTGCCTACGAACAGGACGGTGCGAAGGAAGAGCGTAAAGAGCACACTTTGGAAGACCCATCAGTTCTGGCCATCAAGGGCCTTGGGCAATTCCGGGAGTTTCGGGTGGTGGCCGAGTTCCGCAGCCTGATCGAAGACTGGCATATTTCCGATTTCCACATCGCAGAGGCCAGGCCTAGTAGCGAGATCGGCTATGCAGAACACCTGAGCAGCCGTGGCGAGAACGTGGCGCAGGTGGCTAAATATCTCTTTGAAAATCATCCCGACCGATTTGATGCAATCCTCGAAGTGATGAAACGTAGGGTGCCCGGAATCGAAAAGGTCGAAGCCAAACCGACCGAAGACGGACGACTGGTCTTGCGTTTTCAGGATGGCAGCTTCAAAGACCCCTTCATCGCCCGTTTCGTCTCTGATGGCACCATCAAGATGTTTACCTACTTGGTACTGCTCTACGACCCCAGGCCGCACCCGCTCCTGGCCATCGAGGAGCCCGAAAATCAGCTCTATCCAGAGCTTTTGTCGGAACTTCTGGAAGAATTTCGTGATTATGCCCGTCGTGGCGGTCAGGTTTTTATTTCCACACACTCACCAGAATTGCTCAACGCTGCGGAATTGGGCGAGATATTCTGGTTGTCAAAGAAAAACGGTTTTTCCCAGGTACACCACGCCTCCGATCAGGAACTGCTGAAAAGACTTATCGCTGAGGGTGATTGCCCGGCGAGCCTGTGGCGACAGCGCTTGTTTCCGGGGGCGAACTTGTGAAACGCCTGGTTTTTTTGCTGGAAGAGCTGTCCATGAAAAATTTTCTGGATGGGCTCTTGCCCCGTCTGTTTCCCAATTTGCCTTTTCTTTGCATTCCCCACAATGGGAAACAGGATCTGGAAAAGAGCATTCCCAGAAAACTCCGGGCCTGGCTGGACGCCAACGACGTTTTCATCATTCTGCGCGACAACGACGATGCGGATTGCCAGAACGTCAAGTCCCATTTGCTGTCGTTATGTCAGGGGATTGCGAATCGAGTTTTTTTGGTACGGCTGGCCTGTCAGGAGCTGGAAGCCTGGTATCTGGGAGATGCCGAGGGGCTTGCGGAAGGGTTTGCCGTTCCTGGATTACGAACCATTCATAACAAGGCCAAACTGCGGGATCCTGATCGAGTAACTCAGCCCTCACAGGTCATGAAAGAACTCGTCCCCTCTTTTCAAAAATTGTCCGGAGCTAGAATCATGGGGAGATGCATTCAGCCCGGTCGCAACCGTTCCCGGAGTTTCGCCGTCCTGATTGAAGGGATCCAACGTCTCAGCAGCTTATAACCGGCACTTAAAAACGTTGTCTGTTGCGGACATTTTCTTTGACATATTTTTATATAATATTGTATATTATTCCTATATTCATGCATAATATAGTTATAAGAACGGGACAATAATGAGGACATTCGAACGGACGCATCCCTGGATTACCTTTCGCATCAACCTTGAAAAGGCGCCACCGAAACTCTGGCTGGCCTTGGGAGAAGCCGCATCCAAGTGCGAACACATCGCTCGTGTTCCGTTGAGACCATCGACTGCGAAAAGGCTGCATCAGCTGTATCTGGCCAAAGGTGTTGCCGCCACTACAGCCATCGAGGGCAACACTCTGTCCGAAGAAGACGTACTGAGGGCAGTGCAGGGAGATTTGACTGTACTTCCGTCGAAGAGTTACTTGAAGCAGGAAGTCGAGAATATTATCGAGGCCTGCAATACTATCGGAAAGCAGATCGGCGATTCGAGTTTACCGGTTCTGTCCCGGGAATTGCTGTGCGTTTACAATGCTCAGATTCTGAAACGAGTCCCGCTGGTCGAGGGTGCTGTTCCTGGTGAGATTCGTTCCCATTCCGTCGTGGTCGGCAATGCCTATCGGGGCGCCCCGGCGCAGGATTGTCCCTACCTGCTGGATACGCTTTTCGCGTGGCTGGAAGGGAAGGATTTCAGACCGCAAGTCGGTATGGAAACAGTCTTTGCCATCATCAAAGCCGTGCTGACACATCTTTACCTGGCCTGGATTCACCCCTTTGGCGATGGCAACGGCCGGGTGGCGCGGCTGGTGGAGCTTCATATCCTGCTTTCGGCCGGAGTCCCGTCACCGGCGGCCCATTTGCTCAGCAACCATTACAACCAGACCCGAAGTGAATACTATCGACAGCTCGATTACGCCAGCAAATCTGGAGGAGATGTCCTGCCGTTCATCGCCTATGCCGTACAGGGCTTTGTCGATGGGCTGAAGGAGCAACTGGAGACCATTTGGGATCAGCAGTGGGACATCACCTGGGAAAACATGGTTCATGACCTTTTCCGATCTCAAACCAGTCCCGGCGATCAGCGTCGCCGGCGTTTGGCGCTCGAGTTTGGAAAGGTGAAGGATGCGGTCAAGATCAATCAGATCACGGATCTGACGCCGGAGCTCGCCCGACTGTATGCGGCCAAGACATCCAAGACCCTGAGCCGGGATCTGAATGCCCTGGCGGACATGAACCTGATCATTCGGGAGAGCGGCAGGATCCGGGCCTGTCGTGAACTCATTCTGGCCTTCCTGCCCTTGCGCCATCCCCAAGCGGAAGATTGACCTCGACGCCGTCCACACCGAACCATCAGATCTGGAAAAGAGCATCGTTCTTAAATGGGCGCGTCATGACCTGCCCCTGCGGGCGCAGCGCTTGTGGTATAATTTCTGCGCCATGAACCTTCCTGTCACCATCGATCTGGTCCGCCACGGCACAACCGCCTACAACGAACAGGACCGCATGCAGGGGCAGGTGGACATCCCGCTCTCGGACAAGGGCCGGAGCGAGGTGGCGGCGCTGGCCGAACGCTTGCGGGATCTGCCGTACGATCTCGTCGTCCACTCCCCCCTGCAACGGGCCGAGGAGACGGCGCGGATCATCGCCGGCAGCCGGGATGGGCTGCGCTGGCAGGTCTACCCCGAGTTCATCGAGATCGATCTGGGGGACTGGGAAGGCCTGATCTACACGGAGATGATGCGTACCCAGGCCGATTTCTACCACCGCTGGCTCTTTGACGAGAACCTGCCCGTTCCAGGCGGCGAGTCCTTTGCCATGGTCGCCGAACGAGCGCGGGCAGGCTGGCAGCGTCTGCAGTTGGAAAACGCCCGTCGCATCCTCGTCTGCGCCCACGCCACCAGCAACCGGGCCATCCTGGCCGCCATCCTGGATCTGCCGCTGCACCTGGCCCGGCGCTTCCGCATGGACAACGCGGCCCTGTCCCGCTTCACCCTCGCCGAGCGGGGCGGCCGGGTCCGACCGATGCTCGAACTGTGGAACGGCTGCGAGCACCTCAAAGGAGAATGAATCATGCTTGTCGTTATGGATAGAATCCGCCGCGAACTGCTGGCCGTCAGTGCCGACATGAGTGAACTGAAGGCCGAAGACATCCCCCTGACCGTTCCCGCCCAGCGGCAATACGGGGACCTGAGCAGCACTCTGCCCTTCGTGCTGGCCAAGAAACTGGGGCAAAAGCCTTTCGTGCTGGGCAAGCAGCTCCAGGAAAAGATGGCCGGGCGCCTGCCGGAAGTCCGGGATATCCAGCTGCTCAACGGCGGCTTTCTGAACTTCTTCTTCCGCGACGGTTTCTGGCTCGAGCACCTGGTGAGCGAAGGCCGACAGCGGCCAGGCTGGATTACGGACAAGGTCATCGTCGAGCACACCAGCATCAATCCCAACAAGGCGGCCCATATCGGTCACATCCGCAACTCCTGCCTGGGGGACACCCTGGCCCGGGCCTACCGCTACCTGGGCGCCGAGGTGGAGGTGGAGAACTACATCGACGACACGGGCATCCAGGTGGCCGATGTGGTCTGGGGGCTGACCAGAGTCGACGGCAAGGACCTGCCGGCCATCCGGACCATCGCCGATCTGCCCCGGTACCTGTGGGAGGCCTACCCCCGCTACAGCCGGATGCTGGCTGATGATGAAGCCGGACAGGCGCAGCGCAACCAGGTGCACAAGGATATCGAGGAACGTCGGCAGCCCGAGTACGGCATCAGTCTGCACGTCGCCGAAACGGTGCTGCGCGACCACCTGGCCGTCATGGGCCGGCTGGGCATCGATTACCATCTGCTGGTACGAGAACAGGACATCATGGCCATGGATTTCTTCGCCCGGACCGCCGAAACATTGCGGCAGCGCGGCATCCTCTACAAGTCGCAGGATCCGGAGAAAGCGGGCTGTGAGGTGATTTTCTACCAGGCCGAAAAGCTGGAAAAGATCGTCACCCGTTCCAACGGCACGGTCACCTACATCGGCAAGGATCTGGCGTACACTTTCTGGAAACTGGGGTTGAGCGGACGCGATTTTCTCTACCGGCCTTTCAGCAAAGGCCTGTCCGGACAGGACGTCTGGATCAGCGACGATCAGACCGGCCGGGAAAAGTCGGGTTTCGGACACGGGCAGCGGGTGTTCAACGTCATCGATACCCGCCAATCCTACCTGCAGTCGATCATCGGCCAGGTGGTCGGCAGCCTCTACGAGGGGGAAAAGGACCGCTTCGCCCATTTTTCCTACGAGATGGTGGCCCTGACGCCGCAGTGCGTCGAGGAGCTGGGCTTCGAGCTGACCGAGGAGGACCGCAAACGACCCTACGTCGAAGTGTCGGGCCGCAAGGGCATCGCCGTCGAGGCCGATGCCCTGATCGACCGCTTGCAGGCCCATTCCCTGGCCGAGGTCAGCCAGCGCAATCCGGACATCGATCCGGGCCGGCAGAGGGAAATCGCCCGGCAGATCGCCGTCGGCGCCCTGCGCTACTTCATGCTGCGCTACACCTCGACCTCGATCATCGCCTTCGATTTCGCCGAGGCGCTGGCCTTCGAAGGGGAAACCGGTCCGTACCTGCAGTACACCATGGTGCGCATCGGCAGCATCTTCCGTCGCCTGGGACTGGACCCGGCTGCGGTCGCTTGCGATGTCCGGCAGTACACGCGGCTGAGCGCACAGGAGCGGGAACTGGCCGAAGCGCTGCTGATTACGGCCGCCCAGGCTTCCGAGCAGGTCCTGCTGGCCCTTTCGCAGCACGAACTGTCGCTGATCGCCCATTTCGCCTACGGTCTGGCTCAGCAGCTCAACCACTATTACCACGGTTTTTCCATCCAGAACGAGACCGATGAAGAACTCAAACAGCTGCGTATCGGTATTCTGGCGGCGGCCAGAGACCGTCTCGGCGAGCTGCTGGAGATCCTGGGCATTCCAATCCCGGAACGGATGTGAGGCGATAGCCGGTGCGCAGGACAGCTTCGGCGGCTTTTCGATTTCTGCTGCGTCGCGGCGGAGCCAAGTTGTCGCGTTCGGTTTACAACCCGCTGGTGCGGGCGGAGCTGGCGTGGCGCCACCATTTCGCCAGCTTGACCGGGTCTGGCGAAGGCATGATCGATCTGAACCGTCAACTGACCCTCTCCTACGGCTGGCACCGCAGCGGCTGGCTGTACGCCCTGTCGGGCCTGAAAAGCCTGCACAATCCGCACGGCGTATTTTTTGACTCCTTCCTGGAGCGGACCTTCGTGTATCAGCCCGGGGGGGCCAGACCGCATCTCCGACCCTGGATCGGGGTGCTGCACGTTCCGCCGCAGGCTCCGGACTGGTTTTTACCGGAACAGGCCAACGATGCCGTGATCCGTTCGCCCGCTTTCCAGGACAGCCTGCCTTATTGCCGGGGACTGTACACCCTGTCGGATTATCACCGGCGCAGTCTGGAGGAAAAAGTGCCGGTTCCGGTCAACAGCCTCTTTCTGGCTACGGAAATTCCCGGGCGGCAGTGGAGGCGGTCCGCCTTCATGGCCAATCCCGACCGTAAAATAGTCCAGATCGGCTGGTGGTTGAGAAAACTGCACGCCATCTACCGGTTGCAGATCCATGGCTACCGCAAGTGTTGCCTGAACATCGCGCATGTGCCCCGGCTGGAAGGGATCCGCGCCCGGGAGCGTCAGCTGCTGCGGGCTCAAGGCCAATACGACGATACCATGCAAGCTTCGGTCAGCGAGATCGGTTTTCTGGGCAATCGGGACTACGACCGTCTCCTGTCCGAAAACATCGTGTTTGTGGAACTGTACGACGCCAGCGCCAACAATCTGGTCGTCGAATGTCTGGCCAGGTCCACGCCGATTCTGGTCAATCCCCTGCCGGCGGTGCGGGAATACCTGGGAGAGGATTACCCGCTCTATTTCCGGTCCTTGAACGAGGCTGCAGCCAAGGCCGAGGATCTGGACCTGGTCGACCGGGCCCATCGGTATCTGGCCGGCCATCCCAACAGGATCCGCTTGCACCGCGATCATTTTCGTCTGACCCTTCAGGATTCGTCGATTTATCGGGGCTTGTGTCGTGAGCGTTGAGCCGAAAGCTTCGCAGCGGCCGATCGTGTTGACGATCGTCACCGTGGTCAAAAACAACCGCCAGGCCCTTAGCGCCACTCTGGACAGCGTGCGCCGGCAGCGTTCGCCGTTTTGGGAATACATCGTCGTCGATGGCCGATCGAGCGATGGTACCGTGGAACTGCTGTCCGCCAATTCGGACCTGATCGATCGCTGGATTTCCGAAGAGGATTCCGGACTCTACGAAGCCATGAACAAAGGAATCCGCCTGGCTGGAGGGGATTGGCTCTGGCTGCTGAATGCGGGGGATTGCCTGTGCGACGGTGCGGTTCAATCGGCTCTGGAAGTTCTGGCCGGCCCGGCCCGGGACCGGGATATCGTTTACGGGGCGATGATGCGAATCGGCCGGGGTTATCAGTATCTGGTCCGGGAGAGAAACCTGACGGATCTGCGGCGGGGCGTCAGCTTCAACCACGTGGCCACCCTCGTCCATCGCGATCTGTACCGCCGCCTGAACGGCTACGATACCCGTTATCGGATTTCTGCCGATTACGATTTTTTCAGTCGGGCCGTCCGAGCCGGGTCCAGGGTTTTGTACATCGATCAGCCCTGGGCGACGATGACTCACGGCGGGATCAGCGAGACCATCCGCTTTTTACCGGTCAGCGCCGTCGAGATCTTTCGGATCGATTGGCGGAACATGGGTTTTCCGGGTGCCGTCCGACATGCCGTGACCTACACTTTCTGGGGCTTTGTGAAGAAAGTGATGCGCAACACAGCCGAGGCTCTGGGCCTGACGCGGCTGGTCCGAGCCTACTTTCATGCCCGTTACCGGCATAAATCCGGAAAGCCATGACTTCTCGGAAATTTTTTTTTGCTTGTCAAGGCAGTGCATTTTTGTTTACAATATTTGATGCGGTTGAGAAATGCTGAATACCGGGCTTTTCAGGCATGATCCCGACTATGACCGAACAAATGATTGTCGACATTTTTCGAAGCGTTGTCAGAACAAACAGAAAGAAATGAACTGTGCGGCCCAATGAAAGACGACACAACACTCAAGGTCTCGATTATCACCGTTACCTTGAATCAGCGGGAATTGCTGCCGTCCTGCTTGCGATCGGTCGCAGACCAGACCTATCCGAACATCGAACACATCGTTGTCGACGGTGGTTCGCAGGATGGAACCCTGGACGTCATCCGTGGAAACGGCACCCGGATCGCCCGCTGGATTTCCGAAAAAGACAACGGTCAGTACGATGCCATGAACAAGGGGCTCGATCTGGCTACAGGCGAGCTGATCGGTTTTCTGCATGCCGACGATCAGTTGGCCGATTCCCGGACGGTTGCCCGGATCGCCGCAGAGTTCGCCGATCCGGAAGTCGATGGCTGTTATGGGGATCTGGTGTATCTGCAACCGGATTTGTCCCGGGTCGTTCGCCGCTGGCGAGCCGATTTTTACGATGAACGCAAGATTCGCAGAGGATGGATGATACCGCATCCGACTCTGTACCTGCGTCGCGGCATCTATGAGCGACTGGGTGGGTATCGGACCGAGTACCGGATCTCCGCCGATTACGAATTCATTCTGCGTCTGCTGACGGCCGAGGTCGTGAAGCTCCACTACCTGCCGATCAACCTGGTCTTGATGAGGCGGGGCGGTCGGAGCAATTCCGGTTTGGCCAATCTGCTGCAGAAGAGCCGGGAGGATCAGCGGGTCTGGAGAAATTCAGGCCTGCCGGCCAATCCGCTGCTGTTCATCAAGAAACCTTTTTTCAAGATCCGCCAGATCATCCATGGTGTCTGAAGTGTTTTTTTATTATTGCCTCGTTTTACTGCTGCTGTCCTGTTCAAGCTCTTTGGTTATTCAGAAGGGACTGAGCCGGAGTGTCCCGGCGCATCGGTTCGGTCACCGCAACGAGAACGCCTATCGTCAGAAGGAGCCCAAGGTCCGTTTGGGCGGGATCGGCATATTTGCTGGCTTCATCGTGAGCGGTATCGGACTGTTCGTCATCGTCTGGAACGACAAACGAATCCTGGCCCGTGAACCGCTGGACGCTTTCGAACCCGGTATGCTCTTCTTTTCTATGATGCTCATTTTTTTGTTGGGACTGCTGGACGACATGATCGGACTGACCGCCATCAAAAAACTGCCGGTTGAAATCGCCGCCGCCTCGATCCTGTACGGTCACGGTTTTGCCCTCGACTTGTTCCAGGCTGGAATCGGTGTCGAGCCTCGATTGTGGCAGGCACTGATCTCTTATCTGATCAGTATGCTGTGGATCGTCGGCCTGACCAACGCCATCAACCTGATCGACGGTATCGACGGTCTGGCCGGTACGGTCTCGCTGCTGGGGCTGATTTCGCTGCTGATCCTCATTTCCCGAAGCGGCACGTCGATCCTGGCTCTGCTGCTGGTCGGCATGATTGGCGCGGTGTTGGGTTTTCTGCGCTTCAACCTTCATCCGGCCAGGATCTATCTGGGCGATTCCGGAAGCCTGCTGCTCGGATTTTTTATGGCGGCGGTATCCCTGAAGATGTTTACTGTGGCCAACCCGGTTGGCTTCATGAGCGCCGGTTTGATTTTCTTCATTCCGCTCTTCGACCTGGCTTCCTCATTTCTGCGCAGGCTGTTGAACGGAAAGAATCCCTTTCGGGCCGATTTCCAGCACCTTCATCACCGACTGATGGACAAGGGACTCAGCGAATGGGGTGCCTATTTCTTCTTGGCGGTCGTCACGCTGGTGCTGAGCGTCATCGGCATTTTGGTTTGGATCGTTCCGGTTTTTTTCTGCTGGTTGTTTTTGGCCGGGTTCGCTTGTCTGGCCGTTCTGCTGTGGCGGTACCTGTACGGCGCCGACCCGAAATGGCCGGGACGTTTGCATTTCGCCCTGTTCAGGCAGGATTCTCTGCCGGAACAGAATCAGAAAGAATGAGGGATCGAATCCGCGCGCAGGTCTGTAAACGCAACAGACGAGCCGCTGTAAAACAATCCGCCATGTTGAACAAGATAGGTGCTAAGCGTTTTTTTTGGTCTGTTGTCGCGTTGTGTTCCGCACTGCTGCAGTCGGGCTGTGGGAGACCGGCTCCGGGAGAGCTGCATGGAAAAAACCTGATCGTCATCTGCATCGATACCCTGAGGGCCGACCATCTGGGCTGCTACGGCTACAGAAGAAACACCTCCCCCAACATCGACCGCCTGGCCCGGGAAGGGGTCCGCTTCGAACAGGCCCATTCCCATTCATCCTTCACCCGTGAGTCGGTGTCCACCATCCTGACCGGTTTGCTACCCTCCAGCAGCGGCAGCAGCGGCTGGTTCGCCAAACCGGTCCAGGGCGTCCAGGGGCTGGGATCGCTTTTCACCCGTGCCGGGTATCGAAGCGCATTCATAACGGCCATGCATATGCTGAAAGGCTTCGATGCCGGTTTCACCGAAGCCCGGCATTTCAGTCAATCCAAGGTCAGCGGCAACAGCCCGCAACTGTCTCGTTATGCCATCGATTTTATCCGTCGCCACCGGAGCGGGCCGTTTATGCTCTATCTGCACTACCTGGATCCTCATGGTCCCTACGAACCTCCGGATCAACAGTATTTGCGCTTTGCCGAGAAGCGTTACCCGACAGACCCGTCGATACATAACGATCTGCGCATCCGTTGCGTCGATATGGTCCGACAGGGGTTCGTTCCGGGCCAGCCCGCGTACGAGGACATGATCCTGCGTTACGACGCCGAAATCGCCCACACCGACCAGGCTGTCGGCATGTTGCTGGATGCGCTGAGCGAGATGGACTTGTTGGACGATACGCTGATCGTGATCACGGCCGATCACGGAGAGGAATTTCTGGAGCATGGGTACGTGGAACACGGCTGGACACTGTATGAGGAATGCACCCATGTGCCGCTGATCTTCTGGAGTAGGGCAATCCGGCGTCCGGAAACCTGCCCCGGCCCGGTCTCGCTGGTGTCCGTTCTGCCGACCCTGGTCTCGTTGTTGAATATTCCCTGTGAAGGGAACGATTTCGACGGTCAGGTTCTGTTCGGCCTGCAGCGGGGGCGGGTGCGTTGGGAAACGACAGACCCGGTTCATATCGGGGAATTGCTGGTACAGCACCGCAATCTGTGTCGGACCGTACAGGCAGGAAAATGGAAATATATTGAATTTCCGCAATACATCTCCCCGGCGGACAGGCCGAAGCGGTACATGATGGATGTGGAAGCCTACGAACGCAATTTGGCCGGTCATGTTCCGGCCTGGAAGCAACCGGTACGGGTCGAGCTGTACGATCTGCTGACTGATCCGGAGGAACGGACCAATCTGGCCGATGCCCGACCCGAACTGTGTGCGGATTTCCGGCGCCGGCTTGAAGCGTATCGGCAGAAATGCCGGCAAAGGAGGCGTTTTGGTGAAAAAAGTCAAACAATGGAAGGGCCAAAGAATCCAAAAGAAATCGAACAACTGAAGTCGTTAGGCTATCTGTGAGTCGCAAGAGGCTCAATAAAGGCGGTTTGTTGCATGAAAATGGTTGATAAAAAAACGAATGATCGTCGCGTTGACCGGGATCGACGGACAGCCGTTGTCGGAGCCGGGCTGACCGGACTGTACCTGGCTCTCCGGCTGTCCCGTTCCGGGCGTCGGGTGACCCTTTTCGAACGAGACGAAACTGCCGGTGGACTGGGGGCCTCGTTCGATTGCGGCGGTCAGCGGCTGGAACGGTTCTACCATCACCTGTTTCCCGGCCATGATGCCATGTCGAGCCTGATCGGCGAGTTGGGACTCGACAAAGAATTGTCTTTCCGAGCGGCGCCCATGGCTACGTTCAGCCAAGGTCACCTGTACCCGTTCAATTCCGCCGCCGACCTGTTGCGCTTCCGCCCCTTACCGCTTCTGCAACGGTTCCGAACCGGTCTGGCTATGGCTTCGCTGCTGCTGCAGCGAGATTGGCGCGTTTTCGACCGCCGGACCGCTCGGGATATTCTCGTTCGACGCTGCGGTGCCGTCAGCTACGGAATGCTTTGGGAGCCCTTGCTGCGCCAGAAATTTTCCGACTTCTCCGACAAGGTCTCGGCCGCCTGGCTGTGGGACCGCATCAACAGCCGGACCAAGCCATCAGCGGATCGTCCTTCCGGTTCTCTGGGCTATCTCGCTGGCGGTTTGGATGGCCTGTTTGCCGCCATGAGAAGCGAAATCGGCCGTAATGGCGGAGATATCCGCCTGGCTTGCCGGGTCGGCCGTGTACATCCGGAATCCGGGGCAATCGCCGTACACTGGCAGTCGGCAGGCACACAGGCGGCGGAGTGTTTCGACGATTGCATTCTGACCATGCCGCTGCCCCAGCTCATGCCGCTGATTCCGGACATGACGGCCGCGTACCTGGACCGTTTGCGGGCCATACCCCATGTCCATTCCCTGTGTCTTGTCCTGGGGATGAGACGTTCGCTGACTCCATTCTATTGGATCAACATGGCCGATGCGAAGAGTCCTTTCGCCGTGCTGGTTGAACATACCCGTCTGACCGGGGTCCAGGCATACGGGGGGCGGCACCTGCTCTACCTGTCGTCTTATCTGGCGGACCGGGACGACCCGAAGTGGAAGGCTTCCGGATCAGAATTGGTGGACATTGCTCTGCCGCTGCTGCGGCAGTTGTGTCCCGACTTCACCACCGGGGATATTCAGGATGTCTGGCATTTCTGCGCCGCCGACAGTCAACCGGTATTCGTGCAGGGGCATTCCCGGCTTCTGCCGTCGTTCACCACGCCCTGGCCGGGTCTGTTCATACTCAACAGCAGTCAGTTTTATCCACGCAGCCGTTGCCTGAACACCAGTCTGAACCAGGTGGACAGTTTTCTGGCTCTGTCGGACGATGGGCTGAACCGGTCATGAACCGGCGTCTGCTTTTTCTGATCAAGGCCATCCTGACGCTGGCCTTTCTGGGTCTGTTGATCACCTGGATCGGATGGGGAAAAATCCGCGACCAACTGCTGCATGAGCAGAACCTGGCGGTTATTCTGCCGGCCCTGGCGCTGGCCGTTCTCTTCAACCTGATCAAAATCTGCAAATGGCAGTCCATGCTTCGGCGAACCGGGGCGGCCATCGGTTTCAGACAGGCCGCTTTTTCCTATCTGGCGGGAATGGCCGGCGGACTGTTCACTCCCGGCCGGGTCGGCGAGGTGTCGCGTCTGGCCTGTCTGCCGGAACTGAAACGTTCTTACGTGGTGGCCATGACCCTGTTGGATCGGCTGCTGGACGTGGTGGTGGTGGTCGGGCTGTCCCTGCCGGGTGTCCTCTTTTTTGCCGACTACGGTCTGTTCTGGACGATGTTTGCCGGCTGCACCGCCTTTCTGCTGATTCTGCTGCTGCCGTTCCCCATTCCGGTTTGGATGCTCTCCCGCTTGAAACAGATATTGAAATCACAGAAGCTGAAGGCCCTACTCGAGACCTGTGAACGGGGGATCGCCGCAGTGCCCCGACGCGGGATCGCCCTGTGGCTGTCGTGGTCCCTGCTGGGCTACGCCGTGGTGCTCCTGGAATTCTATGGTCTGTTGTCCGCTTCGCCGGCCGCAACGCTGCCGGCGGTACTGATCTGCCAACCGCTGATCATGCTGACCAACATCCTGCCGATGACCATCGCCGGAATCGGAGTACGGGAAGGCACGGCCGCTTTCCTGCTGGGCCGTTTCGCCATTGATCCGGCAGCGGCGGTCGGAGCCGCATTTCAGCTGTTCGTTCTGAATACGGCGCTTCCGGGTTTGGTCGGAGTGGTGCTTCTGTTTTTCTCGGCCCGCAACAAATCTCCGTCTGCACGGATGCAATAAAACACCCCGATCATGCGCCGCTCATCGAAGCAGAAAGTTCGAAATGCGGCTTGGGGATACAAGCGCTGCAAACGCTGCAGCCAGTCTGGCGCAACGATCATCAGCAGCGGCAGGGGCAAATTTTTGAGCGCCGGCAACTTGTCGGTCATGTCCGGTTTCAGGTATTGAGCCTTTACGCCCGGACGGAAATGGCCGATATCCCAGGCAAGGCTACGCAGTTGAGGCAAGGGCAGGGTATCGTCGATCAGGACGCTGCACTTGGATTCGCCTAAGCCGGTGATAAAATCGAAAACGGAGGCGATGACAGGGTCGGCATGGCCGGTTACGCTATGAAAATGGGCCGGTTGGATCAGTTCGTACAGGCGGCTGTGATTGGTTATGAGGCTGCCGAGCAGGAGGGGGGTGGCCATCAGCGCCAGGACATGTCGCTGCCGTCGTTTCGGGAGTCGACGGCTGATGCGCCTGCCGACCTGAAAGACGATCAGCGTCATGATGGCGCAAACAGGCTGTATGTACCATTGCGCCATGTCCTTGATCAGGTTCCACAGATCGAAGGGAGACAGCGGGATCCAGGGTATATGCTGGCCGGGTTTTGAGGGCAGCCAGCCCTGGGCCGGCAGGGCCAGAAGCAGAAAACAGAATGTCGCCAGCGGAACCGATGCGGACAGGCTGCGCAGGGAAAGGCTGGCAAACTGTCGACCCAGGACGGGCAGCAGCAGGGCTCCCAGTATGCCGGCGGCGATGACCGGCGGAATATTGCTGCAGGAGTTTTTTTCCCAGCAAAAGAAGTATTCGCTGAATCCGGTCCGACCGTCCGCCGGTGGATAACCGATGTGCGCGGCCAGCGGATCGTTGAACATGGGGGGCATGAACTGCGGCAGGTAAACCGGCATCAGCAGCATGGCCCCCAGCAGCGGCAGTCCGATGGCCAGCCAGTGCAATCCTGTCGACACGGAAGGCTTTTTTCGGATTAATGTCCAGATCAACCAGATGGTCAAAAAAATCAGGCAAAACGGGATGGCGATGACGCCCATGAGCGCTGCCACGATAAAAAGCAGGCCGACTGTCAACGGTTGCGGACTGCGCCAGGCCATGACCATGGCCGCCAGGCTGAACAGAACCCCCCAGACGCTGTCTTTACCCAATTCAACGATACCGTACAGGCCGTATATGTTTGCCAGCAGCATGACGAACAGCAACAATCGGACTGCCGACGGGCGGTGCAGATGGATCCGGTCGACGACCGAGCAGCTCAGCAGCCCCAGCAGGACCGTCAGCGGCAGTTTGAATCCGCCCGAGACGGTTGCCATCGCTATGTTCCAGGGATTGAAGGCCGGAAAGTAAACCAGGGCGGAAAAACCATAACTGAGGCGGAAGTCGGAGAAGGCGTTCCTGCCGGTCATAAACAGGGTGTTGGTCTGGATCAGTTGGCCGCTGTCGAAGGTGTGGGGATAGCGGAGGACGGCCAGAACGCCGACCATGACGGCCAGGAGCAGAACGGGGAGATTCCGCCTGGACCCAACGGCTCTGGCGATGGATACGAGGCCGGCCGCCAGATTCCGTCTGATAAAGATGGCGGCGACGATCAGCACGGTCATATCCATTGCATATTTACCCCAGGCCAAAACGGGTTGACTGAGCCAATGCCGGTCGAGGCTCCAGAGAACCAGCAGGAATTGCAGCGTGTTGTAGATCAGGCCGCAGGCCAGTGCCAGCCAGAGTTTGTCCAGAGGGCGGTTCCGCCTTGCCGGCCACCATCGTTCCAGGATGACGGCCATGACCAGTCCCGGCATGAAGACGGCCAGCAAGAAATGAGTCAGGGGAATCAGAACGAGGAGCAGAGGGAGCCAGCCGTGTTCCCGATTGCGGGTTTCCAGCGGCGGCAGGGATATCCGGATCTCCCGGAGAGGCGACAGCAGCCGGATCGGATGGGGGAAGCCGTCGCCGGCCGGGTCCAGTTTTTTATCCACCCGGACGAAAAAAAGTTGCCGGTTTTGGGAGATCATCCGGTAGATTTCGACGACCTTCGCTTCCCCGCTATGGGCAAAACTCAGCCGATATCCACTCTGTACGGGCTGTTCCTGTCCGATCGCCATGCTGATGATGAAACGGTTCCGTGCCATACGATCGATTCCGTTCCGCCAATCGCCGTCGCTGTGGTTGACGGGGGTAAAGGCAATCGGCAGGCGAATCACGGAGTTCGGTCGGTCGGTGCCTTCGGCGCGGATGTATCCGGCTGCGGCCAGCAGCAGGGCTAAGAACAAACAAGGGAACAGACGGGCTCCGACCGGTTGCGGTCTGGCTGGTTCACAGGCTCTGGTAGATGGTCGAATTGGCGAAGTCATGTAAAAACCGCTCACCGGTCAATCTGGCTTTTATCGGCAGGTCAAGCAGATATTGATGCGTTTTCAGGACCAGATCCAGGTCCTGGGCCTTGCGGCTCGCTTCCTGCAGGCTGTCGTAATAGAACGGGTATTGATCGCCAAGGTATTCGCGAACCGGTTCTATGGGGTTGACCAGCAGCGGGGTGTTGCGCTGGATGCATTCGACTACGGCATTGTTGGCGCTGGCATTGTACAGCGACAGGAATACGATGTTTTCGGCCAGTAGGCGATCGTAGGCATCGGCGGACAGATACGGGAGCGATTCCACTGTGCGCAGCATATCGGCATGGAATTGGCCGTCGCGTTCGAGTATTTCCCGTTCCGTTTTGATCAGAGAAGGCAGAAGCGGGTGGGCGACATCCAACAGGGTTTTCTGGTAGCCGGTTTCGGGAAGCTGGTAGATGGCGTGCAGCCGACGCAGCCACCAGCCCACCTGGATGATCCGTTTGCGCGGATTGTTGCAAAAGGCTTCCCAGGACCATTTCAGTTGCGGCGGTTCACTGGGGAAATACAGCCGTTCGACGGCGAGCGGCAGCTTTTCGGCCAGTGACTTCCGATGGTATTCGCTCAAGGTGAACAGGCCGCGGCACAGGGGCAGGCTGGCCTGCCAGGCTTGACTGGCGAAGATGACTTCGTTGGCCTGGTCGCCGACAAACCAGTCGGGTATTTCGGGCGGGACGTGAATCACGCCGATCCAGGGTCGGGTGTGCGGGCGGATACCGTTTGGATGCCAGCGGAAAGTGCGTTCGATGAATGCGTCAAACAATACCCCCTGCGGGCTATGGAGAGCGCGCAGGAAGCTCAGCCCGTATTTCCAGCCGCTGCGGTGTTGACCGTAGCCGATATCCAGCTGATCGTTCAGATCGATTTTTCTGGTATATCGGCTTGCCTGCGGTGATGGGGCGCTTGCGGGCTCCGGTTTTCCGCTTTCGTATCTGCCGCCGTCGGTATGAGGACCGGTTCTTTTCTTTAAGGAGCGGATTTTACGGACGGGCAGGGTCAACAAGCTGCCCGCCTTGAAAGACCAGCTGTTGATGATCCGCTGTTTCTCGCCTTCCAGTTCTTGCCTGGATTGATCGGCCTTTTGCAGCTGCATGTCTTTTTTCTGGATGAGGGATTGTAAAAGACGGTTCTGCTCGGTCAATTCGCTGCATTGGCAACAGATCTCGTCGTTGCGGCGTACTTGCTCGTCCAGCAGCCGTTCACCGGCCGTGATTTTATTCTGCAGATCGTACAGGCGGGCGCTGAGGCTTTGCGAGAACGCCGCCTTTTTTTGATTCAGCTCTTGGCAGAGGACGGTGCGGGCATCGCCGACTGTGAACAATTCGCGGTTCTCGGCGACAAACTCGCTGTAGCCCATGCGCTGGAAGGCTTCCTGGCCCACGATCGATATCAGTCCGGACACCTGAGCCGGATCCAGTTGACTGCGCCAGTTGCTGACCGATGCGCTGTGGATGGCGTCGGTCTGATATATCTTCTGGTCCCCGAGGGAAGACGAAGCCAGGTGTTTTTTCCCTTTACCGCCGGTGCCGAGATCATTCATGGTTCGGGTAGCGGTGATGCCGCAGAACCGGACCAGACGGTCGATCTCCGGGTTCGGATCGTTGACCAGATCTTCGTAGAGCAGTTCCAGCCGGTTGGTGGCCGGTTTGTCGAAAAAAGCGATCAGTCTGGGCAGGCCGACCAGGAAATCGAAAGAAGTGGAATCGAAAATTTCACCGCGCAGGTAGGGCAAATCTCTTTTCCAGGTAGTTTTGTAGGAAGCGGCCACGTCCAGGGGATTGCGTTTTAGCCAGATCATCCGTGCCGCCGGGAACAGGGTCTCGATCCAGTCCAGAATGTGATAGTAACGGGGGGTCTTGTCGACCAGAACGGTTCCGCCATGCCTGGCCAGCAAACGATTGTAGGCGGTCAGGGCGAAGGCCCGGGCCGAGGCGGAAAAATCCTCCTGATTCAGTAAATTTCGTACTGCGATGGCGGCGATTTGGTCGTCGTACAGTTTCCCGTCGCTCGATTCGCCGTAGACTTCGGCCAATCTGAGCAGAATCCAGGGCTCGGGCGGGGCATACACATCTGGACTGTTGCCCAGGATGGCGCTGAGCAGCGTAGTGCCCGAGCGGGGGAGACCGCAGATGAAAACCAGGTTTTGGCCGTTCTCTTCAATCATTTTTCACTGCTTCAGTTCGCTTCCTTGCAGGGTTTGCCGCCGTATACCGGCAATCCGAATCATTGTAATTTGTCCAAGCCTGATTGGCAAGCCCGTTTTGATCGAGATGCTGGACGTCTGCTGCCCGTTGTGTCAAAATGGTGTGCTTGTTGACTTGCAAACGGCTTGAAGCCCCACTTTTTCATACATGCTTTGACCTGTACCTACGGATGGTCTGAGATGTAATGAGTACGAGTTCGGCGAGCCACCAAGGAGCGATTGGATGCTGATTGTCAGTAACGGCGCTTTCAAAAGCGGATCGACCTGGTTGTTCGTTTTGCTGCGCTCCATTCTGAATCCGGCGGAAATTCCTGAGCAATTCAGGGTAGACTCTGATTGGAACGGTCAGACTATCGCCGAGGAGCGCTTGGCGGAATTTTTGCGTCTGGTCGACTGTTTTCGCCAAACCTACGTCGTAAAAAGCCACTGGCAGAATGAAGCGACCCTGCAAACCCTGCTGAATCATGATCAGGTGCTGGTCTTGGATATTGTCCGCGATCTGCGGGACGTTCTGGTGTCGGCATACTATCATTATCAACGCTTGCAGCAGTTTTCCGGATCCTTCGCCGACTTTTATTGGGCCAGGGGGGCCGAGCTGATCTGGCATATCACCGCCCATCATCACCTGTGGCGGAGTCGGCCCGGGAAAGTGCATGTAGCCAGTTACGAAGCTCTGCTGAACGATTTCCAGCAGGAAGTCGAAAAAATTTTCCGGTTTTTGTGCATGCCGGTCGTTCTCGGGCTCATTGACCGACTCCGGGATGCGACTCGCCTGGACAGCTTGCGCAGGTGGTGGAATGAAACGGACAAAACGGAGTCGGAACGGTTCTTTCGCAAGGGAACCATAGGCGATTGGGTCAACCATTTTACGGCCGAGATTTCGGCCGATTTCAACCAGGTTGCCGCCTGCGCCCGGCAATATTTCTCCGAAGGCACAACGGCCCGGTGAGATACTTCTCGCCAGGACAGACTGGGTTGTGAAACGTCGATAAATAGCTGCAGACATTCTTCAGGAGTTCCGGAGCAGATCGAAATCCTTGTGCAGATAATAATGCTCCCAAGGAGCTTCGGTATTGAACGGATTGCCGACTTGTCTGTAGCCGTTGGCGTTCAGCAATTCGGAGCAGGTATCCCCTTCGATGCTGAAGGCCAGGATTTTGAATTGGTCAAAGGGAAAATTTTCGAGTACGGAGTATTCGGAACCTTCCATGTCAAAAGCGACATAATGAATGATCCGGGGCGCGTGATGACTCGTCAACAGGTCGTAAAAGCGGACGGCAGCGATCTCTTTCTCCACAGGTTGTCCGTCTTGCCATTCGGTCTTGCTCGTCCCCCAGCGTTGCTGATGCAACAGGTCCTTCTGCAGCAGCTTTTCCTTGATCCCGCTGTAGCCGGCTTGGGAGGCCTGGACAAACCGTACCGGTCCGTTATGATCGGCCAGGCAGAGATTTTCGCAGATGCTGCCGGGTCTGTTTTTGGCCAGTGCGCCGAACGGGGCTCCGGGTTCGACCAATATGCCGGTCCATTGATAATAAAGTTCGAGGGTGTAGGTACAGCTGCCGGAGATTCCATCCAGAGCGCCGGCCTCGACGAAATAGCCGGATTTTTTTCCGTGGTAGAGATCTACCACCCAACGGTCGTTGTGGGTTGGCGAGTTGAAAAAGCGGATGTCTTGGGGGACATTGGATGGGAATGGATTAGTTTGCCGACGCAGCTTCATTTTTCAGACCAGCGGGTGATGAAGGAAGCGATTTCCTGGGGGCTGTAAAAATGGCGTACGAGTTTGGAATTGTAAACCGTGTCCAAAATGTCTTTTTTGATCGTGATTCGTT
>CAYXHZ010000059.1:0-17552 GCA_964465065.1 uncultured Clostridia bacterium
CCAGGTCCACACCCAGTTCGGTGTTCCGAACGTAGCGGCTGTAGCGGTTGCCGCTGTACAAACGGAAAATACCGGAGATGTTGACACCCCAGGGGCCTCTCAGCAGGCCGAACAGTTTGAAGTAATGGGGACGATAATTCTCGAGTTTGCCGATGGAGTTCTCGTGGATCGCGGGCGCGTTGTAATAACCGGTGATGGAGGTGGTGGAATCGAAATCGCTGTCGAACAGGCCTTCATTCTTGGAGTAGACGTAAGAGGCTTCGGCCATCCAGCCATGGGAGAAACGCTTCTTGAGGGTGACTTCCAAAGCCTTGTACTTGCTGGATTCGCCGGGGGCGTTGATGGAGTACATCACGCTCGGCAACACCTGATCTCTCTTCCAGAAACGGAGCTGCTGACCGGTGACCGGATCGGTGGCGTAGACCGGAGTCCAGTTCTTCCAGATCAGTTCGCCCCTTTCCAGCAGGGCATCCACATCCAGAGCGTTGGCGTTCACGTCTTCCAGAATGTTCTTGGATACCTTGTAGATTCCACGCACGCTGATCGACCAATCCTCGAGCAGTTCCCGTTCGATACTGAGTGTAAATTCATCGGTGTACGGGCATTCCAGCTCATAATCCTTCCATTTGGGGTTGGTGGCTTCGGGCAGGTAGAAATTGACCAGATCGTACACCTGGTTGTCTGCGGGATCGTAATAGCCGTAGTACAGGCTCTGGGCATTGGGGTTGAATCCGTTGAACCACTGGGTGTTCAGGGCGTTGAAATACCGGCCATAGCTACCCTTGATGACCGTCTTGCCGTCACCCATAATATCGTAACTCATACCGATACGGGGAGAAATGCTGAACCAGTCGGCGACGTTCATAGCCTCGGTGACCGCATCGTTGAAGGGGTAAGCGTTACCGAAGAACTGCGGCAGGAAATACCCGCCGGCGGCGTTTTCGTTCTGTACCGGGATGATACCCTTCTGCTCTTCCAGACGGACACCCAGGTTGATGGTCAACTTCGGAGTCGGAGACCAGGTGTCCTGCAAAAAGAAGGAGTAGACCCGGGTCTTCTGGCTCTGGTCGAGATTCTTCCGGTAGACGATCCACAGCGGTTCGCCGTAGTAGAGGTAAATATCGCTGGCCCTGAAGCCCATGGCATCGGTCGGGCCAAGATACTGCAGCTTCCAGTTGTCGGTGGAGAAGGCCAGGTTGAAGCCGGCTTTCCATTCGTGCGTGCCGATGAAATCGTCCACGAAGTAGGTCAGGTCACCGTCGACCTGCAGTTTGTCGCGCTTGTTGATGTCGTTCTTTCCGTACGGTCCGGAGTATTCATCCAACTCGTAGTAATAAATCGAAGCTCCCTCAGCCTTGGCCATCAAGTCCATATTGAACAGGACGCCGGCGGCCTTGAGGTTCATGAACAGAGAGTTGTTGAAGGTGTGAGCCCACTGCAGCACCATGGTCTGGCTGGGGGATTTGTGCTTTAAAGATCCCTCTTCGGTGATGTTGTAGGCGGCGCCGCGGTGATTGCGGACGTTCGTGCCATACTGGTAAGAAAAGTACAGCTTGTCCCTCTGCCCGGGTTGGAAAGTCAGTTTTCCGTAGATCCGGTGAGTCTTGTTGTCGGCCGGAATCTCTTCCGAACCACCGAGAGGATAACCCGGCACATAGGATTCGCTGTTGTTCAGCTCGTAGCTGGCCAAAAACCACAGCTTGTTCTTGATGACCGGACCGCCGAACGTAAAACTGGGGTTGATGCGGAACTTGTCGCCGCTGGCCGAACCCGCCAGGTCAGTTCCCTGGGTGTTGTCGCTCTGCAAGGATTCGTGGTTGTAATAGAAAGAAGCGGAACCGCTGAAGGTGTTGCCGCCCGATTTGGTGACGGCGTTGACCACCGCACCGGTTGCGTTGGCGTATTCGGCGCCGATACCGCCCACGGTCACAGCCACTTCTTCCAGCAGATCGGTGGAAACGGTTACGTACTGTGTACCCACCACCGGATCGTTGACGTTGACGCCGTCGATGGACCAGGAATTGCTCCGTTCGGAACTGCCGTGAGCGGTTCCGTTGGTGACGCCGGGAACCAGGGTGAAAATGTCGGCGATCGTTCTGGCATTCGGTATCGATTTGATGAGTTCGGTCGTCACGTTGGACGTCTTGGCCGTAGCCTGGACATCAACCGTCGGCGCCTGCCCCGTCACTTCGACATTTTCACTGATGCTGCCCATTTCCATGACCACAGGGATATTGGTGCTTACGCCCACGTTGACACGGATCCCTTTACGGACCAGAGTCTTCATGCCTTCCAGACTGTAGGTCAATTCGTAAGTACCGGGAGACAGGTTGACAAACCTGTACTGTCCCATCTCGTTGGTCACAGCAGTCAATTTCTCGATCACCATGGCCGGTGATCTCAATTCGACCATAATACCGGGCATGACGGCACCATCCTCAGTCATGACGGTCCCGGTAAGCGATCCGGTCTGACTGAGCTGGGCGTTGAGCATGCCCATCCCCAACCAGACCATCAAAATGGCAAACAACAATTTGTGATTCATAGAACCTCCTAAAAGTATTGTTACTCACTTTCAGGGAGCAAATCCTTTACCAACTGACTTTTTCAAAGGTTCGACATTGACATGAAACACCGGTATGACAGCCGATGACATCCGAGCGGAATACCAGAAGCCCGATTTCTGGGACGAATGAAAAGCATTTATTTCCGAACACGACCCGTTACATTCAAAAATTTGAATCAACACCCGGTAAATTTGCAGCCAGACCCGAAATTACAGATGCCAGCACCAATATTGTCAGGATGAAGCGTATCTACTATAAGCGGGTAGATAAAGGAAGCGGCCCGCCGGCGGACCGCTTCCCGTCATAAGCTAGGAGAGTGATGTATGAAAAGATGTTTCAACTGATTTGTTCGCCAAGCTGGACCACTCGTTTTAAATTGTCCCGGAATTTGCGCCCCCAGAGCCAGCTCTTGCCACTGTACAGCACAGCCTCGTAGTTGGAATATTTCAGGATTTTCAGTTCCTTCAACTTTTCGAGATTGATGATGGTCGAGCGATTGATGCGCAGAAACAGTTCGTTGTCGAGCTGGCTTTCTATCGCACTCAGCGTACCGCGCAGCAGGTGGGATGATTCACCGCTGTAGATACGAAGATAATTCCCTTCCACTTCAAAGGCGTCTACATCCTCCAACTTCATGAAAATGTAGCGATTGCCCACCCGGATTGGTAAACGATTCATCTGCGACCTCCTGTACAGCCGATTTTGTAATCGAGCACCCACAAATTACCTTCGGGCCCAGGCTTCGGCAATCCAGCGAAAGTGTGAATATCCGCTTTCATACTTAGGTATGAGACGCTCAAAATTTACCTTGGAATGGCGAGTTTATGGGGATACATATCCGAAATTTTTCCGTATAATATACTACACTGGGAAAAAATGATGAAAGCGACCGTCTTCGCTATGCCCGCCCGATTCGCCGTTATGCTGCTTATCCTGTGCAATTCAGCCCTTTGCCCCAGAATCCGTTTCGAAAAGGTGGACCAGTACCAGGGCTTCCCATCCGACAGCGTCAATGCCATATTCCAGGACAGTTACGGCTTCATTTGGGTCGGTTGCGACGAAGGGGTGTTCCGCTACGACGGTCATTCGTTCCGCCTGTTCCGACCTATTCCAGACAATGCTCCCGGAGCCGGTTTTTCATTCTCGGTCAGCTCGATCGTACAGGACCTGCAGGGTGGGTACTGGATCGGCACCTTTGGCTCCGGCCTGTTTTATCTCGACCCCAAATCGGAAACCATCCGCGAGGTGGCCTACCTGCCCCCATCCCAGGCCGGGCAAAGGTTCCTGATTTACAAACTCCTGCGGGATACCAACGGCTCGATCTGGATCACGAGTTGGGGATTCGGAATCAGTCGCTTCGATCCCGTGGAAAAGCGCTTCAGTCATTACCCTGCGGAATCAGGCACCGACAATCCGATCGCCAGCGCCTACCTACGCCCGATCTGCGAAAGCAACGACGGCTCGCTCTGGTTCGGCTCCGGCGGCGGGCAAATCTACCGTTTCGATTCCGTCAGCCGGCGCTTCACCCGCTTCCAGCTCCATCAGGACGCCGATGAGACTCAAGCCCTTCAGGACATCGTTTTCTCGCTGTATTCCGACAGCGAGGACGATCTTTGGATCGGCACCCTGAACTCCGGGCTCTGGCACTGCCGATACCGCAACCAGCGTTTGCTGGTCATCCGCCACTATCAGACCGGTGATCAGCCCGGCATGCTGGGGGACAATCACATCCGCGATCTGTTGGAAACCAACCAGCTCCCCGGCCAGATCTGGATCTGCACCGACTACGGCCTGTACCTTTTCGACAAGAAGAAAAATGCCTTCACCCGTTTTCTGGCCGATCCCAACGACAGCTTCAGTCTGAGCCGGAATTACTTGTCCTGCATCTTCGAGGACCGAACCGGATTGCTCTGGTTGGGAACGATCAACGGAGCACTGATGAAATTTTCTCCGCACACCAGCGCCATGATCACCCAGGTTCCCCGGCTGCGGGGAGAAAAACGCAGCCACAGCGAAGTCACATCCCTGCTTTGGCTCGCAAACAGCCGGATCGTCCTGGGCGGATTGGCCAGCACCCTGACCTTGACGAGCTACAACGACGGTATCCTGAACGGAGAGCAGATCCAGCTGTCGGGAAACGACCTGAACTCGAATCGGATTCTGGCCATCGCCGCCGATCCGGAAAATCCGGATACGCTGCTGATCGGCACATCCTGGTCCGGCGCCAAAAAAATCTCTTTACAGACCGACCGGCAATTTTTCAGCGCCCAGCAAGCCGTATCCAAACAGTACAAATTCGATTCCGCCAACACCATCAACGATATCCTGACCTTCGCCCGCAACGAAGTCTGGTACGCCACCAACGCCGGCCTGTTCATGATCAAGAACGGAAAGATCATGCAGTACAATCGGAGCAACACTACCGCTTTGTTGCCCCACGACCGCATCATCCGTCTCTTTCACGATGGTTCGGGCCTGGTCTGGATCGGCACCCAGACCGGTCTGAGCCTGTATTCGACCAAAACGGAAAGTTTCATGCCGCTTGACGATCGTTTGCAGACTCTGCAGTCGATCAAAACGGCCGTTCGCGCCTTTCACAAATCGGCCAGCGGGGAAATGTGGATCGGCACCGATGCGGGACTGATCGGGATCCCCAAAGCTTTGGACCGGGAAATATTGCGCCTCGACCACGAACTGGGCCTGGAAAGCGACCGGGTCCTGACCATTCAAAGCGATAAAACCGGCCACATCTGGATGGGTACGGCGCACGGCCTGTCCCGTTACGATCCGATCAGCAAACGAATTTTCAACTACGATTTGTACAACGGACTCGACAACCACCGCTTGATCTGTTCCCATTACGATGCGGAGCAGGATCTGATGTTTTTCGGCGGCAGCAACGGTCTGACCGTCTTCCAACCCAGCCTGATCCGCCCGGCTCCCTACCCGCCGACGATCCAGTTCACCGGCTTCGAAACCATCGACAAGCAAAATGACACCCCGATACCTTTGCCGCTGGACAGGCCATCCCATCTCACCGAACGGATCTCTCTCAAAGAGGGTCTGCCCCTGTTCATCCACTTCAGCGCCATGGATTTCGGCGCTCCGCGCAAAAATCAGTACCAGTACCGGATGATCGGTCTCCAAGACCAATGGCGCTACACGACTTCCGGCAAGCAGACGGCGTCGTTTTACTATCTGTCTCCGGGAAATTACCGTTTTCAGGTTAAAGGCAGCAACAGCGATGGGGTTTGGAACGCGCAGGGTATCAGCCTGGAGATCGAAATCAGGGCTCCATGGTGGAAATCACCGCTTTTTCTGATCACGGCGGCCTTGCTGATCCTTGGCAGTTCCGTTTTCATCTACCGCAACCGTCTTCATATCGTCACATTCAGAAAGAATGAACGGGAAAAGCTGCAGATATTCTTCGACGCCCACTCCATCTCTCAACGCGAGGTCGAAATCATCGAGCTCATCATCGCCGGCCACAGCAACAAGGAGATCGAAGACATCCTGTTCATTTCCCTGCCCACTGTCAAATCCCATATCTACCACATTTTCAAAAAACTGGGTGTCAGCAGCCGTTCCCAGTTGCTGGCCCTCATCAACCGCTTCAAGGGGATCGGCGACTCGAAATAGCCTGAATAGGGCCGGTCCCCTGGCTTTTTGGACTGAGCCGCCCCATCAACCCGTCTTGAACTGATGAAACAGGCGCTGCAGGCTCTTGCGATACTTTTTGCCCCAGACCCAGCTCTGTCCGCCTTCGATCTGCACCTCGACGTTGGAATACTTCAGACTGCGGAGTTCCTTGATGCGGTTGACGTTGATGATCGTCGACCGGTTCACGCGAATGAACAGCGATTCGTTCAGCTTCTTTTCCAGATTGAACAGAGTTTCCCGGATCAGATGAGATTCTTTTCCCTTGTGAATGCGCATGTAGTTGCCTTCGGCCTCGATCCAATCGATCGACTCGACATCAACGAAAAGGTACCGGTTACCGACCTTGATCAATAAACGATCCACGCTTACCTCCTTTGCCTGAGCACTCTGAAGCGCTCAGACGGCGTCACGTCCCCAAATTAAAGCCCTTCCTCACGGTTTACAACCATCCTTTGGTCCCAAATCGCCAGTTTCATAAACCGGACTTACGGTCGTTCATCCCAGTTCAATCCAAAGACCGAGAGGGCTTAGCGCCTAGGACCAAAGACTTAGAATCATGATAATCCTGCGATTCCAGCCATGACAAAGGCTGGTAGACGGGTGACAAGGCGAATCTTTTAGAGTAGAATATGCCCATTCGACACGGCCCGGACATGAGTTCATCACCAGGAATGCCTTGTCGACAGGAGAACGAGCATGGCACACATCGAGCATAAAGGCGATTTGTTCATCCAGAACAGGCATATCGGCATCATCGTCTCGCGGTTCAATCAGTTCATCACCGAAAAACTGGTGGCCGGAGCCCTGGATGCCCTGACCCGCAGCGGCATACAGGATTCCGAAATCGAGGTCATCCACGTGCCGGGATCCTTCGAGATCCCCCTGGTCGCCAAGAGGGCCCTGCTCAGCAAACGGTTCGACGCCTTGATCTGCCTGGGAACCGTGATCCGTGGCGAGACGCCGCACTTCGATTACGTGGCCAGCGAAGTCAGCAAAGGCATCGCTCAACTGGGACTCGATCTGGGCGTCCCGGTCATGTACGGAATCATCACCGCCGACAACACCGATCAGGCCATCGAACGAGCCGGCAACAAAATGGGCAACAAGGGCTTCACCACGGCCCAGGCCGCCATCGAGCTGCTCAACCTTTTCGTCAGCGCCAAAATTTAATGTTCCGTATCAAATTCAGCCGCGAATTCACCCTCAAGATCCTGTATCAGGCGGACCTGCTCAACCTGCCCGACGACGAGAAAGAGGCCCTTCTCAACCAGGAGCTGCTCAAGGCCCTCGGCCTGAGCGACATCGAACGCGATTTCATCGCCCGCCTGGCCCGGGAAGTCTTCGCCAATCAGCTCGAAATGGACAACCGCATTCAGGAACACCTGATCGGCTGGCGGCTCAACCGACTGACACCGATCGACCGCAACCTGTTGCGCATGGGATTGGCCGAGGCCCGCTTCAACGACCAGAAGGGCATCATCATCGACGACATCATCCGCATCGCCAAAAAGTACAGCGAAGAGGAATCCTACAAAATCATCAACGCCGTTCTGGACAAGATCATTCCATGAATCGCCTTCTGCTTCTCTGTTTTCTGTCCCTGCCCCACCTGCAGATGGACATGATGCGATTGGCTCTGCCGCTGCGCAGCCAACCCCTCATCCACGACTACCGCAACAGCAACTTCTCGCAAAAGGCGCAGATCGAGAAAAACCGTCTGGTCTGTCAGATCGAAACCTGCGACTATACGGCTCTGGCCAGACCTTTCCGCATCCTGGTCGATGCCGATTACATCGAACGCCTGCCGAATCGGACCGCCGGGCTGACCCGTCACCTGCTGGCCGGCAGCGTCAATCTGAGCGAATACATCGGCAGCTGCTCCACTTACCTGCGCCAAAACATCCGCTACCGGGAAACGATGTCCAGCGACGATCCGGAACAGATCATCGCCAGCCAGGCCGCCAACTGCATCGGCTACTGCAGTCTGTTTCAGACCTTTCTGCGGGCCGGCAGCATCAGCAGCAAGGTCATCCGTGGCTTCTATCTGCAACGGGAAGCCGGCGAACGTGTCAGACTGGTCCCGCACCGCTGGCTGGAGATCACGCTGAACGAAGAGGAACGCATTTTCTTCGATCCCCAGTACCAAAGTTTCGGCGCCGACTACATCAAGACCGACGATGCGATACAATTCACCAAGATCAGGAAATTTGCCGGGCGCCTGCTCAAACGCAGCCAGCGTCTTTCAAACTAGGAGGCTCTAGACATGGAAGATCAATCTTCAATCCGTCTGCAAAAACTCGACAAACTGAGGGAACTCGGCGTAGAGGTTTATCCCTACGCCTACGATAAAACTCACCATTGCGCCGATATCCTCCGCGACTACGGCGAAAAAGACAAGGAAACCCTGGAAAATGAGGCCGTACAGGTATCCGTGGCCGGCCGGCTGACCGCCATCCGCAGCATGGGCAAAAGCGCATTCGCCCACTTGCTGGACGGCAGCGGCAAAATCCAGATCTATTTCCGCAAAGACCGGCTCGAGGAAAAGGAATTCGAGATTCTCAAGCTGCTGGACATCGGCGATATCGTCGGAGTGTCCGGCAAACTGTTCCGCACCCAGAGCAACGAGTTGACCATTCAGGCCGATTCGCTGACCTTTCTGACCAAGTCCCTGCATCCGCTGCCGGAGAAATGGCACGGTCTGCAGGACAAGGAGTTACGGCACCGCCAGCGTTTTCTGGACCTGATCGTCAACGAGGACACCCGCCGCGTCTTCTCCCTGCGTTCGGAACTGATCCAGGAAGTCCGCCTGTTCTTCTACCAGCGCGGTTACCGCGAGGTCGAGACCCCGATGATGCAGCCCCTGGCCGGCGGAGCCAGCGCCAAGCCCTTCGTCACCCACCACAACGCCCTGGACATCGATCTCTACCTGCGCATCGCCCCGGAGCTCTACCTGAAACGGCTGCTGGTCGGCGGCATGGAGAAGGTTTTCGAAATCAACCGCAATTTCCGTAACGAAGGCACCTCGCAGCGTCACAACCCGGAATTCACCATGATCGAGTTCTACGAGCTCTACAAGGACCTCTGGTATTACCTGGAGTTGACCGAAGACCTCATCTGCCGGCTCAACAACGCCTTCACCCAGGGCGGCATCGTCAGCTACAACGACCAGACCGTCAATCTGAACCCCCCGTTCGCCCGCATCGGCTTCATGGAAGGGATCCTGCGCCATTCCAAGCTGAGCCAGGACGAAGTCTGGGACGAGGAAGCCGTCAAAAAACATATCGCCAGAGAGTTTCCGGAAGAAGAGATGCCGCCGACCTTCGGCAAGCAGCTCGACCTTCTCTTCAGCAAATACGTGGAACCGACCCTCAAGGAACCAACCTTCGTCACCGATTTCCCGGTGGCCATCTCCCCGCTCACCAAACGCTCCCGCAAAGACCCCCGCCTGACCGAACGTTTCGAGCTCTACATCGCCGGCATGGAGATGGGCAACGCCTATTCCGAGCTCAACGATCCCGTCGATCAGCGCGGCCGACTCGAGGCCCAGCTTCGCGACAAGGAGATGGGCGACGACGAGGCTCAGGCTCTGGACGAGGATTTTCTGCGGGCCTTGGAACAAGGCATGGCCCCGGCCGCCGGAGAGGGTATCGGCATTGACCGTCTGGTCATGCTCTATGCCGGCGTGTCCTCGATCCGCGAAGTCATCCTGTTCCCCCTGCTGCGCCCCAAGAGCTGACCACCATGCGTTTCGCCCTGTTCGTGGCCCGCCGCTACCTGCACAAAGGTGGTAAACACTCGTTCATTTCCACCATATCCTGGGTGTCCGTTTCCGGAATCGCCATCGGGGTGGCCGCGCTGGTCATCGCCCTGGCCCTGATCAACGGTTTTCAGGGCGATCTGCGCAACAAACTGCTGGAAGCCACGGCCCACATCATGGTCTCTCAGGGATTCGGCGACGGCATTGCGGATTACGAGGCCCTGAGCCGGCGGATCCTGACTGAAAATCCCGAAACGGTCCGCAGCGTCAGTCCGGTCGTCTACGGCACGGTACTGGTCAAAGGCGAGGGCCGCAACAGCGGCGGAGCGATCCTGCGCGGCTTCCCGCTGGATGCCGACAAATCGCAGAACTGGCAAAGGCAATTGACCCAGGGCAGACTGCCAGAACAGGCGGACGAGCTGATGGCCGGTCACGACCTGGCCGGCCGGCTCGGACTTCTGCCCGGAGACCGCTGCATCGTCACCATTCCGACACCGGTGCTGACTCCCGGCGGCGCCCTGCCCAAGCTGAAGCGCCTGCGCGTCAGCGGCATCTACAAGAGCGGCGTCTACGAAGTGGACAACACCACGCTGCTGATGCCTCTGGCGGCGGCCCAGTCCCTGTTCCGCATGTCGGACCGGGTACATTACCTGCAGCTGTACCTCTTCGACATCAACCAGGCCGAGACCCTGGCCCAAAAGCTGCGCCTCGAGCTGGACCCCGACCTGTCCATCATCACCTGGAAGGATCTCAACAGTTCCCTGTATTCGGCGCTGGACCTGGAAAAGACCGTGCTCTTCTTCACCCTGACCCTGATTATCATCGTCGCTTCGCTCAACATCGTCGCCGGCCTGATCCTGTTGGTCTACGAGAAACGGAAGGACATCGGCATTCTCAGCTCCTGTGGAACCCCGATGAAGGTCATCCGGCAGATCTTCTTTCTGCAGGGCGGCATCATCGGCCTGATCGGCACCGGCGCCGGAGTCGCCCTGGGCAGCCTGTTCTGTCTGATCGCCAACCGCTTCGAGCTGATCAAGGTGCCGGCCGAAATCTACCAGATGAGCCATATCCCGTTCCGCATCGTCGGCACCGACATGCTGGCCGTCATCGCCGCTTCGATGTTCATCTGCCTGACGGCCACCCTGTTTCCGTCGCGCCGGGCGGCCCGCATCAACGTCATCGAGGCCGTCAAAAACGAATGAGACTGGGAATCGATCGGTTCTGGGATTCACCGGTCAAACCGGGTGCCGCCTGCGCCCTGATCTGTGCCGGCAGCGCCGTGGACAGCCGGGGCCGACCGGTCTTCCGTCTGGTGCACGAACGGCTCGGTCCGCGCCTGAAATGCATCTGGTCTCTGCAGCATGGCTTTTTCAACGATAAACAGGACAACATGATCCTGTCCGATTCCTTCGTTCACCCAGAGCTGGGCATTCCCGTTTACAGTCTCTACGGACAAAGCCTGACTCCCCGTCCGGACTGGCTGCAGGGTCTGGACACCCTGATCGTCGATATCCAGGACGTCGGCACCCGGGTGTACACCTTCACCAACCATCTGGTCGAGTTGGCCCGCTGTCTGAGCGGCCAATCCATCCGCTGGATCGTGCTGGACCGACCCAACCCCTTGGGCGGAATCGATCTGGAAGGACCGCTGCTGCAGCCCGATCACCGCAGTATCGTCGGTGAACTGGCCGTGCCCATGCGCCATGCCCTGAGCAGCGCCGAGTACCTGAAGCTGGCGATAAGCGAAGAAAACCTGGCCATCGACTGTGATGTCGTCCCCGTCACGGACTGGCAACGCGACCGGCACGGCCACGGCATCTGGACCCTGCCCTCACCCAATATGCCTTCGCCAGCGACCGCCCACATCTACCCCGGCGCCGTTCTGCTGGAAGGCAGCAACCTTTCCGAAGGCCGTGGCACCACCCGCCCCTTCGAACTGGTCGGCGCCCCGTTCCTGGATGGCTCCGCATTGGCCCGGTACATGAATTCGCTTCCGGCCACCGGGATCATCGCCATCCCCATGCACTTCAAGCCTGAATTTTCGAAATTCGGTCATGAAATCTGCAGCGGCATTCTCTGTCACCAACCCGATCCGAAAAAAACGCGCAGTTTCGCCTTCTTTTACGAACTGCTGCGCTGGATTTTCCACCGCCATCCCGATTCGTTCGCCTGGAAGAAGCCGCCCTACGAGTTCGAATACCAGCGCCTGCCCATCGACATGATCTGCGGCGGTCCCAAGCTGCGTCTGGCCATCGAGAACGACGTTCCTCTGCCGCAATGGCTGGCGGAAAGCGAGGCTGAATACCCGGAGTACCGGGAGCGGACGGCAGGGATTCTTCTGTACTGACATTCCCGTTCCCCGCTTTTCTGGCCAACCAAAAATGAATAGAAACCACGTCAGTAAGCGTCCCAAGGGCGGGGGGGACTGCGTCACGTAAGGCGTAGAATAAATGAAAATACCAGTCTGGTTACTTGACTTGTTCTTTTAATGGGTGTCACCAACGAGTCCTTATCGTTTCAAATCAGCTTTTCTTTATCATAGAACTGTTTACAATGTATTATTTTAGTCTCTTTAATCTCTGGCTGTTCTGATATTGGGCTTGCCCTTGCATGCTATCAGTTTATCTGCTAAACTGAAAAAATGAAAAACACAAAACCGTTTGTTGAAAATGTAGTACAAGCCTTCACCCGACTTTACTACAAGCTGAAAAGGCTAGAGAAGGAAACGGTTGATTTCGGAACTGGCGATCGGATTTTTGCATCAGAGCTCCATATCATTCAAGCCTTAGGGAAAGAATGGTGTCATACGGTCAGTGATTTGTCAGCCCATTTCAGTATCACGAAGGGAGCGGTTTCTCAAATCGTAACCAAGCTTGTTCAGAAAGGCTGTATCGTTAAAATTAGATATAAAGAAAAACCGAAAGAAATCGAACTCCGGTTAACAGATAAAGGAGCAAAAGTATTTGAAGCTCATGAGCGATTGCATAGAGATTTAGATGATGATTTTTTAAACTTTGTAGCCAAGATCCCCCATGATCAGGTTCAGACCTTTTTTAAAATTCTATGCCAGGTGGAGGGTTATTTTGATCAATTTACTATATCAGAAGATAAAAATTCAAAAGATAAAAAATAGGGAGAGATCGATATGACGCAAAAAATTCTGGTGATGGGGTCTACTGGTCGAGTTGGTCATGAACTTGTTCTGAAACTTGCCGAGGACGGTATAGCGGTGAGAGCGGCAACACGTAATCCAGAAAAGATTAATCGCAAGGGCTTTCCAGCCAATGTACAGGCTGTTGAAGTGGATTATGAGAAACCAAAAACATTCGCTCTAGCCCTGGCAGGTGTAGAAAAACTATTTCTGGTCGTACGCCCTGGGGACAACAGTTCGGATAAGGTTGCCATACCGCTTGTCGACGAAGCAAAGAAGGCTAAGGTCAGACACATTGTCACCTTGACAGCAATGGGCGTCGAGCAGGATGAAAGCTTTATGCTGCGAATTTTGGAGAAACATATCGAAGACACTGGTGTTCCCTATACTCATCTGCGCCCCAATTGGTTCATGCAGGGATTTGATTCAGGACCGCTTTACGATGGAATTATTGCGAACAAAGCCATCCATCTTCCGGCTGGAGACGGACAAATATCGTTTATCGATGTTCGAGATTTGGCTACAGTGGCCTATTGTGTACTGGTTCAGCCAGGTCATCTGAACAAGGCGTACACTCTGACTGGTGGTGAAGCTTTGAATTATCATCAAGCCGCAGAAAAGATCTCCATGGCAAGCGGTGAAAAGATCAGTTATGTAACAATAAGCGAAGAGGTTTTTACAATTGCACTGAAGAAAAAAGGGGTTTCCGATGATCTTATTCAACGCTGGATTTTTTTCTATCGCCGGGTACGCCAGGGATCATGTGCTTTGATAACGCATGATGTTGAAACGATAATCGGCCGTTTGCCGATTTCGTTCGATCAATATGTCAGTGACCATTCTTCGGCCTGGAAACATGGCGTTGGGCCAATGAAAACATAGCTGGGTTTTGGAGCACTATTTGTTCCATATCTAGAAAGAGCTGGAAATATATCGCAAAGCGCTGAGCCAATGATGGGGGACGGTGGCTTACTTCTTTACAATGAATCAAGAATTCAATACAAAGACAGCGGAAAGCGGGGCTGAATACCCGGAGTACCGGGAGCGGACGGCAGGGATTCTTCTGTACCGACATTCCCGTTCCCCGTTTTCTCGCCAATATCGACCGAAACCGTCAAGCTGCGCCGGCTTTGTGACCATGTGACGTACCGCCCTCAACGAGTCCTTGTCCTTTTAATGGGCGTCCCCAACGAGTCCATGTTTTCATTGGGCCTAATGGGTCTCCCCAACCGATCACTTGCCCAGTATCTTTTCCATACGGTCCATAAAACGATTCATCTTATTCATGGTCAGGTTTAAAGGCTCGTCCGAGAGCATGTCCACCCCAGCTTCCCTGAGAAGGTTCACCGCATAATCGGACCCGCCAGCGGATAGAAAACGCAAGAAGCGATCACGGGACTTCCGATCACCCTTCAGAATCTGCTCGGACAATGAGCTCGAAGCTGTGAAGGCGGTGACATACTCATATGCGTAGAAAGGGTGAAAAAGTTGAGGGATATAGCTCCATCCCGATTGAGTCTCTTCATCCACATCAAAGGCCAGCGTACCGTGACCGTAGTATTTGCGCACCAACTCCAGATAGATGCGGTTGAAATCATCGCCACTCATTTGCTCACTCTGCTCCGCCAACTGATGAATGCGCAGCTCGAATTCTGAAATCATGGCCGCCTTGAATACAGTAAGGGCAACTCCGTCGAGATAACTGGCCATCAAGGCGAGTTGAAACGAAGGTGTGCGGTCACTGTTCATCAGCAGATGCTCGATCAAAAGGGCTTCGTTGACTGTCGCGCTGACCTCTGTGACCGAGCGCGGGCAGTGGGCCAGATCGAAGGGCTGGGCTTTATTGGAGAGATCGCTCTGCATGGCATGACCCAGTTCATGGGCCAAACCCCGTAAATCAGACATTTCACCTCTGAAGTTGAACAGAATATAGGGGTGAACCTGGTAAGCCCAACCGTTGGCATACCCTCCGGGGCGCTTACCCTCCCGAGGTTCGGCATCGATCCAGTGATCTCGAAAAGCAAGCTCCACCCGGTCCACATAGTCTTTCCCCAAAGGGGCCAGGGCCAGGGGAATGATCCTTCGGGCATCGGCCAGGGAATAGGAGATCTCGAGCTTATTGCCTGACTGGGCGTTGAAATCGTAAAAATGGAGCCGGTCGACTGCCAGCATTCTAGCTTTGAGTTTCAAATAGCGGTGAAAAACAGGCAGGTTCCTGTTGACACGCTCGATCATGCCCGTAAACACCTCTCTAGGCACCTTCTCCTCATCCAAAACCATCTCCAGGCAGGACGAATACCCTCGTGTCTTGGTGTTGAACAGGTCACGTTGGAGTTGAGCGTTCAGAAGCGCTCCAAACGTGTTGCGGTAGCGATGGAATCCACCCATATACACCATGAAAGCCTGCTTACGCTCATCACGGTTCGATGATCTCATCCGCTGCCCATATTCGTTCTCATTGAGGGTGACCGATTGGTTCTCTTTCGCAACCAGCTGGGGATAAGGGAAATCGGTATAGAGGAATGCATCCAGAATGTTGCGCGGGGCGGAGCTGATTCCTTCCGCAAGGGAGAGCACCCTCTCCACCGCCTCCGAACCGATATGTGCTTGGGTCCGGAACAGTTCCTTTAGAAAAAAAGAATAGGGTTTGAAGCGCTTTTCATCTTGGGCGATAAACGAAGCCACCCTCTCTTCTCCCATCCTGATGATTTCCGGGGTGACAAAAGCCAGCTTTTCACTCAGCATCCCCCCAATTTGTCCATTGTTCTGCTTCAAGGTCTGATGGGCGGAAACCCGCATGTCCGAATCGTACAGAAGGTTGATGTAGGTGAATAAGCGGGTATAGCGGATATTGAACTGCGTCATGTCTTCGAGGCAATGCAGCAGATTCTTCGGAGAATCGGCCAGGGTACCTGGATATTTATCCATGCTGGAGAAATCTTCAACGAACCGGGCCGATGCTTCTTTATAGGCCTCCAAAGAAGGAAATAACTCGCTGAGATTCCAGCACGCCAAATCATCGGGACTCTGGGCCAATAAGCGCATTCCCATGGCCAATAAGACCAAAATAGACGCCCGTCTGAATTTGAAATACGGTTTCACTTGCTTTCTCCTTGATTGATGCCCTTTGGTATCCGATATCACACCAGTCGGAATGGGGGTCATGTCATGACGCCATTACGCGACAGAGTGCCAATCTGTTACAAAGGCAGGAGAGATATGGACAATGAAAACATTGCTTCGTTTGGGTCCTGCCGTCCTTCCGTTTTTGATTGATTAGAAAATTTAGCCGTCCAATGATTGGGGACTACAATGATTGGGGACGGTGGCTTACTTCTTTACAATGAATCAAGAATTCAATACAAAAGACAGCGGAAAGCGGGGCAAAACATCCGGAGTTCAGGGAGTGGACAGCAGGGATTCTTCTGTACTGACATTCCCGGTCCCCCGCTTTTCTTACCAATATCGGCCGAAACCGTCAAGCTGCGCCGGCTTTGTGACCATGTGACGTACCGACCTCAACGAGTCCATAATGGGCGCCCCCAAGGCCTATAAGTCTATATTTTACCAATCTTTGAGAGTTCCTTTTTCGGAATCAATGCGGTCATTTTGGGAAGTTTTAGATGATATTTTTGGATCTTTAGCCTGTGTTTGTTGTTACCTTTGCATTTCCAGTACGGTTTTTCACCCCAATACCCGAACTCCAGCTTTCCCCCACAACTTTTACAACGTATGATGCCATCCTCCGGATATGGATCATCGATACTACGAGTGAAACAGTTGTTGTGAACACAGCGCCAGTAATACGGATCATCGGCCCCTTCAGCCGCGATCATTTCGTCTCCGCAAACCGGACACTTCGCACTGGTTTGCCCCGGCACCACCAGTAATTCATCCAATCTCAGAATCTGGCGATAATGTTTCACCACGACTTTATTCTCCCTCCTCTCCATGATTTCTCGGGAATCGTAGAAACTGAGAGGATTCAAGGAACCGGACCAGAGAATGTCGTCATCAAAAAAGATCAACTTCTCATGCATGTTCAACTTGTGAATCACATGGATCCCGAGACTCTTCAACTGACCTTCACACTCCTGTATTCGGGACATTTCATTCCGTTTTCTCTCGGAATGAGCTTTGGTAATCACATAAATCTCGACATTCCGTTCCCTGGCCGCTGACAGTTGCGGCAGCAGGAAGGACAAGCGATCGGGTGTTATAAACGGTGAGTAAATAACGATTTTTTCTTTACATTTTTGGATATCGTTCAACAAATATCGATAAAAAACATCCTGTAACATGATGGTTCGTTCTGAGTCCGCCTCAAGTACACCTCCGATTATCATGGCCTGCCCCTCCGCCGCCCGGACGAGGTAGCCTTGGGGCACCAGTGTGCGGGCGTCGATCGTCGGGAATC
>CAYXHZ010000060.1:0-17530 GCA_964465065.1 uncultured Clostridia bacterium
TCGGTATAAAGTCAAGGGCTGGCGGATTCTCGAAGCGTATTGGTTATGGAGGACTTCAAGTCGAAGACGAAATGGAGTATAAGGGGGGTGGAAAAAGGAGAGGAATTCATGATCAATAAAACCGTTTTGCTGTGCATATTGTTGTGCCTGACGCTGACTTATGGACTGTTTCCGGCGGCCCGGGTCGGTGATAAAGGCCCGGTGGTGAACGTGCTTTCCCTGCAGGAGGGTGCCCTGCCGGTTGTCGAACCGCCCAGCTACGGCGGCTGGCCGGTGATTCAACTCCTGGATGACAGCCCGGCCAGCGGCTGGGCCTGCGAAGACGGCAAGGTCGGCGGCAATGTTTTCGTGTTCGAGTTGCTCGGAACAACTGCCATCGAGCGCTTCGAATTCGACACGGCGGGCATCGATACCGACGGGGCCGCCGCCAAGGACGTTCTGGTGGAGGTTTCGGTCGACGGGCCCAAAGGCGCTTACCAGACGGTCCTGAAAGCCAGCCTGGCCGACAAGAAGGATAATCAGCCGTTCCAGGCCCAGGCTGTAGCCGCGGCCCGCTGGGTCCGCCTGACCGTTCTCTCCAACCACGGCAGCCAGGAGTGGTGCGAGCTGTTCTCGTTCCGGGGCTTCGGGCCCAGACCGGACAACGGGTTTGCGGTCAAAGACGTCTCGGGAACCTACGACAGCAGCTATGCCCAGTTCCACGTCCGTCAACAGGGCAGCGCTCTGATCGGCTGCTACGAATACAACGAAGGTCTGCTGGACGGCTCCATCGACGGCCGGCTGATGAAGCTGGTCTGGAGCGAGGGTGAGCGCAAAGGCCCGGCCTTGATGGTCTTTTCCCAGGACGGCCGCAGTTTTCACGGCTTCTGGTGGAATCAGGAAAACGCCAAGGAAGGACCTTCGGGAGAGTGGAACGGGCAGAAGGTTTCCGCGCAGGTCGGCGCCTGTCCGCACTGGAGCGGCAGCGTGAGCGGAGAACTCAAGAAACAGCTGAATCAAGAGGGGCGGGCCAAGGTTTACGGCATCCTGTTCGACCTCGATTCGGCGCGGATCCGCCCGGAATCGGCCGCCGTCCTGGAAGAGATGGCATCCCTGCTGCGCTCAGAGGCGGAATGGTCCCTGATCATCGAGGGGCACACCGACTCCAGCGGCTCGGCCGAGCACAACCAGTCTCTGTCCCTCAAACGGGCCGAAGCGGTCAAGGCCTGGCTGGTCAAGTCCGGTATCGATGCCGGCCGTCTGTCCTGCAAGGGCTACGGCCAGAGCAAGCCGGTGGCCGATAACGGCAGCGAACTGGGCCGGGCCCAGAACCGCCGGGTGGAGCTGGTCAAAGAGAAATAACAGCCGGCTCTGTTGCAAGTTTTTCCCTCTATGCATAGAATGAGTATTCACAGCCGTGGCTTCTGGACTGCAATCAACCCGGTGGAGGTTCGACATGGCCGACAAGAGCACGCAATGGAGCGGTCGAATGGGTTTCATCCTGGCTTCGCTGGGCATGGCCTTCGGTGCCGGCAACATCTGGCGCTTTCCGCGGGTCGTCGCCGAAAACGACGGCGGCGCCTTCCTGATCGCCTTCATCGTCGCCAACCTGATCTGGACCGTGCCGCTGCTGATGATCGAGATGATCATGGGCAAGACCACCCGCCTGGGGACGGTCGGCGCCTTCCGGGACTTCGTGGGCCCCGGAAAGACCTGGATGGGTGCCTGGATCGGCATGTGCTGCGTGCTGATCATGTTCTACTATTCGGTGGTCACCGGCTGGTCGACCCGTTATCTGGTGCATGGTATTGCCGGAGCGATCCGGCCCGGCATCGATTCCGAGCTCATGTGGAACGATTTCCTGTCATCGCCCGCGCAAACCATTCTGTTCCACTTCATCGCCATGGCCATCGCCGGTTTCATCATGCTGCGCGGGGTGCAGCGGGGTCTGGAACTGGCCAACAAGATCATCGTGCCCAGCATCGTCGTCCTGTTGGCCGTGCTCATGGTCTGGGCGCTGAGCAAACCGGGTGCCGTCATGGGCATGGAATACCTGTTCCGGCCCAATCTGGCCGGGCTGCTCAAGGCCAAGACCTGGCTCAATGCCTTCACCCAGGCGGCCTGGTCGGTGGGTGCCGGCTGGGGTCTGATGCTGACCTACGCCGTCTACATGTCGGACCGGGAGGACATCGGCGCCAATTCGTTTGTCATCGCCTTCGCCGATTCCGGCTCGTCGCTGCTGGCGGCCATGGCCATTCTGCCCCTGGTCTTCGCCGTCTCCCCGGCGCCCGATGTGGCCCTGGAGGCCCTGCAATCCGGAAATTCCGGGCTGACCTTCGTCTACCTGACCCGTTTTTTCGCCACTCTGCCCCTGGGCTCGCTCTTGGCCGGCATTTTCTTTCTGGCCCTGGCCATTTCGGCCCTGGCCTCGTTGCTGTCGATGGTCGAGCTGCTGATCCAGAACCTGAGCGACACCGGGATCAGCCGGCGTACGGCTGTCCTGGCCACCGTCGCGGTCGGTTTCCTGTTCGGCATCCCCTCGGCGGTCTGGCCCAAGTTTCTGGACAACCAGGATACGGTTTGGGGTGTCGGTCTGCTGATCTCCGGCCTGTTTTATGCCTATGCCGTCTACCGCAACGGTCTGGAGCGGACCCGGGCCATGATCAACGCGCACTCCTGGATTCATGTCGGCCGCTGGTTCAACCTGTTCGTGGTGGCCATGCCGGTCGTGTTCAGCATCGTTTTCGGCTGGTGGGTCTGGCAGGCGGTCCAATGGTACCCGGAGACCTGGTGGAACCCGTTCGAAAAACTCAGTCCGGCCACCATGGCCTTGCAATGGGCCTTGCTGCTGGGCATCGTTTGCGCTGCCAACCGCTGGCTGAGCCGTAAAGTGAAGGTAGGCCGGGCCAAGCCGGAGGTGGAATCATGAGTGTTTTGGCCGTAATCTGCATGGTGTCCATGCTGGCAGTCTATTTCGGCGGCTTCATCTACTTCGCCCTGCGTCAGCCGCCCGAGTCGCTGACCGACAAAACCGACACCCCGTGAGGCCGGGGCCTGGCTACCGGGCGGCGCTCGGCGTACTACTCGGTCTGAGTCTGCTCTTCTTCTGGGCTTGCGGGCGGCACAAAACGGCCGGCCATCAGGTGCTGATCTCCCAAGTGCGCCGCGAATGCCTGCGTCAGGCTCCGCGTATCGATGAAGGGACGCTCGAGACCGAACTGCTGGCCAACCTGACGCGTCCGCTCAACGACGCCCATCTGCCCCGACTGCCGTTCGTCAAAAAGGTCCGTTGCGACACCGAAACCCGCAGCGCCCTGCTGGCCGCGGCCGGGACAGTGTACGAATTTCCGGTCGAGATCGCCGCCGGCAGCCGTCTGTGCTTCTCGTTCGCCCTGGATGACGGTCACAAGAAGGTCCTGCGCGAGGCGGTGGAGTTCGAAATCCAGTTCCAGGCCCGCGGCCGGTCCGAAGCGCTCCGCCTGTTTTCGCGGACACTGACCATGAGCCGCCAGCTGTGTTTCGGCTGGCAGGACGAAGAGCTGCCCCTGAACTGCCGGGGTCCGGGCATCCTGCGGCTGATCACCCGCAAAAAGCCCCTGGTCTACCCGGACCGGCCGGTACTGGCCTACTGGAGCAACCTGTACCTGCTGTCCGACCGGCCTGGGCGGCCCGAAAAGGCAGCCAAACTGATCGTCGTTTCCCTGGACAGTTTGCGTGCCGACCATCTGCGTCTCTACGGCTACGGCCGCGATACCGCCCCAGCCCTGGACCGCCTGGGCCGCGACGCTGTCCTGTTCGAGAACTGTTGGAGCCAGTGGCATTCCACCCAGGTCTCCCACAACAGCATCTTCAGCGGCCTGTTCGAAGAAAGCCACCAGGTGCCCAACCTCTATCCGGCCACGCCCTGGCATGTGCGGACCCTGGCCGAGTTTCTGGCCGAACGTCGCTATATCACGGCCGCATTTACCGGTGGCGTGCGTCTGGCCGCCGATCTCGGACTGAGCAAGGGCTTCGATCGCTACTTCGACAACGAGACCCGTCAGCTGGGCACTTTCGAATTGGCCGACAACTGGCCGTTGATCCGGGATTGGCTGATCCGCTTCCGGCACCAGCCCTTCTTCCTGTTCATCCACACCTACCAGATCCATTCGCCGTACCCGACGCGCATGGCCCGCTACGACGGTCTGTACCGCCAGCCGGCCGATGGAGACCGCCGTCGCATGCGTCTCAAGGTCAAGGGGATGAAAAGTTTCGACCGTTTGGAATTCATGAGCGGCAACAAACGGGTCGACGCCAGCGACGGGGAACTGATCCAGTGTATGCGGGACTACTACGACGGTTCGATCCGTTTCACCGACGATTACCTGTTGCGGCCGCTGCTGCAGACCCTGGACGAGTTGAAGCTGTACGAGGATACCATTCTGGTCGTGTTGTCCGATCACGGCGAGGAATTCTTCGATCACGGCCGTTTCTACCACAACGACGCCCTGTACCAGGAGCTGATCCGGGTGCCGCTGCTGATCAAACCGCTCGGCCGCTCGCGGTCGTGCCGGATCGCGACTCCCGTGCAAACCGTCGACCTGCTGCCGACACTGCTGGAAATGATGTCCGTTCCCGGCGGGTCGGGCCGGCGTTTCGACGGGCGCTCGCTGGCCGCATACCTGGATGGCGGGCGGCCGCTGCCGGCCAGACCGGTTTTCAGTCAGAGTCAGAGCAAGCTGGCCGTGCGCCTGGGGGATCGGAAACTGATTCTGCGCAGCCGCATCGGCGCCGACGAACAAGCCTTCCTGCCGCGGATCGAGGCCTACCGCCTGGACCGGGACCCGGGGGAAAAGGATCCGCAACTGGACGACCTGAGCGCTTTCGGGGACCTGTACGCCGCCCTGCTCGAGCGGATCGTTGTCCGTCGCCGCGGTCTGCACCTGCGCATCCCGCCGGCTTTCGAGGGAAGGCGCATCGATATCGAACTGGTCAATTCCAGCCGGGAACGGCCCATCAAATGCATTCACGAATTGGGCGTCACCCGGGCCGACCGTTCGCAGCGGGACGAAGAACGTGGCGTCTACCGTTTCCGCTGGATCGGTGCTCCCTGGGTGAAAGAGCTGGTCGTCGAACCGCGCCAGGAACTGCTGGCCCTGTCGATTCGCCTGACCGTCGACGGGCGAAAGTTTGACCTTCACCCGGGTCCGGGCCTGGAATTGCGCGACGGACTGTTCAGCATGCTCCCTGCCGATGCCTCGGCAGAGTCTGATTTTCCGGTCGATCGGCCATGCCTATACGCCCGCTATCGGAAAATCGAGCTGTCCCAGCCGGCACTTCCGAACAAAGTAAGTGATCCCGGCAAGATCCGGACGCTGGGCTATCTCGACTGAACCTTGGGGGACGGTGGCAAACAATAAAACAAATCGATGCGGGCGTCCAGGATTCGGGGAGCATCGATCCGAAAAACGATGATTCGCTGATATCGTCCCTTAGCACTGTTTTCGTCTCGTTTTGAATTATTTCGCTGTTGCAGTTCCATAAAAAATATTTTCGAAGTACAATACAGGTTCATGCAGCTCGTTGCGAGTCGATTCTCTGGAGGTGATGATGAAAAAGGCAGTTGTGACGTTCCTGATCCTGGGGCTCGTTTGCGGCGCCCCCCTGTCGCAGTATGCGGCCCGGCCCGCCAAGGTGAAGGTGCGCCTGCTGAGCGGGCAGAGCTACAGCGGCGTACTGTTGAAAGTCGACGACACGGCCCTGACCCTCCATGAAAAAGGCAACGCGCAGTTGTTGACCGTGGCCCTGCAAGAAGTCATGTCCATTGATCTGCATTCGGGCTCCAAATTCTGGCCCGGTCTGGCCATCGGTCTGGCCGGCGGTGTCTGCTTGGCCGGAATCCCTCTCGATTTTAAAAGAGGTGAGGACCTGGAAGCAATGGCCTACCCGGCCTTTTCGCTTCTCGGTTTGCTGGTCGGCGGTATTACCGGGGCGGTGATAAGCAACAAAGACACGATTTCCTTGGCCGGCTTGAGCGGAGCGGACCGGGATCGGGCCCTGGCCCGCTTGAACCGTTGGGCGCGCTTCCCCGGGCGATTGAATCCGGCCTCCGAAACGTCGCCTGAGCGGGAATTCGCCGAGCAGCCGTTCAGCAAGCGCTTCAGGCTTTTCTGGATGCCGGCCCTGTCGATTGTCAAGGAGTCGAGAGGCAATGAAGACTACGGGAGTGCTGGGTACATCGAAGTCGGCCATGCGCGTTTGGATTACGACCTGAATCCATATTTTTCCGCGGGCCTGGAATGGGGCGGCTATGTAACGGAGTACAGTATCCAATCGGTTCTGTTGACCGTCGCTTACCGCCCCAAACCGCTGTCGTCGGATCGTCGTTTCCTGCCCGAAGTCAATCTTTCCGTCGGTCCAGCCTGGCTGAAGGAGTCCGGAGGCAAAAGCTATCCGGAGATATGGACGACCGGTTGGTCAGGAAAATTGGGCTGTGGATTCGACTATCCTCTGATGTCGCGGGTACAGCTGGGCATGTATGTTGAATATCAGGCACTCTTCTTCCGGCATCTGCAGATTCGGGCGCCGGAAACCTCACTCACGACGAACCGCTTCGCTTTCGGCTTACGACTCAGTTTCCGCCTGTGAGTCCACTGTTTTTTGATCGTTTCCTTGCGCTATCTCCAGAGCGCTCGCGGAGCGGCTTCTTTCTTGTCGGCTTCGCCGGTTTTGCCGGCCGGCGGCCGGATCGGTACGCCTTCGCTCATCCAGGCAGGTGCCGGGCAACCCTTTAGGTGGTGGTCGAAAAACTCCTTGAGCCGGCGCTGCAGGTCCAGACGGTTGGCCGTTTTTTTCAGGCCGTGGCCTTCCCCTCTGTAGGACAGGAAAATCACCGGTTTTTTGAGAAAGCGCAGGATGCTGTACAGGCCGAAGGAATGCTCCCACTGCACGACATTGTCGGCGCCGCCGTGGAAGAGCAGCAGCGGGGTCTGCAGCTTGTGGGCCTGGAAAACCGCCGATTCGCGCAGATAGGTCTCCAGTCCGGCGGACGGATCGGTACCCAGGCGGCCCTGCGAGGTCATGTAGTAATCCTGCTCGTTGCTGCCGTCGCCGACGATGTCGACGGTGAAGCCCTGCACCAGGTCGCTGACCCCGGCCCCGGCGGCGATGGCCGCAAAGCGGTTCTTCTGGGTGGAGACGTACATGCCGCAGTGACCGCCGAAGCTGAATCCCTCGTAGCCGATGTGTTTCTCGTCGGCGTAGCCCAGGCGGACGACCTCGGCGATGGCGGCGTCCAGGCACTCGTGCATGTCGGAGTGGGGCGTGCCGATGTGGAAGCGGATGTCGGGCTGCAGAAAGAGGTAGCCGTCCGAGACGTACATCATTTCCACGACGCTGGAGCCGGAGATGCGCATCGACGGGTATTGGTGCAGGTTCTGCGACAATTTCTCGTAGGAATAGACGATCATCGGCAGTTTCTGGCCGGGTCGGTAGCTGTCGGGAACGGTCAGGATGCCCTGCAGCGCTGCGCCGTCGTCGTTTTTATAGTCGATCAGGCGGCGCCGGCCCCAGCGGTAGCCGGACTGTTGCGGGTTGGTGACCGTCAGACGTCTGGCATTTCCGAAGCTGCGGTCGCCGAGGTAGGCCTCGGGGTAGTCGCTGACAGTGCCCCGGCGGTAAATTACCGCCGGACCCTGTTTGGCCAGCAGCAGGTCGCCGCTGCGCCGCCAGCCCGAGGCGGTGAAGCTGAACGCTCCGTAGAGCAGCGGTTTGAGGGTTCGTTCCTGCAGCTGGTAGTAGCCGGCCTCCTTGCTCAGGATGTCGAAGGCGGTCAGGATCTGCGGCCGGCTCAGGTCGATGGTCCGTTCCTCGACCAGTTCCTTGGCGCTGAAATCGCGTTCGTGGAAGCGGAAGCGGATGCTGCGCCCGTTGCGGACGGCGCCGGTCAGGTTCTCGGCCGGTTTCTGGTCTTCGATCGGCAGCAGCCAGAGGTCGAGGTGGTGGTTGACGACGACCGCCCGACAGCCCTTCAGCCAGCCGACGAAACCGTAATCCGGATCGGAACCGAACTGGTCGTGATCCTGGTCGCGAAAGGAGACTCCGGCCTGGCTGCCGATACGACTTAGACTGCCGGCGGCGAATTCGTAACACCAGTACTGGCCGTCGTGCCAGAGCAGCGCCCGTTCCCCGTCGGGCGATACCTGCAGCTCGCCGGCGTAGTTCGACAGGATCGGGGTCCGTTCGGCGCCGATCAGGTCGATGCGGTACAGGTCGCGCTTGCGCACGTCCCAGTCGGAGACGTAGGACCGTTCGTCCTCGCCGATGGCCCAACGGTCGCTGTCCGGGGCCCGGACCAGGGACTGCAGGTCGGGGCCGGTCAGACGGACCATTTTCCGGTTCTTCGGGTAAAAAACGGCCAAATCGGTTTTTTGGGCTTCCCGTTCGGCCTCCATCATCTGCTGTGAAACCAGTTTCTTGTCCAGTCCGTGCCAGACATCGACGCTGGCCGGCTCGGAGGCCTCCTCCTGGCTGGCTTGGGACGGCTTTTTAGTCAGGCGCACGAACAGGCGCGAGTTGTCCCGGCTCCAGGCCGGGCCGTCGCTGCCGACACTGCCGACGTCCAGCTGCATGCCTTCCGGCAGCCCGGCGATGGCCTCGCTCGGGAACTCGTCGACGATAGGGGCCGCGTCGGTCACGTTCCGGCATGTCAGCAGACGGATGCGCTCGGGCCGTCCGTCCGGGTCCTCGCCGAATTTGACCGCCGATACGGCGCTGCAGTCCTGGTTCCAGGCGATGCGGCCGTACAGGCAGGTCTCGTTGTCCAGCGCCCGGGTGCTGCGGCTGGTCAGGTCGTAGAGGTACAGGCCGTTGCCGCGTCGGTCCGGTGATGCGATGGCGTAGAGGAGGAGTGGCGATTTTCTGTCGAGGACAAATTCGCCGATATTACCGATATAATGTTCTTTTTCCGTGCGCAGATCGATCAGGAGCAGACCGGTTTTGTCGTGACAGACGAAGCAGGGTCCGCTTTCGCTGAAGCGGTAGTCGGCCTTCGACTTCCAGCTGCGGGTCCTGCCGCTGGCCAGGTGGCGCAGCTCGATGGTGCCGACCGCTGGCTGATCCTTGTTTGCAGGGCTCTGGGCCTGGATCGTGTAGGCGATCCATTGCGAATCGGGCGAAAACAGGGGCTTGACGGCGCCGGCGACGGCGTACTCCCGGTCCGTGGCGGCCTGGCGGATGTAGAGGACGTCGCTGCGATTCTTGTCGCCGTAGAGGGCGATGTCCCGTTCTGCTTTCGCCTTCTGGTCCGGATCGCCGTCCGTCTTTTGGGGCTTAGCCTTGGCATCGCCCGCTTTGGCTGCCTCCGGTTTTTCCAGCAACGAATAGAGTACCGTGTACCAGTTTCCGTCGTCGGACAGGCTGACGGCGCTTTCGCGCCAGGTCTTGAGATCTTCCAGGGCGACGGTCTTGAGCTCACGGGCCTTGGCGGCGACACCGGACAGGTTCAGAGTCAACAACGAGATAAAAAGGAGGCAGGTTTTCGCTGACTGAATCATGGTTTAACCCTCTCGCAATGCAATTGATACGGATCGTGTCCGCTAACGGTTATCCTGTCAACGGTCGTGGTCGACGATGAAGCGGTACAGCGGGCCGGCCAGCTGAAATGCGGCGCCGATCTCGGCAGCCAGTTCCGGCGAGTAGCAGTTGCCCGGCAGGGGGTGCCGGCTGGTCAGGCAGAAGGTCTTGACGGCCATCCATTCCGGGAACCGTTCGCTGCCGGGCCGGGCCGCAGCCTTGCGGTAGTACTGGGCGGACAGCTGGAAAGGGTTGTGCGCCCGGTCGAGGAAAGCGCTGGCCCGGGCGAAGGCGTCGGGGTCGGCGCCGATGCCGTTCTTGAAGCGTTCCATGGACGGTTTGTCGGCCGAATAGTAGCCCATGCCGTACTCGTAATGCTCCGGTGTGGCGTAAAAATAGAACTCGGGCCGGGTGAAACGGCGGTTGAGGCGGCGCTTGAAGCTGAGCCAGACTTCCTGGCGGAACAGGAACTTGTCGTGAGAGAACCGGGTGTCGCGGTAGATGCGCGAGATGGCCTTGTTGACCTGGGCGCCGACTTCCATCTCGGCGTCGATGGACAAGAGCAAGGGGGTCAGGGCCAGGGTCAGGGCCTGCAGGGGCGTAAGGACCTGACGGTTGTAGATGTCGCGGTGCGCCTCGAACCAGGTCTTGTCGTTGCGGGCGCGGTTTTCCTGCAGAAAGCGGAAGGTTTCCTCTGAAAAGCCGCTGAATTCGGGGATTGCGGCCTTCATTTTTTCTTCTTCTTCGAGCCCAGGATGCCGCCGCTCAGAAACAGCCCGGCGCCCAGCACGAAACCGAAGTTGTACCAGTTGCCGTTGTTGTGGACCTCGTAGAAATGGATGCCGTCGGAAAAGACGGAGACGACGAAGCTGATCGGGGCCAGCAGGCCGTGCCAGAAACCCAGGAAAAAGCCGGCGGTTTTCCCCTCGTGGTCGGCGGTCTTCTCCAGGCGGTTGGGACCGGCCAGACAGGCGCTCAGGAGCGCGATCAGGACGATCAGCAGCGCGATGGTCATCGTTCTTTTCATCGTTTGCCTCCGTTACCCTGACATTGTAGCAAAGAAGCGGAGCGGATGCTCGCGGGGAGCATCACATTTGTTTGGATTGTTTTGCACCGTAGCTCACGGGTTTGGGCGGCATCTTGCGGCATGTATATGTTGATCCCGAATCGGAGTAGGTCCAGATCCAACCCGCTGGAATGCTGTGGACCGTGCGGGTCAGGGGCAAAAGCTCCGGGTAGAGACTGATCACAGCGCCGCTGCCGACGGTCGCCCCCTGTTTGTCGAGCTGAGCGAAGGTCGAGGCGTCGGTGGCCTTGACCGCGGCGGCCTTCTTGATTTCGATGGGGTGCAGTCTGCCGTCTTGGGCGATGACGAGATCGATTTCATGCCGGTCCTTGTCGCGGTAGTGGTAGAGGACGGGGCTTATACCCAGATGCCACCAGGATTTGAGGATTTCCGATACCACGAAGGTCTCCAGAATGGCCCCTGACATGGCCCCGGCGGCCAGGGTCTGTGGCGATGACCATTCCGTCAGGTAAGCACACAGACCGGTGTCGAGAAAATGGAGTTTGGGTGTGGAATACAATCGCTTCGAGAGGTTGTTGTGCCAGGCTGGCAGCAGCAGGATTTGATGACTAGCCTGCAGAACGGACAACCAGGTCCGGGCTGTGTTGACGCTGATACCACAGTCCCGGGCCAGGTCGGTGAAGTTCAACAGTTGTCCGGTACGGGCGGCGGTCGCCTTCAGAAAACGCATGAACAGGTCCAGGTCACCGACTTTGAGCAGGTCGCGGACGTCCCGTTGCAGGTAGGTTTGCACGTAAGAACTGAAAAACAGATCCCGATCCCGGACTTTCCCGCTCACCAGGGCGGGAAATCCGCCGCGAAAGATGCGGCCGTAGACTTCCGACAGGGTGGAAGACGGGGCGTCGCGACCGCGCTTGGACAAGTTCGGGTCTGAAGGCAGGAAAGGACTGTTTGGGGATTTCAGTCCAGCGGCTTCGCGGCTGGAGAATCCCAGCAGGTCGAGAATGGCCACCCTGCCGGCCAGGGTCTCGGCAAGACCTTTCATCAGCGGGAAAGTCTGGGAACCGGTCAACCAGTACGCTCCGGGTTTTTGGTGGCGGTCCACGTCAATCTTTATGGCCCAGAACAACTCGGGGGCATACTGGACTTCGTCGATCAGCACCGGTGGGGGAAACTGCTGTAAAAAAAGCTGCGGATCGGTTTTGGCCAGGGTCCGCTTGTTCATATCGTCCAAGGTGACATAGCGTCGTGACGGCTCACACAACCTTTCGAGCAAGGTGGTTTTACCGACGGGCCTGATTCATTTACATGGTAGAATGTCTTTGTCATGGAGAAACAGATTGCGGCAAAACCGGAACTGATCGAGACGGGGCCGGTCGTCACGGAAATCCAGGCCAAGGCCATCCTGTCCAAATCGCGCATCCACGACTGGGCCCTGAATGCCTACGTCGGCTGTGCCCACAACTGCGCCTACTGTTACGCCCGCTTCATGCGGCGATTCACCGGTCACTCCGAACCCTGGGGCCGTTTCGTCGATGTCAGGGTCAACGCTGTCGAACTGCTGGAAAAAGAGCTGCAGAAGAAAAAGAAGGGCACCGTCTGGATCAGCGGTGTCTGCGACGCTTACCAGCCGCTGGAGCGGGACTACCGGCTCAGCGGACGTTGCCTGGAGATGCTGGTCGATCACGGCTGGCCGGTGTCGGTCCAGACCAAATCGCCGTTGGTGCTGCGCGATCTGGATACCCTGCGCCGGGCGGCCGATGTCCGGGTCGGCTTTTCGATCGCCAGCCTGGACGAGCGGGTCCGCGCCGTCTTCGAACCGGGGGCCCCGGCGATCGCCGAACGCATCGAGGCTCTGGGTAAACTGCACGATGCCGGAGTGCGCACCTTCGTCATGGTCGCGCCCCTGCTGCCCGGTGCCGAGGGGCTGGTCGAGCGCCTGGCCGACCGGGTGGACGAGGCGCTGATCGACCGCGACAACTACGGTCACGCCGACCGGGTATACCGCAAGTACGGGCTGCAATGGGCCCAGGGCGACAGTTATCTCCAGGACAGGGGCCGCAGGCTGCAGGCGGACTTCATCCGGGCCGGTGTCCGCTGCCGCATGCTGTACTGAACGTCCTGCCGCCGCCCGTCCTGGATTGACTTGGCAAAAAACGCGGTGTTACAATTTCGCTACAAGGAGTGTTCTCATGAAGATCCAGGGAAAAGAAGTCGAAGTGCATGCCGAAGTACCCGAGCCGCAGCCCTTCCGACGGTTCATGGTCTACGTCGGTCCGGTGATGATGTCCGTCGCCTTGGGCCTGGGCACCAGCGAACTGATCCTCTACCCGCGTCTGACCGCCGAATTCGGTACCAGCTGGATCGGACTGATGGTCCTCTCGCTGCTGTTCCAGACGGTCTGGGTGCAGGAACTGGCCCGCTGGACCATCCTGAGCGGTGAGCACGGCGTCAAGCACAATTCGCGCATCATCGGCCAAGTCGGCGCGCTGATGTCGATCACCTTCTTCATGTTCATCGCCTTCGCCATTCCGGCCTGGTCGAGCGTGGCGGCCACCGCTCTGCTGCGGCTGATTCACTGGCCGGCCGATCCGCGCATCGGCACGGTTTTCTGGTCCTACGTATCGTTCGCCCTGGTGTTTCTGGTGGTCTTTTTGTCCAGAGTGGCACGCAGCTACATCGAACGCATCGCCACCTGGGCCACGCTGATGGCCTGGGGCCTTTTGCTCATCGCCGCCTTCAGCTCCATCAGCGCCGACAGCGCCGCCGGCATCGCCCGGCACCTGATCTTCTGGAGCATCCCGGATAAAATGAACTGGTGGGTGCTGGGCTCGACCCTGGCTTGGGTGGGGGCCGGCCCGACCCTGCTCTGGCAGACCTACTGGATGAAGGACGCCGGCTGGGGCATGGCCAAGTATTTCGGTTCCATTCCCGGCGGTCTGGGCAAACCGGTCTACATCCGCTCGGAGGGACTGTTTCCGCAGTTCACGGTGGAGAACGTCTCGCGCCTCAAGACCTGGATGCGTCGCTCCAACCTGGTGCTCTGGCTGGGCTATTTTCTGGGCAGCCTGCTGACCATCATGGTCATCGTCGGTCTGTCGGACTCCATCCTGCGTCCGCTGGGATTGATCCCCACCGGTTTCGACGTCATCAGCCACCAGGCCCTGTTCTTCGAGAGGCCGCTGGGAAAAATCGGAGCCACTCTGTTCCTGATCATGGCCTGGCTGTTCTTCTTCTGCAACCAGATGACCATCTCCGAGGCCGTGGTCCGCCAGAACGCCGACGCCACCACCACCTTTCTCAAAAAGCGGGACATCAAGAAGGTCTACTTCGGTTGGTGGGGGATTTACCTGGCCATCTCTTTCATCCTGATCGCCCTGCAGTATTTCGTCGCCGGCATCACCCCCTTCAACTTCGTCACCTATTCGGCCATGCTGTCCCTGTTCAGTCTGATCGTGTCCATCCTGGCCACCTTCATCGGCCAGCTGGTGCTCTACCGGGAGATTCCGGCCCAGCTTCGACCCCGAAAAATCGCCATCGTTCTTCTGGCCTGCGGCTTCGTCTTCTTCCTGTACTTCATCGTCCGCGCCCTGATCTCGTTTTTCGGCTAGGCTGGAAGCATGGACGGAAACAAACGGTCCGACATCCGCCCCGGTTTGCGGGTGCTGGTGGTGCAGAAGCGGGATCAGGGCAGCGGCCGGCTGACCGAGGGCGTGGTTCAGGAGATTCTGACCAATTCGCCGAGCCATCCACACGGCATCAAGGTGCGCCTGGTCGGCGGCGTGGTCGGGCGGGTGCAGCGGATTGTGGAGGCCGGCGGGGGCTGAGGCTTCAACCCCCGCCAGTCGGCGGTTATTCCCGGGGCAGCGGGATCTCGGTCACTTCGCCCATTTGCAGCGTGCGCAGCGGCTCCAGCAGTTTTTCCTTGGGACCGATCACCAGAACGACCAGTCCGTCGGGGGACAGGACGCGTCGGGCCATGGCTTTCACCTTGGCCGCGTCGACGGCGGCGATGCGGGTCAGATAGCTGTCGAAGTAATTTTCCGGAAAGCCTTGCAGGCGCATGGTCATGGTCTGATAGAGCAGCGCCGCCGGGGATTCGAAGCGGAAGACGAAGGAATTGGCTTCGTAGCGTTTGGCCGTGTCCAGCTCGGTCGCGCTCACCTCGCTTTTCGTCATGTCGCCGATGATGCCGGCGATGACGGAGATGGCTTCGGCGGCCGATTGGGCTTTGGTCTGGGTGAAACAGGTGAAGGTGCCGCGGTCGCGGCCGGCGTTGACCGTCCCCGAAGCCGTGTAGGCCAGGCCGCGGTGCGAACGGATTTCGCGCATGATGCGGGAGTTGAAGCCGCCTCCGCCCAGGATGTAGTTGAGTACGGTCATTTCGGCGTTGTCGGGATCCAGGCGGTTGATGCCCAGGTGACCCATCAGCAACGCCGCCTGGTTCATGTCGGGCCTGTCCACCAGGTAGATGCCCGGTTTGGCGGCCAGAGTCAGAGCCGTTGCGCTGTTCTGTGCGGTCTGGGCGACCGTCCAGGAGGAAAAGTCGCGCTTGGCCATGGACTTGACCCGTTCCGGATCGAAGTCGCCGCAGACGGCGATCAGCAGGCGGCGTCCCTGCAGCGAACGGCGGTGGAATTCGATCAGGTCGGCGCGGGAAATGGCCTGGATCGAACTCGAGGTCGTCCTTCGCCCTTCGGGTTGCGAGCGGCCGAACAACAGTTCGCTCCACAACACCCGGGCAATGCCGATGGGTTCGTCCCAGCGGCGGCGGATATCCTCGAGTTCGCTGTTCTTCTCGCTGTCCAGGCGCGACTCGTCGAAGCGGGGCTGCAGCAAGATGTCGGTCAACAGCTTCCAGGAGGCGTCGAAGTTCTTGCTCAGCGACCACAGGCTCAGGGTCGAACTTTCCAGATCCGTGAATGCGGTGATGGAGGATCCCAGCTCGTCGAGGCGGTCTTCCATCTGCTCGGGGCTAAGCTGGCCGGCACCGCCGCTCTTGAGCGAACGCAGAGTCAGGGCGGCCAGTCCTTCGCGGCCCTGCGGATCCAGGATGGAGCCGCCGGCGATCAGGGCATAGACGCGGACGGTGGGTACGTCGTGGTCGGCCAGCAGCAACAGCTGTTTGCCCGCACCCAGCTCGACCGTCTGGGGTTTGGGCGGGTTGAAACGCAACTCCGGGTAACGGAGACCCTTGGGGTCGCGTGCGTTCTGAGCCGGCAGGGCGATGGCCAGCAGCAGTATAAAAGACAATGCTCGGATCATTTTTTTTCTCCCTGTTCCTTGCGCAAGAGGATGCCGACGGTGCGGTTACTGGCCGTGAAGTATTTTTCGGCCGCAGCCATGATCTCGGCGGCGCTGACGGTTTTGAGCTGTTCGACGCGTTTGAATTCGGCGTCGACATCGCCGTGCAACTGGGCGTTGCTGAGGATGCGCATGCCCAGAAGGATGTTGCGGTCCAAGCCGTTGTAGAGGGCGGCTTGAGCCTGGTTGATGGCCCGGCGAAGTTCCGCTTCGCCCACCGGCTCGGTTTTCAGTCTGTTCAGATGAGCGTAGAATTCGTTTTCCAGTTCCTGGACCGTGTGCGGGTGTCGGGGCGCGCCCTGCAGCATGAACAGCGAGCCGTGGCGTTCGCCCAGGGCGTTGGCCGAGGCGAAGGCGTTGAAGGCGATCTGGCGGCGGACGACCAGGTCGCGGTTGAGGCGGGAGGAATCGCCGGCGCTCAGGAGCAGGGCGATCATCTCCAGGCTCAGGTTGTCCCTGGATTCCCGTCCCGGGGTTTGAAAACCGATCAGGATCTCGGGCTCGGAGTCCATCCAGACCGTGACCCGTCTCTCGGCGTTCTGCTGCGGTTCGTGGTTGAGCACCCGCGGCGGTTCGGCGCCTCGGGGGATGTCCCCGAAGTATTTCTCCGCCAGCCGTTTGACCTCGGAAAGGGAAACGTCTCCGACCAGGGCGGCCATCAGGTTGTTGGGCACGTAGTTGCGGGAAAAGAAATTCCGGGCCTGGGCCTTGGTGAAGGTCTGGATGTCGTGCATGTGACCGATGACCTCGTGGCGGTAGGGATGAACCATGAAGGCGGCGTTGAGGAACTGTTCGAACAGATAACCGGCGGGACTGTTTTCCACACCCATGCGCCGTTCCTCGTTGATCACGTCGCGTTCAGAGTAGAATTCGCGCATGACCAGGTTCTTCAGCTTTTCCGATTCCATCAGGAACCACAGTTCCAGACGGTTGGCCGGCAGCGAGATGAAGTACTGGGTGCTGTCCTGGCCGGTGGAGGCGTTGCGGCCCCGGCCGCCGTTCTCGCTGTAAATCTTGTTGTATTCCTCTTTCACGGCGTAGGCGCTGTGCTTTTCCTGGAGCTCGGACAGTTTCTTGCGCATGTCGGCCACCCGGGTCGGGTCGGCCAGGCTACCCTTGTCCAATTCGGCGCTCAGCTCGTCGCCGATGCGGTCCATCTCGGTCAAAATCGGTGCTTCGGCTTGATAATCGGTCGTGCCGATCAGCGGTGTTCCCTTTTTAGAAAGGTGCTCGATGAAATGGGCCAGCCCGGTCTCGCCGGTCTGCTCGTCGCAGGAGCCGGTCTTGGCCATGTAGATGCCGAAGAAGGTCGGAATCTGGTGACGTTCGTAGACCCAGAAGGTCATGCCGTTGTCCAGTGTGAACGAATGGGCGCGTTGCGACAGGCCAGTACCCTGAAGCAGCGTGCATGTCAATACAATGAGCCCCGCCAGGGGCAATGTTTTCCTCATGATACACCTCGCCGGACTTGTAGCCCGGATTCAACTAATACGGAGAAAGACGCGGCGAAGTTTGCCGGAACGTACCTGTCGGGGAGTTGGGATCCGGGTCAGCGGTATGCTGTTTCGATATGCAGCATCCACACTTCTTCGTCGACCTCGTCCTGAAGGTAGAAATAACGGCCCCGGTCGAATCCGTACAACCGGCCGTTGACGTTACGCCCGCAGT
>CAYXHZ010000061.1:0-17395 GCA_964465065.1 uncultured Clostridia bacterium
ACAGATGCGTCAATTCCAGGCCCTGGGCCAGTTCCAGGGTGCCGCTGTAGTTGACCGTGCAGGTCTGGCGGCGCATGTAGGCCTTCCAGGAATCCGAACCGCTTTCGCGACCGCCGCCGGTCTCTTTTTCCCCGCCGAACGCCCCGCCGATCTCGGCACCGTTGGTGCTGGTATTGACGTTGGCGATACCGCAATCGCTGCCCAGGGCGCCCAGGAAGTACTCGCTCTCCATGACGCTGTCGCTGATGATGCTGCTGCTCAGGCCCTGAGGCACGGCGTTGTGGATGGCGACGGCCTGGGGCAGCTGGTCGTAACGCATCAGGTACAGGATGGGGGCGAAGGTCTCTTCCCGGACCATGGGCATGTCGGGGGTCGCTTCCACCAGGCAGGGACTGACGTAACAGCCGCCGGGCATATCGAGGTTTTCGCCGCCGCAGACGACCTTGCCGCCTTCCGACTTGATCCGTTCGATGGCCTCGAGCATGGTCCTGACCGCGGCGCTGTCGACCAGGGGGCCCATGAAATGGGCGGGGTCGCGCGGATCGCCGATCCGGGTTTCCCGGTAGGCCTGCAGCAGTCTCCGCTTGAATTCCTCGTAGACCTTCTGTTGCACGATCACCCGGCGGGTCGAGGTGCAGCGCTGTCCGGAAGTGCCCAGGGCACCGAAATAAACGGCCCGCAGGGCGGTTTCGGCATCGCCTTTGTCGCTGACGATGACGGCGTTGTTGCCGCCGAGTTCCAGGATCGATCGGCCGAAACGCTGCTGGACTATCTGGCCGACGTGGCGGCCGCCCGGCACCGATCCGGTGTAGGAGATCAGGGCCAGACGTTCGTCGCCGCTGATCCGGTCGCCGATCTGGCTGCCTTTGCCGATGACCAGGCTGCAGACGGCCGGGTCGTAGCCGTGTTTGCGGAGCACTTTCTCGGCGATCCGCGTGCAGGCGATGGCGCACAGAGGCGTCTTGTAGGACGGTTTCCACAGGACGGTGTCGCCGCAGGTCAGGGCCAGTGCCGTATTCCAGGCCCAGACGGCCACCGGGAAATTGAAGGCGGTGATCAGGCCGACGGTGCCCAGGGGATGCCATTGCTCGAACATGCGGTGCATGCGTCGTTCGCTCTGCAGGCCGGGACCGGAGATCTGCCGGCTCAGGCCGACGGCGTAATCGCAGATATCGATCATCTCCTGGACTTCGCCCCGGCCTTCGGCCAGAGTCTTGCCCATTTCCAGGGTGACCAGGTAAGCCAGGTCTTCCTGCCTGGCCCGGATCTCCTCGCCCAGGCTCTTGACCACTTCGGCCCGTTTGGGGGCCGGTACCTGCCGCCAGTCGGAAAATGCCCGGTGACATGCGGCGATGATCCCGTCGCACTCGGCGGCCGAGCAGTTGCCGACCGTGGCGATGCGCGAACCGTCGACAGGCGAGAACACTTCCTGGCGGGACGAACCGTCCAGCCATTGGCCGGCGAAAGCGCCGGGGTTTATTTCCACGATACCCAGATTCGTCAGCTGTCTGTCCATATTGACCTCCATCAATTCTGAAACGCATCTTACACAATCCGCGAGTATTTGTTAAATTCATTCGATTCATTATAACTATTAAAATTGTTCATAATACTGATATGCTGTGGGGAAATCTGAGCTTGAAAATGTCGATTTGACCGGTGTTTTGGCGGCTAGGGCCGACGAAGACCGGCGGCTGTCCGGCGGTTTGACTCCCGCTGTGGCTTTTGCTAGTCTTTCGGCACTCCGAAGTCGGAACTACTGTTGCGCCGGCCATCGCGCCGCCCGACCGAGGTCGAGGAGGAAAGTTCGATGAACAATACTATTTTCAGTTTCGAAGTGCCGCGGAACGAAACCGTGCTGACCTACCGGCCGGGCTCGGCCGAACGGACAGGCATAGAACGGACGCTGGCCGATATCCAGGCGGAGCCGGTGGATATACCGATGATCATCGCCGGTCGGGAAGTCCGCAGCGGCGATTGCTACGATGTCCGCGCTCCGCATGACCACAGCTGCCTGCTGGCCCGCTGCCACCGGGCGCGCCCCGAACATGTCGAGGCGGCCATCAAGGCCGCTCTGGACGCCCGGCAGGACTGGTTGGAACTGTCCTGGGTGGAACGGGCCTCGATCACTCTCAAGGCGGCCGAACTGATCGCCGAACAGTACCGTTTCCGGCTCAACGCCGCCACCATGCTCGGCCAGAGCAAGAATGTCATGCAGGCCGAAATCGATTCCGCCTGCGAAACTGTCGATTTCCTGCGCTACAACGCCTACTTCGCCTCCCGGATCTACGCCGACCAGCCCCGCTCCGAGTTCTCGCAGCTCAACCGTATCGAGTACCGGCCGCTGGAAGGGTTCGTATTCTGCATCAGTCCCTTCAACTTCACGGCCATCGCCTCCAACCTGAACATGGCCGTGGCCCTGATGGGCAACAGCTGCATCTGGAAACCGGCGTCCAGCTCGGTCCTGTCCAACCACCTGCTCATGAAGGTGTTCATGGAGGCCGGCCTGCCCGCCGGAGTGATCAACTTTCTGCCCGGTTCCGGAAGCCTGATCGGCGGACAGGTCCTCAACGAACCTCTGCTGGCCGGTGTCCATTTCACCGGCTCCAACGCCACTTTCAACGGCATCTGGCGCCGGGTGGTGGACAATATGCCCGCCTACCGTTCCTACCCCAGACTGGTCGGGGAGACGGGCGGCAAGGACTTCGTCTTCGTCCACGCATCCGCCGACGCCGACGAGGTGGCCACGGCCCTGGTCCGTGGCGCCTTCGAATACCAGGGCCAGAAATGTTCGGCCGCTTCCCGGGCCTACATCCCGGATTCCCTGTGGCCGGCCATCCGGAAACGGCTGCAGGAGATGTGCGCCGAGATGCGCATGGGATCGGTGCTGGACTTCGGCAATTTCGTCAATGCCGTCATCGATGGCGACGCCTACAAGAATATCATGGGCTATATCGAACGCAGCCGGGCCAACCCCGACAACGCCTTCATCTGCGGCGGAAACGGCGACGACCGCCAGGGCTGGTTCGTCGAGCCGACGGTCATCCAGACTCGTGACCCCCGCAGCCAGACCATGTGCGAAGAAATATTCGGCCCGGTACTGACCGTGTACGTCTACCCCGAGAAGGACTACCTGGAGACCCTGCGCCTGTGCGATCAGACTTCGCCTTACGCCCTGACCGGGGCCGTTTTCGCCCGGGACCGTTCGGTCATCGTCCAGGCCAGCCGGGAGCTGCGTTATGCGGCCGGAAACTTCTACATCAACGACAAGCCCACCGGGGCCATGGTCGGCCTGCAGCCCTTCGGCGGCGCCCGCGGTTCGGGCACCAACGACAAGGCCGGCGGCTACCTCAACCTGCTGCGTTGGGTCAGCCCGCGCACCATCAAGGAAACCTTCGTTCCGGCCCGTCATTTCGCCTACCCGTTCATGGGCTGAATCGGCCGTTGTCGGCGCGGGGTGTCGGGCCGTCTTGCGGTTTGACACCCCGTTCCGGCTCCATGTACAATGGGGGAGGTCAAAGACCGGCAGCACTCCGATTGCCCAGGAAGAGGAATGAATCAGAACGATTCGGAACAAGAAAGCACCCTGCTCGACAAAGTGGTGCAGACCGTGGTCGGCGCCCCCAAGAACATCAAGGACCCATCCCTGTTCCACAAGCTGTCCCTGGTGCCTCTGCTGGCCTGGATCGGTCTGGGCGCCGACGGCCTGTCCTCCTCTTCCTACGGTCCCGAGGAGGCGTTCCGCGCCCTGGGCCGGCACAGCTATCTGGCGGTGTTTCTGGCCCTGGCCACCTCGTTGACCGTGCTCATCATCTCCTACGCCTATTCCCGCATCATCGAACGCTTCCCCCACGGCGGCGGCGGTTACATCGTGGCCACCCAGACTCTGGGGCCCAGGAGCGGGGTCGTCTCCGGCAACGCCCTGCTGGTCGACTACATGCTGACCATCACCGTCTCCATCGCCGCCTGTGGCGACGCCCTGTTCAGCTTCCTGCCCCTGGGCTGGCACCCGATCAAGATCTATTTCGAACTGTTTCTCATCCTGATGCTGATCGTCCTCAACCTGCGCGGGGTGCGGGAATCGGTGACCTTTCTGGCGCCTATCTTCATCGTGTTCGTAATCACTCATATTTTCCTGATCGGGTACGGGATTTTTTCGCACCTGCCGCAGATCGGACCGGTGGTCCAGGGCATCCGCAACGATTTCAATGCCGGCCTGGTCAGCCTGGGCGGCATGGGCATGCTGGCCTTGTTTTTGCGTGCCTACTCCCTGGGCGGCGGCACCTACACCGGCATCGAGGCCGTGGCCAACGGCATGCAGATCCTGCGCGAGCCCAAGGTGCAGACCGGCAAACGGACCATGCTGTACATGGCCGTTTCTCTGGCTTTCACCGCCAGCGGTCTGTTCTTCTGCTACCTGCTGCTGAAGGTCAATCCCGGCCAGGGGAAAACCCTCAATTCCATTCTGGCCAACGCCCTGTACAGCGATTGGAGTTTCGGTTACAGCCTGGCCCTGGTCACCATCCTGTCCGAGGGAGCCCTGCTCTACGTGGCCGCCCAGGCCGGCTTCATCGACGGACCGCGCATCATGGCCAACATGGCCATCGATTCCTGGCTGCCGCACCGCTTCGCCTCCCTGTCGGAGCGCCTGACCATGCACAACGGCATCCTGCTCATGGGGGGTGCCTCCATCCTGCTGCTGTTCTACACCGGCGGCAACGTGTCCAGCCTGGTGGTCATGTACTCCATCAACGTCTTTCTGGATTTTTCCCTGTCCCAGTTGGGCATGAGCGTGCATTACATCCGTTGCCGCCGCGAGGAGAGGGACTGGAAACGGCAGCTGCCGGTGCACCTGGTAGCCTTCCTGCTCTGTTTCACCATCCTGGTGGTCACCGTGCGCGAAAAATTCCTGGAAGGCGGCTGGATAACCCTGCTGATCACCGGGGGACTGATCTCGCTGTGCCTGCTCATCCGCCGCCATTACGCCAACGTGCGCAACGCCGTGCGTCAGCTGGACGATCTGCTGCTGGACATTCCCACCAGCCGAAAGACCAACTACGACATGCCCGATCCCCAGGAGATGACCGCCATCCTGTTGGTCAGCGGCTACAACGGTTTCGGGGTGCACACCATGCTGTCGGTGATCCGCAACTTTCCAAACCTGTACAGCAACTTCATCTTCGCCACCGTGGCCGTGGTCGATTCCGGTTCGTTCAAAGGGGCCAGGGAGCTCAAGAATCTGGAAGCGGCGGCCAGGGGGTCGCTGCAGAAGTACGTCGACCAGGCGCGCCGGCTGGGATTCTCCGCCGATTGGCGTTACTCGGTGGGTACCGATCTGGTGGAAACCGCCACGCAGCTGTGTAAGGAGATCAAGTCCGAGTTTTCACGCTCCACCGTTTTCACCGGTAAGTTGGCCTTCCGGCACGAGAAGTTCTACCACAAGCTGCTGCACAACGAGTCCTCGTTCGCCATCCAGCGCCAGCTGCACTGGGACGAGATCACCTCGGTGACCCTGCCCATCCGCCTGAACCTGTAATATGGAAATTTCCCGAGATTGAATCTATATAAGGATTGTAAATTCAAGCGAATTTGCGTACCATTTCCGCCGTCAGGGAGTCAACATGAATCCAAGCGTCCAAGAGCAGTTCGAACGCATCCGTCGTCAGCTCCATTCCGAAAACGGCCGGCAGGCAAACGGGAATCAGACCGTCATCCAGATCGGCTCGGCCACCTGTGAAAACGCCGCCGGTTCCCGCGAGGTGCTGGCCGAGTTCCGCAAGCACATCGCCGCCTCGGGCCGCAGCGACATCGTCATCCACGAAGTCGGCTGCACGGGGCGCTGCAGCCGCGAGCCGATCGTCGCCGTCATGCAGCCCGGGCAGCGCCTGATCAAATACCAGCAGGTCGATCGGGACAAGGTGCACCGCATCTTCACCGAACATGTCCTGGCCGGGCAAACGGTCGAGGAGCTGATGCTCGAGGGGCACAGCGACGTCGTCAGCCGCTACGAGCTGTTCTTCTGCGGCGGCGAGCGCTGCGGCAGCCGGGACAGACAGGATTTTCTGGCCATCATGCGCGACAGCCTGCAGCGCCGCGGCGTCGGGGCGGATACCGCCAGCCTGGTCAGCGGCAACTGCTTCGGGCTGTGCAGCCGGCAGCAGGCCGGCCAAGGCGGGCATTTCCTGGTCCGCCCGGGCAACACCGTCTACCGGGTGGGTTCGCCGGCCGATATCGAACGCATCATCGACCAGCACCTGCTCCACGACCAGCCGGTGACGGAGCTGACGGTCCAGGACCTGCCCATCAGCCAACGCTTTTTCGAATTCTACGGCGACGTATCCTTTTTCAACCGCCAGTCCCGGATCGCCCTGCGCAACAGCGGCATCATCGACCCTACCAGCCTGGACGAGTACATCGGCGCCGGCGGTTTCGCCTCCTTGGCCCGGGTCCTGAGCGACGCGGACCCGGACGCCGTCATCGCCGAGATCGGCGCCAGCAAACTGCGGGGCCGCGGCGGCGGCGGTTATTCGACCGGCCTGAAATGGCAGATGGGCCGGCGTGAGCCCGGTACGGAGAAGTACATCGTCTGCAACGCCGACGAGGGCGATCCCGGGGCGTTCATGGACCGCAGCATGCTGGAGGGGGATCCGTTTTCGGTCATCGAGGGCATGATCATCGGCGCTTACGCCATCGGCGCCGGTCGGGGGTTCTTCTACGTACGGGCCGAATACCCCCTGGCCATCGAGCGTATCGAAAACGCCTTGCAGCAATGCCGCAGTCACGGACTGCTGGGCGAGCGCATCCTGGGCGGCGATTATTCGTTCGACCTGGAGATCCGCCTGGGCGCCGGGGCCTTCGTCTGCGGCGAGGAGACGGCGCTGATCCATTCCATCGAGGGCGAACGCGGCCAACCGCGCGTCCGGCCGCCGTATCCGACCCAGCGCGGCCTGTGGGGCTGTCCGACGGTGATCAACAACGTCGAGACCTTCGCCAACATCCCGGTCATCATGGCCTACGGCGCCAAGTGGTTCGCCCAGATCGGCAGCCAGAGCAGCGGCGGCACCAAGGTGTTCGCCCTGGCCGGCAAGGTGCGCCATACCGGTCTGGTCGAGGTGCCCATCGGCACGACCCTGCGCGAGGTGGTCATGGACATCGGCGGCGGCTGCCCCGGCGGCAAGGCCTTCAAGGCCGTGCAGACCGGCGGACCGGCCGGAGGCTGCATTCCGGCGGAAATGGCCGACATTGCGGTCGACTACGACAGCCTGACCGCCATGGGCTCGATCATGGGTTCCGGCGGCATGATCGTCATGGACGAGGACGACTGCATGGTGGACATCGCCAAGTTCTTCATGCAGTTTTCGGCCGACGAATCCTGCGGGAAATGCACTCCCTGCCGCGAGGGCAGCCAGCGTATGCTGGAGATCCTGGAACGCATCACCGCCGGCAAGGGCGGCGAGCAGGACTTGATCCGGCTGGAAAGGCTCGGTCTGTTGATGAAACGGGCTTCGCTGTGCGGTCTGGGTCGGGCGGCGGCCAATCCGGTCCTGTCCACCCTGCGCCACTACCGCGCCGAATACGAGGCCCACGTTCACCAGCGGCGCTGTCCGGCCCGGAAATGTTCCGCCCTGGTGCGCTACAGCGTCAACGCCGAAAAATGCGTCGGCTGCACGGCCTGCGCCCGCAACTGCCCGGTGAGCTGTATTACCGGAGCGCCCAGGAAGGTGCACGCCATCGATCAGAACCGCTGCATCAAATGCGGCCGCTGTCATCAGGTGTGCCGCTTCGGCGCCATCGACCGCAGCTAGGAGACCCGTCATGACGCAAAACGAAACCATGATCGAACTGACCATCGACGACCAGAAAATCAGCGTACCGGCCGGCACTACCATCATGGAGGCCGCCCAAACCCTGGGCATCCGCATTCCGCGCCTGTGCTACCATCCCGACCTCAGTCTGGCCGGTTCCTGCCGCGTCTGCATCGTCGACGTCAAGGAAATGGGGCATTACATGGCCTCCTGCGCCCAGGAGGTATGGGCCGGCATGGAGGTGCAGACCAACTCGCCGCAGATCCGTCAGGCCCGGCGCGACATCGTCGAGCTGCTGTTGGAAAACCACCCCCGCGACTGTCAGTGCTGCGAGCGGGACGGTCAATGCGAACTGCAGCGTCTGGCCTACACCCTGGGGGTGCGCGAGCGTCTTTTCGAAGGCGAGCGCAAACGGTTTCCCTTGGAGGATTCGGGCCGGAGCGTCGTGCGCGAGAGCGAGAAATGCATCCTGTGCGGCCGCTGCACCCGGGTCTGCGCCGAGGTGCAGGGTGTTCACAACCTCAGCCAGCACGGCCGCGGTTTTCTGACGGTGGTCACTCCGGCATACGGGGCCAACATGGACGATTCGGTCTGCATCCAGTGCGGCCAGTGCGTCAGCGTCTGCCCGGTGGCCTCGTTTCTGGAGAAGAGCCATACCGACACTGTCTGGAAGGCCCTGGACGAGACCGGATTGCACGTGGTCGTCCAGGTGGCGCCGTCGATCCGGGCGGCCATCGGCGAGGGCTTCGGTTTCCCGCCCGGTACGCCGGCCAGCGGCAAGATGGTCACCGCTCTGCGCCGTCTGGGCTTTCAGGCGGTCTTCGATACGGATTTCGGCGCCGACCTGACCATCGTCGAGGAATCGACCGAGTTCCTGAAACGTCTGCAGCAGGGCGGTCCGTTGCCGATTCTGACCAGCTGTTCGCCCGGCTGGATCAACTACATGGAGAAATTCTACCCCGACCTGATTCCGCTGGCCTCCAGCTGCCGCTCGCCGATGGCCATGACCTCGGTACTGGCCAAGACCTACTATGCCCGCAAGCTGGGTCTGGATCCGCGCCGTATTTTCATGGTGGCGGTCATGCCCTGCACGGCCAAGAAATACGAGATCGACCGTCCCGAGCACCGGGCCCCGGAGGGCTTCCCATACACCGACGCCGTGCTGACCACCCGGGAACTGATCTGGATGATCAAGAGTTACGGCATCGATTTCGCCAAGCTGCCGGACGGGCAGTGCGACGCCCCCCTGGGTATCGCCAGCGGTGCCGGAGATATTTTCGGGACCACCGGCGGGGTCATGGAGGCCACCTTGCGTACTGCCGCCGAAAAACTGTCCGGCCGACCGGTGCAGCGCATCGAGTTCCAGGAAGTGCGCGCCGTCAGCGGTCTCAAACAGGCCAGCTTCGAACTGGGCGGACAGACCCTGCACGTGGCCGTGGCCAACGGCCTGGCCAACGCCAGGATCCTGCTGGACAAGGTGCTGAGCGGCCAGGAGCAGTTCCACATCATCGAAATCATGGCCTGTCCCGGCGGCTGCATCGGCGGCGGCGGGCAGCCTTACCCGGTGACCGGCCACAAGGTGCTCGACCCCGAATTGCTGGCCATGCGGGCCCGGGCGCTCTACAGCATCGATCAGGGCAAAACCCTGCGCCGCTCCCATGATAATCCGGCCATAAAGACCCTCTATCAGGAATTTCTGGGCGAACCGGGCGGTCCTCTGGCCCATGAGCTGCTGCACACCCGTTACTCTGTCAAATCCCCGCGAGGTGTCCGATGAATCCCAAACCCGTGCCCGATACCCTGAACCGTCAATTGCAGCAAGACTGCCGCCAGGCCCTGCCGGCCGATATCGTGGCCTTCATCGAACAGGTCAGGGCCAAACCTCATCCGCAGAGTCAGCTGATCTCGGTGCTGCACAAGGTTCAGGCGCATTACGGCTACCTGGACCGGGTGCAGATGGACGCCGTGGCCCAGCTGCTTGGCGTACCGGCCGCCAAGGTCAGCGGCGTGGCCACGTTCTACCATTTTTTCCGGCTGACTCCGCGCGGAAAGTACGTCATCAACGTCTGCTTGGGCACGGCCTGTTACGTCAAGGGGGCCGACAAGGTGCTGGCCAAGATCCGCGAGGAACTGGGCATCGATTTCGGTCAGACTACCCGCGACGGTCTCTTCTCGCTGGAGGCCTCCCGCTGCCTGGGTACCTGCGGTCTGGCTCCGGTGGTCATGATCAACAGCGACGTTCACGCCAACATCAGCGCCGACAAGGTACCGGGACTGCTGGAGCGCTACATCCAGCAGCCGGGCTGAAAACGCCGGGCTGGACAAGGACCGGTCATTGTGACAGTATAGTAGTGCTTAGCGATGTCAAGCCCGATGGGAGGTACCATGCCGACTGCATTCAGCCGCCGCCTGAGCGGAACCTTGATCCTGGCCTGCGCCGTAGCCCTGGCTGCGGGGACCGATCCGGCCGTCAAAGCTTTTTACCGAATCGATCCCAGCGGGGTGATCCATACCGATGGCGGCAGCTTCGCCAACTTTTCCGAATACCTGCACTCCGAATATTTCCGCAACAGCGGCCGGCGCTGCCTGGTCAAGCGGCCGCCCTGCGAGCGCAGCGCGCAGGCCTGGCTCAAGGACGCCAGCGACTGCTCGGTCAACCAGACGGTGATCCGCAACGAGTACTGGCCGGACGAGACCCTGATCCTGCCGGTGGTCTTTCACGTCATCCAGAAAACGGACGGTACGGGGGCGCTGACCGACCGGCAGATCGCCGACCAGGTCCAGGTGCTCAACGAGGATTTCGGCGCGGTATCGGGCAGTCTGGGCGAGAACGGCTACAACTCCCGGATCAACTTCGTCCTGGCCGGCGTCACCCGCGACCGCAACGACGCCTGGTTCGACGACGAGGACGAAATGGCCTACAAAGAGGAGCTGGCCTGGAATCCGCAGCGCTACATCAACATCTACACCAATACCGCCAGCGGCTACCTGGGCTATTCCTATTATCCCCAGGAGGCGGCCGGCGAGGTCTACGACGGCGTGGTCCTGAACTACGAAACCGTCGGCGGACGGGACAACGGCGCCGACCCCTACGATCAGGGCCGGACCCTGGTCCACGAGCTGGGCCATTACTTCGGTCTGCTGCACACCTTCGAGGAGGGTTGCACCAACACCCTGCACAGCGGCGACCTGATCGTGGACACCAATCCCGAGGCCGTCGAACACTACGGCTGCGTTCAGACCTATTCCTGCGGATCGGCCGATCCCATCCACAATTACATGGATTACACCGACGACGCCTGCATGAACCGCTTCACCCGCCAGCAGGCCAACCGCATGCTGTGCTGCCTCGTCAATTACCGCGGCCAGTTGTACGAGAAGCTGCTGCCGCCCAAGAACCCTGTCCTGAGCCAAACCGTCAACGACCTGATCCTGTTTCGCGAATACATCAATAGCCTGAGCTGGCAGATCAACCAGGACAGCACGACTCCGGCCGCCAGTTACCGGATCTACCGCAAGGACCGGACCGAACCGGACGACAGCTACGTCCAGCTGGCCGAAGTGGATGCGGCCACGCTGAGCTACCAGGACCGCTATTTCGTGGGAACGCTCCGCTATACCTACCGCATCACCGCCCTGTCGGAAAGCGGTCTGGAGAGCAGCCCGGTGACGGTGTCCCAGGAATGAGCCGGCGCCGGACCGGTTGAAAAAAAAGCGGAAAGCTTCTATAATGATCGGGCGGTCTCCCCAGGAGCCGCCAATTGAATCTGAGGGAAGGGATGCCCTGACCCAAGGAGAGTGTCATGACCGAGATGCCGCTTGCCGTCGATTGCCCTGAACGCATCGGTGTGCTGGCCCTGTTCATCGCCGATCCCAAATCCGCCGATCCCGTCAACAGCATACTGGGGGAGTATTCCCGGCAGATTATCGGCCGCCTGGGCCTGCCGCACATTCAGCGTCAGGGTGAAATGGCGGTGATCGCCCTGATCTTTCGGGGCAGCACCGACGAAGTGGGTGCCCTGAGCGGCCGGCTGGGCCAACTGCCCGGCGTCGAGGTCAAATCGCTTCTCTCCAAACGGTTTTGAGCCGAATCCGCTTCCTTCAGTAAGGATGAACGGATGCGTGAAGAACGAGATTTTTTGGGCAGTCTGCACTTGGCGGACGACTACCCGTTCGGTATTCATACCCGCCGGGCCGAGGAAAACTTCCGCTTTTCCAGCGAACGCATGCGCGGCGACATCTTCGCGGCCATGATCCTGGTCAAGAAGGCCGCCGTCCTGGCCAATTCGGACAGCGGGCTGTTGCCGGCCGAGCTGGCCGGAGCCGTCGCCGCGGCGGCCGACGAGGTGCTCGACGATGTCGAGGCCTTCGTTCCGGCTCTGCACCCGCTGCAGGGCGGGGCCGGCACCTCGGTGAACATGGCCGCCAACGAGCTGCTGGCCAACCTGGCTTTGCGCCGCCTGGGCCGCAAGTTCGGCGATTACGGGTACTTGTCGCCGCTGGATCACGTCAACCTGTCCCAGTCCACCAACGACACCTACCCGACGGCGGTGCGCATCGCCGTAATCCGCGCCCTGACCGGTCTGCACCGGTCCGTGGAGAGGCTGCTGGCCGAGCTGCAGAACAAGGAACGGGAATTTGCAGCCATCCTCAAGATCGGCCGCACCGAGCTGCAGGACGCCATGCCCATCAGCGTCGGCCAGGAATTCGGCGCCTGGGCCGAGGCGGTGGCCCGTTTCCGCTGGCGCATCGACAAGGCCCGCGAGTGGGTCCGGCAGATCAACCTGGGCGGAACGGCCGTTGGCACCGGCATCAACGCCGACCGGCAATACGCCGCCCTGGCCGTACAGCACCTGCGCCGCCTGAGCGAGCTGCCGCTCAGCCCGAGCCGCAACCTGGTGGACGGCACCCAGAATGTCGATACCCTGGTCGAGGTGTCGGGCCTGGTCAAAACCGGGGCCGCCACCGTCAAGAAGATCGCCGCCGACCTGCGCCTGCTGTCCTCCGGGCCGCGCTGCGGTATCGGCGAACTGGAATTGCCGGCCCTGCAGGCCGGCTCGTCGATCATGCCCGGCAAGGTCAACCCGGTGATGCTGGAGGCGGTGGAACAGGTCTGCATCGAAGTGTTCAGCGCCGACCAGGCCGTGACGGTCGCCGCCGCCGAGGGCAACCTCGAATTGCCGCAGTTTCTGCCGCTCATCGCCCACCGGCTGCTGACGGCCATCGAACTGCTGAGCGGGGTTTTGACCGGCCTGGGCCGCACCGTGGCCGGCATCCGCGTCAACGAGGCGCAGACGGCCCGTCACCTGGGCCGGGCCTACTCCCTGGCCACCCTGCTCACGCCGCTGCTCGGTTACGAGCGCGCCGCCGAACTGGTCACGGAGGCCAAGACCCGCGACTGCGGCATCATCGACTGTCTGCGCGAGAAGGGCTGGCTGGACGAGGCCACCCTGGCCCGGGCGCTGACCCCCGAGGTCATGGCCTCGCCCGGGCTGCCGTTGCTGGGGGAGGACGAATCATGAACGCCAGCCGCACCATCCGCGGCGACCGTCTGCACATCGCCGTCTTCGGGCGTATGAACGCCGGCAAGTCCTCGCTGATCAACGCCGTGACCGACCAGCCGGTGGCTATCGTCTCCGAGCTGCCCGGCACCACCACCGATCCGGTCTACAAATCCATGGAGCTCTTGCCGCTGGGTCCGGTGGTGCTGGTGGATACGGCCGGCCTGGACGACCGTTCCAGCCAGCTGGGCGAGCAGCGCCGCGACAAGGCCCTGCGTGTCCTCAACAAGACCGATCTGGCCCTGCTGGTTCTCGACGCCCGCAGTCCGGAACTCTCCTTCGAGGATGAGTGGCTGGAGAAGCTGGAACAGCGGTCGGTGCCGGTCATCGTGGTCGTCAACAAGATCGACACCGGAATCGGCCAGCCCGTCCAGGACTGGTTACGGGAAAGGCCGGCGGTACGGGTCAGCGCCATGACCGGTCAGGGCATCGCCGAGCTCAAGGAACGCATCGTCGAACTGGCGCCGCAGGCCTGGGAACCGCCCTTCATCCGTGATCTGATCCAGCCCGGAGAGCTGGTGCTGCTGGTGACGCCCATCGACCTGGGCGCCCCGAAAGGACGGCTGATCATGCCTCAGGTCAAGGCGCTGCGCGACGTGCTCGACGCCGACGCCGTGCCGGTGATGTGCAAAGAGCGGGAACTGCCGGCCGCCCTGGCCGCCCTGAAAAATCCTCCGGCCCTGGTCGTCACCGATTCCCAGGTCTTTCCCCAGGTGGCCGCCGACGTGCCGGAGCAAATTCCGCTGACCTCTTTCTCGATCCTGTCGGCCCGCCAGAAAGGGGACCTGCTGGAACTGGTCGAGGGCGCCCGGGCCATCTCGGGCCTCAGGCCGAACGACCGGGTGCTGATCGCCGAGTCCTGTTCCCATCACCCGCTGGAGGACGACATCGGCCGGGTGAAGATCCCCCGCTGGCTGGAACATTTCGTGGGCGGCGGTCTGCGTATCGCCAGCGCGCCCGGCTCGGCCTTTCCCGACGATCTGGAGGAGTACAAACTGGTGGTGCACTGCGGCGGCTGCACCCTCAACCGCCGCGAGATGCTTTCGCGCATCGCCCAGGCCAGGGAACGCGGCGTGCCCATCACCAACTACGGGGTGCTCATCGCCTACGTCAAGAACGTTTTTCCCCGTGCCCTGTCGCCCTTTCCGGATTTATACAATCTTTACAAAACCCCGGCCAGGTCCGTCGAGCTGAGGCTGCGCCGGCATATGGCTTTGAAAAGTGAGGCCTAGATTATGGATAGAGAATATAGAAATGAGTTCTGTCCCCTAGGTCCCTTGCGTCCCTTTCTTATCTCAACCCAACAAGGAGTCAACCATGGATAGCGGTTTCATCGATCACGAAAAAATCAACGATTACCTCAGGAACACGACCCCGCCCGACACGGCCGAGCTGCGCGACATTCTGGCCCACGCCCGGGAACTCAAAGGCATAGGCTTCGGCGAGGCCGAACGGCTGCTGATGGTCGACGACGACGAGCAGCTCGGGGAAATCCTGGAGACGGCCAGCTTTATCAAGGAAGAGATCTACGGCCGCCGCCTGGTGCTCTTCGCTCCTCTGTACGTGTCCAACCTGTGCAACAACGAGTGTCTGTACTGCGCCTTCCGGCACAGCAACAGCTTCATCACCCGGCGCACCCTGACCCAGGAGGAAATCCGCGAAAACATCGAGGCCCTGGTCAAAGAAGGGCACAAGCGGGTGTTGCTGGTTTCCGGCGAGGGTTTGGGCGAGAGCGCGCTGGACTATTCGCTCAAGGCCATCGAAACCATCTACTCGGTCAAGGTCGGCAACGGCGAGATCCGGCGCATCAACATCAACATCGCCCCCTTGTCGGTGGACAGCTTCCGCCGTCTGCACGAGGCGCGCATCGGCACCTATCAGCTCTTTCAGGAAACCTACCATTACGACACCTACAAACAGATGCACCCCAAGGGCATCAAGTCCAATTACCTCAACCACCTGACAGCCATGGACCGGGCCATGGAGGGCGGCATCAACGATGTCGGCGTGGGCATCCTGTTCGGTCTGTACGACTATCGCTTCGAGATCATGGCCATGCTGCAGCACATCCGTCACCTGGAAGAGAAATTCGGCTGCGGCCCGCACACCATCTCGGTACCGCGTATCGAGCCGGCCACCGGCTCCGACGTGGCCGCCCATCCGCCCCATGTGGTCGACGACTGGAATTTCCGCAAGATCATCGCCATCCTGCGCATCACCGTGCCCTACACCGGCATGATCCTGAGCACCCGGGAAAACGCCGCCATGCGGCACGAAGCCATTTCGCTGGGCATTTCCCAGGTCTCGGCCGGATCGCGCACCAACCCCGGCGGCTACACGGACAAGAACTCGGCCGAGCAGTTTTCCCTGGGCGATCACCGCAGCCTGGAAGAGGTCATCAGCGACATGATCGGTCAGGGCTACATTCCGTCGTTCTGCACCGGCTGCTACCGCATGGGCCGTACCGGCCAGGACTTCATGGACCTGGCCAAGCCCGGCCTGATCAAGCATTACTGCCTGCCCAACGCCCTGACCACCTTCAAGGAATACCTGGTCCATTACGCCAAACCCGAGACCCGGGCGGCCGGCGAGGCCCTGATCGCCACCATGATGGCCGAGATCCCCAGTGCCGAGGTGCGAGCCAAGACCGGCGATTTTCTGAAACGGGTGCAGGCCGGCGAAAAGGATCTCTACCTCTGAGACGCTCATGCCGACTTGCCAGAACCGCATCGAAAACCTGAGCGACAAGCCGGGCCTGGACGACCTGGTCTATTTTCTGGGCGAGGCCGATGCCGAAGAGCTGCAGGCTCTCTACGACGCCGCCGACCGCGTGCGCAGGCAGCAGGTGGGCGATGCCGTCCACCTGCGGGCCATCCTGGAAATCTCCAACCACTGCCGGCGCGGCTGCCTGTACTGCGGCATCAACTGCCGGTCCGCCGTGGAACGCTACCGCATCGGCATCGCCGAGATCGTCGACATCGGCCGCGGAATTTACGAAAAAGGCTACCGCACCCTGGTCGTGCAGTCGGGCGAGGACCCCTGGTACAGCAGCGAACGGGTCGAAGAAATGGTGACGGGACTGCGGGCGGCGGCCCCCGGCATGGCCATCACCCTGGCCCTGGGCGAGCGCGACGAGGCGACCTATGCCCGCTGGCGGCAGGCCGGGGCCGACCGCTATCTGCTCAAGCACGAGACCAGCGACGAGGCGCTCTACGATCGTCTCAATCCCGGCATGAGTCTCCGCGAGCGCGTCGACTGCCTCAGGGCCCTCAAACGGCTGGGTTTCCAGACCGGCAGCGGGGTGATGATCGGTCTGCCCGGGCAGACTCTGACCAGCCTGGCCAAAGACATCCTGCTGTTCCGCGAACTGGACCTGGACATGATCGGCGCCGGGCCGTACATCCCGGTGTCGGGCCTGCCCACCCCCTTCAGCCGGGCGCGGCGCGAGGATCTGACCTACCGGGTGCTGGCCCTCAACCGCCTGGTCAGCCGCAATGTGCACTTGCCGGCGACCACCGCCCTGTCCACCCTGGCCGAGGACCAGGCCCGCCTGCTGGCTCTGCAGCGCGGCGCCAACGTGGTCATGCCCAACGAGACGCCGCCGCGCTACCGGCAGCTGTACACCATCTACCCCAACAAGAAACGGACGGAGGCGGCGGTGGACAGCCCGTTTCTGGAGCAGTTGGCCGCTTCTCTGGCCACGATCGGCCGGACCGTGTCCTTTACCCGGGGGGATCGTCCCGGCTAGGGCCTGGCTGTTTTTTTATCTTGTTCATGGTAAAAAACCGTTCGTCCCATCCGTCTGCCTGTCGGGGACCGGCAACCGACTAAAAGACACGAAGTCTATCCAAAGTGGGTTGACATTGAGTTTTCCGTATGCGAATATTCAGTTATCTGTTTTGATGCGTGCTTGCTCTTTGACTGGCGCCATGCTTGTTCAGCCTGTTTTTCATCAAATTTTTGATAGTAAAACGTTCACTTTTAGGAGGTTCTATGAATCACAAACTCTTGTTTTCTCTGATGATTCTG
>CAYXHZ010000062.1:0-17252 GCA_964465065.1 uncultured Clostridia bacterium
GCCAGATACCCATACGAAAGGTAAGTCGAGTCTTTCAGGGTAGCGTCGATATCCGTTTCGTTGGGAGCCAAAAACAAGAATCGCGAACACAGATCGCGATCAATGACAATGATTTTTTGCTCGTATTTGCCGTTTTTCGGAGTATAGACGGCCAGCTTTCCCTCTCTACAGACCATGGCCAATGAACCATCACGGTCGGCTGTCGGTTTTCCGATCGTAAACTCCGAGTCGACGGCCTGTATGGTGCTTAAATAAGCGCCAGACTGTGAGTATACATGCAAAATCTTGTTGGGATGATTGTACAGATACAGTTTATTGTCCCAACCGGCATTGAGGTATACGGACTTGTAGTTGCCCATTTGCATCAATTCCCCGGGACCCTGACCGGATTTCGCGAAAGTCGCCGCCAATTCCTGGTTTTTGTTCAGTTGGAACAATTTGACCTGTTTGGAGTCATATACGAAAACATTCCCATTGGGAGCGACCGACATATCGCCGATCAATGCGACAAAATCTTTGGTGAAATTCAGGTCGATCTGCCTGACCACCTTGAGTTCCGTTACGGGAATCAGGCTGTCATCATGGGAGAAAGCCGGCTCTTTGATCAACTTGAAATCACTTTTCGGATAGACAAAAACATATCCTGAAATCAGTAAAACCGCGAAAAATACGAATTTTCCCATATACATCAGCGATTACCCCTTGACAAGATCTTCCCGGAGATCGTTGTCGTTTATTCGTGTTACGGCATACAAACGCATTTTACCGTACCGTCAACGAGAAAAGAAGACAGCGCGGGGACGGAGCTGTGGATCACAGCAGGACGCCCAGGAGGAAGGCGATCAGCCCCAGCAGGGCGCACAGAGCCAGCGGGCGGGCGTAACGGGCGATTTCGCGATTGACGCCGTTCTGACTGGTGAAGGGGGTGGAACCGGTGTAGTTGAGGGCCATGAAGGCGGATATGGCCGGCAGCAAGGTCAGGGAAGCGATCCAGGCCCAGGGGCCGAAAGCGAAGAACAGTGCGCAGCCGATCCCCCATAGCAGGCCCGGCACAGCCCCCTTGAGTGCAAAAGCGCGCCAAGGGATGCAGGGCAGCAAAGCCGGCACCAGCCAGGCGCCGACTACGACAGCGCCGACGGGAGGCAAAGCCAGGGAGAGCCAGCTCATCGGGTCCGGCATTCCCGCCAGGGCCAGAACGCCGCTCAGCGCGAGCAGGTAGAAGCCGATGTACTTCAGGGAGTGCAACAAGCCGTTCATGGCCACCGCCAGGCGTTCGCGCAAGGGGAAATCCACCCGGCGCATGGCGGCGTCGGCCTGCAGGCCGCCGTCCAGAAAACGCGGCAGATCGGCGGCGCGCACCGGGCCGTACAGCACCTGAAAACCGCAGCCGGCCGTCACCTTGTGAGCCGCAACGCCCGGAGCGCCGAGCTGGGGCAGGATGAGGCGGCGGTGCCGGACAATCCTCTCCAGGCCCGTCAGTTTCACCATGCGCAGGATGGCGGCGTCCGAGAAAGTGCCTTTACCGGCGGCGCACCAGACATTGACGCCGCGGGTATCCAGGACCAGAATCCACAGCTTGCGGCCCGGGAGCCGACTGCGCAGAGAATCGAAACTCAGCTTGTAATTGGCCGTCACCAGGACCTCGGCTTCCGCGTCGGGCTGTCCCAGGGCGTACAGGCCGGGCTTGATGCGGTAGCAACCGCGGCCGATTCCCAGGCGGGCCAAAGCGCCGCCCCAGCAATCGCGCCAGCTCAGGCGGTGATCGAAGACAGGAATCGGGAACGGAACGCTGTGCACTGGATTTTGGTTTCGATTGGTGCCGGAGGAGGGAATCGAACCCTCACGACCGCTAAGGATCGACAGATTTTGAGTCTGTTGCGTCTGCCAATTCCGCCACTCCGGCACGGAGGGCATTTCGCGATTATATCCTAAGCCCCCGCCCCTGTCAATCTTTGAGCGTCTTGTGGGCGTTGAGCAGGGCGATGTAATGACGCCGCTCTTCCTTGACGATCTCGTTGACCGTGCCTTCCTGAGCCTTGGGCACGAAGGTCTTGAGCTCCAGGTAGAACAGGATCGAATCCAGCTCCAGCCGGGCGGCGAAATCGATGGCCTCGGACATGGTCTTGACGGCCTTCATGTCCTTGGCGTTCTTCTCCTCGTTGAAGAGTACGCCGTCGGAGAACATCTTCATGTAGGCCATGTACTCGTCATAGCTGTCGATATCCGGCTCGAAGCTCTTCACCTGGCCCAGCATGGCCCGGTAGAGCTCTTTATGTTTGACTTCGTCGTCGGCCAGCCTGGTGAAAAAGGCCTTGTGGGCCGGACTGCTCACGCGCTGCGCCCAGTCGCGGTAGAACTGTTCCCCATTCTCTTCGATTCGCACGGCGAATTGTACCAGATCGTTGACATCAAGCAGTGACATGAGGCCTCCTTGTCGGTTTACCTGTGAACTGCTTCCATATTACCGTAAGACGGAATTTTTTTGCAATCCCCCTTGACGAGCGAAGCGGCTTTTGAAAGCGGAAAGCGCCCGTGCTACAATACTGCCATTCCAGTCCGCACGGAGGTTAGAGCAAACATGGCCAGTCCCAAGAACAGTCCACGTTTCGATTCACCGCAAGCCGTCCTCGACTTCGCCATCCGCGAGGAGGAGGAAGCCTACGAATTCTACAAAAGCTGGAAGGAAAAGCTGAAACTGCCCGGCAGCATCCTGGTTTTCGACGAGTTGGCCAAAGAGGAGCTCAAGCACAAGTCCCTGCTGCTCGAGATCAAGGGCGGCGAGAAGTTCCAGCCCGAAAGCGGCCGCCTCACCGACCTGCGCATCGCCGAAACGGTCGCCTCCGTCCAGGCCCGCCCGGACAGCGATTACCAGGACGCCCTGATCATCTCCATGAAAAAGGAGAAGGACGCCTACCGTCTGTATTCCGACCTGGCCGCCCTGACCGGCGACAGCGATCTGCAGCGACTCTTCCTCAGCCTGGCTCAGGAAGAGGCCAAGCACAAGATGCGCCTGGAGATCCTTTACGACCAGGACGTCCTCAAGGAAAACTGAGCCCGGCCGTCCGCGCCGGCCCGGAGACTGCGACCATGATGGCTGAACTGTGCCTGCACATCATCGATCTGGTCGAGAACTCGGCCCGCGCCGGCGCCAGGAACATCGGCGTCCGCCTGCTCCATTCGACCGCGCGCGACCGGCTGGAGCTGGAGATCGGCGACGACGGCTGCGGCATGGACGACGAAACGGCCCGGCTGGTCCAGGACCCCTTCTATACGACCAAGAGCGGCAAGAAGGTGGGCCTGGGCATCCCGCTGCTCAAGGCGGCCGCCGAAATGACCGGCGGCGCCTTTGCCATCCGCAGTCAGCCGGGACAGGGCACCTCGGTGCTGGCGCACTTCTCGGCCTCGCACATCGACACGCCGCCCGTCGGCGCCCTGGCCGACACGGTCCTGACCCTGCTGGTGGCCCACGCCGAGATCAACATCGCCTTCCGGATCGAGACCGACAGCGGCCGCTTCGAGCTCTCGACCGCCGAAATCCGTGAACAGGTCGGCCAGCTCCCCCTGTCCCACCCCGACATCCTGGCCTTCCTGCGGCCCTACATCGGCGAGAATCTGCAGGCGCTGCAGCTGTGATCCCCCCAAGCGGAATCTGCTATAATCAATCCGCTTTCCGACCGACCAAGGAGGTTTCATGCCGCACACCAAAGCCATCGTTTCCGTTCTCGCCCTGACTGTCCTGGCCTGGCCGTTCCTGCACGCCCAGGAATACGACGCCACCTTCCTGACCCGCCCCGGCGACCCGCTGCCGGCCTTCAGCCTGCAAAGCAGCGACGGTCAGACGATCCGCAGCGCCGATCTGCTGGGCAAGGTGGTGCTGATCAACTTTTTCGCCACCTGGTGTCCACCCTGCAACAAGGAGCTGCCGCATCTGGAAAAAGAGATCTGGGCCAAATACAGAGACAATCCCCGTTTCGCCCTGTTGTCCATCGGCCGCGAACACAAAGTCGAAGAGGTCAAAAAATTCAAACAGGACAAAAACCTGACCCTGCCCATGGGCGCCGACCCCGACCGCGCCATCTACAAGCAGTTCGCCACCGAAACCATCCCGCGCAACTACCTGATCGGCAAAGACGGAAAAATCCTCTACCAGTCCAAAGGCTTTGACGAAAAGGAATTGGCCAGACTGCTGGAACTGATCGCCCAAAACATCGATTGAGCCCCGCCGCTCAGGAAAAATTGCGGATCAGCTCCGCCACCCGCTCCTGATCGGACTCGCTCAGCTCCGGGTAGAGAGGAATGCTGCACACCTCGGCGGCGAAGGCCTCAGCGGCCCGCAGCCGCGGCCGGCTGCCGGGAAACGCCTCCTGACGGTGGACCGGCAAGGGGTAATGGATCAGCGCCTGCACACCGTTTTCGCGCAGGTGCGCGATCAGCGCGTCGCGGCGATGGTGGCGCAGGGCGAACAGGTGGTAAACCGCCTGGCCGTAGGTCTCCTCCCTCATCCAGCGCTGGCCGGGCAAGAGCTCGCGGTAGCGGGCGGCCAGGAAACGGCGCCGGGCCGTCCAGTCGTCCAGATAGGGCAGCTTGACCCGCAACAGGGCCGCCTGCATCTCGTCGAGCCGGCTGTTGATACCGGCGCCGACATGGCGGTAGCGGTCGCTCTGGCCGTAGTTGCGCAGTCTGAGCAGACGCTGGGCCGTCTCCTCGTCCCGGCAGCTGACCGCGCCGCCGTCGCCGTAGGCCCCCAGGTTCTTGGTCGGATAGAAGGAAAAGGCGGCGCAGACACCGATAGAACCGCAGCGCCGAGCGCCGAAGCGGGCGGCGATGGACTGGGCGCAATCCTCGATCAGCTGCAGGCCGTGTTCCCGGGCCAGCTGCTGCAAGGCGTCCAGATCGGCGCTCTGACCGTACAGGTGCACCGGCAGGATGGCCCGGGTGCGCCGGCTGATGCGCCGGGCCGCGTCCTGGGCATCCATCAGCCCGGTATCGGGGTGGATGTCGACGGCCACCGGCCGCGCCCCGGCCTGCATGACCGCCGTGACCGTCGGAAAGGCGGTGATGGCCGGAACCAGCACTTCGTGGCCGCGGCCGATGCCCCGGGCCATCAGGGCCAGGGCGATGGCTTCGGTGCCGCTGGCCACACCGACGACGTACGGCACCTCCAGGTAGGCGGCCAACTCTTTCTCGAAGGCCGCCAGTTCGGAGCCCAGAATGTACCAGTGGCTGTCGAGCACGCGGGCCAGGGCGGCATCCAGCTGCGGCCGGAGGGCGGCGGTCTGCTCGGAGAAATTGTCGAAACGGATCATGGCCTTCCGAACAGGCGCCGGAATTCGTCGTAATCGCGGATGTAATCCGCCTCGTCGAAGTGATCGGAGGCCAGGACCAGCAGGATGCAGTTCCTCTGGAAATTCCGCATCACGTGCCACAGGCCGCGCCCCAGGTATATGCCGATTTCCGGACGATCGAGCTGGACGCTGAAGCGATTGCGCCCGTCGTCGAGATCGATGCAGGCCGAGCCGTTGATGCAGAACAGGGCCTGCTCCAGACGGCGGTGGGCGTGTTGGCCGCGCAGAGCCTGCCGGTAGCGCAGTCCGTGGATGAAATAGACGCGTCGGATATCGAAGGGCACCTGCTTGCGGGCCTCGGCCACCGAGATCACCCCGTCGCGGGCGTCGACGATACGCGGCAGCTCGAGCCAGCGGAAAGCCGGGCTGTCGAATTGCGGGCTGGGAAAGATCAGATCCATAGTCCGATTTTTATCGTAAAGCGCGCTCATTGTCAATGGCCGATAAATTTCGATTTTTCGCATGACCGCTCAGCACGACGCTGCGAAAAGCGTACCCGAGCCGGCGCCGGTCGCCCGCCCCGGCCTCGCGGGGCGGCAGCAGCGCCCTCAGTTCGAGCCGGTTGAGGCCCCGCTTCAGGCACAGACTCAGACGGGTGCCGTCCTGTCCGCCCTGGGCGCAGAAGCTGTCGTTGAGGTAAATCTGCAGCCGGTTCCGGGGATCGAGCGCGTGGTAGTCCAGCGCCAGTTCGGCCTGGACACCGTCGCTGCCGGCCTCGATCAGGAGCCAGGCGGAGATTTCCTTGGTCCAGCGATGCCCGGGTTCGGGCGTGGACCAGCCGTCCCCGAAGCTCAGGCGCAGAACATTTTCCCGCCGGCGCAGGCAATAGGCCGGATTGACACGGATGCAGCCCGCGACCCCCGGAACGGGATTCACGGTCAGGATGGAATCGCCCGACGGGGACTGGCGTTCCAGCCACCAGGCGCCGTTCAGCGGCGTTTTGGCGTAGTAGGTGTCCTGCTCGAAAAACACCGGCAGCGGGTACAGATAGTAGGCCTCCCACATGATGTTCCAGTAGGCCAGTGGGCTGGCCCCCTCGGCCGGAATGTTGACCGAAGACACCCGTCCCGCGGCCGGAACGCCCGCCAGTTCCTGAGTCGCCGCCGATACGGCGCTCGCCGAGCGCAGGAAGGACAGCAGGGTGACACCCGAAGAGACCGCAAAGCCGAACAGGGCGAAGACGGCCGTCAAGCGGCGGATTTTCCTGGCCGGGAACGCCGTGCAGAACAGCAGAACGACACCGATCAGCAACGGCAGAAACAGGGAGACGAGCTTGAACTGGTTGTAGCCGCCAAAGCCCTCGTCGGGACGGCTGACGGCGTTGAGCAGCGCCAGCGTCAGGGCGCCGGGGATGAGCAGCAGACTCACGGCCAGCGACCAGACGAAGCGCTGCCGATCCTGACGGAAGAGTCGGGCCAGGCCCAGGACCAGCAGAGCGGCCAGGGCCAGGGCCGCGGCGATCGCCACGGCGAGATTGCTTTTGGCCAGCAGCGGGTAGAGTCCCAGGCTCTTGTCGGGGCTCAGCCAGGGCATGAACCAGCCGCCGCGCACCGAGCTGATGTAAAAGGTGTTCTTGATCAGCATCGGCAGCCATTGCGGCGACAGGGCCAGCACCAGCGCCAGCGCGGCCAGATTGCACCCCGCCCAGTCCAGCAGTCCGGACCAGCTGCGCCGGATCAGGGTCCAGACCAGCGCAGCGAAACCGGTCAGGGCGTAGAGCAGCACCAGGACGTGGTTGTACGTCAGGATCAGCCCCAAAAGTCCAGACGCCAGCAGCGGCAGGTAACGCAGCATGGCGCGCCGGTTCTCGCAGCGCATCAGGGCCGCCTGGACCGTGATCAGCAGGAGCAGCAGCGGCGCCGCCATGATCTGGCGGACAAAGCCCTGGTAAACGACGTAGAGAGTGATCGAGTGCAGACCGGTCAGCGCCAGCAGCGCCGGCAGCCAGGCCGACGGCAGTCCGAGCAGCTCGACGGCCAGAAATCCGCTCAACAGCAGGGTGAAGAGGAGAAAGCCGAGAATGCCGATCATCTGGGCCTGCCCCGGTTCCAGACCGGTCAGCGAGCAGAAGAAGGGCAGGGCGATGTAGGCCCCGAACTCGTTGTGGATGTCGAAGTGGAAGTAGGGGGCGTGGTGCTGCCCGCGCGCCTCGATCTGCATGATCTTGTTGGCCAGGGCATACAGAGGCAGATCGTTGTTGGTCAGGGTCATGCTGGTCAGATGGGGCTGGACGAGCAGCGGTAGGGCCACGAGCAGCAGCACGACGAAAGCCGTGGTCAGGATGCGCAGCACCTCTCCGTTGCAGGCCTCCCGGAGCGCTTCCCGGCCGCCGCGGCCGGCCAGAGCCGCCAGCAGCAGCAATCCGGCCGCCAGCATAATCCAGCCGTAGTAGCTGTCGCTGCCCGGAAAACCGGCCAGGTAGAAATACCAGGAGCACAAGGCCATGAAAACGTAACCGGCCAGCGGGGCGACAAGCAGCAGCCATTTGCGCCAGGGCCGGGGCAATGCCAGCAGAGCCAGGCCGCAGCCCAGAAACTCGTAGAGCAGGAAAAACAGCAGCGCGTACAGGATCGGGGCCAGGTTCAGGGTCATCACTCTGGATCTTTCCGGCAAACGATGAACAGCGAGCTGCCGAACGGCAGGGACAGGCGCCAGGCGAACAGGCGGTTGTCCAGGCGGTGTCCCCAGAGCAGCAAACGGTTCAGCCAGGCGGGCAGGGGGCGCAGGTCGGACTCCGGCGCACCGCTTTGCCGCGCTTCGAACAGTTTGCGGATCAGGATGACGACGAACAGCAGCGGCAAGCGGTAGCCGGCCCGTTCGACGGCGAAACCCAGGGCGCGCAGGCGCCGCACCGTGTCGCGTTTGCGGTAGCGGCGCAGTCCGGACACGGCCAGGTCGTGACGACGGCGCAAAAGATAAAAGGCCGGCAGATTGACGATCAGCAGACCGCCGGGCCTGATGACCCGGTAAAACTCGGCCATGACCCGTCCGTCGTCATGCACCCCTTCGGTACAGACTACATCGAGGCTGACGAGCGCATCGTAGGCCGCCGCCTCGCCCCGCCAGTCGTTGAGATCGGCCACGGCCACCCGCTCCAGTCCCCGGCTGCGGCAGAGCTCGACAGCCTGGGACGAGTAATCGATCCCCTCCGGACGAGCCAGATCGGAGATACGTTCCAGGGTGCGTCCGGTGCCGCATCCGGCGTCGAGCACACGCCGCATCAGGCCGCCCGGCGCCCGGCGCAGGTAATGGCGCACCAGTTCGTGCAGGCCCCGGTACCACCAGTAATCGTTCTCGAACTCGTACATCTTGAGGTATTCAGCGGCGTCCATGGGCGGAATCTCCTTCGAAGCGTTTACGGATGGTGTACTGAGGTTTGCGGTTCAGCGACAGGAAGATGCGGCCGACATACTCGCCGATGATGCCCAGCGACAGCAGCTGTATGCCCGAAAAGAGCAGCACCACGATCAGCAGCAGCGGGTAACCGACCGGCAGGTCGGGCCGGTTCATCTTTTCGATGACCGTCCACAGGCCCAGCCCCATCCCGAACAGGGAGCAGAGCGCACCCAGGACAGTGGCCGTCCGCAGCGGCAGGATGGAAAAATTGGTGAACATGTTCAGCCACAGGCGGACCAGCTTGGTCAGAGTGTAGCCGGAACGTCCCTTTCTCCGGACCTGGTGCTCCACCTCCACCCGGCCGATTTTACTGGTGGTGCGCAGGATCAGACCGTCGATGTAGGGGTAGGGCAGCTTGTACTGCACGATTTCGTCGATCAGGAAGCGGTTGAGGATCTTGAAGGAGGAAAGGTAGAGATCGTGCGGCTTTTTGAGCATCAGGTTGGCCACTTTGTCGTTGAAGCGGCTGCCCAGATTGCGCCAGCGGGCATGGCGCTTGTTCTTGTAGAAGGAGTACACGACATCGCAGTCGTGGCCGGCCGCGTACTCGATCAGTTTGAGCACCTCGGAAACCGGGTTCTGGAAATCGTCGTCCATGATCACGGCCCAGTCGCCGCAGGACTGGTTCAGCCCGGCCATGACGGCGTTGTGCTCGCCGACGTTGTGGGCCAGGGAAAAGAAACGCACCGTTTCGGGGTAACGCCGCTGCACCTCGATGCACACCCGCTCGGAGTCGTCGGGGGAATCGTCGTTGACCAGGATGATCTCCAGCCGGTATTGCTCCTGCAGGGAGGCCACCAGTCGCTCGACCAGGGCCGGCACGGAATCCATGCCCCGGTAAACGGGAATGACCACGGACACGAATAAGGGTTGAGCAGTCGGGCACATCAGCTCATTTTTACCGGAAAGACCGCGGCTTGTCAATCGGCGCCGGTTCAGCCCCGCTTCAGGGGCATGAGCAGATACTCCAGTCCGTTGGCCTTGATTTCGTACAGGCTGGCCAGGAGCATGCCCAGGCGCCCCTTGGGAAAGCCCTGGCGCGAGAACCAGACCAGGTAGGGTTCGGGCAGTTCGCAGAGCAGGCAGCCCTTGTACTTGCCGAAGGGCATGCGCTTGCGGGCCAGTTCCAGCAGGACGAGCGTGTCGGGGGCTGGGTCGGATTTATTGTCCGTCTTTTCGCTCATGGTGGGCCCGGATCCGCTGCCAGTCGTCGGCGAACAGCCTGGGCGTATCCAGCTCGTAGGGGCATTTGCGGACGCATTCACCGCAGGCGATGCAATCGCTGTAGCGTTTGGGCTGGGCCAGAATGCGCTCCCAGGCCCAATCCTTGAGGTCGTAGCGGAAATAGTAGGCCTCGAGCAGGTGCAGAAAGGGAATATTGAGTCCCTGCGGGCAGGGCATACAGTATTCGCAGCGGCGGCAGAAGCTGTCGCCCAGCCGGTCGGCCACAGCCTGCAGCTCGGTCAGCTCCGCCGCGGACAGTTCGCGCAGCAGCCGGGCGACGGCGACGTTTTCGGCGATCTGTTGCGTTTTGTCCATGCCCGGAATGACCAGGTCGACGCCGTTGAGCAGATTCCAGCGCAGGCTGAGCGGGCCGTTGCCGAAGGCTCCGCCGGCCAGCGGTTTCATGGCGATGGACAGGACGCCCAGACGCCGGGCCTTTGGCAACAGGGTCTCGGCCGCCTTGCGTTCGATGAAGTTGAAGGGTACCTGAAGGCTGAAGAAGGGGTAGCGGTCCAGCGCCGTTTCGACGATCCAGGGCTTGTGTCCGGTGATGCCGATGGCGCCGATCTTGCCCTGCTGCCGGGCGTTTTCCATGGCCTCCAGGGCCCCGCCCGGAGCCAGGATGCGGTCCAGGTCGGCCGGAGTGCTGACGTTGTGACACTGGTAGAGGTCGATCCGTTCCAGTCCGAGCTTTTTCAGGCTGAGGTCGATATCGGCGCTCATGGCCTGTCCGTCGCGGCTGTAGGTCTTGCTGGCCACCAGCAAGCGCTCGGCGTAAGCGGGCAGAACGCGGCCCATCTTGTCCTCGCTGTCGGTGTAGATGCGCGCCGTATCGAAGAAATTGACACCGGCCTCGACAGCCTGGGCCAAGAGGCGATCCGATTCGCTCACACTGAGCCGCTGGATGGGAATTCCGCCGAAACCAACCGGAAAAAGACTCTTAAACTTGTCGGTCATCGGGCCAGTATACCACAAATCTCGCGAAACCGTTGACAGCAGGCGGGGTGGATACTATCATCATTGCAAAGATCCAAAGGATGGCAGATTTTCCATGAAACAGCCGATCAAAGAAGCCTTTCTCATCCTGCTGTGCGCCGGGCTGCTGGCCCTGTGCGCCCGCGTTTCCGCCCCGGCGGCTCCGGCTGCTCCGGCCGCAGCCGCCGTTTTGCCGGCAGAATCCCCGGTACAGGAGATCGACCAGGCCACACTGAAACTGATCGTGGCCGGCGACCCGCACCTGCTGCTCGACGCCCGCCCGCCCGACAGCTACCGGGCCGGTCACCTGCCCGGAGCGTTGAACCTGCCGGCCTACGAATTCGACAGCTACTTCCCCCGCGTCCGCCACCTTTTCGATGCCGCCCAAACGGTGATCGTCTACTGCTCGTCTTCCAGTTGCCAGGATGCCGACATGCTGGCCGGAGAACTGCAGGTTCAGGGTATCGCCAACCTCACCCTCTACCGCGCCGGTTTCGCCGAGTGGTCCGAGACGGGCAACCCGGTCAACAGCGGAGAACAACCATGAAAAATTCGGTCTTTCTCGAAAACCCCTGGCTGCTTCACGTCTGCCGCATCGGTCTGGCCCTGATCTTCCTCAGCGCCGCCATCGGCAAGATCCTCGACGTCCCGACCTTCGCCAAGGCCGTTGACGCCTATCGGGTCCTGCCCGCTTTCCTGGTCGGCCCGCTCGCCCATTTTCTGCCCTGGGTCGAATTTCTGACCGGCCTGTGCCTGCTCATCGACCGCTGGCCGGCCGGGGCCGCGCTGCTGGTCAACCTGATGCTGGCCGCCTTCATTGTCAACGTGCTCATCGCCATGATCCGGGGGCTGAACATCGATTGCGGCTGTTTCACCTTCCTCGGCCACGATTCCCTGGCCCGGACCCTGGTCCGCGACCTGTTGTTCATGGTCCCCGCGCTCATCCTGCTGCGCCGTCAACTGCGCGGAACTCCGGGAGCGGAGCAGCGATGAAAAACGACAAACTGCAGAGCCTGAGCACCCAGATCACTTTGATGATCGTGGCCGGTCTGTTTTCCGCCATTGTGGCCTTCGCCTTTCTGGCCGTCCGCCAGAGCTCCGCGCAAATCCGTCGCATCGATCAGCGCAAGGGCGAGAGTCTGAGCCGTATCATGGCGCACAACCTGGCCCCGTTGCTGCTGTTCTCGGATTTCGAAGCCATCGAGCAGCAGCTGCAGAACCTGCGCCAGGACGGCACCATCCTGGCCACCCAGGTCCTGGACAGCCGCAGGCAGACCGTCCGCCACAATGGCGACCCGCTGAGCCCCCGACTCTTTCCGAGGAATCCCGACGAAATTGTCGTCGAAGAGCTGCGCCACGGCGACCAGACGGCCTGGTTGTTCACCCTGGCCATCATCCAGCCGCAGACCGGACGCCAGCTCGGTTACTTCTGCCTGGCTCAGTCCGACGGGCAGCGGCAGCGTACCGTGACCGACCTGCGCCGCTCGGTGTTCTATTCCGGTCTGGCCATCCTGCTGCTGATGACGCTGCTGCTCGTCTGGCGCATCTCGAAGCGCTTCTCGCCGCTGGCGGAGGTCAACCGGCTGATGTCCTCGATCGCCGGCGGGGCCGCCGACCTGACCGCCCGGTTGCGCGTGTCCAGCCGGGACGAAATCGCCAGCCTGGCCGGAAATTTCAACCAGTTCATCGCCAAGCTGGAGATGATGGTCGGTCTGGTCAAGCAGAACACCATCTCGGTCAGTTCGGCCTCGCACCAGATGTCGGCCACCACCGAGGAACTGTCGGCCACTTTCGAGGAACAGAACGGCCAGATGAGCATGATCGAGGAATCGATCCGCGAAATCGCGGCCATGGCCGACAAGATCCAGACCTTGACCGACAGCATGCGCGACAGCGCCGGGCAGGCCAGCACCCTGACCCGGGACGGCGCCGGCACCATCCAGACTTCGATCCAGTCGCTGGATACGATCAAAGCCCACACCGACCGCCTGGAAGAGATCCTCAACAAGCTGAGCCATTCGATGAAGAAGGTCGTCGAAATCAGCACCTTCATCAGCTCCGTCGCCGAGCAGACCAATCTGCTGGCCCTCAATGCCGCCATCGAAGCGGCCCGGGCCGGGGAAGCCGGACAGGGATTCTCGGTGGTCGCCGACGAGGTCCGCAAGCTGGCCGAAAGCGCCGCCGAGTCCAGCGAGGAAATCTTCAAGATCGTCAGCGGACTCAACCGCGAGACGCAGAGCGCCGTCATCGAGATGCGCAAGGCCAGCGGCGAGGTCAACCGCAGCAGCGAGCTGGGCCGGGATTCGCTGCACCTGCTGGAGCAGATCATCCGCTCCAGCGAGCAGATTCTAGACGCCAGTTCCAAGGTCGCCCAGGCCTTCGCCGAACACAGCGACACCATCGTGTCGGTCGACCGGAGCATCCAGGAGATCAGCCGGGCCAGTGCGGAATCCGTCAAGGCCATCAGCGAGGTGGCCCAGACTTCCGAAGACCTGTCCCATCAGTCCGACGAGCTCAAGAGTATCGTCGACCGCTTCAGGGTCGGCGAATAAAGGTCAAACCAACGGCGTCTTGAAACGGAACTCGCCGTGGATCTCGATCAGCCTTTTCAGACCGTCGATCAGCGCGGCGAAGCCCGGTCGGCCGGACAGAACCGTTTCCCGCACCGTTCCGGCATCGAGACGGTGCTGGCGCGTCCACAGCACGTAGTGCAGCCAGTCGGCGGCGAAATGGACCGTTTCCGAACGCCGGCAGGCCCGGCACAGCAGTCCGCGGCCGTCGTCGCGCAACCAGCCGCCGGCCTCAGCCAACGGGCCGTCGCAGCTGCTGCATTTTTCCGCCGAAAACAACAGGCCCTCCAGGCGCAACAGCCAGACCAGGAAATAGGGCAGCATCTCGCGCAGAGGCGGGCCGTCGTCGAGGACGCCGAGCAGGGAGTCGAGCAGGCGGAACAGCTTCGGATTCTGCTGCTGGTGCGGATGGAAACGCCACAGGGCTTCGGCCATGAACACGGCGCAAAACAGGTTGTCCGGTTCGGACAAGGCCTGGAAACGGCTGACCAGCAGATCCCCTTTGCTCAGGGTCCAGACGGCCCGGTCCTCCCGCCAGTAGTAGACGAAATCGCTGCAGCTGAACAGTTCCAGCAGGCTGCCGAAACGGTTTTTCGCCTTCAGGGCTCCGGGTGCGATCACCTTCTGCAACTCGCCGCGCTCGGTCAGCAGGAAGGCCTGGCGATCCTGTTCGGCCAGCGGCGCCGTGCCCAGCACGAAGGCCTTGACCGTGGCGATGGGCATCGGCCGGAAGGCTACCTGCCGAGCAGGAACAGGCTGGCCAGCCCCAGGAAACCCAACAAGCCGCCGACATCGGTCAGCATGTTGACCAGCATACCCGAGGCCAGGGCCGGATCCATCTTGAGACGGCGCAGCCCCAGGGGAATCAGCGTGCCGAACAGGCCGGCGCTGCACAGGTTGAGCAGGATCGCCCCGCCGAAAACCAGACCGAGTTGCCATTCGCCGAAGAGCAGAAAGGCCAGGATCGATCCCGCTCCGCCGATGGCTACGCCACTGCCGGCGGCGACCGCCAGTTCCTTGAGCAGGATTTTGCCCGCCCCCTTCCATTCCAGGTTGCCCAGCACGATTTCCCGGACCATGATGGCCACTGTCTGATTGCCGACGACGCCGCCGATGGCCGGGGCGATGGTCATCAGGATGGTCAGGCCGATCTTCATGGTCAGCGTGGTCTGGAAACTGAAAATGACCCAGGCCGACAGGGAGGTCGTCAGCAGGCTGAGCATCAGGAGCGGAACCCGTTTGCGCAGGGATTTGAACACCGGCAGATCGATGCTGTAGTCGGTGGTCACACCGGCCAGCTTGTAGATATCCTCGGTGGCCTCGTCATGGATGATGTCGACCACGTCGTCGACGGTCACCACCCCCACCAGCCGGTCCGACTCGTCGACGACCGGAATGGCCAGCAGGTTGTAATTGGCCACGACGGCCGCCACTTCCTCCTGATCGGTGAAGACGTCGACCTTGTAGACCTCGGGGGTCATGATTTCCTTGAGGGTCAGCTTGGGTTTGACCAGGATGACCTGTTTGAGCGAGACCACGCCCTTGAGGCGCTGTTCGGCATCGGTGACGTAGAGGTAGAACGGGACTTCGACGTCCTCGCCGGCCAGCTGGATGGCGGCGATGGCGTCGCCGGCGGTGGTGGTTTCGTCCAGGGCCAGAAAATCGGCGGACATGATCCGGCCGGCCGAATCCTCGGGGTAGGCCAGCTGCTCGCCGACTTCGACGGCGTCCTCTTTCTTCATGCGCTTGAGCAATTCGAGCTGCATCTCTTCGGGAAAGAGGGAAACCAGGGAAGCGGCGTCATCGGATGACAGCACGGACAGGATGTCCAGGCTGCGCTCGATCGGCAGGCGGGTCAGCATCTCCACCGCCACCTCGGGTCGGACCTCGCTGATGATCTCGGCCAGGCGCTCCATCTCGATGCCGCGGTCGAAGAACAGCTTGAGGATGATGTCCTGCTCGCTGGGAGTGAGCTGCTCCAGAAGCGAAGCCACGTCGGCGTAATGCAGCTTCTTGAAGGCATTCCACAGATGCCCCATGGTACGCAGCTTGATGAACTGTTTGGTGAAGCGTAAAAGTTTTTCCAGAGCCGCCTGTTTCATGGTCACAATCTAGCACAAAAAGCCCGTCTCTTCAATTAAAAAAAGCGCTTTTACCCGGTGTGTTCATTCCTGCCGTTTCCAGGAATTTTTCGCAAAAAAACGACGAACCGGCGCAGCGATTCCGGCAAAAGCTTGCGTTTGCAGTCGTTTTCTAGTAGAATGCCTGCATTCACTAAGATTAGCGAAACAACTAGGAGGCCGACTGTGTCAAAAGTATGCGCTATTTGCGGTAAGAAACCGACGACCGGACACAACATCAGCCATTCCCATAGACTGACCAAGCGGCGTTGGCTGCCCAATCTGCAGAAGATTCATGTCATGGAGAACGGCTGCCCCAAAACCGCCCGGGTATGCACCTCTTGCATCCGCAGCAATAAGATCGACAAAGCGTTGTAACCCGTTCCGTCCGTTGCCCCCACCCCGACATCAGCCGGCTGCCGTGCATAAAAGTGGCCCAAAAGCGTAATTACCGTGTCCTCGTCGAGTACGACGGCACCCAGTACTGCGGCTGGCAATACCAGGACGAGCGCACGCCGACTGTCCAGGGCAAGCTGATCCGCGCCCTGACCATCATCGCCAAAGACAAGGTGCTGGTCACCGGCAGCAGCCGTACCGATTCCGGAGTGCACGCCGAAGGCCTGGTGGCCAATTTCCACTTGGCCGTGCCCATCGCCGCCGAATCGTTGCAGAAGGCCGTCAACGCCATGCTGCCCGAGGATATCCGCATCCGCCGCTGCGAAATCGCCGACATCGCCTTCAACGCCCGCTACGGGGCAGTCAGCAAGACCTACCGCTACCGTCTGTTCATCGGCCAGACGCCCTCGCCGTTCGCCATCCGCTACCAGGCCCATCTGCCCTACCCCCTGGATATCCGCAAAATGCGCCGCTGCCTGCCCTTCTTCATCGGCAGTCACGACTTCAGCTCCTTCACCTCGGACGAACCGGAAAAAAAACGGGTGCGCGAAGTCACCGAATTTACCCTGAAAAAGAAAGGCGAGGAGCTGATCTTCGAGATCAAGGGCAAGAGCTTTCTGCGCTACATGGTGCGCAACATCGTCGGCACCCTGATCGATGTCGGCCGCGGCAAGATCGCCGTCCAAGATATACCCGACATCTTCGCCGCCAAGGACCGGCGCCGCGCCGGCCAGGCCGCCCCGGCCCGTGGGCTGACCCTGGTCGAAGTCGCCTACGGCGAGTGAAGCCGTCCCGACCCGGATCCGCCGAAAACTTGATGGAATCAGCCGATTTTCATATCAGCCAGAAAAGGTAGTCCAACCCCAGGGTCCACAACCCCGGCAGACCCATCGTCACTTTGAAATAGCGGTAATGGTAATACCACGCTCCATGGCGTGTACCGGGCAGCAGACTGACTTGCGCCGCCGTTGTCGACTCGGGCTGAGGGCTGGATAGCAGCGCACTGTTTTTCTTCTGCGGCAGGTAGTGATGGTTTCGCAATCCGCGTTTGAAACCATAGGTCCGGCATTTCTGAACACTGAAGCCGCTGCTTTGAAAAAGAAACTGCAAAGTTGACGGGTTGAAGAAATGTATGTGCCCGTTCACGCTTCTCGCCGGCTGCTGGTGGTCTACCCCGGACCGGACAGTTACCCTCTGAACGAGAAAGTTCAGGTGGTGCCGCTGAC
>CAYXHZ010000063.1:0-12016 GCA_964465065.1 uncultured Clostridia bacterium
GGACCGTGTCTCAGTTCCAGTGTGGCCGATCAGCCTCTCAGCTCGGCTACCCATCAGAGCCTTGGTAGGCCATTACCCTACCAACTAGCTAATAGGACACAGGCTCATCTTCAAGCGAGAGGTTCCGAAGAATCCCCCCCTTTGATCACACAACTTATGTTGCGGGATGTTATGCGGGATTAGCATGCCTTTCGGCATGTTGTCCCCCACTCAAAGGTAGATTACCTATGCATTACTCACCCGTCTGCCACTCTACTCGCCATCCGAAGATAACTTTCGCGTTCGACTTGCATGTGTTAGGCACGCCGCCAGCGCTCACTCTGAGCCAGGATCAAACTCTCCAGTTCGATATTTTTTTAATTTTTTTCTTACTGAAGGTTCTTTCGCTATGCGAATTCAAATTGTATCGCGTGGCGTTAAACTCACTCTATTCAGATTTCAAAGATCCTGATCCCCGGCACCGCCAGGGAACCTATTCGTTAGCTGCTTTGCTTTCAGGCACCGCCCGAAAACTCCCCTATTATACCCGGCTTTGATTTTTTGTCAACACCCCAAATTACATTTTTTTAAAAAAAAACCGCCTACGTTTCGGCAGGACCCTCTATATGGTAAATACAATGTCCGTATTGTTCTTGATTGTAAAGCATAAATAATATAAAATCTACAAAATTCTGAATTTAATGAGCAAAACAAAGCTTTACCTTATTCATTATGCTGTGTTGATTTTCGCAGCATCCCTGCTTTCTTTCTGGTGTTATAAAACCCTGGTCTTCAATCCCGCCAGCAACGGCCTGTCCGGCTGGATCAACCTGCACACACTGCTGGCTATCGCCCTGGTTGTATTCATCACCCTGGTGGCGGTGCTTCTGCTGCGCCGTCATTCCCATTGGCTGGACGCCGTCACCCAATCGCTGCGACGCATGGCCGCCGGCCACTGGGAAACCATCCCCGACGCCCAGCACCCGATCGTGACCGCCTACAACGACACCGTCAACAATCTGCAGTCTCTGCTCGATGAACACAACCGCCAGAAGGAGCAGCTGCGCCTGGACGTCAACCGTCACGCCACCGCCCTCAGGGAATCCGGCGTCCAGCTCAACCAGACCATGCTGGAGCTCAAAAACATCCAAAGCCTCATGGCCCAGGCCGAAAAGCACCGCTCGCTTTCGGCCATCGTGTCGGGATTTGCCCACGAGATCAACAACCCGCTGACCGGCATACTCGGTTACATCGACCTCATGGAGTTGCAGACCGACCTGTCCGAACAGAGCCAGAAGCGTCTGGCCAGCATCAAAACCCAGGCCCAGCGGATCAAGGGCATCATCTTCGACCTCAGCCAGCTCGACCCCGACGGTAAACAGGTCAAAATGCCCATCAACCTGACCAACCTGCTCGAGAAACTGGTCAAAATATCATTGTCCAAGCACGAAAAGGCCCAGATCAGCCTTGAAACCAAATTCGTCAGCGTCGAAACCCTGGTATTCGGCAACCATTTCGCTCTCTGGCAGGTCTTTGAAGGATTGCTGGAGAACGCCATCGAGGCCTGCCTGGAGCACGCCCCCACCTGCGGACACATCGTTGTCGAGAATCGTTGCCTTCCGGACAAACACACCGTCATCACCATCCAGGACAACGGCGGCGGCTTCAAGGATATCGGCAAGGCATTCGATCCGTTTTACACGACCAAGAACCGCACCAACAAGCGGGGCATCGGTTTGTCTCTGGCCTATAAAATCGTCGTCGAACATGGTGGCACCATCAATATAAAAAACCATGAACCCGGCGCCTTGGTGACCGTAACGTTGCCATTGCAGGCGCCCCCCCCTGATTCTGAAAAAAAATGACTATCGGAGGAACCTCATGCTAAGGACTATGCGAGAGAAATTCAAACACCTATCCTGGACACTGTGGCTGGTTATCATCACTTTTATCGTCGGTTTTTCAATGTCCGATGTTTTTTCCAAGAAAGATCCAACCAAGGCCGACCTGTTGACCGTCGGGGAAGAAACCATCCGCCAAGATAAATTTGAGCAACAGTTGTACTTCACGCTGGAGAATTACAACACCCAGTTTCAAAACAAACTGACCCAGCAGACCATCAACCAACTGCGTATACCGGAACAGGTGCTGCAGACGCTGGTCGGTTCATCGATCATCAACCAGGAGGCCGCCAGACTGAATCTGACCGTCAGCGACGAAGAGCTCGGCCGCCAGATCACCGAAAACCCGGCCTTCCAGAACAACGGTCAATTCATCGGCCGCGACAACTACGAGCGTTTGCTGGGTATGCGCCGCATCCAGGTCAGCGATTTCGAGGATAACTACCGCCGGGACATCCTGCGCGACAAACTGATGAGCATCGTCACCGCCGGCATCACCATCGATGAAGCCTCGCTGCGCGAAACCTTCACCCAGCAGACGGACCAGGTCGAGCTGGACTACATCGCCCTGACCCCCGACACCATCGCCGAGACCGTCGCTGCCGATGCCCAGGAGATTCAGGCCTATTTCGCCGGCCATAAAGACCAGTACAAGAGTCCGGAAAAACGCTCGGGCCGTTTCCTGTTTTTGCCGTTCGACACCCTCAAGCCGGAAGCCAAACTGGAAGACAACGATCTTTTCCAATATTACCGCGACCACAAGGATGAGTTCAAAATACCGGCCAAACGCCGTATCAGCCGGATATTTCTGCCCTACGACAACACCAACCGCAGCGCCACACTCAAGGACGCGCAGAAATTGGCCGAATCCCTGGCCAGCGATGCGTTCGCCCAGACCGCCCAGACCGTCTCCAAAGACGCCAAGGCCGCCAGTGGCGGCGACTGGGGTGAAACGGAATGGCAAAGCCTGAGCAAGCAGGAAGTCAGCATCGCCGAAACCCTGGCTCTCAAGCAGATTTCCACCCCGGTAGACAGCGGCAGCGGTTTTGCCATCCTGCTGGCCACCGAGGTCGTCCAGGAGAAATTCCAGGAATTCAACGATCTCAAGGCACAGATCACCAGTATCCTGGAACGGGAAAAGCTTCGCCGTCTGGCCCTGGAATTGATCGATAAAACCGCCAAGTCCATCAAGGACGGCGACAACATTCTGGAAAAGGTAAGCGAACCGAAGCTGAAGAAAATCGACAGTCAGGCCCTGGCCAGCGGTGACCCGCTGCCGGGAACCGACGAACTGGGCTACCTGTCACGCAGTCTGTTCGCCATGAAACCCAACGAGCACCGCGCTCCGATCGAACTGCCCAACGGGATGGCCATCGCGCAGTTGATCAAGATTCATGAACCCGCCGTTCAGACCCTGGATCAGGTTGCCGAGCAGGTGAAAAAGGACATTGTCCTGCAAAAAAAGGCCCAGCTGCTGATGGTCAAGGCCCAGGGCATCGTCGCCGAACTGAATGCCGCCGCCGACGAGAAACAGCTGGAGGCCGTTCTGAGCAAGCACAGCCTGAAAAGCGAAACCCACAGCTACCGCCGTGGCAATCGCTTCGCCTATTACCCCAGCAAACCCGGGCTCGACAACACCATGTTCTCGCTGCCCCTGGCCAAATTCGCCGCGCCGATCGACCTGGGCCAGGCGGTGATCATCGCCAAGGCCAAAACAATCACCGTTTCCAGCGATCAGGATTACCAGACCAAACGCAGCGAGCTGTACAACGAACAGCTGAACAAACGCAAGGACGATTATTTCGCCGCCTACATCATGAACCAGCGAGACCGCTACCCGATCCAGTTCAACGAAACCCAGTTCAACGAGATCCGCAAAAACGTTCTGGCCCGGTTCAAATGATCCAGGCCGACCCGGTGTCATGATGGAAAAAGAGAAACTGCAGCAGGCCGTCGGACTGTTGAAGGAGCTGGGCCTGGACGCCTGGCTGGTCGTCGAGCGGGAGTCGGAAATCAGTTCCGATCCTATAATGGATTATATAATAGGCAGCGGATTCACCTGGCTTTCCTTCTTTCTGGTGCTGGGCAACGGGCAAAAAATCGCCATTGTCGGCAACCTGGACATCGAGAAAACCGAACGGCTGGGACTCTTCGACCGGGTGATCGCGTACCGGGAATCGCCGCAGGCGGCCCTGCTGGATACCCTGAATCAGTACGATCCGCAAACTATCGCCATCGATTATTCCCTGGATTCCCCGGTGGCCGACGGCCTCAGCCACGGCTGCTTCCTGCAGTTGCAGACTCTGCTGAACGGCAGCGATTTCGGCAAGCGTCTGGTCAGCGCCGAGCCGCTGATCGTGCGCCTGCGCGGCCGGAAATCGGCCGAAGAGATCCGGCGCATGCGGCGGGCCATCGACATCACCCTCGAAATCTACGATCAGGTGACCCGCCACGTGAAACCGGGCATGACCGAACTACAGGTGGCGGGCATGATCGCCGCCTGGCGGGACGAGTACGGGGTTCCGCCGTCCTGGGACGCCGGCCACAATCCGTCGGTCTTCACCGGCCCGCAGAAGACCGGCGCCCATTCCGGACCGACCGACAAAATTCTGGAGCCCGGGCATATCTTCAACATCGACTCCGGGGTCATGGTGGATCGCTACTGTTCCGATCTGCAACGCACCTGGTACATTCTGAAAGAGGGCGAAAACCGTGCGCCGGACCGGGTCCAGCACGGTCTGGAAACCATCGTCGAATCGATCCGCCTGGCGGCCCAGGCCATGCGTCCGGGCGTATTGGGAGTCGATATCGACCGCATCGCCCGCGACTACATCGTTTCACGGGGTTACGACGAATTCCCCCACGCTCTGGGTCACCAGGTAGGCCGCAGCGCTCATGACGGCGGCGCCTTGCTCGGTCCGGCCTGGGAACGGTACGGCCGCTTGCCGTTCATTCCGCTGGAGGCCGGCCAGGTGTTCACCATCGAGCCCAGGCTCTACCTGCCGGATCACGGCGTGGCCACCATCGAAGAAATGGTCCTCGTCAAAGAGGACGGGGTCGAGTTCCTGTCCGCCCCGCAACGCGAACTCTATCTGATCAACAGGTAAGTCCGATGCCGCTGTCTGGGTTTGCACACTGTCCCCGTCATCGCTTGAATTTGACCGGTAAATATACTACCCTATATCCGTGCTCAATAACCGGGGAGTTTTAAACCGATGAAGAAACGCGCCAAACCGGAGTGGTTGAAAGCGCCCATCCCCTGCGGCGAACAGCTTTTCAAACTCAAACGGCAGCTGGAGCAGAGAAAACTCTCGACCATATGCCAGAGCGCACGCTGTCCGAACATGGGTGAATGCTGGCAGTCCGGGCACGCCACCTTTTTGATCATGGGCGAGCGCTGCACCCGCAACTGCGGCTTTTGCGCCGTCCGTCACGACCGGCCGCTCGCCCTGGACCCCGCCGAAACGCTGCAGGTGGCCGAGATGGTGAATCTCCTCCAGCTCAAGTACGCCGTCATCACTTCGGTGACCCGCGACGACCTGCCGGACAGAGGCAGCGGACATTTCGCCGGAATGATCCGACATCTGAAATCCGTTTACCCGGCCCTCAGAGTCGAAGTCCTGATCCCGGATTTCGACGGCCGGCCCGAGCTCCTCGACCAGGTTCTGCGCGCCCGACCCGATGTGCTGGGCCACAACATCGAAACCATCGCCCGGCTGTACCCGCAGGTCAACCGTCCCCGGCAAAACTTCGAACGTTCCCTGTCCCTGCTGCGTTACATCAGCGAGCGCGGCGCCATCAGCAAAACCGGGCTGATGGTCGGCCTGGGTGAAACCGAAACGGACCTGCGGGAATTGTTCGACAGTCTGGCTCAGACCGGCGTCAGACTGCTGACCATCGGCCAGTATCTGCAGCCCGTTCCCGGCAAGGCCGAAGTTCGCCGCTACTACACTCCCGATGAATTCGTCAAACTGAGAGAGATGGCGCTGAGCGCCGGGATCGGCGGCGTGGTGGCCGGCCCGTTCGTCAGAAGTTCCTACCATGCCGAAGAGTTGTATCTTAAGGCCACAGCGACGCCACAATCCGGCCGACAAGAAGGGTATCCATGCGCTATGTAGTCTTCAGCGATATCCACAGCAATCTGGAAGCATTCGAAAAAATGCTCAGCCTCAAGAAAAACAAGGAAGCCGATAAATTCATCTTCCTGGGCGACCTGGTCGGCTACGGACCGGACCCCAACTCGGTCATCGATCTGTACCGGGAACTCAACCCGGTCACGGCCATTCGCGGCAACCACGACAAGGTCGTCGCCGGACTGGAGTCGTCCTCCCTGTTCAACCCGGTGGCCGCTTTTTCAGCGGAATGGAGCAAACTGCACATCGCGCCGGACAACTTGGAACTCCTCAAAAACCTGCCCAAAGGGCCGCAGGTCATCGACCGCTGCCTGTCCATCTGCCACGGTTCCACCTTCGATGAAGACTACTACATTTTTTCGACCTTCGAGGCCTTGGAATCGTTCAAGTTCATCGACACGCCGATCGGTTTCTTCGGCCACACCCACTACCCGATCATCTATTTTCTGCGCAACGACCGCATCGACACCGTTCCGCTGAAGAAAACCCTGCGCATCAAACTCGATGTCAACACCAAGTACTTCATCAACCCGGGTTCGATCGGTCAACCCAGAGACAAGAACCCCCAACCCAGCTATATCATCTACGATTCCGACAAACGGGAAATTTTCTTCGTCCGTTTCACCTACAATATTAAAGTGACCCAAAGCAAAATCAGAGGCGCCGGATTGCCTGAAATACTGGCCAGCCGCATAGAACTGGGCGTTTAAGGAGGCAGTTGATGTCAGAAAGAACAATCAAGGAATGGTTTCAATATACGATCGACGAAAAACGGGAAGAGATCCGCGCCCATATCGAGGAAGCCCGGGACGAAATCTTTCTGAAGCTGGAAAAGCTGAAACATCTCGACGCCCTCTCCGATATCGAGATCCCGGCAGAACTGTGCGCCCCGCCTGCGCCTCCAAAACCAGAGGGACCGCAACCGATGGACATCCTGCACCATCATGTCACGCACATCGCCAAGGCCGTCAACCAGCTCAGCCTCATCGAAGGCCTGCTGGAAGGCATAGCCAGTTTCTCCACCCGGGCGGCGATGTTTTTGATCCGGGACGACAAACTGGTCGGTTGGAGCGGACGGGGCTTCACCCAGGTGGCCGATTCCATCAAGGACGAAGAAGTCAAAAAGGTGTTTTTCTCGCTGTCCGCCAATACCACGTTCAAGTTCGCCCTTTCTCAGCTCAAGACCTATTCCGGACCGCCCCTGGCCAATCCGGACGACCACCTGATCTACAGCCGTTTCGGCGGCCTGAATCCGGAAAAGATACTGGTAATGCCATTTTCCGTCAAGGGGAAACCGCAGGCGGTCATTTACTGCGATTCCCTCAACGGCCAGAAAATCGGCGAGAAGGAGATTTCCATCCTGTCAGCCGTCGGCGAGATGAGCCTCGACCTGCTGCCAATCCGCCAGAAGATCCTGTCCAGGATCGAAACCCATAAGTTCGTCGAAGGAGTGAGCGCCCCGGAAATACCCCACAGCCCGGTCAGCGAAAAATTCGCCGCCGAAACTGCGCATGAAATCGACATCGACGAGGAACTGGCCAAGACCCCGCTGCCCGTGGCCGGGATGGCCAGCAAGAAGACATCTCTGAGCGGCGTCGATCCGGAACGCAAGGCCCGGGTGATCATCAACGACATCATTCTGTACAACCGCCGGGCCGTCGAGGACGGCAGACTCAACAAAAACCTGTTCCAATCCATGGGCGACACGATTCTGCAGGCCAAGGAAGAATACCTGCGCAAATGTTCCGAACTCGAAATCTTCGAGAGGAATCTGATCGACATCCTCGGTGACGGGGATCGCGACACATTGACAGGGTACCCCTTTGAAAATCTATAAAGGCAGTTTCCGGTCTCCGGGATTCAAGTTGTTCCTGTTCTCCTGGCTCATCGCCTTCATCGCCGCCCTGCTCATCGCCCCGCTGCATCCGCTCGGCGACGATTACAGCTTTCTCAAGCCGGCCGACCACCCCAACATCCAGCCCGCCTACGCTCTTTTCTCCAGCCTGCTCGGCGTCAAGTCGGAGCGTTTGGATGAAAACACCGACCTGGAAAAGCTCAACGCCCCGTTTGTGGTATTCAACCTGAAGGCCCGCAGCGTCGAAGAGAATCTGGGCAGCAAAAGTTACGGCATGATCGACGCTTACCTGCGTGACATCGAGAGTTCCCAGGACCCTTACTGCCGGGAAAAAGCAAGGGATTTACGCTTGATCACCCAGTACAGTACCGGCCAGTACGAACCGTTCCTGTCGGCCTGTTCGAGGCTGTATCCTCTGCCCCGCCATCTGATCGTCCCCCTGGTTCATGCCCGGATGATGACCCGCAACGAAAGCGCGGCCCAGAGTCTGTTCAATCAGCATTTTCAGACCCTCCCCTTGAACACATGGAGCGCGACGCTGCCGCCTTCCGCCCTGAACGGCCTCATCCGCGGCCTGCCTGAGCCGATATGGCTGAACCGGCTGGATCAGCTGCAGCGCCAGGAACAACTGGGCGAACTGCGCGGTCTGCTCCGCCTGCGCAACGTACCGGAGCGCAGCCAGCTTCTGGAGGCGACAGCACTCTACAACCAGCGGGAATACAACCGCTCCGCCCAGCTGCTGGCCCAGATCAAATCCAGCGCGCTGCTGCCCTGGAAGGAGTACATGCAGCTCAAGATCGACGCCCGTCAGGGCCGGATCGATGAACTGACCGTACGCAGCAAGCAGCACCGGTACAACAAAGCCGTATACCTGCTCATGCTCAGCGATATCGGCGGTATCCTGATCGCCAACAACAACGACAGCCAGGGCCTGGAATTTTATGCCCGCTATATCGACGAGGTGGAGTCCCTGTGGGCCGAGAAATCATCCTGCCCGGCCGAAGACCTCGTGCAGATGCTGCCGCTAAGCGAACACGACGAACTCTACTGGCAAATCGTCTTCCGTTCGGCTTGGCTGCACTTCAAGAAAGACAACCGCGCCACGCACCGCGTCCTGCTGGAAAAATGCCTGCAATCCCCACAGCAGTCGATCCGCCAGAACGCCATAGTCTGGCTGGCCGAGCATCCGCAGGACACCCTGCCTCAGCTCAGCCCGTACGGCTACGAATACGCCCGTCTGCAGGGCCCCCTGACCCGTCAGCATCTGCTCCCGTTCCTCGACAAGATCGCCGGTCCACTGCCCTTGACCCGGATCGAACAGAACCAGTTGACCGATCTGTTCCGCTACGGGCTGTACCGGGAAGCGGCCGCCTACAGCAATTGGCTCGGCCAACGGTATGCAGCCAAGCCCGGCGCCCGGCACGTCCTGGCCATCTGCGAGGCCATCTCGCTGGCCAGGCAGGAAAAGTACCCTCAGGCGTTCAATACCTTCAAGGCCGCCTTTACCGATTACAGCGATTATCTGTTGCCGCGCTACCTGGCCTTCCTGATCCTGCCCCTGGACCATCAGACGATCATCCGCCAAGAAGCCGTTCAGAACGGCCTGGACCCGCTGCTGGTCACCAGCCTGGTTCGCCAGGAAAGCTTCTTCGTTCCCGGCGCCGCCTCGTCGGCAAACGCCCACGGCCTGATGCAGCTCCTGCCCCGATCGGCCCAGGAGGTCAGTACCAGCGCCGGCCGGATCACCCCGCAGGACCTGTACCGGCCGGAGACCAATATCGCCCTGGGTTGCCGCTACCTGAAAAACTTGTTGGACCGCTACAACAAGCAGACACACCTGGCCCTGGCCGCCTACAACGCCGGGCCGGAACGGGTCGACCAGTGGCTGGCCCTGCTGGGCAAGATCCCGCCCGAGGAGTTCATCGAAATGATCCCCTTCTCGGAAACCCGCCTCTACGTCAAGAACATCCTGCGCAACATGTACTTCTACCGCCACTACTACCCGGAAGTCTTCCCGGCGGCAAAGACCTAGAAATCATTCATTCCCTACCAAACTGTTTGCGATCTCGCGGAAGCTGGAGAGCGCCGCTTCGATGTTTTCGATAATTTCCTGGGCCAGCATATCGGGCTCCGGCAGATTGTCCAGATCGGCCAGGCTGTCGTCCTTGAGCCAGAAGATGTCCAGGCTGGTCTTGTCCCGGGCCACGATCTCATCATAACCGAATCGGCGCCAGCGGCCCAAGGGGTTGTTCTGAGGATCCCAGCTCTGCTGCCGTCTGGCTCTATTCTCCGGCATGTAGCAGGCCACGAACTCGCTCAGATCTTCACGGCGCAGAGGTTTCTTCTTGAGGGTGTGGTGGACGTTGGTGCGGTAGTCATAGACCCAGACTTCTTTCGTCCATGGCTCAGGCGAGGCCGTTTTTCGGTCGAAGAAAAGGACGTTGGCTTTGACCCCTTGAGCGTAGAAGATGCCCGTAGGCAGGCGCAGGATGGTGTGCAGATCGGTGTTTTGCAGCAGCATCCGGCGTACCGTCTCGCCGACGCCGCCTTCGAAGAGGACGTTGTCCGGCACCACCACCGCGGCCCGGCCGTTCTCCTTGAGCAGGGTGTAGACGTGCTGCACGAAGTTGAGCTGCTTGTTGGAGGTGGTCACCCAAAAGTCCTGGCGACTGTAGGTCAGATCCTCCCGCTCCTCTTCGCCGCTCTCGTTGGTGACGGTGAAGCTGCTCTTCTTGCCGAAAGGCGGATTGGTCAGCACCAGGTCCACCAACATCCCGGATTCGCCGAGGAGGGCGTCGGTGACCTGGACCGTGGGTTCGCCGTCTATGTCGCCGATATTGTGCAGCAGCATGTTCATCAGGCAAAGACGGCGTGTGCTGGGCACGATCTCGTGGCCGTGGAAGGTGCGGTCCTTGAGAAAGCGCAGGGTGTCGGCGTCCATCCGCCCCCGGTGTTGCTCCAGGATGAAGTCGTAGGCCGCCAGAAAGAAGCCGCCGGTGCCGCAGGCCGGATCGGCGATGGTCTGACCCGGTTCGGGCCGGATGCATTCCACCATGGCCTTGATCAGGGCCCGCGGGGTGAAGTACTGCCCGGCCCCCGATTTGACGTCTTCGGCGTTACGCTCCAGGAGGCCTTCGTAGATCTCGCCCTTGACGTCGCTGCCCAGCATCAGCCAGTCCTCTTTGTCGATCATGTCGATGACCTTGCTGAGCATGGCCGGATCCTGGATCTTGTTCTGGGCCTTGGTGAAGATGGCCCCCAGCATGCCCTTCTGCTGGCCCAGGGTCAGCAACAGATCGATGTAATGCACTTCCAGCTCGGCGCCGCGTTTCTCGCAGAGCCTCGGCCAGGCATATTCAGACGGGATGCCCATCTGCCGCTTGTGCGGCGGTTTGGTGTATTCGTGGGCCATCTTGAGAAAGATGAGGAAGGTCAGCTGTTCCAGGTAGTCGCCGTAACTGACGCCCACGTCGCGCAGGGCGTGGCAGAAACTCCACACCTTCTGGATGATCTGTTCTCGGGTCATTGATCAGGGTCTCCGTTTGCGGCCATCGACGATGGCCTTCAGTTTTTCTTCTGCTTCGATGAAGTGAATCTGCCAGCTGTCTTCTTGTCGAACTGTCAAGTATTGCTTGACAGTTGCCTCCTGATGGAGTTCCTGCTCCTGAAAAATGCGATGGATGTGCAGGCTGATGTTCTGTTTCGTGGTTTGAAAGAGCTCAGCCATCCCTTGCTGAGTCAGCCAGACGGTTTCGTCCTGGAGACGGGTTTCCACTTGGATCCGACCGTCTTCGGTCTGATAGAGCAAAAATTCGGCCTGATGTCCAACCAGCGGATGTTTGGTCCCACTTGTCATGATCTGTCCCTAAAAAAGAATCGGTTCCCGATTCCGATGAAATGAGAATCGGCCGTTATGTAAAATATTATTCCACATCATAATGCCGGGATCAAGGAGGTGATGATGGAACGCGCCCCATGTCCCTGATGCCGGTCTTTGTTTCCGTTCGTTCTTCGCCGCATCATGGCCGCCGCGTCCGTTTCTGGCCGCTTGGCGGCAGGGCCGCCCGTTCGGCCCGGATCCGTTCCAGCAGCACCGCCGCCGGTTCGTCGCCCGGGTCCTGGGGCACCAGCCGCCCCGAGAAGGCCTT